>NZ_JBDGAW010000044.1:0-1164 GCF_040910265.1 Collinsella aerofaciens | reverse complement strand
GGAGGGGCGCTAACGAATCGGCCCTGACAGGGGCCCGAAAGAAAGGTAGGAGGCCATGACGAAAGGTCTGCACGTGCCTTCCGAGATCGGCAAGCTCAGGAAGGTCTGCCTGCACCGTCCCGGCGACGAGCTCCTCAACCTGCCGCCCGACGAGCTCGAGCGACTCCTGTTCGACGACGTCCCGTTCCTGGAGGTCGCACAGCAGGAGCACGACACCTTCGCCCAGATCCTGAGGGACCAGGGCGTGGAGGTCCTCTATCTCGAGAACCTCGTGGCCGAGGTGTTCGACCAGGTCCCCGGCGCCCGCGCCGAGTTCACCGACCAGTACATCGCCGAGGCAGGCATCCGCGGCCAGCACATGCCGCAGATCGTCCGCGAGAAGCTGGACTCCATCGAGGACAACCTCGAGTTCGTCAAGAAGACCATGGCCGGCATGACCAAGTCCGAGATCGAGATGCCCCTCACGGCCTCCACGACCCTCGACTCCCTGGTCAACTCCGAGTCCGAGTCCGACCTGATCATCGACCCGATGCCCAACCTCTACTTCACCCGCGACCCGTTCGCGGTCGTCGGCGAGGGCGTCAACCTCAACCGCATGTACTCGGTCACCCGCAACCGCGAGACCCTGTACGGCAAGTACGTCTTCAAGTACCACCCCGACTACAAGGACGTCTCCCTGTACTTCCGCCGCGACTGCCAGTTCCACACCGAGGGCGGCGACGTGCTGAACATCAACGAGAAGACCCTCGCCGTCGGCATCTCCCAGCGCACCCAGGCAGCGGCCATCGACGTCATGGCCCAGAACATCTTCTGGAACTCCGACTCCAAGGTCGAGCGCATCCTGGCCTTCGACATCCCCGTCTCGCGCGCCTTCATGCACCTCGACACGGTCTTCACCCAGATCGACGTCGATAAGTTCACGATCCACCCCGCCATCATGGGCACCCTGCGCGTCTACGAGCTGACCGCCGGCAAGAACCCGGGCGACGTGAACATCCGCCTGATCGAGGACACCCTCGAGCACGTCCTGGAGGACGCCACCGGCGTCGACCAGGTCAAGCTGATCCCCTGCGGCGGCGGCGACCCGATCGCGGCCTCCCGCGAGCAGTGGAACGACGGCTCCAACACCCTGTGCGTCGAGCCCGGCAAGATCTGCGTCTACGC
>NZ_JBDGAW010000043.1:0-1431 GCF_040910265.1 Collinsella aerofaciens | reverse complement strand
TAGCTATTGTAAAGGGAACTAAAGCAGAGGATGTTATCAATGTGCTTCTCAAAATAGATGCCGATAAGCGCAACCAAGTAAAGGAAATTACACTTGATATGGCCGGCAGTATGCAGAAAATAGCAAAACGTTGTTTTCCCGGGGCTATGCAGGTAGTGGATCGTTTCCATGTCTCAAAGTTGGTTTATGAAGCTGTACAAGACCTTCGGATCGCTTATCGCTGGCAAGTAATGAAGGATGAGAACAGGAAAATCAAGGAAGCTAAAGCCAAGGGGGAAAGTTATGAACCTAAAGTGTTTAGCAATGGAGATACACTCAGACAGTTGTTGGCCAGAAGCCGGTACCTGCTGTTTAAGGCTCCAGACAAGTGGCTGCAAAGCCAGAAGGTAAGAGCCAAACTACTCTTTGAACAATTCCCGGATATAAAATCCGTGTACTATTACGCACTACGATTAGGGAAGATATTTTCAGACTATACAGATAAAGATGTGGCTCGTGCCAAACTGGCACTTTGGTATAATGAAATTGAGGAGTTTGGTTATGATACATTCACTACTGTTGCCAATTCCATTGAGAATCATTACGAACGGATATTAAACTACTTTGTGAACAGAAGCACAAATGCTGCTGCGGAAGCTTTTAATGCAAAAATTAAAGCATTTAGGGCTTCATTTCGTGGAGTAGTAGATAAGAGGTTCTTTCTGTATAGATTAGCAAAGGTGTATGCATAAAGGGAAATTAACAAATATTAATCCCCCAAGAATTACAACTGAGCCAAAAGGTGGGCTCAGTTTGAAAACTTGGGGGAATTAGTTAAAAACACTATCTTTGTGGCATGAAACAGAACCTTCAACCCCCTGCCACTCCACTGGAGATGTTGAGCTTGTTCTTTCCTGCAGGCCTGCTTGACTATTTTGACCTGGTTAACCATGTCTCTCAAGAGACTTGCTTCATTTTTTTTCTTGAGGAAAAGCCTTCCATTCCTCAAGAGCATTCCCATTTACATCTACATTCCAAAGGTTTCTTCCCGGAAATAGAAGTGCAAGACTTTCCTGTTCGCGGCAAGGCTGTATATCTACGCATCAAGCGGCGTCGTTGGGAAGACCCGGAAACAGGACAAACTTATAGTCGTGATTGGAACTTAGTAGCCTCCGGTACTCGCATAACAGCTGAGTTCGGAGCTTTTTTAAAAGCGTTACTTAGACAATCATGCGGTTAGTTGCCAAAGTGTAGCAGAACATTACTGTATGGATGGCAAGCAACTCCAGACTCAATACAAAGAACATTTAAGTGATTTCAATAATTGGAATCAGAAGGAACATGCTGAAGACTTTATTCTTTATCCTAAAAATATAGGTTATCATTTATGTATTGATGAAACGGCTTTAAGCAAAGGCGAACTATATACAATCCTTACCAATCGGGATAAGC
>NZ_JBDGAW010000042.1:0-1573 GCF_040910265.1 Collinsella aerofaciens | reverse complement strand
TAAAACCGACGCTCCTATAAGTTGTCAAGAGGCAGTTTGCGGGAGCGCTCCCTTCAATTCGCACAGGAGCTCGTAATACCTCCTCTCCAGTTTCGTCGACCGCCGTTTCCCCCGCTCCAAGTGCCCGAGTGTGGCTGCGGACAGGCCGAGCTCCGCGGCGGCCTGCTTCTGAGTCACCCGCATCGCCTTGCGCATCTTCGCGAGCTCGGGGCCCTCCGGCGCGGCGCCGTCGGGGTTCGGGTCCATGAGCACGCGGTACACCTCCCGCGCTATGTAGCGCTTCAGGCAGCGGATCGCCTCCCTCCGGGACTTCCCCTCGGAGGCTCGCCTCGCCACGTACCTCCTCGTCCTCTCGTCGTACGCCATGCGCTTGATCGCGATCTCGTAGAGCGCCCAGTTCGCCTGCCGGTTGCCGCCGCGGTTGAGCCTGTGCCGTTCCGTCTTCCCGCTCGACGCGGGGATCGGGGAGACGCCGCACAGCATCGAGAACGCCGCCTCGCCCTTCAGCCTGCCGGGGTTGTCGCCGGCGGCCACGACCAGGGCGGCGGCGGTCGTCGTGCCGCAGCCCTCGACGCCGAGCAGCGCGGGCGCGTTCGCCTCCAGCAGCGCGCGGATGCGCGCGTCGAGGGATTCGACCTGGCTGCGGGCCTCCTTCCAGACCGCCGCGACGGACCGCAGCGAGGCCAGCACGCTCTCCTCGAGCGCGCTGGCCGCCTTCCTCCCGCGCGCGAGCAGCGGCATGAGGTCCTTCGGCCGCTCGCGGCCCCTGAACCGCTCCCTCAGGGCGCCCGGGGCCGTCGTGAGCATCGACTTCGCGCAGGCCACGCAGGACGTGGACGTCGCGACGGCCAGCCTGCGCGCGACGTAGAGCTGGCGCACCGCCTCGACCCAGCCGTCCTGCGACTTCGGCACGGAGCAGCCCCTCCCGGACGCCGCCTTGCGCGCCGCGCGCTCGGCGTCCAGCGGGTCGCTCTTCCCCTCGCCGGGCCTCGCCTTGTCCCTCTTGGGCCTGAGCACCTCGACCACGTTGTACCCGAGCTCCACGAGCCTCCTCGTCAGCCCGGCCCCGTACGATGCCGTGCCCTCGACGCCGACGACCAGGCAGCCGCCCGGGTCGCCTATCGCCTCCGCCAGCCTGTCGTAGCCTTCGGGGTCGGCCCTGAAGCTCCCGCTCCGGATCTTCCTCCCGAGGCCGTCGAGCAGGCACAGGACATGCACGTCCTTGTGCGTGTCGACGCCCGCGATGACCGTTTCGCCTTCCATTTTCGCTCCCCTCGGTCTGCCGCCTGCTCCGCGCCCGGGTCTCCCAGACATTGCACTGACGGGAGCGCTACAATCCAATTGGCTTGTCCGATTGTCCGCGCTCATGCTCCTATTAGGTCATGGCAGGACTCCGGGACGCGGATGCCGGGGCGAGACAGGTCGGATTTGAGGACGGCCGAAGAGGCGTCAGCAGGTCAGTGGGTCATCGTCCCGGCATTCAGCATCAGGGTAGCGCTGCGACGCGGAAATCGCGCGCCGTTGCCGCGCCCCGCAGTGCCCGCTTCCCCCGAGAACAATTATCAGTGCAGGT
>NZ_JBDGAW010000041.1:0-1946 GCF_040910265.1 Collinsella aerofaciens | reverse complement strand
GCACGTGCAGACCTTTCGTCATGGCCTCCTACCTTTCTTTCGGGCCCCTGTCAGGGCCGATTCGTTAGCGCCCCTCCGTGTGAGGCGTTATTGCTGACGACATATTTATATCCAAAATCAGTCCATACTTCCACCTCGCCCCCGAACGGTTTTATATGAGGGGTGAACGGCATACACATATACTTCACGCATGGCACACTTTGATATAATAAAGTGTATTTACGTGCTAAAACGCGTTTTCAGTCCAAATAGCAAATGGAACTTAACTTTATTAAACCACCCTCAAATTGCATATTTCTAATAAAGCTATGAATAGAATCAGCGATTCATGCCGCGTCTCAACCATTTTCATTTTTATTCAGAAAAAAGTTTGTCCTATTCATTTCTGGTAAACAAATTACCGTTTACCAGACGCTTGATACCGTTCACCGGAAGCTCAGTATAAGGCCCAGCGGATACCGGCTCGCTTTACGGCCCCATTTGTAACAACTTGACTTCTCGGTATAGAAAAACGAACCCGCTTCCCCTAGGGAAACGGGTCCGTTTTCGATTATCTTCGGCCAATTTGGATAAGGCCCTCGAAGATCGTCGGAATCCTAGCGATCGAACTCCGCCAGTGCCTCGCCCAAAAGCCTCAGGCCCTCGCGAAGAACGTCTTTGCTCGCGCAGTAGCCCAGGCGTGCGCCGCAGGGAAGCTCAAAGCGGCTACCGGGGACCAGCAGCACTCCCCTCTCGGCCAACAGGCGCTTACAGAATTCCTCGTCATCCTCGGGAATATCCAGCTGGATAAACGAGGTGGATATTCCCTGCGGGGCCGTCCAGGAAACGCGATGCTGCGTATCGATCCAAGCCTGCGCGATATCGCGGTTGCCAAACACGATCTTGCGATTGCGCTCGAGAATCTTGTCCTTGTGCTCGAGCACGTAGGTCGCCAGGGCATCGTTGAACACGCCGCCGCAGATCATGGTGTAGTCGCGGTAGGTGCGGATGCGGTTGGACACCTCCTCGTCGGCCACGACCCAGCCCACGCGGGCCGCAGGCGTCGAATAGGTCTTGGACACCGAGTTGGTGACAATGGCCTTCTCGTACATGTCGGCCATCGACATAAAGGCCTTGGTGTTCTCAAGCGGCAGGTACACCTCGTCGCACAGCACATAGGCGCCAGCCGAACGGGCGATCTCGGCAATCTGGCCGAGCATATCGGCATCGAGCACCGTACCGATGGGGTTCGATGCGTTGTTGATGCAGATGAGCTTGGTATTGGGACGCACCAAGCGTTTAAGCTCCTCGATATCGGGCTTCCAGCCAAGCTCCTCGCGAAGCTCCCAATACTCGACCTCGGCACCGAGCGTACGCGGAATCTCGTAGAGCGGCGCGTAGGTGGGCCACTCGGCGATGACATGGTCGCCGGGCTCGACCACGGCCATGATGGCGTTGAGGTTAGCGCCCGTGCAGCCATTGGTCTGCAGAATGTGATCGGGATTGACCTCGCGACGATACAGCTTGGCAACCTCGGCCTTAAACTCCGGAGAGCCCTCGATCCAGCCGTAGTTCATCTTCTCGCGGTCCAGGCGCTCGTAGAACGTGGCGCCGTCCTGCTCATCGAGCGCGCGCAGCTCGCCCATGGTGAGCGACGAGATCGTCGACTGGGCGATGTCCCACGTGGCGCTCTTCTCCCAAACGTTGAGCCATTCCTCAACGCCAATCGTCTTAATGTCCATGGCCAAGCTCCTTACAAAAGCAGTCATCCAACCGTGTTGACGTTCCTCATACAAGATTGGGGCGGCGCGAAAACCCGCACCGCCCCAATGGGAGACATCTAACGTCAGCTAGATGTATGTATTAAGACCTATACGGGTCCTAGAAGACCTTAGAGGTCCTCGCGCCAGAAGGGCATGCTCATGCAGCGCGGGCCGCCGCGGCCGCGGGAGAGCTCGGCGGAGGGC
>NZ_JBDGAW010000040.1:0-2119 GCF_040910265.1 Collinsella aerofaciens | reverse complement strand
GTCCCCTTACACACGCACCCTTTAGGGTGCTAGTGTGCTATCACCATACTGCATAGGTGCGAAGTTAGCAAATGTTCTGTAAATGCACAAATAAAGGGGAAAACATTTGGATTTGCGACAATAAAGTACTACCTTTGTTGCTGACCAAACGGTAGCCGACCGATACGGGAGAGTTACCAAAATACAAGCCGCTGGAGTTAATTGACGGACATCCGACATCTCCAGCGGCTTTATTTTTGCCTATCTGCTTCGCCTAGGCACACCAGTACCTCTACTAAAAATGTACTTCAAAGATACTTATTTTCTACCGACTTGATAGTTTTTACCCCATATTCTTGGACATTTTTCCCCCATGAGGTTATCTTTGTAGGGTGAAAGAGAAACCCATAAACGGGGATAGATTGAATGCTGGGAAGCATAAACAATCGGGGTAAGGTTAGCGAACCTTGCCTTTCATCCCCCATTATAACTTTACATAGAGGAACTTTATCTATCCCCCCCCGCCCCCAAAGGGGGAGCGACCAAACGGCAGCTTCACTCAATGGAGTGTTACTGTTCATCAAAGCCAAGTGATAATTGTCGTTTCTCTGCTTCTTCTTTCTTTTGGGCAGCTAAAGTCTTTTTCCGAACGTATGTTTTAGCAAATGTCACTCGGTCACCATTGAATACTATCAGAGGATTAATAAACCAAAGATTATCGGCTGGTCCTCGGGCTATGATTTCAGCTTTTACAAGTTCTGCAAGTCCTTTATAAACGGCTTTGTCTGTTTTGTATTTGGTATATTCTAGGCATTTTTTTCTATTGAAGATGATTAAATCATTTTTGGGTTTCATGCAGGTCATAAAGTAACCAAAAACCCGAATAGCTGCTTGTGATAGGTCAAAGAATGCAGCAAAGTTAGAAAGATACAATTTAGTGAATTGTTCTTCATCTACTTCTATTTGACGGATAAACGAAGTCTTAAACACTTCTCCAGTTTCAGTGTCGGCTAAAGCTACTACGGCTCTCTTATCGCCACCACTATTACTCTTATACTTTTTAACAACATGATTTTCAATACCTTCTATAGCTTGTTTCATAAAAGGATTTTCTTCGTTCTTTTGAAAATCGGTTAACTTAACTGCTTTTTTATTTTCCATTTTGATGTGTTTTTGGGAAATATTATTCTCCACAAAGTAAACTATTATTTTCCATAAAAACAATATTAAGGGAAATATTATTTTCCTGTTTAGTATTATATTAGGAAATCAGTATTTTCTAGATTGGAAAATGAGAATTTCCAATATGGAAAATGCCCTATATTGTGTATCAAGTACTTAACTTATTCTATTTCTTTTATTCTTAATATACCCCCAAAACAGCACAAAATCAGTCACTTAAAAATCATCGGTCGGGGAGCGCCTAGCGGCAAGGGGCGGGACCACCCGTCCCGACGAGCGCCACACCATAAACTTTTTTTAGAATAAGCACACAACCGTTTTCCGAACCCTGCAAAATGTTTTCTGAATCCGAACGGTGTAACACTCCATTGAGAGAGGCTGCCGTTTGGTCGCTCCCCCTTTGGGGGCGGGGGGGGGGGGGGGTTACATACCCATACCGAAACCTCTGCTTCTGGTGATTTGCTTGAGTAGGTCTTTCCCCTCTTCCATAGCTTTTGATATGTTTGGGAAATGATGCCTTAAAGCCTCCAGTTGTTCGGAATTGAACAAGTCTTTCATCTTACCAAGTTCTTTTTTCAATTCCTTGGTTTCGGTCTTTAGTTCTTGGTTCTCCGTCCTTAATCGGTTACTGGTTGTCCTTGCGTTGTCCATTTGTTGTCTATAATACTCCTTGTCATTCTCGGCTTTGAATGCCTTTGTGCCGTTTTGCTCTTTTTCAAGTATAGCCTTTCCCAGTCTATCGGATAGCTGTTCATTTTCCCCCTCTAAAGCCTTTACTTTGGCTTTTAAGGCATCCTTTTCCCTATCGTTGACTGTTTTTCCAATCAAGCCGTAAAACTTCTCTGAAGCCTTAGAAATGAGTTTTTGGACGTTCTTCTTTGTTTCAATGGAACGTAGTTCTTTCTGAAGCTGAAGAAGCTGGTTTTGTACGTCCTTGTGTTTGTCTAATGCACTGGAT
>NZ_JBDGAW010000039.1:0-2196 GCF_040910265.1 Collinsella aerofaciens | reverse complement strand
CCATCGCGCCGAGAGTACTGCGGGGCCAGCCCGTGGGAGGCCAGGGCGCCGCTGACCGGTGGACGGCACCGAGCCGTGCGCTTGAATTGAGAAGGGGGAGGCCTCGCGGCCTCCCCCTTTTTTGCGTTTACGGGCAACATTCCTTATGCAATTAAATCAATTTAATCATCCACCGCTGAATATAGACGTTCACCGTTCTTTGGCCGGTTCTCTGTTCTCAATGGACTAATATTTGCTTTAGCGCACTGCTGCGCTTGTCCTGTTTTTACACGGGTCGTTTTATTGATTGTGACGGAAGGACTCACATGGCAGATGTTCATGAGCTGCTTGATACTTGGATTGCCAATGTCAAGGACGAGGAGCTCCTCGCTGAGCTCAACACGATGAAGGAGCAGGGTGATGAGGACGCCATCACTGACGCCTTCTTCCAGGATCTCGCCTTCGGTACTGCCGGTCTTCGCGGCACTATCGGTGCGGGCACTAACCGTATGAATATCTATACGGTCGGTCGTGCGACCCAGGGGTTCGCTGACTACCTCAATGCGACCTTCGAGCATCCGACGGTCGCCATCGCTCGCGATAGCCGCAATAAGGGTGAGCTGTTCGTTAAGACGACGGCTGCCATTCTTGCAGCAAACGGCGTGACTGCCCTCGTGTATCCCAAGATTTCCCCTGTGCCGACGCTCTCCTGGGCCGTCCGTGATCTTAAGTGCTCCGGTGGCATTTGCATGACCGCTAGCCATAACCCGGCGCCGTATAACGGCTATAAGGCCTATGGCCCCGACGGCTGCCAGATCACCAGCGAGGCCGCCGATGCAATTTCTAAGGCTATCGCCGAGACCGATACGTTTACCGGCGTGAAGTCCATGGACTTCGATGAGGCTCTTGAGCAGGGTCTGGTTAAATGGATCGATGACTCGTGCCTCGAGCGTTATTACGACGCCGTTCTCGCCCGCGGCGTGACTAACCTTTCTGCCGAGGAGATTGCCGGCGCACCGCTTAAGCTCGTCTACACTCCGCTCAACGGCACCGGGCTCATTCCCGTCACGACGGTGCTCGAGCGCGCTGGCATCACCGATGTCACGGTTGTTCCCGAGCAGAAGGAGCCTAACGGCGATTTCCCGACCTGCCCGTATCCTAACCCCGAGATCCGTCAGGCCATGCAGAAGGGCATCGATCTCTGCGAGCAGGTTCACCCTGATCTGCTGCTTGCGACCGATCCCGACGCCGACCGTGTTGGCGTTGCCGTCAAGAATGGTGATGACTACCTACTGCTGACCGGTAACGAGATGGGCGTCCTGCTGCTCGACTATATTTGCAAGACCCGTGCCGCCCGCGGCGAGGACCTCACTAAGAAGGTTGCCGTTACTACAATCGTTTCTTCCGCCATGGTTGACGCTCTGGCCGAGGAGTATGGCTTTGAGCTCCGTCGCTGCCTGACGGGCTTCAAGTACATCGGCGACATCATTACCTCGCTTTCCGATGCTGGCGAGGTCGACCGCTTTATCTTCGGTTTCGAGGAGAGCTACGGCTATCTGGCCGGCGACCACGTGCGCGACAAGGACGCCGTGAGCACTTCGCTTCTGATTTGCCAGATGGCACAGTATTACAAGCTCCAGGGCAAGAACCTCGCCGATGCGATGCACGAGCTGTACGAGAAGTATGGCTACTATCACAACAAGACGATTTCGCTGAGCTATCCGGGTGCTGAGGGTGCGGCAAAGATGGCCGGCATCATGGCCGGTCTGCGCGAGAACCCGCCCGCGGAGCTCGCCGGTTCCAAGATTGAGGCCGTCGTGGATTACAACACCTGCGTGAACGGCCTGCCGAAGGCTAATGTCATTGAGTTCGATCTTGAGGGTGGCAACAAGGGTATCGTTCGTCCTTCCGGCACCGAGCCCAAGATCAAGCTGTACATCTTCGCTAAGGGCGCGGATGCCGCCGAGGCAGATGCAGCACTTGACGCGATCGAGGAGTCCGGTCGCAAGCTGCTGGCATAAGGTATTTAAGAGTCTATTGCTGTAGATAGGCGAAAGAGGGGATCTCGGAAGCGAGGTCCCCTTCTGTTTTTAACCAGCCAGCCGAGAGTACTTATATGTGTAGGAAATGTGTACGCCCAGATTCCCGCCCCCGGCGCCCCTCCGGTCTGGCAATATATCTCCTTGCCGCGCGGCCCGGTCGAACCGGATGAGCCGC
>NZ_JBDGAW010000038.1:0-2870 GCF_040910265.1 Collinsella aerofaciens | reverse complement strand
GATGCAGGAGTGGTCGGTCGTGGAGAGCGAGGTCAGCGACACCTCGTCATAGCCGGTCTTTTCCAGACCCTGAATCACCGACGAGACGATCTGGTCGGCCGAGCGCTCGCGCACCGGACGATACGTCATGCCAGCCTGGCAAAAACGACAGCCGCGGGCGCAGCCGCGCAGGATCTCGATAGACAGGCGGTCGTGGACAAGCTGCGCATAGGGCACGCACGACTGCGACAGCGGATTCGTGGCGCCGAAATCCTCGACGACGCGCTTGTAGACCACGGTCGGCGCATCCTTGCCCTCACGCGGCACGGTGTAGCCATGCGGCGAGCAGGGCTCGTCGTGACGAACCTCATAGAGCGACGGCACGTAGTTGCCGGCAATGGATGCAAGCTGCTCGACAATCTGCGCGCGCGGGACTCCTTCGTCACGCAGGCGGCGATGCAGCTGGCAGGTCTCGAGCAGCGACTCCTCGCCCTCGCCGATGAGGATAACATCGAAGAAGGCCGCATACGGCTCGGGGTTGTACACCGAGGGGCCGCCGGCGATGATGATGGGGTCGTCTTCGCCTCGGTCGGCCGCCAACAGTGGAATGTCAGCGAGGTCGAGTGCCTCGAGAAAGTTCGTCACCGCCATCTCGTGCGGCACATGCAGACCGACGATATCAAACGAAGCGACCGGCGCTGCACCCTCGAGCGAGAGCAGCGGAATGCCCGCCTCGCGCATGGCGTCACCCATATCGGGCCACGGCACATAGCCACGCTCGCAGGAGATGCCCTCGGCCTGGTTAAGGATGTTGTAGAGGATGGCGATACCCTGGTTGGGCAGACCGACCTCGTACACATCCGGATAGATCAGGCAGCAACGGTAGTCGGCATCGGCCTTGGAAAGCGTACCCCACTCGTGATCGATATAGCGACTCGGCTTCTCGACCTTGGCGAGCAACGGCTCAATTAAATGAAAACAGTCTTGGTATGCAACGCGCAACGGAAAACCCCTAAGCAGCGAGATCTGATGCGTCTTGGTAGGACGCCATAGGACGGGTAGCGCCCGCGACCGTGGTCACCAGATCGCGAACGCGGGAGAACGTGGCAGTGACCACCTCGTTGACACGGCTGTAATCGACATCGCGCTCGTAAAGCGAAACGAGCGCACGGCCCATGCCATAGGTGCCCGCGGCAGCAGTGAGCGCCTTGACGGCAAACTCAATATGCGGCGTCTGTTTGACGAGCGCGCGGGTGACCGCGCGGATCACAAGACCGCCGGCAAGCACGCCAGCGACCTCGTAGCCGCGCTCAGGCTTAATGCCGCGTCCAAAGACGGCAGCGAGCTCAAAGAGCATGCCCACCTGCGCCAGCGCCATAACGGGATAATCGGCGCCCGGCAAAAACGCCAGCGCACCGGTCGCCATATTGGTGAGCGCGCACGAGGTGACGATACGATTGGCCGCCGCGATGCGCATGAAGACAAAGTTCGCCGCAAAAGCCGTTTCCTTGTCGGTGCGATCGAGAATCCAGCGGGCAAGCGTCTCGAGCAGATACGTCTTATCGGTTGCCGCCACCACGCCGAGCATGGGCGTGGACTCCTCGATAAACGGCACCTCCACAGCAGACTCGGCAAGCACGCACACGGGCGCGCCGGCGATCACGAGCTCCTGCACGGCACTCTCCAAGCGGTCGGAACCACACGAGAGCACCAGCACCACATCGGTATCGGTCTTTGGAGCAATTCGCTCCTCCCCCAGACGCTCGACGCGCACAATGCCCGATGTCGTCTGCGGCACAAAGGCGTCACGCACCGTCTCGGCCAGAAAGCGCGAGGTGGACGAATCCAGATAGACCGAAACGCGCACCGGCGTATCGGAGTCCTTCTTAACAGACGCGCCCATTTTAAAAGCGCGGGTAAGCTTGTCCACGGGAATCTTCATAGCAAACCCCTCCAGCGGTTACGCGGCGCCCGAACGATGCCGCCATATGGATTGTACGATACCCACCGTCAGCAACTGAATCATCATCGACGACGAACCGAAGCTAATGAACGGCAGCGGAATACCGGTAATCGGCATCATGCCAATGCACATGCCGATATTCTCGAAGGTCTGAAATGCCCACATACCGACGATACCCACGCACGACAGGCGCAGGAACAGCGACTCGCACTTAAAGGCGACGCGAATCGTCGAGAGGATCAGCAGCACATACAGGCACAGAAGCAGAAAAGACCCGCAAAAGCCAAAGGTCTCGGAGAGGAAGGCGAAGACAAAGTCGGTGTGGAACTCGGGCAGAAAGCCGCCGGCAGACTGCGTCGCATGGCCCAAGCCCTTACCGAAAAAGCCACCCGAGCCAACGGCGATAAGCGACTGCTGCAGGTTGTAGGCATCGTCCGAATCGGCGTTGTCGGGGTCGATAAAGACCGTCAAGCGGTTCATCTGGTACTGCTTGATGAGCACGTCGTGGCCGAGCAGCGAATCGAAGACCGAGTCGAGCGCCAAGATAAGCGCCACCAAGCCCACCAACAGAGCCAGGGTGGACAGCACCCATTCGCGGCGCGCACCGCTCATGCAAATGACGATGGCGCCCGAGACCAGCACGACCAGGCCCGAGCCCAGGTCGCCCATGGCGACAACGGCCAAAAACGGGATGGACAGCATGCCGCAGAGCTTAACGTAGTCGCGAACGGTATCGATGCGCCCGTTGTACTGCGAGCCAAGCGTGGCGATGAAGAAGATGGTGATGAGCTTGGCAAGCTCAACCGGCTGGAAGGTCAGACCGATACCGGGGATCTTGATCCAGCCCGTCATACCTAGGCCGCCCGTATAGGAAAGACCGGGAATCTTGGGCGAGAAGATCACGATCAGGTCGATGACGAGCAGCGCC
>NZ_JBDGAW010000037.1:0-3503 GCF_040910265.1 Collinsella aerofaciens | reverse complement strand
TGTCGGCCTAATCCGCGGTCTTTCATGCAGCAGGGGCTCTCAATGTTTTTATGTCCTGCTCATATCGTCTCTGCCGGGCGGCGAAAGAGCGCGCCCAACGCCCAGCCGTTTAAGAGCGCCCCCGATACATAGTTGTCGAACCTGGTCGTCTGTTGATAAAAAAGAAACCGCTAACGGACAAAATGGCGCCTTTTGCGGATTAGTCGCTGTGCCGGAAAAATAATTGTCAGAACCAGGCGATAATTAAATTGCCGCGGCTGTCGTTACATATGACACGTGACAGGAGGACATGATGAAAAAAATGCCCAAGTTGTTGTTAGCAATGGTTGTCCTATTTTTCGCCACCGGATTTATTTTATTGCCCTCCGCAAATGCTTCTGAGTATTTGACGCCCGCCGACGCATGCTTCGATTTGAATGATGGACCGAAACAAGAACGTACTATCGAGCTGCCAGATGGCTCTACAGGTGTTTTTGGGATAGAGAAAGAGCAAGCTGATGTTGCCCCGATTTGGGACGGCTACTACAACGCTACTGATGGGAATTGGAAGGTTTACTTCTATACTGGAGTGCTCGATGCTGAGTACTGGATATCAATCAAGAACTACAACATTACATCATGGTGGGGCCATAAGGCATCTTCCGTTGGTGCTGCCTTATCGAATTTCAGTAAGAGTTTTTCTTCCAAACGAACAAAGTGGAGCTTTCTTTTTACCGGTGTAGGCGGTATGGCGTCTGCGACTTATACTCTTGGAGCTGAAATAAATGGCTCCCGACTGCACACATATCTAGCGTGATTCAATATGGGCGTGTTGGGTAAGATCAACATTGGCGGAGAGGTTTCCCTCCTGGCTATAGTTCTGGTTGAGGTCGGAATCACCGCTGCGGTGATCTATCTCGTTTACAAGTTGATAAAGGCTCTCAAAAAGGTTATTGAACGAACCAAACAAGAGTAGGCGGTCATCCCGCTTGATTTCGAACCCATTTCAGCGGGTGCCATCCTCTCTGTCTGCTTCTCTGTGGGCGGAGAGGATTTTTCTATGACTGAGACCGCATCAGCGCCAAATCCACGCCTATCCTCGACCCGTCAACTGGGGACGTTCCTTTCCAGCCGGTGCTTGGGGAGACTCCTTGCCACCCGGTCGTCGTGGATGTTCTTAAACGACTAGCGATCGGGGACAGCCCTTGCCGATTGGCCGGTTTGCCGTCCGGGTTGGCAAGGACTGTCCTTTTAATATGAGCAGGACATTGTCAAGAGGCAAAATCGGGCCTGGCCCCAACGATATGGGGTCAGGCCCCCTCCCTATATCAGCCCGTCCGCGGCGACCTCGGCGTGTCTTTCCGACGCTCGTCTTTGCAGTTTAATATCCGCCCGCGGCGATCTCTCGCCGGGCAATCCGTTGCTACGGCTGAGGCTTCTTCGTCGAACCGACAGTCTGCGCACGCGTGTGGCGCCCTGGGCGCTCGCAGAAAAGGGACCTGAGGTTCGCCTCAACGGCTTCGGATACAACCGCTTCCGGGGTGATCGGCTTATGTGCGGGGGAACGCCCCCCCTACGCCTCCTCGGCCATGAGGCCGACCGCCCATACCCAGCAGGCGAGCACGCGCGCCGTGGCGACGCTCTGCCGTGGACCCCGCGCGCGAGCAGGGCCTCGCGCCTCTCGACCAGCCTCCGCACGCCCTTGGCGTGGCTCCGGGCGCCCCGGTCCGGGTCCTGGCCCTTGGCGAGGCCCTTCGGCCGAGCGGAGCACGTCGGGTAGTGCCACGCGGCCTCGACCAGAGCCTTCCTCAGGTGCTTGTTGCCGGCCTTGGTGATCGCGCCCCTGCTGTCGCTCTTCCCGCTGGAGTGCTCGGAGGGCGTCAGGCCGACCCACGCCGCGAACGAGCGTGCGTTCGACTGGATAGAAAAACGCCCGTCGGCGGTGGTGCCGGCGGGCGCTGCTGTGCGATATGTTGCGTTGTGGGCTTAGTGCCTCATAAAGTGGTACTCGATCACATTGCTATAGGGGTGACCCGGGCCCACAATGCCCTGCGGGAACAGCGGCTGGTGCGGCGTGTCGGGGTACATCTCTGCCTCGAGGGCAAAGCCAGCGCCCCAGCCATAGTTGGCATCGTCCTTGGCATGTTCGTCGCCCAGCCAGTTGCCGGTGTAGAGCTGCACGCCCGGGGCGGTGGTGTAGTAGTCCAGCTCACGACCGGTCCACATCTCCTCGACGTGCATCGCGCGGCGCAGATTACGGCCGTACTGATAGCCATCGATGCACAGGCAGTGGTCGTAGCCACGGGCTTGCTTAATCTGCGGGTCGTCGGCCTCCATGCCAGGCGCGACGGGGTGCAGCTCACGGAAGTCAAACGGCGTGCCTTCGACCGGAGCGATCTCGCCGGTGGGGATGTTCTGCTCGTTGATGGGCAGGTAGTGGGCAGCGTTAGCAACAAAGAAGTGCTCACAGTCCATTCCGGCGTTATGGCCGGCAAGGTTAAAGTACGTGTGGTTGGTCATGGCCACGTAGGTGGCGCGGTCGCTCTCGCAGCCGTATTCGATACGGAAGCAGCCGGTGCGCGTCACGGTAAACACGGCCGTAAAGGTGCGGTTGCCGGGCAGGCCCAGCTCGCCATCCTCAAGCGAGGTGGTCATGCGCACGGCATTGTGGACCTCGTCGAGCTCAACATCCCATACGCGCTTGTGCAGGCCGTGCTCAAGATCGCTGTGCAGGTTGTTGACGCCCTCGTTGGCCGGCATATGCCAGTCCGTGCCGTCGATGGTGATCGTGGCGCCCGCGGTGCGGTTTGCCACGGGGCCGATGGTCGCGCCAAAGCAGGCGGGGTTGTCAAAGTAATCCTCGAGCTTATCGAAGCCCAGCACCACATCGCGCACGTTGCCGGGAATGTCGGGCACATCGATACCCAACACGGTGGCGCCATAGTCCATAATGCGAACGCAGATCTCGGGCCCGTTGAGGGTGTAACGATGAACGGGGGTACCGCACGGCGCGGTGCCGAAAAGCTCGGAAGTGATCATTTGGTTCCTAACATCGAGGTATTTCCGACAAACTGTAGCGCGAACAGGCGAGATTATCACTACACCCCACTAAAGCAGGGGGTATTTTTCTCAAAAAAGTGATGATTAGAGCTGTGCGGGCGTTCATTTCTGACGCGCGCGAGTCTGATACAATTTGTTCGTTATTGTTTGAATTGACGTGAGCGTGGAACAGCGAGGACTCATCGTGATTAAAGCGGAGCGACAGGATAAGGTTCGGCAGCTGCTCGAGGAACAGGGAACGGTCTCGGTCAAGGAGATTTCGGATGCGTTAGGTGTCTCGGATATGACGATCCGCCGTGACCTTGAGGAGCTTGCGAGCCTGGGCGAGATCGAGCGCGTGCACGGCGGAGCCCGCAGTGCACAGGGCCGTCCACACGCTATGCTGCGCCATGAGTATTCGCACAGCGAAAAGCGCACGAAGCATGCCGAGGAAAAGTTGCAGATTGCGCGCCGTTCTGTGGAGC
>NZ_JBDGAW010000036.1:0-3988 GCF_040910265.1 Collinsella aerofaciens | reverse complement strand
CCATGAGTATTCGCACAGCGAAAAGCGCACGAAGCATGCCGAGGAAAAGTTGCAGATTGCGCGCCGTTCTGTGGAGCTTATCGAGGAAGGCTCGACCATCTTTTTGGGCACGGGCACCACGGTTGAGCAGATGGCCTCGATGCTGCCGGCGTTTCGCCTGCGCATTGTGACCAATTCGCTTTCGGTGTTTAACCTGCTCGAGGCGCGCGAAGACTGCGAACTGTGCCTGGTGGGCGGCGTGTACCGCCGCCGCACTGCCGCCTTTGTGGGCCCCACGGCCGAGGATACCTTGCGTGCGCTGGGCATCGATGCAGCCTTTATCGGTGCCAACGGCATTTTGGACGGCGACGTGTCTACGTCTAACATGGAAGAGGGCCGCATCCAGCAGCTCGCCTTTAGCAAGGCCGACTCGCGCTATCTGATTGCCGACTCCAGCAAGATCGGCAAGCGCGACTTCTACACCTTCTGTCGCCTGGACAGTTTGGACGCCGTGGTGTGCGAGCCGAGTATCTCGGTCGAGGACCGCGCCGCCATCGAGGAGCACACACAGGTCATCTGCTAGCTAACGCTACGGGATTGCCAACAGGCGATGCGGGAGGACTTTTACCTCCTGTCATTGTGGAAACCAGCGCGTCAGCGCTACGCAATATGACGCGCAAATGAGGACCCCACAATCAAATCGTCTCAACCTGTAACATCTAGACGTCCAAAACCGGTCTAAGTGTTACAGATTGAGACAATTCGGCGGGGTCTACCTTGTTTGTCTCGATCTGTAACGGTTAGGACTTAAAAACTCGGCTACGTGTTACAGATCGAGACAAAAGAAAAAGAACATTAGGACTTGAAAATAAAGTTTTGATAAGGGATTCGCCCAGTTAAGACGGTGCGGCAGACAATTGAGATTAGTTTGCCTCCGGAGTCGTAAGCATAATGAGTCAGTTCGATGACCGGAAGTTTTGCAACACCATAATTACTGGCTTCGGAATCGCTAAGCTGACGTGCTCTATAGCTTTCCCTAACAGATTGGATAGACTTGGACAAGTCGTCCATGATTCTGCTAAATGCCTGAAAATCTAACTGGTTATTCGGAACGCGCGACTTTGAAATGAAGAACGTATCAGCGCCTATGAAGCTGCCTTCAAGTTCGTAGGTCAATTCAAGACGCTGAATTTCATCGCGACTTTGACATCCAAATTGTTGGAGCATCATTACGGAAATTGGACGACCTGATGTGAGGCCGCCGAAATGTTTGGTGATGGCATCCGGATCAACGCCATCGCAATGGCTTGCAAAGTCAAAGTCTAAAAGTGAATTGAGCTCGCTAACGCGTTTCGGTGCAACAAACGACCCCTTACCTTGGATTCGATAGATACTTCCACGACGCTCCAGCTCACTCATGGCAAGTCGGACGGTTGTTCTGCTTACGGCGTATTCGTCGCAGAGTTCCATTTCTGTTGGAAGTTTATCGTCTGCTTGATATTCATCGACGATCTGCTTGAGCAGCGCGTCGGTGAGCTGTAAATAGAGTGGCCGTTTTTCGTGTGTATCGAGCATTAGAGCCTCAGTTTGCATGTTGGTTATACCTGATGGTTGCCTCAGTCGGGATGTAACGTGGGCAAGGTAACCTTAACGTATCACAGAGCGGCTCAGCATGACGATCTGATGCCTGTATCCACGAAGGGCTTGTCCGAGCGTGAAGATATTCTGGGGCAGGCAAATACCGTTCATGGAGTCCCCGATATGTTGGAGGTCAGCGCCGGCTGCTTTTGCTGCAAGGCCTATTTTCTTAATGGTCTCGCTGTCGCAGGAGTCTTGACTCGTCCCGTTCGCCGCCATGACGAGAACCTTCTCTTCAATTGACTTGCCTACGTTGTGGGATCGTACAAAGTCTACGATGGCGCGCAGGTCTGCTTCTTGGAAGCAAGGGACGGTGTAGGGGGCTGGTACGAGAAGGATATCGACGCCGAGGTCAACAAACTTGCGCGCAATTTCGAGCGTCATGACAGGTTCCGCAACGCCTGCTCCATGCATTTTTCCGGCTATGATCAGGCCATTGAAATGCTCTTTGGAGAGTTTGATCGAATGGGCGATTGCATCGTTGGAGACGCCAGTTCCAGGGTTGCCTGTGAGGCAAATAAAATCAAATCCGAGTTCGTTTGCCTTTTCTAAGGTCTTGGGAGAGACGCGACGACCCATGGGGATTTCCGTACGGGATTCAGACATCTCTGCCTCGTTATCAACTGGCTCCAGATTGACGCCAATGGGCCTTCCGCATGCTCGCTTCACCCAAGTGACCGGGTTTTCATTGAGATCATCTGGAATACCGGCAATAACTGGATCGAACACATCGAGCGCGTTAAACAGAAGCAGGTCGGCACCTGCGGCACGTTCGATTTCTGCATTAGTAACGCCGCCGAGAAATTGGGAAGAGGGTACGTTTTCCGCCATGATGGTACGTCCCTCGGAAGCCAGAATTGCCTGCTTTAGATCCATGGGTGACGTGGCGGCAAAATCGGATGCGGACATGTTCAGTAATCGTTTGGGCATTGTTACTTCCTTTGACTAGAACGACAGGCTTGTGACATTGTCTCTAATATTGTTACAACAATATATTCAATATGTTATATCCAATCGGTGAACGGTTGCAAGCTTATTGTATTGCTCGGAAAAAATAGCCTTTAGCTGGGAAAACCTTAAATTAATCAACTACCGTTCGCCGAATAAGTATTTGAATTCTTGACATATCGACAAAGCGGAAAAAGAATTGGTTATGACAAATCGCGCAAATGATATTACATTTCGCACAAGAACGTATTCACTTACATAAGTGGATACAAACGGGGACGACGACGGTTGAGTCCGGATAAATCGTTGTGTGCCCGGGAATCATGAAAGGATGTGTTATGGACGCTATCGTCAAATTCCTTGAAAAACACCAGCCTCTATTCGACAAAATCTCGAGGAACATTTATCTGGTGGCGATTAAGGATGGCTTTCTCTCGAATATGCCAATTGTGCTGTTCTCGAGCCTGTTCCTTCTTCTTTCGACGCTCCCTGCCTATGTAGGCATCACGCTTCCGTCTGAGGTGCTGGATTTCTTCAATAAAATCTATGCATATACCATGGGACTTCTTGGCATTATGGTGGCCGGCACCACGGCGAGCTCACTTGCCATGTCGATGAACCGTCGCATGCCTTCGGGTAAATCTCTCAACCCCACCTCGTGCATGGTTTGTGCCATGTGCGGCATGCTCTTGCTATCGGTGACGAACGATGTTGTCTCGATTGGCGGAGCAGATACATCTGTTTTTGAAACCGGCTATATGGGAACTAAGGGTTTTCTCGCTGCGTTCGTAGCCGCATTCTTGACCGTTAATATCTATAAGGTGTGCATTAGCCATAATGTGACGATCAAGCTTCCCAAAGAGGTCCCTGGCTCTATTGCGCAGAGTTTTCGCGATATCTTTGCATTTGGGTTTTCGATCCTTGCGTGCGCTTTTATCGATCTTGCGAGCCGCAAGCTGCTTGCTGTGCCGTTCGCCAATTTGGTATCCGCTCTCATCTCGCCGCTGTTCTCCGCGGTCGACACCTATCCTGGCATGGCGCTTATCGAAGGCGCGGTCGCACTTTTCCAATTTATGGGTATCCACGGTGCTTCGGTTGTCATGAGTCCGATTAATGCTGCGCTCTACGGCAATACCGTTACCAATCTTGAGGTTTTCCAAGCAGGTGGACATCCGTCAATTGCTCTCACGCAGGACTTTACAAGCTTCATCGGCGGTCTGGGCGGTTCTGGCTGCACGTTCATCGTTCCTATTATCCTGATCATGTTTATGCGCTCCAAGCAGCTTAAAGCCATGGGCAAGGCATCGATTATCCCGGTGATTTTTGGAGTTAACGAGCCCGTTATCGGTAGCGCGCAGAGATGTGGTGTAAGAGGCGGGGCATGCCCCGCCTCTTCCCTTTCTTGAAAGGGAGGGGACACCGC
>NZ_JBDGAW010000035.1:0-4225 GCF_040910265.1 Collinsella aerofaciens | reverse complement strand
GGATAAGGTGATTGCCAAATGGAAGAAATCAAACCCCAATTTGTTCAAGAAGTATAAGAAAATCTACAAAGAATTGTTAGAGCACCCTAAGACTGGGCTTGGGCATCCCGAAGCGTTAAGGGGCGGTGGGGATATTACATGGTCTCGACACATTACCGCCCATGACCGGATAATCTATGACATTTACGAGGAAGTGGTAGAGGTCTACATCTTGGAGGTAGAGGGGCATTACAACGATAAATGATAAAACTGTTATGGTCGAATATTGTGTTTACTGGTTAGAGAACGGCGAGCCTATGCACGAGGTGTTCTCTTCTCTTGCCGCCGCCGAGATGTACTCATGTGCGATAAGAGGGAAAGAAAACATTGAATGGGTGGAGGTGTCCGAAGAAGAAACCATTGATTTGGACGAACTGGAAGACATGTTCCCGGATGACTTCTGCGGCGTGTAATCCCCTTGGGTAGAAATGGGGTAGAATTTGTTAGGCTGTGGGGGATTTTCTAACACGCCGGGGCTTTTTGCTGGGCGGTTGGCGTGGATGTATTCCCATGCGGCATGTGTATATATAGCAAGAAGTGTCCTTGTCGGACAATTCTTGCTTTTCTCGCTTTGCTCAAAAAGATTTTAAGATTACCTTTGTGGCATGGAACTAAGACGGAACGAAAAGATTACATTCCGGTGTACCGAACTTGAAAAGGACGCACTTGCGGAGCAGGCAGCCCGGTGCAGTCTAAGCGTATCGGAATACTGCCGGAGTTTGTCCCTTGGGGGGCGCCCAAGGGAGAGGTACACCGAGGAGGAACGGCAGCTTCTCCGGGACATAGCCCAGTTGAAAGGAACGCTCCAACGGCTGAACAACTACTTCGGTGGTCGCCAGTACCGGGAAGTGTTCGAGGAGAACCGGGCACTAATTACAGAGCTCAAAAAAATACTCTCACGATGATAGGGAAAGGGAAAAGCATATCACATGGTGTGGCGGCATTGGAGTACGACCTCGCCAAAGAGATAAACGGGCAGGCAGTAGCCACCGAGATAGCCCGGCATGAACTTTATGGGTGTACTGGTGCGGAAATGGTGCAGGAAATGAAACCGTATCACATTGATTTTCCGAACGTAAAAAACAACTGCCTACGTTTCGAGGTCAGCCCCTCGATAGAGGAAAGCGCCACCTTTACGGATGCGGACTGGGCGGAACTTGGTAACGACTTCATGCAGCGCATGGGGTTGGCGAACCACCAGTACATCATCATCCGGCACAGCGGTACGGAGAGCAAGAAAGAGCAAGCCCACCTGCACATACTGGCAAACCGGGTTTCCCTTTCCGGGGAACTGTACCGGGACAACTGGATAGGGAAAAAGGCAACGGAAGCCGCCAATGCCATAGCCAAGGAACGGAACTTTGTACAGTCGCAGGACATTGGCAAAGTCAACAAAGCGGAAATCAAGGAAGCCATGGACGGCGTATTGAAGAAGATGCAGGGCTTTGACTTTACCAAATTCAAGGAAGAACTTGGTAAGAGAGGTTTTAAAGTCCGGGAAGCCAGGGCAAGCACCGGGAAACTTAACGGCTACTATGTCACAGCCCGAAGCGGTACGGAGTATAAGGCAAGCGAGATAGGGAAAGGCTACACTCTCGCCCATATCGAGCGGACACAAAGCAAACTGAAGTGCAACTCAATGAACATATCTCATGGAAACAAACTCACACCCGGAAGCGGCAGCTTCCAACGTTAAGCAGGGACAGTACAGCCCCCGGAAAAGAAAAGATACAACGCCAAGGGTAAACCCGCAGCTTGCGGTAGAACTGGTGTATCAAGAACTAAAGCGTGTTGAAGTCTATACGAAGCGCATAGAGGACGCAACAGCCCGAAAGGTACAAATAGACGGGAAAAGCCTTGAAAGTGCCGAAAATCGCCTAAAAAACGTGTTGGCGGACTTTGAACGGCAGGGGTACAGAATGAAAAACGGCGGTTATGTGGACAAACGAATTTCGTTCTACTCAATCCTTTGTGCTGTTATCTCCCTATTGTTCGCTTGTTTCATGTGCTATCTTTGGACGGATGCAGCCAAAGACCGGGACAACTACAAGCAGTATTATGAATACTACCAAGAGCAGGCAAGGGAACAAAAGGGGAATAAATAAACATCTAACTTTACGAATTATGGGAACAACGGAACACGAAGAACCCCGGTTCTTCTTCATACTGAACAAGGGTGCGAAGTCCGGCGGCGAAATCACCCATGCCGTCCTAAACGGTAGTATCGTTTCGAAGCCGGCAGGCTGGGACGCCTTTCATGGGCTTGCACTGGCGAGAGAGAAACTAAGCAGCGAGGAAATACAACAGCAGATGAAAGAACTTGGTGTAGAAATGGAAATCGTTCCTCTGATTTGACAAGATTACCCGGAGTGTTTCAGCCGGGTAATCTTGTTACTTATCCTTGATTTTCCCTTTAAGGGCGTTTATAATCCACCCTTTCGGATTGTTCTTTTCTCGTGATTTTCCGTTTAGGAGAGCCAGTTCTCCGATAAGGTCGGTTATCTTTTCTTGTGCCGTTATGAATGTCTCTTTGTTCCGGTTTATCTCTTCCGATGTGAAGCCGCAGGAATAACGGAGGTACTCGTACACATGGCTGTCTATCTGATATCGTGCTGTAACCTTTGCTTGCAATTCTTTCCCTTCCAGTTCTTCATCTCTGAACTGTGGTTGATAGACCGGGTAGAACCTAAACCCGGTCACCTTGCTACGTTTGTTGTTTGGGTTTTCACGCACTTTCACGTAGTTGAAAGTGTATGGGCAGCTCTCATCAAGCGCAGCCTTTGCTGGTTTCAAAACTCTTTCCTCAAAATGATCTATTCTGTCTTTTCCGTTCTTGTCCTTGTATTTGTCCGCAGGTATGCCAAGACGGTCTTTCAAGTTTTCAAGGGATATATCCAAAGGGTACACCTGCCCACTCATTAACATGTAAAACCTAAGGGAATACCCAGTAGGTAGCGCAAGAGCCTTGTTTAACTCAAATTCTCTGTACCCCTTGGCGAACTTGGTAAACACATCCCAAAGGTCGTTAGACACACGAAAGGTTATAATGCCAGTGCGTTTTTTATATTTTGGGTTAGATATAAATCCGCACTTCCACCATTCCTCGTCATCTTCGTAAGTAAAAAAACGTCCTGCCAAAGAATCGAGTGCGGCTATGATTTCATTGTAATCACGTCCGGAAAAAATAACGTCAGATACATGCATTTGTGCATCAACATCCCAAAGTCCATGCTCAAACTTGCGTTTCGTGCCTGCATAATCTTTCAGTTTTACTCCCTTTAGTTCAGCTTGGCACGCTTCCAGTATGCGAAGAACTATTCTTTGTTCGTGTATGGACATGTCTTGCTGTTTTGACCATGTATATACCCATGAAACAACAACATCTTTATTCTTGGTAATAGGTAGTTTCTTTTTCATAAACGATTGATTTGCTGCAAATATACACAATCCCCACATTAAAACAAAAAAAGAGGGGTAAAACTCCCAAAGTGTGGGGACTAATTTACTTTTAAACTCCCAAAGTGTGGGGACTAAACTCCCAAAGTGTGGGGAAACACATGTTCTAATCCCTTTATTTATGGGCGTTTGCGAAGAAGTGATAGAGCATATTACAGACGATGCTTATAACAGACAAGGGGAATTTATAGAGCTAAGTGGTTGATTTACTGTCGGAAAAAGAAAAACGATAGGGAAAAAGAGCAAAGCAAAACCAACCAACGGGCGGTAGGATTGGAAACGGGTTTTTATGGCGTGTACACGTTTGTGTACAAAATGTTTGTATTTTATTGAAATATAGCTATCTTTGTGCTGAATTTAAAAGCAAACAGATATGGAAGCATTATCAGTAAGAGAATACCGTAACAACCTCGCAGCGTCTTTCACCAAAGCTGACAATGGCAAGCAGGTACTAATTCGCAGGAAAAACGAGATTTACGCTTTGGTAAAAGTTGGTCGTGAAGATTTGATGATAACCCCGGAGCTGCAAGCAAGGATTGACAAGGCAAGGGAAGAAATCAAATCCGGAAAGTGTGTTACCCTCAAAAGCAGTGAGGATATTGACGCTTATTTCGATAGTCTATGATGTACACAATTAGGGTTTCCGACGGGGTGGATAAGGTGATTGCCAAATGGAAGAAATCAAACCCCAATTTGTTCAAGAAGTATAAGAAAATCTACAAAGAATTGT
>NZ_JBDGAW010000034.1:3434-4954 GCF_040910265.1 Collinsella aerofaciens | reverse complement strand
TTTTGGACGGAGAGTTCGATCCTGGCTCAGGATGAACGCTGGCGGCGCGCCTAACACATGCAAGTCGAACGGCACCCACCTCCGGGTGGAAGCGAGTGGCGAACGGCTGAGTAACACGTGGAGAACCTGCCCCCTCCCCCGGGATAGCCGCCCGAAAGGACGGGTAATACCGGATACCCCGGGGTGCCGCATGGCACCCCGGCTAAAGCCCCGACGGGAGGGGATGGCTCCGCGGCCCATCAGGTAGACGGCGGGGTGACGGCCCACCGTGCCGACAACGGGTAGCCGGGTTGAGAGACCGACCGGCCAGATTGGGACTGAGACACGGCCCAGACTCCTACGGGAGGCAGCAGTGGGGAATCTTGCGCAATGGGGGGAACCCTGACGCAGCGACGCCGCGTGCGGGACGGAGGCCTTCGGGTCGTAAACCGCTTTCAGCAGGGAAGAGTCAAGACTGTACCTGCAGAAGAAGCCCCGGCTAACTACGTGCCAGCAGCCGCGGTAATACGTAGGGGGCGAGCGTTATCCGGATTCATTGGGCGTAAAGCGCGCGTAGGCGGCCCGGCAGGCCGGGGGTCGAAGCGGGGGGCTCAACCCCCCGAAGCCCCCGGAACCTCCGCGGCTTGGGTCCGGTAGGGGAGGGTGGAACACCCGGTGTAGCGGTGGAATGCGCAGATATCGGGTGGAACACCGGTGGCGAAGGCGGCCCTCTGGGCCGAGACCGACGCTGAGGCGCGAAAGCTGGGGGAGCGAACAGGATTAGATACCCTGGTAGTCCCAGCCGTAAACGATGGACGCTAGGTGTGGGGGGACGATCCCCCCGTGCCGCAGCCAACGCATTAAGCGTCCCGCCTGGGGAGTACGGCCGCAAGGCTAAAACTCAAAGGAATTGACGGGGGCCCGCACAAGCAGCGGAGCATGTGGCTTAATTCGAAGCAACGCGAAGAACCTTACCAGGGCTTGACATATGGGTGAAGCGGGGGAGACCCCGTGGCCGAGAGGAGCCCATACAGGTGGTGCATGGCTGTCGTCAGCTCGTGTCGTGAGATGTTGGGTTAAGTCCCGCAACGAGCGCAACCCCCGCCGCGTGTTGCCATCGGGTGATGCCGGGAACCCACGCGGGACCGCCGCCGTCAAGGCGGAGGAGGGCGGGGACGACGTCAAGTCATCATGCCCCTTATGCCCTGGGCTGCACACGTGCTACAATGGCCGGTACAGAGGGATGCCACCCCGCGAGGGGGAGCGGATCCCGGAAAGCCGGCCCCAGTTCGGATTGGGGGCTGCAACCCGCCCCCATGAAGTCGGAGTTGCTAGTAATCGCGGATCAGCATGCCGCGGTGAATGCGTTCCCGGGCCTTGTACACACCGCCCGTCACACCACCCGAGTCGTCTGCACCCGAAGTCGCCGGCCCAACCGAGAGGGGGGAGGCGCCGAAGGTGTGGAGGGTGAGGGGGGTGAAGTCGTAACAAGGTAGCCGTACCGGAAGGTGCGGCTGGATCACCTCCTTTCTAGGGAGATA
>NZ_JBDGAW010000034.1:1847-3339 GCF_040910265.1 Collinsella aerofaciens | reverse complement strand
CGTACATCTTCCAGACTCGATTCTTTTCTGCGATTTATCAGACAGAATGATAGCAATCATTCATCCGATCCAAACAAGAAGAATTCACTTATAAATGAGTGAGGAGCATCTGATCGCGAGCACAGTACATAGACTGTGCCGCGGTATGAGATACCCGAATTGCGACATACGAGCGCTATTCATGATATCGATTAATTAACTTTAGCGACACGTGGATATCCCGCGGGCCCGATGCGGTCCCGCAAGATACCACGGGCGCACGGCGGATGCCTTGGCACAGGGAGCCGATGAAGGACGCGGCAAGCTGCGATAATCCCCGGCGAGGAGCACACATCCTTCGACCCGGGGGTCTCCGAATGGGCGAACCCATGCACAGCAGTGTGCATATCCCCCCGCTGAACGCATAGGCGGGGGGAGGACAACCCGGGGAACTGAAACATCTAAGTACCCGGAGGAGAGGAAATCAATCTCGAGACTCCCCGAGTAGCGGCGAGCGAAAGGGGACCGATGGCCAAACCGTCGAGCGGGCATACCCGGCAGGGGTTCCGCCGACGGGGTTGCAGGGCCGCGCATCCGGGGGCTGCCGCCCCCGGGCGCAGGTCCGGCTGGGGAGCGGAACGGCATGGGAGGGCCGGCCGCAGCGGGTGACAGCCCCGTACGCGAACCCAGACCGGACGGCGCGACGCGGTCCCTGAGTAGGGCCGGGCACGTGAAACCCGGTCCGAACCTGGGTGGACCACCATCCAAGCCTGAGTACTACCCTGTGACCGATAGCGCACCAGTACCGTGAGGGAAAGGTGAAAAGCACCCCGGGAGGGGAGTGAAACAGTACCTGAAACCGTGCGCCCACGAGCAGTCGGAGCAACTTTTCAGTTGTGACGGCGTGCCTTTTGTAGAATGAGCCAGCGAGTCGCTGGCGCGGGGCGAGGTTAACCGAAAGGGAGCCGGAGCGAAAGCGAGCCTTAACAGGGCGACTTGAGTCCCGCGCCGCGGACGCGAAGCCGGGTGAGCTATCCGTGGGCAGGCTGAAGCGGGGGTAAGACCCCGTGGAGGGCCGAACGCACGTCGGTTGAAAACGGCGGCGATGACCTGCGGATAGGGGTGAAAGGCCAATCAAACCCGGAGATATCTCGTTCTCCCCGAAATAGCTTTAGGGCTAGCGTCGCGCGTTCACCGCCGGAGGTAGAGCACCGGATGGACGAGGGGGCTTCGCCGCCTACCGAATCCAACCGAACTCCGAATGCCGGCGGCCCAGAGCGCGGCAGTCAGAGCATGTGGGCTAAGCTGTGTGCTCGAGAGGGAAACAGCCCGGACCGCCCGCTAAGGTCCCCAAGTTCCAGCCGAGTGGCAAAGGATGTGCGTCCGCCCAGACAACCAGGATGTTGGCTTAGAAGCAGCCATCCATTCAAAGAGTGCGTAACAGCTCACTGGTCGAGTGGACATGCGCCGACAATACACGGGGCTAAGCTGGACACCGAAGCGGCGGGATTTT
>NZ_JBDGAW010000034.1:0-1748 GCF_040910265.1 Collinsella aerofaciens | reverse complement strand
TAGAATCGGTAGGGGAGCTTCCCATGGGCGGTGAAGCCGCCGGGCGACCGGCGGTGGAGCGCATGGGAGTGAGAATGCTGGCATGAGTAGCGAGAGACGAGAGAGTAACTCGTCCGCCGTGAACCCGAGGTTTCCTGGGCAAGGCTAATCCTCCCAGGGTCAGTCGGGGGCTAAGGCGAGGCCGGGAGGCGTAGCCGACGCGCAGCAGGCAGACATTCCTGCACCGCGCACGCGGCGCTACGACCGACGGGGCGACGGATGGGGGTGGCTCGGCGGGGTTCTGGACGTCCCCGTGATGGAGCGCGGCCCGCGGACCAGGGAAATCCGGTCCGCAGAAGGGCGAGGCTCCGGACGAAGCGATCAAGCGAAGCGAGTGAGCCCGAGGTCCCTAGAAAAACCCCTAGGCAGGCGCGTGCGCGCCCGTACCGCAAACCGACACAGGTGGGTGGGTAGAACATACCGAGGCGATCGGGTCAACCATGGTCAAGGAACTCGGCACAATGGCCCCGTAACTTCGGGAGAAGGGGTGCCCGCGCGTACGTGAACCGGCTCGCCCGGGGAGCGGAGGCGGGCCGCAGTGGAGAGGCCCAAGCGACTGTTTACCAAAAACACAGGACTCTGCAGAAGCCGCAAGGCGACGTATAGGGTCTGACGCCTGCCCGGTGCCGGAAGGTCACGCGGAGGAGTTAGCGCATCGCGCGAAGCCCCGAAGCCAAGCCCCGGTAAACGGCGGCCGTAACTATAACGGTCCTAAGGTAGCGAAATTCCTTGTCGGGTAAGTTCCGACCTGCACGAAAGGCGCAACGACTTGGGCGCTGTCTCGACCATGGACCCGGTGAAATTGCACTGGTCGTGAAGATGCGACTTACCCGCGGAAGGACGGAAAGACCCCGTGAACCTTCACTGCAGCTTGGCATTGGCCGCTGGTCCCGCGTGTAGAGGATAGGCAGGAGGCACAGATCCGGAGGCGCCAGCCCCCGGGGAGCCGCCCTTGGAATACTGCCCTCGCGCGACCGGCGTCCTAACCCGAGGCCGTCAACCGGCTCGGGGACCGTGCCAGGCGGGCAGTTTGACTGGGGCGGTCGCCTCCTAAAGGGTAACGGAGGCGCGCGAAGGTCCGCTCGGGACGGTCGGCAACCGTCCTTTTGAATGCAAGAGTACAAGCGGGCTTGACTGCGAGGCCCACAAGCCGAGCAGGTGCGAAAGCAGGCTCTAGTGATCCGGCGGCCCCGAGTGGGTGGGCCGTCGCTCAACGGATAAAAGGTACTCCGGGGATAACAGGCTGATCTTGCCCAAGAGTCCACATCGACGGCAAGGTTTGGCACCTCGATGTCGGCTCATCGCATCCTGGGGCTGGAGCAGGTCCCAAGGGTACGGCTGTTCGCCGTTTAAAGCGGTACGCGAGCTGGGTTCAGAACGTCGTGAGACAGTTCGGTCCCTATCCTCCGTGGGCGCAGGAGAATCGATGGAGGCTGCCCCCAGTACGAGAGGACCGGGGTGGACGCACCTCCGGTGAACCGGTTGTCGACCAACGGCACGGCCGGGTAGCCGCGTGCGGCGCGGATAACCGCTGAAGGCATCTAAGCGGGAAGCCGTTCCAGGGATTAGTTCTCCTTCCGGTAAGGGCCCAGGTAGACTACCTGGTCGATAGACGGCAGGTGCAAGGGCGGCGACGTCCTCAGCCGAGCCGCACTAATCGCCCGAGCTCTTCCGGAACCGCACCTCGCGGCCCGCGGGACTGAGCGCTC
>NZ_JBDGAW010000033.1:0-13965 GCF_040910265.1 Collinsella aerofaciens | reverse complement strand
GCTGCGACGCGGAAATCGCGCGCCGTTGCCGCGCCCCGCAGTGCCCGCTTCCCCCGAGAACAATTATCAGTGCAGGTCACAGGGGTGGCGGTTTTGGGTGTGCTCGGCAGATCGTAAAAAGTCTACTCACTTGTAATTTGGGCCTTTGGTCGTGGGGGTTGCTGGTCCCGCTTTGGTTGTCGAGGGAGGGTGAATTGAAGCGCCCCCGTACGCTCCATGCTACAATCGCGGGCATGCCCCACAACCACATCTGCCTTCGAAAGGAGCCTACGTGGCGAACGCCATCGATCAGCTCACGGACCGCGTGCTCATGCTCGGCCGTCTCACCATCGTCCGCCGCGCTATTACCGCCGTGGCGGTCACAATTTCCGCCGTTCTCCAGACATTCCTGATCCAGGCGTTCATTCAACCCGCCGACCTGCTTCCGAGCGGTCTTACCGGCGTCGCGGTCCTGCTCGATCGCGTTACCTCGCTCGGCGGCGTTCATATTGACATCTCGCTCGGTATGCTCGCGCTCAACATCCCCGTGGCGCTCCTATGTTGGAGCGGCATTAGCAAGCGCTTCGTCATCTTCTCGATGATGCAGGTCGTGCTCTCATCGCTGTTTCTCAACGTCTTTCACTTCGCTCCGTTTTTGGGCGACAAGATCATGCTTATCATTTTTGGCGGCGTGGTCTCGGGTCTGGGCGCTGCCATCGCGCTTAAGTCCGGCGCATCCACCGGCGGCACCGACTTTATCGCGTTATGGGTCTCCAACCACACGGGCAAGACCATCTGGGGCGTCATCTTTGGTTTCAACTGCTTTATCCTGGCGATCTTTGGTTTTATGTTTGGCTGGGACAAGGCGGCGTACTCCATCGTGTTCCAGTTTATTTCGACCAAGACCATCGACAGCTTCTATCGTCGCTACGACCGCGTGACGCTGCAGATCACGACGCGCAAGGCAGACGAGGTCATGACCGCCTATGTTGACCATTTTCAGCATGGCATTAGCTGCGCCGAGGTCATTGGCGGATACAGCCGCGAGAAGATGTACTTACTGCACGCCGTTGTCTCGACCTACGAGAGTCAGGACATTATCAAGCTGGTGTGCGACATTGATCCCGGCGCTGTGATCAATGTGTTCCACACGCTCAACTTTGTGGGCGGCTGGTGGGGCGGTCATGTCGACGAGCCCATGCCCACGGCCGTTCCCGATCCCGACAAGCCCGCACGCATGGCCAGCAGGCAGGCGCGCCTCAGCGAGCAGGACAGCCTGCAGCAGGACGACGGCAAGTAGGGTTTTGGCATTTTGCTGGCCCGGCGCAACCCTTCCGTATGAGCCCCACGAAAGCCCCGTTGCTTTCGAGGGACTTTCGTTTGCCCAGATAAAACCTGCCAAAATGAAGCTGTCGCTTTTTGGTAGGGAGGGTGTATCGTTTTATCAATATGAGGTAACATGAAACTAGACGTTATATACGTATTAGTTATTTCAATATTTCGATAAGAGTGATTAGATATGCCTGCGCCCAAAAATGCACCGCTTTACCAGCAGATTTACGACGAAATCAAGGATGCGATCGAGAAAGGTGTTTATGCACCCAAGGAGCGTATTCCGTCCGAGCTTGAGCTAGCCGAGCAGTACGACGTGAGCCGCATTACGGTGCGCCGCGCCGTCGAGGAGCTGTGCTCCGATGGCTACTTGGTTAAGCAGCAGGGCCGTGGCACCTTTGTCTCCACGCCGCACATCAACCGCCAGTTCCACGCTTCGACGCTGCAGACGTTTACCGCGCTGTGTGCCGATAATGACATGAAGGCGGGCGCGCATGTGGTCGATCGCCAGATTGTGCCGGCACGTCAAAACGAGATGGAGTTCTTTGGCCTGCAGAAGGACGCGCTGCTGCTGCACATCAAGCGCGTGCGTACGGCCGACGGCGAGCCCATTTTTGAGGAGAACATCTTTGTGCCGTTTGACGCCTACCGTGAGCTGTTGACGGCCGATCTTGAGGACAAGTCGATTTTTGCCGAGGTCGAGCGTGTTGGCGGAACGCCGATTGTCTCGGTTGGTTACCGCACGGTCGAGGCCGTTCGTGCCAATACCGAGCAGGCGGCCGAGTTGGGCATTGCTCCGCACGATCCACTGCTCAACCTGCGTGCCGGCTTTATCGGCCCCAATGGCGAGCCGGTCCTGATGGGTAAGCAGTACTACGTGGGATCGCGCTACGTTATGGTGATGTAAGTTACGCGGTTTTACCAAACCGCGTAACGGCTCGACGCTGCGCCTTTGGTTCCGCCGTTCTAACGAACGACGGACCAGTCGACGCTGCAAACGCCCCTAAGCGGCAATCTGACGTTCAATCGTCGGTCGCGTACCGAAGTACGCTTCCCTCCTCTTTCACGTCACCTTGCTCGCTTAGGGGCGTTTTCGCTGGCTTATGCTCAACCAACGGCGTTTCCGCGTTTGTCAAGAGATTAGTCATTGGGGACGTTCTTAAATGACTAGTCGTTGGGGACGTTCTTGTTTGACTAGTCGTTTAAGAACGTCCCCAACGACTAGTCTGGGCGGCGGCCGTGCGGCAGCGGTCCGCGTGGCGGCGTATAATCGGCGGCAGATGACTTAGACGTTAGGAAACCATGACCGATAGCATGCAGCAGATGGCGCTCGACACGCTCGGCGCCTATTTTGGCTACACCTCGTTTCGCCCGGGGCAGGACCGCATGGTGGATGCGATTCTTGCCGGCCGCGATGCGCTCGGCGTTATGCCCACAGGCGCCGGCAAGTCCATTTGCTACCAGGTGCCTGCGCTTATGCTGCCCGGCATCACCTTTGTGGTGAGCCCGTTGCTGTCGCTTATGGAGGACCAGACCCGTGCGTTGCTCGCGGCGGGTGCGCGGCCCAGCTATCTCAACTCCAGCCTTACGCCGGCTCAGCAAAATACCGTGCTCAAGCGGGCGCGCGAGGGCCGCTATCAGCTTATGTATGTGGCACCCGAGCGTCTGCTCGAGCCGCGCTTTTTAGCCTTTGCGCAGGAAGCCGCGGCGGACGGTGGCATTGGCGTGCCGCTCGTGGCCATTGACGAGGCTCACTGCGTGAGCCAGTGGGGCCAGGATTTCCGTCCCGCTTACTTGCAGATTCGCGAGTTTATTGATTCGTTGCCGCGGCGCCCGATCGTGGCGGCGTTTACCGCCACGGCGACCGAGCGCGTGCGCGCGGACATTCAGCAGATGCTCGGCCTGCAAAATCCCGCGACGGTAGTGACGGGCTTCGATCGCAAGAACCTCTACTTTGGTTGCGAGGAGATGGGCGATAAGGCCAAGACCGCGTGGGTGCGCGACTACGTGATCGCGCATTCGAGCGAGAGCGGCATCGTGTATTGCTCGACCCGCAAGACGGTCGATGCGCTGGCAGGCGAGCTTGCCGAGGCGCTGGGCCCCAGCGGCATTCGCGTAGGCCGCTATCATGCCGGCATGGGCAACGACGCCCGCCGCCAGAGCCAGCGTGCCTTTATCGACGACGACATCCAGGTGATGGTTGCTACCAACGCCTTTGGCATGGGCATCGACAAGCCCAACGTGCGCTACGTGATTCACAACAACGTGCCCGAGAGCATCGAGGCATACTACCAAGAGGCGGGCCGCGCTGGCCGCGATGGCGACCCGGCCAGCTGTTACTTGCTGTGGAACGGTAACGATTTTCGCATGCGCCGCTTTCTGATCGATCGCGGCGATGCTGCCGACGAGGCGCTCGATGACGAGCAGCGCGCGTGGGCGCTCCAGAACCGTTATCGCCTGCTCAGCCAGATGGAGGGCTACTGCAATACCACCGGCTGCCTGCGCGAATACATGCTGCGCTACTTTGGCGACGAAGCCGCGGCCGAGCATGCGGTTGTGGCTGCTGCGGGCGGCACCGCAGACGACGCCGAGGGCTGCGGCAACTGCAGCAATTGCCTCACGCAGTTCGAGGTCGAGGACGTCACCGATATGGCCCGCGCCGCCGTGCGCTATGTGGCTACGCGACCCATGCGCTTTGGCAAGTCGCTGATCGCCGATGTGCTCCACGGCGGCAACACCGAGCGCATTCGCCAGATGCATCTGGACGAGGACCGCGGCTACGGTGAGCTGTCGAGCGAATCGGTCGGGCGCATCAAGGACATCATCGGCCAGCTGTGCGGCCGCGGCTATCTGGCCACCTCGCAGGGGCAGTACCCGGTCGTGGGGCTGGGCCCGCGTGCCGGCGAGGTCGAGGACGAGGCGTTTGCCTTTACCGTTAAGCGTCGCGCGTCCAAGCGCAAGGCCTCGGCCCGCGCCCGCCGCGCCGTCGATCTGCTGCGTGAGGAGGCCGAGCTGGATCAGCGCCCGCGCGTGGGCGACGACGCCGAGCTGTTCGAGCGTCTGCGCGCCCTCCGCAAGGAGATCTCGACGGAGCTGGAGATGGCGCCGTATATGGTCTTTTCCGACAAGGCCCTGCGCGGCCTGTGCCGCCTGCGTCCACAGACGCGCGACGAGCTGATCCAGGTCAACGGCATTGGCGAGAAAAAAGCCGACGCCTTTGGCGAGCAGTTTATGGCGGCGATTGAAGAGTTTGAGTCCGAGCATGCGCGGGATGGAGCGTAACGATGGCTTTCGATAGCAAGACCGACCGTACTGACGTATCCGCCGTGCCGCTGTACCAGCAGGTCATGGACGATTTAAAGGGCGAGATCGCGCGCGGCGTGTACGTGGCCGGCTCGCGTATTCCTTCCGAGATGGAGCTCGCGAAGTCCTACGGCGTGGGGCGCGTCACCGTGCGCCGCGCCATCGAGGAGCTGTCACGCGCGGGGTATCTCAACCGCCAGCAGGGGAGGGGTACCTTTGTGTGCGCTCCCAAGCTCAAACGCAAGATTCGCCAGAAGGGTGACGTCCAGAGCTTTACTGAGGGTTGTGCTGCCAACGACATGGTGCCGGGTGCGCGTCTGGTGTCGCGCACGGTGGTCGCGGCGACGCACGAGGATGCGGCGTTCTTTGGCGTGGAGCCCGGCTGCGAGCTTATCGTGGTCGAACGCGTGCGCACAGCCGACGGCATCCCTGTCATGCTTGAGAACAACGCCTTTGTGCTCGGCGACCATCCCTACCTGCAGACGCTGGCCGATGAGGACCTCACCGATAACTCAATCTTTGCGCTCGTTGCCGAGCATTCGGGTCGCGCGCCGCTCAAGTCCGACCCCTGCACCGTGGAGATTGCGCTTGCTGATGCTCAGGCGGCCCCACTGCTGGAGGTGCCGGTCGGCGAGCCGCTCTTCTATATGGAGGCGTACTTTACCGATGAGGACGAGCGCCCCTTGCTGCTCGGACGCCAAAAGATCGTGGGCTCGCGCTACGTCTTCGACATCTAACGTCCACAGATAGAACAACATAGAACAAATTTGCCGGGATGACTTCACGGGCGTTGTTACACGTGTTATAAATAGGACAACATAGAACGACAGCAGGTACGAGCTGCCGTCGCTCAAAGCTGCCCCACAAGGAGGAACATCAGGATGAACGCACATGATCTGGTTCAGGAAATCATCGAGCGCAAGGGCAAGATCGAGAACGTCTTTTGGATTGCCTGCGGCGGTTCGATGATCGACCTGATGCCGGCCAACGAGCTGCTCAAGCGCGAGGCCACCACGTTTACCTCCACGGTCTATACTGCGCGCGAGTTCTGCCTGATGGCCCCCAAGAGCCTCGGCGAGAAGTCGCTCGTCATCGCCTGCAGCCACAGCGGCAACACGCAGGAGGTCGTCGACGGCTGCGAGATGGCGCTGGCTGCCGGTGCCGAGGTCGTTGCCATGACCGACTGCGAGGGCTCCAAGATCGATAGCGGCAAGTGGACCACCTGGGTCTATCCGTGGGGCGAGGGCGTGCCGCAGTCCGAGGTCCCGCAGGGTATCGGCGCTCTGATCGCCGCCGAGCTGCTCGACCAGCAGGAGGGCTACGAGGCGCTCGCTGACATGTACGAGGGTCTTAAGCAGATGGACGCGCTGCTGCCTGCCGCCCGCGAGAAGGTCAACGCCGAGCTGGGCGCCCGCTTTGCCGAGCTCTGCCAGCAGCACAAGTTCTTCTACATCCTGGGTTCCGGCCCCAACTTTAGCCAGACCTACGCCATGGCCATCTGCTCGCTTATGGAGATGCAGTGGCAGCACTGCTGCTACATCCACTCCGGCGAGTACTTCCACGGCCCCTTCGAGGCCACCGAGCCCGGCGTGTTCTACTTTGTGCAGCTCGGCGCGGGCGAGTGCCGCCCCATGGAGGAGCGCGCGCTTGCGTTCCTCAACACGCACACCGACACGATCATGGTGCTCGACGCGCTCGAGTACGGCGTGGGCGAGGTACCTGCCAGCGTGCGTTCGTTCCTAGAGCCGATCTTCTTCTATGCGATGAGCTGCGAGCTGCGCGCCGCCCGCGGCAAGGTCTTCGACCACAGCCCCGAGTTCCGCCGCTACATGGGCGTCGAGCAGTACTAAGTAACGGGAATTATCTTTTTTTGGCGGGGTCTGCGCTGAGCGCGGGCCCCGTTTTGCGTTGTGGCGGCCGAATTTGTTCGGTTGGAAAACGAGGTCTAATACTTTTCCGCGAAGTGAACGAGTAAAAACGGACCTTCGAAGCATCGACGCTTTTCAGGCACCGTTTCCTGCGGTTTCATCGAGTTTTTCTTGCTGTTTTGGCGCCAAAAAGTGTGGATGCTTCGGGGGTCCAAAATAGGTCGTTCACTTCGCGGAAAAGTATTAGACCTAAATTTGCAAGCGTGCCGCATGAGTCAAAAAAGCGGGCCGCGCCGGGGGTTTCCGGCGCGGCCCGCTTGGGATCGCGCTTAGATTCACAAGGTTGCGGCAGTCGGTGCCCTACTTTGCGTCGTAGGCTTCGGCATCCCACCAGTCGAGCTGGGCGATGTTGTCGCGGATGTGCTGGCAACTCTTGTGGAAGCCCTCGAGCTCGTGCTCGGACAGGTCGAGTGTGTAGACCTCCTCGACGCCCTCGGCACCGATCACGCACGGCAGGGAGGTGAAGATGCCCTCCTCGCCATACTGGCCGGTCATGAGCGTGGAGGCGGAAAGCACGGCGTGCTCGTTGTGCAGCACGGCGGCGCAGACGCGCGCGGCGGAGTTGGCGACGGCGTACTCGGTGCACTGCTTGCCCTGGTAGGTCACATAGCCGCCCTTGCGCGCGAGCTCCTCGACCTCCATGTGGTCGAAGGCGTACTTGTCGGGGTTCTCGGCCTGAAGCTCAGTCAGGCTCTTGCCGGCGATGGTCGCGGCCTTAAAGGCGGCCAGCTGGCTAAAGCCGTGCTCGCCGATCATGTAGGCGTCGATGGACTTGGGGCTCACGCCGACCTTCTTGGAGATCTCGGTGCGCAGGCGTGCGGAATCCAGACCGCAGCCCGAGCCGATGATCTTCTTGGGATCGTAGCCGGTCAGGTGCCACAGCTCGGTGCACACGACGTCGCAGGGGTTGGAGATGCTCACGAAGATGCCGTCGAAGCCGGCGTCGACGATGCGCTTGGCAAAGGTGCGGGCGGCGTCGGTGGTAAAGAACAGCTCGCCGTCGCGGTTGCCGGCGGCCAGCGCGACCTTACCGGCAGCGTTGACGATGATGTCGCAACAGGCCAGCTCCTCGTAGTGGTCGTAGCAGTTGACGATCTTGGTGTTGTACGGGACAAACGAAAGGGAGTCGCGCAGGTCCTGGACCTCGGACGTCACCTTGGCCTCGTTGATATCGCACAGGTACAGCTCGTCGGCAATGCCCTGCATAAGCAGGCTGTTGGCGACATGTGCTCCTACGTGGCCCTGGCCGACCACACCGATCTTACGCGTCTGGTACATACGAGTATCCTTCCGGCCGAGTTTTTTGCGTCGAACCATTGTAGCGTCCTGCCGTCACTTTGCTAGACTAAAGCGCCGTAGATTTTTGGGACATGCCTTAATCTCTACTTTTGGAGTGATTTGGGCCGCTGGCGGCATCGCTGGGCGATGTGCTCGCGCGGATAGGGCCGCTCGTTGTACCATAGCTGCAACTGACTCGTAAGGAGCATCCATGCCCATTCGCATCCCTGACGCCCTCCCTGCCGCCGCGCAGCTCGAGAGTGAGAACATCTTTGTCATGACCGAGTACCGCGCGCTGCACCAAGACATCCGCCCGTTGCGCGTGCTCATCCTCAACCTCATGCCCACCAAGATCGCCACCGAGACGCAGATCATGCGCAAGCTCTCCAACACGCCGCTACAGGTGGAGGTGGACCTGCTGCGTACCAAGACGCACGAGGCCACGCACGTGAGCGCCGGCCATCTGGAGACGTTCTACCGCACATTCGACGACATCCGCGACATCCACTACGACGGTCTGATCATCACGGGCGCGCCGGTGGAGCAGATGCCGTTCGAGGAGGTCGACTACTGGCTCGAACTCTGCCAGATCATGGACTGGTCCACCACGCATGTGCACTCCACGCTGCACATTTGCTGGGGCGCGCAGGCGGGCCTGTATCACCACTACGGTATTCAGAAGTACGACCTGCCGGCCAAGGCGAGCGGCGTGTTCGAGCATCATCTGGTAAAGCCGCAGAGCCCGCTGGTCCGCGGCTTCGATGACCTCTTCTATGCCGTGCATTCGCGCAACACCGATGTGCGCCGCGAGGACGTGGAGGCCGAGCCGCAGCTTGAGGTCGTGGCCGTGTCTGACGAGGTGGGCCTGTACATCGTCAAGTCGACCGACAGCCGTCGCTTCTTTGTCTTTGGGCATCCCGAGTACGATACCGACACGCTGCGCCTGGAGTACGAGCGCGACGTGAAACGCGGGCTTAATCCCCAGGTGCCGGCGCATTACTTCCCAGGTGACGACCCCACCGCCGAGCCGCGCAACGTCTGGCGCAGCCAGGCTCAGTTGCTCTACACCAACTGGCTCAACTACTACGTCTACCAGACCACACCCTACGACCTAGCCCGCGCCGGCGAGGAGCACTAGGCTGCCGGGAGGTACGCTGGCATTTAGGCGCTGACGATGTTGGGCAGTGGCAGGTCGTGCGCATCGGTGGGAACGTGGTCGACGCGCTGTTCGTCAAAGGCGATGCCGACGATTTGGCATGCGGGCGAGAGCATGGGCAGGTAGCGGTCGTAGCAGCCTCCGCCGTAGCCCAGGCGCGCGCCGGTGCGGTCGAAAGCTACGAGCGGCACGACGATCATGTCGAGTGCTTCGGCAGACACGATAGGAAAGCGGCTGCTGTCGATGTCCGTAGCCGCGAAGGCCCGCGTGGGATGAGCGATAAACGGGGCCTCGGACGCATCGCCGGCAGAGACTGCCCGCATGCACATGCGCTGGCCACAAGCCATGGCGTCTGTTGCCGAGAGCATGCACGGATAGGCTACGCGCCAGCCGCGTTTGGCGGCCGCAGCGGCAAACGCGGCTGGGTCGACCTCGGAACCCATCGCGGCATAGACGGCAACGGTGTGCAGCGCCGCGGCATCCAAGCGCCCCAACAACTCAACAAGCCGCGCGCATACAACAGCAGACTTTGCCGCCCGAACATCCAAATCAATAGCATTGCGCCGGGCAATCACCGCCCGCCGCAACTCAGTCTTATCCATCCCAGCCTCCTCTAGCAAACCTGCCAAAAAGGGACAGGTTTATTTTGGCAGGTTCTATCTGGGCAAACGCGATGAATTCAAACCAAAACCACCACAAAGGTGCCTGTCTCCTTTGTGGTGATACGAACGCTTGTTCTATACGTACATTTGTTCTATAGTGGGCATGCTTGCATTGGATATAATTCGCAACTAGAATATAGTTGCAGGATGTGGGGCGGGATGACTCGGACCGATAAACTTATCGCTCAACTGCTTGGCTGTCCTCCGACGTATAGATACGCTGACTTTCTTAAAGTAATGGCCTCGTATGGCTTTGAGATGGACAACAAAGGCAAGACATCCGGATCGCGCATTCGCTTTTACAGGCCATCGGACGGCAGGATGTTTGTGATGCACGCGCCTCATCCATCTGACGAATTGACGGCGGGGACCATCCGAAACATTGTTCGATTTCTACGGGATGTCGGAGGTTGCCATGAGTAACGTTTTGGCTTACAAGGGCTATTTTGCCCCGGTCGAGTTCGATGCCGAGCAGCACATATTAACCGGAATGGTTGCCGGCATTAGAGATGCAATTGTGTTTGAAGGCTCTACGGTTACAGAAGTGGAACAGTGCTTTCACGACGCCGTCGATGATTACCTCAAGTTTTGCGCCGAGAAGGGCAAGGAGCCTGAACGAGCTTTTAAGGGTTCGTTCAATGTGAGAACGGGTTCCGAGCTTCATAAGCAAGCAGCGCTGGCAGCGGCAAAGAAGGGTGAATCGCTTAACAGATTTGTGGCCGAAGCAATCGCCGCAGCGTTGTAGTACGGCCCAATAGCCATCAAAACCATCACAATGGGGACAGTGCACCTTTGTGGTGGTTTTTGCTGGGGGAGTGGGCGTCCTTGGTGGTTCGTCTCGATCTGTAACAGTAGCTCGGCAAAATTGAACCTAGCTGTTACAGATTGAGACAAAGGGCTGGCGCCATTCGGAATTGTTTCGATCTGTAACATCTGGAGCCGATATCTTCGTCTAGGTGTTACACATTTAGACAAACTGGTGGGACGGGGCAGGCCGAAGTCGGACCGCCTGTCCCGTCCGCGGCAAAAAGAAAAGGTAGATTTTTAGGCATGTCCCAAAAATCTACCTTTGCGCGTTAGGCCAACAGGTCGATTACGTTGAAGCCGGCGTTGCTCTTGGCGATGACTTCGCGGTCGCCGAAGACGCAGGTGGGCGATTCGGCTGCGATGCGTGTCACGTCGGCGCCGAGCGAGCGCAGTTCAGCGGGCGTGGCGGCGAGCATCTGGGCGCGGCGCTCCTCGCGGGCGTGCGGATCGAGTCCGGCAAGGTAGGTCGTGTTGCGGCGCTTGGTGAGCGCGTATGGCTTCACGGGCGCGTCCATGCCGCTCACGCAGCTCACGATAAAGCCCTCGAAGGCGGCCTCGTCGGGCTCAAAGCTGCCGAGCCACGCACCCGCGCGCTCCATGCGCTCAATCGAAGGATCGACCGCCGGGTCTCGGTAGGTGTAGAACGCCGTCTGGCGCTCGCCGGCAGCGCGGAATCCGCAACCATACGCGCCGCCCTTTACGCGAATCTCGTTCCACAGGTAGTCGTAGGAGAGCGCGTTGGCGGCCACCGCCCAAGCGCCCGTCACGTCAATGTTCAGGCGACGAGGATCACAGGCGCGCGCCGCAAAGCAGATGTCGCTGGGGATGACAAAAGCCTCGTGACGGTCGCGCGGCTCCGGCACCACGAGCGTGGCGCGGCCAGCGCCAGCGCCGTCGCCCGCGCCCAGCCCCAGGTCGCCCGCGGCGGCCCAGTATGCCTCAAAGTCCTCATCGCTGCCGGTAAAGCTCGCCATGCAGCCGTCGGCCACAAAGATACGCTCTGCCAGCTCGGCAAGCTTGGTACGCAGCCCGTCCAGGCGCTCGTCAAAGTGCTCGAGCAAATCGCGCAGGAACAGGTAGAAGTCCACGCCCGAGAGCTGCTCGCGTACCACGGCCGAAGGCGAGCTGTAGCTCATCGCGCGGCCCAGCGCCGCGGAGTGACCGTTGTTGATAAATCCCTGCTCAAGCCCAATGCGAATCTGCGTGAGCACGTCGCGCACGCGGTCGGCATCGGCGTCTGCCAAAAGCGTGCTCGACCACACCTCGCGCGGCAGGCTCGCCAGCGCATCGATCTTCTCGGACAGGGCGCCGGCGCTCACCAGCAGGTAGGGGCGCACGCCGTCCACGTCGGGCTGCGTCATGACTTCGGTCGTAAAGCTCAAAAAGCCCAGCTTGCCGGCGAGCAGGTTGTCGAGTTCCTCGGCCGAGTGCTCGCGCGTGGGCAGCTGCTTAAGCAGGCGGCAGAGCAGCGTCACGTAGGGCAGGTCCTCAAACGAGACGCAGCTCAGGTCGAAATACTGCATGGCGTAGGCCAGGCGGTTGGTGGGGATGCCGTGGCGCAGGCAGGGGATGGGCGCGGTCGTGTCCACGACGAGCGGCGGCTCGGGGCGTGCCTCGCCAATGTCGGACACGCGCAGGCGCGGCAGCGTTGCCTTGGCCTCGGGCGTGTCCTCGGCCTCCTGCGCGGCACGCAGCGCGGCCGTGCGCTCGACCACATCGGCCAGCTCGGCGTCGGTCATGGCGTCGCGCTTGGCGGCAAGCTCCGCAGCCTCGGCGCTCTCCGCGCCCTCGGCGGCGTCCGCCGGCACCAGCTCGACCAGCGCCATGTGATCGTTCTCCAGCACCAGCTCGCGCAACAGATCCTCAAAGTAGCTGCCGTCCAGCTCGCCGCGCAGCTCCTCGTACACCGGGCCGTACTTGAGCGCCAGCGTCGCGGCGCCGTCATCGTAGAGCCACGTGCTCAGCGCGTCGCACGCAATGGCCACGCCGTCGGCGATGCCATAGTCGCGCTGGCGCAGGTCGTACTCGTTGCTGCTGATGATGGCCTCCAGGCGCTCGCGCGGAATGCCGTGCTCGCACAGGTCGCGACAGGCGTCCTGGAACACGCGGCGCAGCTCGCGCGCCACGCCGGGCTGCGCGTTCTGCAGCATGATGAGCTCGTAGGGCTGCAGACTCTCGGCCGCGGTGTAGCTCACCACGTTGCCGCCCAGGCCTGCGGACAGGATAGCCTTCTTAACCGGTGCCTCGTTGGACCCCAGCAGTGCCTCGAACAGGATATCCGCCGCGATCGTGCGCTTGCGGTCGAGCGCGTTACCCAGCACCAGGCCCATGCCCACCATGGCATTCTCGGGCGTGGTGGCCATCTCGACGCGCTTATACTCGCAGGTCACGGGCGCCTGCACGTCCAGCGGATTGGGCGCCAGCGCGGACGGATCCTCGCCGGCGGCAGCGGCGGCGTCCATGCGGCGGCTCGCGGCGCTCGACTGCGACAGATAGCGCTCGTCCAAAAACGCCAGCGCGCGGTCCACATTCAGGTCGCCGTAGAGCGTTATATAAGAGTTGGAAGGATTGTAGTGGCGCGCGTGCGTGTCCAGGAACTGCTCGTAGGTGAGCGCGGGAATCGCGCGCGGGTCGCCGCCGCTCTCGTGCGCATAGGCGGTATCGGGATAGAGCGCGGCGTTGACGGCGTCGTCCAGCACGCTCATGGGATCGGATAGCGCACCCTTCATCTCGTTGAACACCACGCCGTTGTAGCGCAGCGTGCCCGCGCGCAAGTCCTCGGGGCGGGCCTCGCCGGCCTCGCCCTCGCCAGCCTCGCCCTCCGGCAGGTCCAGCTCGTAGTGCCAACCCTCCTGCTCAAAAATGGTGGGCTTGGTGTAGATGGCCGGGTTGAACACCGCGTCCAGGTACACATCCATCAGGTTGTACAGATCCTGCTCATTGGTGGTGGCGACGGGGTAGATGGTCTTATCGGGGTAGGTCATGGCGTTGAGGAACGTCTGCATGGAGCTCTTGATCAGGTCGACGAACGGCTCCTTGACGGGAAACTTGGCCGACCCACACAGCACCGAGTGCTCAAGAATATGGAACACGCCGGTGGAATCGGCCGGCGGCGTCTTAAAGCCAATGGCGAAGGCCTTGTTCTCGTCGTCGCATGCCAGGTACAGCAGGCGCGCGCCTGAGGCGGTGTGGCGCAGCACGTAGGCGTCCGAGTCGAGCTCGGGCACGGACTCGCAGCGCTCGACGGCAAAGCCGTGGCAGGTGGTACCGGGAACCAGCAGTGCGGCAGCGGCGGCGCGCGGATCGGTTGAAGAAGTGGGCATATGCAGTCTCCTTTGACGCCCCAGCGGGGGCGAATCGAGTCGAATCCCCGAGAGTATACCCATATGGAGCGTCCGGCCTGCGACGAACTGGAGGTAATGCTGGCGGGAAGTCGATGCATCCTGGTAGCGCGCAGAGATGTGGTGTAAGAGGCGGGGCATGCCCCGCCTCTTCCCTTTCTTGAAAGGGAGGGGACACC
>NZ_JBDGAW010000032.1:0-15756 GCF_040910265.1 Collinsella aerofaciens | reverse complement strand
CACGACATTCTTAAAGTATGCGAGCGTGCGGGCACGCGACTCCTCCCCGCGCGCCGCGATATTCCACGGCTTGGGATTGTTCTGCTCGGGGCAAATTCCGACAATCCGGACTCCATACCGCTGCGAAAGCTCCCTCACCTGTTCGAGCGAATCATAGCCATGGCAATCCACATACAGATGCATCGCCCCGGTCCAAAGCTCACAGCACGTATAGCCCGAAGCCGCCGCCGACGAAAAGAATTCCTCCAGGTCATAGTAACGATGGCTGATATTCATAACGGCAAGCTGTGGATACTCCATCTTGTCCACCTTTCGGCAAAAGGGCGCCGCAGCACAGTGTGCGCGACGCCCCCTCTTACATTGTTTTGATTATGACGGATGCCCTACTGAACACCAAGCACTCCAAAGAACGCGCCGGCGATGCTCGCGAGCAAAATCACAAGCATGATGAGCAGCGGATTCATCTTCTTCTTGAGCATGAGATAGACGATTCCAAACAGCCCCATCGTGACAAAGCCCGGGAAGATTCCGTTAAGCAGCTCTGCCAGCGTCTGAGCACCATCGCCCGCGCCAACCATGAGCGGAATGTCCACCGTGACCATCTCCATGGTCATGGCGCCGATCACCATGGCGCCCATGATGGAGGCCATCTTGACGATCGTATCCATGATGCCCGACTCCTGGACCTTGCTGATCATGTCCGAGCCAAAGCGGTATCCCACAAACGTCAGCAGGTAGCGGATGATGTAGTGGGGAACGTTGAACACCAGCAGGAACAAAATCGGACCGAGAATAGAGCCCTGCAGGGCCAGCGAGGTGCCGACGCCCGTGGCCAAAATTCGCAGCGTACCCCAGTAGAACGCATCGCCCACACCGGAAAGCGGACCCATCAAAGCAAGCTTGACGTTGGAAATCGCGCTCGTATCGAAGTTGTCCTCGGTAGCGTTGACTTCCTCCATTGCGGCGGCAATGGACATGGGGAGCGTCGAGATATACGGCGTGACGTTATAGAGCTCCATGTGGCGCTTGAGCGCGGCCTTAAAGTCCGCATCTTGCGGGTAGAGCTTGCGCAGGATCGGCATGAGGGCCCACATAAAGCCAATATGGCCCATGCGCTCGTAGTTCCAGGAGTGCTCATAGGGAATCGAGCGCCAGAACAGCTTCTTAAGATCTTCGCGGGTAATCAGCCCGTCGTAGGAAGACTCAAACTTAAAACTCATCGAACCCACTCCCAATCGCAGGATCCTCGTTTGCCGCCACGGGCTGCTCCGCCTTTTTCTTGTCGCCCAAAACCGTCATCGCGACGACAATAATCGCGGCAAAGATCGCCACGCCCGTCGTGCTAATGCCAAAGTAGGCAACGAGGAAGAAGCCTGCGAAGAAGAACGGCGCCACGGTCTTGTTCATAATCATCTGAGCCAGCATGGCAAAGCCGAGTGCGGGCAAGAAGGCAGCGGCGACATCCATACCGGTCTGAACGAAATCGGGAATGATGTTGAGCAGGCTGGCGACGGCGTCAGCGCCAAAGAAGAACGCCAGGGGAACGATCAGCAAGCCGCACCAGCTCTGCGCGTAACCGGCGATGAGCATGTTGCGCGTAATGGCCTTGGTGTCTCCGTCCTCGACGTTCTTGTCGATACGGTGCACCACCAGCAGCATGACCGGCTGGCCCAGGGCCGTATCGAGCGCCAGAACGATCGTGGCAATGGGAATACCCAGGGTCAGTGCCGCCGAAGCGTCCGCGCCGGCCTGCATGGCAAGGGATACGCCCAGGATGGTTCCGGAAATCGTATCGGGCGGGTTATAGGCGCCGACCGAGATTGCGCCGACCATGGCAAGCTCCATCGTGGCGCCCATGATCGTGCCGGTCACTACATCGCCCATAACAAGGCCGACCAGAGGTCCGAGCACGATCGGGCGCTGGAGGTAGCTCGTGCCCGTCAGCCACTCGGAATAGCCCAAAAGGGCGATAAGGAAAATCAGGATTGTCTTGATAACCATGACAGCCCCTAACCGATGGCCTTTGCGGCGTCAGTCTTTGCATCCGCCGGAATCATCTGGATGAACAGCTCATAGCCCTCGCCGAGCAGCTCCTTCACGTATGCCTCGTTCTCGGGCGTAAGGAACACGCTCGTCGAGACCTGGCGGGCATCCTCGCTAAAGGCCACGTTGCCGAGGTTGATCTTCTTGACGCCCATCGCCTTTGCGACGACACCGGCCTGCTGAATCGTCTCGCAAACAACGAAGAGCTTGTACTTGTCGGTCACACCGCTCTGGAGCGCCTTGACGGCATCCTCGGTGTTTTTGACGACGACCTTGCAGCCCTCCGGCTTTGCAAGGGACAGGGCCTGCAGACGAAGCTTGTCGTTGAGGACCGTGTCGCTCACCAGCAGGATGCAGTCGGCACCCAAAGCCGAGGTCCAGCTCACGGCAACCTGGCCGTGAAGCAGTCGATAATCTACGCGAATCATCTGAATCATGATGTGCTCCCTAACGATTAAAACTCATCGAGTTCGGCCTGGCCTAGCAGGTCGTTGACGTACTTGACCTTAGCGTCGTCCGCCTCGACGATCTGGCGAATGGCCTCGTCGATCGGGGTGGAATCGGATACGAACAGCAGCTGGATCAGAAGCGGCAGGTTCATATTGGTCACCAGATGCGTGTTGGGGCGCGTCTGGACAACCTTGGTGAACTCGTTGTTGACGCTGCCACCAAACAGGTCGGTGCACACGACGACCTCATCGTCCGCGGCAAAGCCATCTAGAATCGCTGCGGCCTCCTTAGCCAGGTCTTCGTTTCCGTCGACATACATAGAGAGCGCGTGGACGTTTTCGCGCTCGCCGGAGAGCAAGCCGATGCTCTCGACAATTCCAGACGCGAAGTGAGCATGGGATGCAACGATAAACTGCCTCATTCGGTTCTCCTTTCTAGCGAATTTCGGCATAAAAAAGCCCGGACGCATGCGCCCGGGCAGGGTGCTTCTTGCTTAGCAGTCGATTAGTAGTCGAACTGGTGATAGTAGCGACGGTAGTTGAGGTTGTGCTTGGTGACCGTCTCGTAGTAGGCGGCGAGTCGATCGGTGATCAGCGAGGACAGGATCCACGGAGACACGATGACGCGGAACTCGTCGTCCAGGCCGGGGATGGCGAACTCGGCGGTGTCGATGATGTTGATATCGGTGTCGCCGGTCACGCCGCGGTTGAGGAAGGCGCGGACGCGCTCATCGAGCTTGCGGTTCTCGTCCTCGCCCATGAACAGGAACACGGGAACGCCGGGCTCCACGAGCTCGAGCGTGCCGTGGAAGAAGTCGGCGGAAGTGATATAGCGGGTGCGCTTCCACTGCATCTCCTCGAGGATGCACATCGAGAAGAGGATGGTCTCGCCCCACAGGGCGCCGGAGCCGATGAACATGGTGTAGGGGGCCAGTGCGTACTTCTTGGCGAGCTCCTCGGCGCGCGGCTCGAAGCTCTTGCGGATGTCGACCAGGTGGGTCCAAACATCCTTGGTCTGCTCAATGAACTTGTCGAACTGCGGGAAGCAGCCGCGGCGGTTGAGCAGGCGCAGGCCGAAGCAGTCGGCGAGGTAGTAGCCCATCTCGCAGCCACCGTTACCGTGATCGGAGGCCATCTTGACGCAGTTCTCGGCGCCGACAGCCTGGCCGATGGGGCCCTCGGGCTTGGTCATGGCGTAGACGCGAATGCCCTTTTCCTTCATCTTTTTGACGGCCTCGAGGACCTCGGGGGTGGTGCCGGACTCGGAGGCGGTGAGCACGACGGACTTCTCGGTCATGCGCTTGTGGCCCATAACGTTCCACTCGGCGGCGTGGATCAGGTAGACCTCCAGATCGCGGTCGCCGAACTTGTTCATGAGGTACTCGAGCTGCATGAGCTCGTCCCAGGTGCCGCCGACGCCCATCAGGAACACGGCGTCGTAGCCCTCGTCGGCGACCTTGTCGGCGAGCGCGGTCATCTTCTTGCCGGTCTCGTAGACGTTCTTGCCGTCCTCGACGTAGCCCTCCTGGCTAAAGTGCATGATCTCGATCTTCTCGGTTTCCTTCATGGCTTGTCCTTTCTGTCTTGGACGCGACTCTATACATCGCGTTTCTTTTCGATACCAATTATAGACATACACCCAACGTGTTTTTAATACCACTTTGTAATCTGTGCCGATCATCGGTGAACGGTCGAAATTCTCGGGTGAGTGGTATTAAATTAGAATTAGATGTATATCTAGCACTCCCGGCGCTTCCCCTGCGTGACAAAGAACAGCGTTCCTACCAGCGCAATGATTGTCGAAGCTCCAAACAGCACCGCCTGAACGCCCAAGGCCTCCGCCAAAAATGGAGCAGCCAGCAACGGCAGCACGCCAGCACTCATCAGGCCAAAACGCACAAAGCCGGTAATGCGTCCCAGGTACTTGATGTCCGCGCGCTCCTGAATCAAGATCATCTGTAGCGGCTCCAAGAAGCCCCAAGCCAAGCCATTGATCGCCTGGCCGATAATCGCCACCCCCAGCATATCGGTACCCACGTACACCATGGACCCAATGCCCACCGTCATGAGCGACCCAAGCAACAGGCGCAGGTTAACATGGCGAGCCGAAAGCTTGGTCAGGGCGAAGGCACCCACCGAAGAGGTAAGGCCCACGACCGAGGAAAGCCATCCCAGCCAGACGATATCTACATTGAGCACATCGCGATAGAACAGCGACTCCAGCGAATCGAACGCGCCAAACGCAAAGAAGCCCAAAAAGCCGGAGATAAAGATGAGACGCAGATCGTGGTTGCAAAACGTGAGCCGGGCACCCTCGACCATGCCGCCAAGGATGCCGCCTTTTGGCTTCCCCCCTTTCGCGGGAGCAACGCACTCGTGACACCCCAAGGAGAGCACGGCCGCCACGCCCATCATTGCCGCCATAAGCAGATAGACAGATTGCGTGGCAAAGCAGCTCACGATGGCACCGCCAAGAAGCGGCCCCGCGGTATAGGCGATGTTGCTGTAGAAGACCATCAGGCCGTTCACACGCGTACGGCCCTCGGTGGTCGACTCAAGATACCCCGGAAATGCATGCGTGCAGGTGTTGATAAAACCACCGGCAAGTCCCAAAACACATGCGGCAAACACCAGCCCGGGAACGGACAGCGGCGCCAGGCCAATGCCGAGGGACAGCACCGCCGTGACCGCACACGTCACAAACGACGTACGGCGCGGACCAAAACGATCGATAACCGAGCCCGACACCATATTGCCCACCGAGGTCGTGAGGTTGCGCACGAGCGTGATGGCGGCGACCAAAAAGGCGGTGCCCGCCAAATCATACGTAGCAGCCCCGATAAGCCCCAAAAAGTACACCGCGTTGTTGGCGCACCACTGCAGGGACTCAATGAGAATCAGCCTGACCTCTGCCGGTGTCAGGCGCATTGCTTCGCGATCCTTCGCGAACATACGAACTCCTTTTAAACAAAAGGGGATGGAGGGCACAGGCCTGCTCCATCCCTTTGCAAGGTCGATAAAACGTTGCTGCAGGCTTTACGCCAGCACGCCGAAGAACGCGCCGACGATGCCCACGACCATGGTGGCCACGATCAGCACCATGGGGTTGATCTTCTTGGACAGCAGCCAGTAGTAGAGCCAGAAGGCGATCATGCCGAGCATGCCGGGCATGATGCCGTCCAGGATGTCCTGGAGGGTCTGGGCGTCGTCGCCCGAGCCGATGGCCACGGGGATGCTGGCCCAGAACATGTCCTTGCACATGGCGCCCACGACCATGACGCCCACGATGCCCACGCAGGTCATGATCTTCTGCATGAGGCCGGTCCTCTGGGCCTCGTCCAGGAAGCCCACGCCCAGCTCGTAGCCCTTGACGGCGCCCCAGACGCGCAGCGCGAAGCCGGGGACGTTGTAGATGAGCAGGAAGGCGATGGGGCCGAAGGGGTTGCCGGCCTGGCACAGGCTGATGCCCACCGCGGCGGCGACCACGCGCAGCGTCGACAGGAAGATGGAGTCGCCGATGCCCGACAGCGGGCCCATGAGGGCGGCCTTGACGTCGTTGACGCTCTCCGGCTCGATCTCGCCGCGGGCGACCTTCTCCTCCATGGCCATCGCGATGCCGCCGACGAACGGGGCGAACTGGACGGTGATGTTGAAGAACGCGCAGTGGCGGTGCAGGGCCTCGGCGTAGTCGTCGGGGCGGCCGGCGTAGATCTTCTTGAGCATGTTGGCGACCATCAGGCAGAAGGCGATGTTCATCTGCTTGTAGTAGGTCCAGGAGAACTCCATGCCCAGGGAGCCGACGTTGACGGCGCTCTTGATCAGGTCGGAGCGCGTGATCTTGTTCTCGGGACTAGAAGTCATCGTCCTCATCCCCTTCCGCGGAGAGCTGGGGCTGGGCTCCGCCGAGTCCCAGCAGGTCGAACTTGTCGATGCCGATGATGATGGCGATCAGGGCGACGCCGAGGACGGGCACGTTGGCGTAGGAGCACAGCAGGAAGCCCAGGAAGTAGAAGGGCACGAGCTGCTTGGTGAGCACCAGGCGGCCGAGCATGGCGAAGCCCATGGCCGGCAGGATGTTGGCCGCGACGCCGCAACCATCAATGATGAAGGGCGGGATAAAGTCAAGCAGACCCTGGATGGCATCGGAGCCCAGGTAGAAGGCACCGCCGCACAGCAGGAAGTATTCCAGGCAGCCCCAAAGGCCAATGCCCCAGTGCACCGCATAAATGCCTTTGAGGTTGCCCTTGAGGGCGTACTTGTCCGCCATATCGACGAACACCGGGAAAAGAGCGTTGGTGATATTGCCGATCGTCAGCGAGAGGACGGCGATGGGCATGGCGAGCGCGATGGCCGTCTCCGTACCCTGGCCGAGCTGAATCGCGAAGGCGCAGGCGAGCACGCCTCCAACCGTCTCGTTAGGCGGCACGTAGGCGCCGATGGAGATCGAGCCCATGAACAGCAGCTCCAGGCTTGCACCTACGGCAAGACCAGTCTGCAGATCCCCCAGCACCAGGCCCACGAGCGGGCACAGGACGATGGGGCGGAATGCGTAGAGGGTGCCGAGCTGGTAGTCGAGGCAGCCAAAGGCTCCGACTAAGCCGACGAGGATTGCTTGGGTAAGCATAGTTCCTCCAAATATAAGGTCTCGAGCCTAAGCTGGTCCCGTCGCGCGCGCATCTGATATCAATCCGGGATTTCGGCCACACGGCTCGAAGCGCACCTGGCGTGCTGCTAACACCCATACCAGGCACAAATGATTTAATACCAATTATAGGTATGCAGGTTCATCTTATTTAATACCACTCGCTCAGCGGGGTGTTTTTATCCGTAAACGGCAGACGTATGCCCTCAGGCCCGATTCTTGCCGCCGCGCCGGACCAGCGCCACGAGAAAACCATCGCCGAACGCATCGGAAACCAGGTTGGCCACGATAACCGAGACGATGATCGCCGCACCCAACAGCTCGTTCCAGCTAAAGACCTCACCAAAGAGCAGCGCCGACCAGCAGGGCGCGAGCACAACCTCGCTCATGCAGACCAGGTTGGCGGCAAACGCATTGGTGCGCGCGATTCCCTTGGCATACAGAACGCTCGCCAGGCCGCTGCAAAATAGACCATGCGCCAGCATGAGACCCCACTCAAAGGGTTTGACGGCACCCAGATCACCGGCGAAATAGAAAATCGGCAGCATCGAGATCCCGCACGATATGAGCGAGGACACCATCGGCGAGGCATCGGGGCGCGCATTGAGGAAAAAGCACAACCCAAAGGTGGCGCCCGAAATCACGGCGAGCAGATTGCCGAGCATGCCCTGGGCACTCAAGTCGCCCAAAAAGAAGAGACCCATGCCCGCAAAGGCAACCATCACGGAGAGGATCTTTGCCGTCGAAGGCAGCGTGCGCGATGCAAGCGACTGGTACACGATGACAAAGATCATCGAGGTGTACTGCAAGACAATCGCGTTGCTGACCGATGTGAGCTGGTTGGCGAAGTTAAACGTGGTGCCCGTTACAAAATTGCAGACGGCCACAAGGACAATCAGGCGGCTGATGCGCAGCTTTGGCCTGCCCACGCACAGAATACACAGCGCCATGAATATCGCCGTGACGGCGCCGATCAAAAGGGCCGATTGTGAGTTGGCGTGAACGAGGATGCCGATAAAGCTCCACAGGAGCGCCGTGCCAAATAGGTACATCGCACCGCTCACGCCATTGTCGGGTGGATTGTCAGATCGATTCACGAAGCACCTCCTCGTAATAAAAAACGGCGACCGCAGTGGGTCGCCGTTTCCCTTGGGGGCAGATAGATATGGCCGAGCCTTACGCCAGCACGCCGAAGAACGCGCCGACGATGCCCACGACCATGGTGGCCACGATCAGCACCATGGGGTTGATCTTCTTGGACAGCAGCCAGTAGTAGAGCCAGAAGGCGATCATGCCGAGCATGCCGGGCATGATGCCGTCCAGGATGTCCTGGAGGGTCTGGGCGTCGTCGCCCGAGCCGATGGCCACGGGGATGCTGGCCCAGAACATGTCCTTGCACATGGCGCCCACGACCATGACGCCCACGATGCCCACGCAGGTCATGATCTTCTGCATGAGGCCGGTCCTCTGGGCCTCGTCCAGGAAGCCCACGCCCAGCTCGTAGCCCTTGACGGCGCCCCAGACGCGCAGCGCGAAGCCGGGGACGTTGTAGATGAGCAGGAAGGCGATGGGGCCGAAGGGGTTGCCGGCCTGGCACAGGCTGATGCCCACCGCGGCGGCGACCACGCGCAGCGTCGACAGGAAGATGGAGTCGCCGATGCCCGACAGCGGGCCCATGAGGGCGGCCTTGACGTCGTTGACGCTCTCCGGCTCGATCTCGCCGCGGGCGACCTTCTCCTCCATGGCCATCGCGATGCCGCCGACGAACGGGGCGAACTGGACGGTGATGTTGAAGAACGCGCAGTGGCGGTGCAGGGCCTCGGCGTAGTCGTCGGGGCGGCCGGCGTAGATCTTCTTGAGCATGTTGGCGACCATCAGGCAGAAGGCGATGTTCATCTGCTTGTAGTAGGTCCAGGAGAACTCCATGCCCAGGGAGCCGACGTTGACGGCGCTCTTGATCAGGTCGGAGCGCGTGATCTTGTTCTCGGGACTAGAAGTCATCGTCCTCATCCCCTTCCGCGGAGAGCTGGGGCTGGGCTCCGCCGAGTCCCAGCAGGTCGAACTTGTCGATGCCGATGATGATGGCGATCAGGGCGACGCCGAGGACGGGCACGTTGGCGTAGGAGCACAGCAGGAAGCCCAGGAAGTAGAAGGGCACGAGCTGCTTGGTGAGCACCAGGCGGCCGAGCATGGCGAAGCCCATGGCCGGCAGGATGTTGGCCGCGACGCCAAAGCCAGCAAGGACAAAGTCGGGGATAAAGTCGAGCACGCCCTGGATAGCGTCAGCACCCAGATAGAACGACAGCGAGCACAACAGGAACGCCATGATGATACCGGTGGAACCGATCAGGAAGTGCATCGCATAGACGCCCTTAAGGTTGCCCTGGGCAGAGAAAACATCGGCGCGGTCAACCAAAATCGGCAGGGCCGCGTTGAGGATGTTCTTGATGGCAAGGCACAGCGTGGCGATGGGCATAGCGAGCGCGATGGCTGCCTCGGTGCTCTGGCCGAGCTGGATGGCGAAGGCACAGGCGAGCACGCCGCCGATCGTCTCATCAGGTGGCACGTAGGCGCCGATGGAGATCGAGCCCATGAACAGCAGCTCCAGGCTCGCACCGATCGCGAGAGCGGACTGCAGGTCCCCCAGCACCAGGCCCACGAGCGGGCACAGGACGATGGGGCGGAACGCATAGAGCGTACCGAGCTGGTAGTCGAACTTACCAAATGCGGCGATAAGTCCGATGAGGATTGCTTGGGTAAGCATACATCCCCCTTTCCATATAGGACGCTACGAAGAACCCGCAGGCTCTTCGAAATTAAACGCCTAGAGCACGCTGGCGCAGTCGACCTTGGGGTCGTCGGCCAGAGGACGAATCTCGACCTCAACGCCACGATCCAGCATCTCGCGCACATCGGCTTCCTCGGCTGCGGTCAGGAAGATCTGACGAGAGACCTGACGAGCATCGGGGCGCTTCTCGTCCTTGGGCTTGGTGTTGCCCAGGTTGACCGACTTAATCTGCGGGCAGCCCTCAACAAGCTGCTTTGCCTCAGCGATAGTGGCAACGCAGATGATCATCTTGTACTTGTCGGTCACGCCCGAGTTGATAGCCTCGATGGCATTCGCCATATCCTTGATGACGAGCTTGCAGCCGGCAGGCTTGCCCATCTTGAGCGTCGTCTTCCACACCGGGTCGTTGGCGACCTTATCGCCCACGCAGAAGATGCAGTTGGAGCCAAGGCCCTGAACCCAGGAAACTGCGACCTGGCCATGAAGCAGGCGATGGTCAACGCGAAGTAGCTGAATCATAATGTGACCCCCCAAAGGTCTTGTGCCGTCATACGGCGTGTCAGTAGGTGCTGCGGATTAGAACTCTTCCTCCTCCTCGTCATCGACCAAAAGATCGTTGACAAACTTCACGCGCGTATCGTCCGCAGCGACGATGGCGCGAATCGTCTCCTCAACCGGCGCCGACTCGTCAGAGAACAGCAGCTGGATGAGCAGAGGAAGGTTCATGTTGGTAACGAGGTACGTGCGGGGACGCGTCTGGACGATCTTGGTGAACTCGTTGTTGACGCTGCCGCCAAAGAGGTCGGTGCAGACAACGACATCATCGTCAGCAGACATGCCTGCCAGCAGTTTTTGGGCCTCCTCGGCCACGTCCATGCGGCCATCGACGAACATCGAAAGATCGTGGACGTTGTCGCGAGCGCCCGAGAGCAGCTCGACGCTCTCCTTGATGCCGGTAGCGAAGTGCGCATGGCTGGCGATGATGTACTGTCTCATTCTGTGTTCCTCTCAATAGCCCGGCACGTTCCCGCACCCGTTTTCTTTAGTAGTCGAACTGGTGATAGTAGCGACGATACTTGAGGTTGTGCTTGGTGACCGTCTCGTAGTAGCGAGCCAGGCGGTCGGTAACGAGCACCGTCAGAATCCACGGGGAGACGATGACGCGGAACTCGTCGTCAAGGCCGGGGATCGCGAACTCGGCGGTGTCGATGATGTTGATGTCGGTGTCGCCGGTCACGCCGCGGGTCAGGAACGCGCGGGCGCGCTCGTCGAGCTTGCGGTTCTCGTCCTCGCCCATGAACAGGAAGACCGGGACGCCGGGCTCCACGAGCTCGAGGGTGCCGTGGAAGAAGTCGGCCGAGGTGATGTAGCGGGTGCGCTTCCACTGCATCTCCTCCAGGATGCACATCGAGAACAGGATGGTCTCGCCCCACAGGGCGCCGGAGCCGATGAACATGGTGTAGGGGGCCAGGGCGTACTTCTTGGCGAGCTCCTCGGCGCGCGGCTCGAAGCGCTTGCGGATGTCGAGCATGTCCTTCCAGATGTCCTTGGTCTGCTCGATAAACAGGTCGAACTTGGGGAAGCAGCCGCGGCGGTTGAGCAGGCGCAGGCCGAAGCAGTCGGCGAGGTAGTAGCCTTTCTCGCAGCCGCCCGAACCATGGTCAGAAGCCATGGCGACGCAGTTCTCGGCACCCACAGCCTGGCCGATGGGGCCCTCGGGCTTGGTCATGGCGTAGACGCGCACGCCCATGTCCTTCATCTTCTTGACGGCCTCGAGGACCTCGGGGGTGGTGCCGGACTCGGAGGCGGTGAGCACGACGGACTTCTCGGTCATGCGCTTGTGGCCCATGACGTTCCACTCGGCGGCATGGATCAGGTAGACCTCGAGGTCGCGGTCGCCGAACTTGTTCATGAGGTACTCAAGCTGCATGAGCTCGTCCCAGGTGCCGCCGACGCCCATCAGGAACACGGCGTCGTAGCCCTCGTCGGCGACCTTGTCGGCGAGCGCGGTCATCTTCTTGCCGGTCTCGTAGAGCGCCTTGCCGTCCTCGAGGTAGCCCTCCTGGTCGAAATGCATGATCTCGATCTTCTCGGTTTCCTTCATTTGTCTCTCCTTTCTGGGGTTGTCTCCACATCCCCCATGCCAACGGGCATCAAAGCCCGCTTACATTCCGTAACACTCAGCCGCTTTGGCCTTAAGCGCATTGACTGACTCTTCGTAGCCCTCTGCCTTGACCTCCATTTGCTTGGAGACGGCATCGAGATACGGGTGTACGTCCCATGACTTCAGACGCTCGGCAATCATTGCCGCAATCGTCTGGAAGAACACAAGGTTGGGAATTGCGCTGAGCAGCGGAGCCACCTGAGGCACCGCAACCTCGTGAGCCTTACCCCTGGGATGGGCCGTGAGCAGTACCGTTTTTGTCGTAACGTTCGATAGCGCATCGGCGATATTCGCAAGACGCTCCGACCCCTGCGGATCGTCGACGATAAACACTAGGTAGCCTGGGGTTATCTGCATTTCGGGGCCGTGAACAAACTCCTCGCCCTCGTAATGCATCGCTGGAATCTTGATGGTCTCGCTCAGCTTGAGCGCCGCCTCCTCGGCAACACCGTAGTTGGGGCCGTTGCCGACGACCATGGCGGGTATGTGCTCAGAAAGCTCGAGCATGTGGCCTTGGACATATGCCTCGGCGGTCTTGCACATCACGGCATTGGCCTGGATAGCCTCGCGCAGGTCGTCAAGACGCTGGGCAACGCCCTTGGCGTCAATCGTTCCGCGCGCCTGACCGCCGTAAATACCAAAGAGCACCAGGTACTCAACGAGAACCTCGACGCCCAGAGTCACAAAGTCCACCGACTCGACGCCCACACCGTAGTCAAGAACGATGTCAGTGTGCTCCTTGATGGGTGCCTCGACGTTTGCCGTAAGCGCAACTGCAGCCATATCGTGTGCGCGCATGTAATCGAGCGCCGCAATCGTATTGGTCGAATAACCACTCTGCGAGACGGCGATGTTGAGCGCATGCTGCGGATAGGTGTGTTCAAAATCGACGAAGACCTCGGGCGTCACAACGGACACTTGCATCTGCAGCGCATCTTGCAGGTAATCGCGGGCGCAATCGGCGGCATGGCGCGACGAACCCGAAGCAACGATGCGCAGCGCGTCAAAAGAACCGGACTGGAAAATATCAACGAGCTGCGCCACCAGCTCAGACGAACGCTCGAGGTTCTCTCCCATACGCACATGGGCGAGTTGAACGTAATCGAGCATCTTCATCGTCTCACCTCGTAACAAATCATTAGTATTTGATACCAATCACAGTTACAGGTTACGGCTTTTTGATGCCTCTTTGTCGATTAATTTATCCCCTTCGGCGAACGGTCGATTTTGAGCCATGTAAGGTTGTATATACAGTCGGTCAAATTGCCCAAACAGACCGGCTGTTACCGTGCGTGATGCAAAGCCCCAGCTAGTACGTATAGGTGTAGCCGCCCGCATCGCCACGATTGAAGGACTTTACATACTCGATAGCCTGACCGCTCGCGTCATAGCTCACGCATTCCAAAAGCAAAACAAGATCCCCTTGTTCCAAGCCAAGCAAGCCCGCGTCGCGTGCACCCACCGCCTCGATATCGAGCTTCTCCTGCGCCATGACCGGCTTCCGGCCCAGCATCTCATAGGTCTCGTACAAACTGAAGACCGACACGTCAATATTTTCGATTGTGGGAAACAGCAGGCACGGAATGAACGCCATCTCAATCGATACGGGATCGCCGTTGACGCAGTTCAAACGCCGAATCGAATACAGCAAATCGTCCTCGGCAATGCCAAACAGGTTGGCGTAATAAGGGCCCGCATAACGCTTGGAACGCGCGAGGATGCGGACGGACGGCTCGCCGCCCGAAGCACGAACCGACTCGCGAAAGCCTCCTGTTCGCTCGTAGGCAACGGGCACTTTCTGTGCCACAAACGCGCCCTTTCCGCGGACGCGACGAATCTGCCCGCGCCGAACCAACTCATCGACAGCACTCCGGATGGTCAAGCGTGTCGTACCAAATTCCTCGGCGAGGTCTTTTTCGGACGGAATCATGGAACCCGTGGGATATATACCGCGTTCGATACGCTCTTCAATGCGACGTCGTAAGCGCATATAAACCGGGGTGGCATCTACTGTTTCAGCCATTGTTCACCTGCCACGCTCCTCATGCCGTTCTTTTCACCGTTATCGGCAAAGCGGAACTTTGTGGGCAAAATCACCGATTTGCAATGCTCCACAAAGCGCATGTCTTTATCAAACTCAATCGTGCTTTCGTAGAACACCGGCGTTCCCTCTTCTTGTTGGAGAAGCTCGGCCTCTTCGGCGTTCAGGCGTGAGATCGAGATGTGCTCGCGTCCGTGTTCAACGCGCACACCACCCTCTTTGAGCAAGACGTCATAGAGACTCTCGTGCTCAAAATCATGGTCGGGAAGCGACGGGCAAAGCGACAGATTGACATGGGCCGTTTCGATCGACGCCGGCTCGCCCTCAATGAGACGGGCGCGCTGCATGCGGAGCAAGGGAGCGCCTACGGCCACCCCAAGTTTGTCGGCAAGCGCCTCATCCGCCTCGACAGTCTCGATGGAAACCAAGCGAGAAGAGGGGTGCAGGCCGGCAGTTCGCACGGCATCGGAAAAGTTGTACGTTTCCTGGAAGATATTTAGCGGTTTGGGAGGACACACATACGTACCCGATCCGCGGCGGCTCTCGAGCGTTCCGCACGAAATAAGACGCGTGATGCCAGCACGCAACGCCGTACGCGAAACGCCAATAACCTCGCACAGCACGCGCTCGGCCGGCAGGCGATCGCCGCCGGCAAGCTGATGGTGCTGGATATACCAAAGAATTCCCTCAACAGCACGATCTTTGGGGGGAATTGCATAAGATTCGCCTGCCATTGCACAGACTCCTCATTCAAAAATGTCTGTCGCCAGAATTAGGCCAGCCCTCCCATGGCATCAAACTCGGCCTTGATTTTCTCGGCGACATTCCGATACGACTTATATAGGTTTGAATCGCGTTTGACTTCGTCGGTCATAACGGGAATCTCTAACTTGGAAACCTCGTCTTTTCCCGTCTGAACCGCCACAACAACACCCATACCAAGACACATATTACGCTTGGCGGCGTTTATTTTTGCCGCCTTGGCAGGATTTGCCAGAATACGCTGGGCAAATTCCTGTTTTGAAGGCGTCTCGTCGGCTTCCGGGCCACCCGCCTCGGCCACCTCGCACTGCAGCACATCCGAATAGTCAAAGATCTTCGGCTGCGCACCACGCTGATGCACGGCCCACTTGCGACGCGTGGCATCTTGGTAGATAGCGGGCAAAAACGTAAACCGCGGCGGGTCCAAAATAGTATCCGTGATGGTAAACACATCGGGATCAAAGGCGTCCTGCGGGTTTTTCTTCTTGAACAGCCCCATATCAGCCTCCCGTACTAGCATTAAACAACTCAAGCCGAATATAGCACCAATTTCAAGCTCATGCTTCACCGTATCGGTGCGTGGCGTCTAATACTCGCTCAGCGGAAGAGTTCACGGGCGAGGGCCGGGGAGGCATACTTTGTTTTGAGAAGTGGGCTTCGCGAACTTCTCAAAACAAAGTATGCCTCCCCGGCCCCGATGATGTAATCCTGGCTGACCATAGGTAGATGCACGGTCTCCGGGGTCGCAGCAGCAATAACTCCATTACATAAAAAAGAATCAGACCCCGCAAAACGAGACGGTCGAGAGGGCCCTGTCAGGCGGGGTGACTTTGTCCGGGGAAGTGGGCTTCGCGAACTTCCCCGGAC
>NZ_JBDGAW010000031.1:0-16335 GCF_040910265.1 Collinsella aerofaciens | reverse complement strand
GATCTGGAAACGCACCTGCACGTGCGACAGGAACTTGTAGGCGCCCACGGCTCCAACGGCCAGCAGCGCAAGGCCGATGATGACGTACGAAAAGCGTCCCGTGGCAACATAGAGCATCAGCAAAAAGATGGTGTAGAACAGGACGGCCGAGCCCAGGTCGCGTTCGAAGACGACGACGAGCAGGCACACGCCCCACACGGCAAACAGCGGCAGCAGCAGGCGGAAGCGCGGAATCTTGAGGCCCAGGATCTTGCGGTTGGAGATGGAGAGCAGCTCGCGGTTCTCGGCCAGATAGCCTGCCAGGAACAGGACGATGAAGACCTTGGCGAACTCGCCGGGCTGGATGGTGAAGCCCGCGATGCGAATCCACAGCTTGGAGCCCGAGATCGTGGTGCCGATAAAGATCGGCAACATCAGCAGGATGATGCCGATAATGCCAAAGGTGTACTTGTAGCGCATGACCACGTCGAGGTTCTTGACCAGTGCGAGCGTTCCCACCATGAGCGCCACCGAGACAAACAAGATGATGAGCTGCGAGATGGCAAGGTCGGGGGCCAAGCGCGTCACGAATGTGATGCCGATGCCCGAGAGCACAAAGACGATGGGCAGGATGGCGGGGTCGGCGCCGGGCGCCAGGATACGCACGGCGATATGCGCCGCGGCGAAGGCGGCGAACAGGCCGATCGGCACGGCGAGCGTCTCAAAGGAAATCGTGGCACCCGCGGTGAGCACGTACATCGCATAGAGCAGGATGACGGGGAACGCCGAGGCGATGAGCAAGAGCAGTTCGGTGTTGCGGCGACTCATAAGCGGCACTCCCTTTCTAATTCTTATCGGAGGCTTCGGCCTCGGCTGACTGTTCGGCGGTTTTCTCGGAATCTGACTCGGAGGTGGATTCCTGATCGGTGTTGTCGCGAATCGTTTGCGCGTCAATCACCTGACGGGTCTGCTCCTCGTCAATCTGATGGCGGTACTTGGAAATGGTGTCCTGCGCATCGTCGACACTCGTTTGCGGAATGCCTGCCTTCAGGCGGTTTTGCGTGTCTTCGGGCAGGTCGGACAGCTTGATGCTGGTTTCGCTCTCGAGCCAGTGGAGCTCGACCCCGAGCGTCTTGCCGGGCAGGCCGCGCCAGACGGCGACATTGCCGTGGTAGGTTCCCAAGTAATAGGAGCCGGTGACGCCCGCGTATGCCCAGATGCCTGCTACCAGCACAAAGACAAGGGCCAAGACGGTGGCGATGGTGACATTGCGGCGTCGGACGCGTTTTGCCTCGCGCATGACGCCGTCGTCGACCAGGTCGACGACCACCACGGTCACATTGTCGTGGCCGCCGGCGGCGAGCGCCGCGTCCACCAAGTTGTCGACACAGATCTGTGCGCTCGAGGACTGCGTAGCGATGTTCTCGATATCGCTATCGGGAATCATGCTCGAAAGACCGTCGGAGCACAGAATCAGGCGGTCGCCTTCCTCGATGTGCAGGGTAAAGTGGTCGGCATACATGGCGGGATCCGAGCCCAGCGCGCGGGTGATGACCGAGCGGTTGGGGTGGACGCGGGCCTCGTCGGCCGTAATCTCGCCGGCATCCACGAGCTCCTCCACGTAGGAGTGGTCGCGGGTCACGCGGATGAGCGTACCCTCGTGGAGCAGGTAGGCGCGCGAGTCGCCCACGTGGGCGATGGCGAGCGTGTCGTTTTCGATGTAGGCGCAGGTGGCCGTGCATCCCATGCCGGGTTTGCCCAGGCCGTTGAGGGCGGCCTCGATCACGGCGGCGTTGGCGGCCTCGACGGCTGCGGCCAGGCGCGCGGCGTCGGCGGACTGCGGCGCCGTCTTGGCGATGGTCTCGACGGCGATGGAGGATGCCACCTCGCCGGCGGCGTGTCCTCCCATGCCGTCGCACACGCAAAAGAGCGGCGACTGCACCAGATAGGAGTCCTCATTGTGCGGGCGCACACATCCGACGTCGGAGCGGGCGCCCCACATAAGCTGCGTGGTGGTGCCGGCGTCGTAGGTCGAGTCAGTCTCGATGCGCTCGTCGGTCAGCGGCTCAAAGCTCATGGTCGAGCCGGGATCTTTGAGCTTTGCCTCCACGGCGGCGACATCGATCTCGGCGGTGTCGCCGGGGGAGACGGTGTCGGCATCGTTGCCCGAATCGGCATCGGAGACGTCCGGAAGGTTGAGGTCTTCGGTTACGCGGTCGGCGGGATCGCCGTCCTGCTGCGGCTCGACAGCCGTCGGCTCGGGCGTCGCAAAGTGCGACGGCGCGGGCGTACTCTGGGGTTGAGCGGAGGACTCGGGAGCTGCGGCGGGCGCGGCAACGGGCTGCTCGACTTCGGCAGGCGTTGCAGATGCGGGTGCCGCCTCGCTTGCCGGGGCGACGGGGAATACCGGTGCGGCAGGCTCGGGGGCTGCAAACACGGCAGCGCTCTCGTTAATCGCCTCGGCGACGGGCTCGGCAAAGTGAGCCGGTGCGGGCGTTGCTTCCGGTTCCGCGGGCTGCTCGGCAGCGTGCGCGCCGATGGGGGCGTCGAGCTGCTCGGTGTCGGCGTCCCCGTCATCGACGAGTGCCGGATATTCTTGAGTTACATGCGAAAGAGGCAGGGAGAACACCGTGTCCTCGGGCTCCACGGTCGCAGGGCGCGCCGGAGCGGCATGGGCCGGCGCAGCTGCGGGGGCAGTTGGCGTCTCGGGCATGGTTGCGGACTTGTTCTCCTCGTCGATCATCGACGGTTCACCTTCATGACCACGTCGCCAATCTGGACCTCATCACCCTCGCGCAGCGTTGCGGGCTCCACCAGCTGACGGCCGTTAACGAGCGTGCCGTTCAAAGAGTTGAGGTCTTCGATGATGAGTGCCGGGCCCTGCAGCGAAAAGCGTGCGTGCGAGGCCGAGACAAACGGTTCGTTGATGCAGATGTCCGAGGACGGTGAGCGGCCCACGATGACGGGGCCGAGCATGTCTACATGGATGCCACGGATGCCGCGCGGACCCTTGTCCACATCGATCGTCCAGATAGCGGAGTCGCGGCGCTGGCCGCGTACGAGTCCCACGCCGGTTTTCATGACGGCGAACAGGAAGATGTAGAGCAGGGCGACCAGGACGATGCGGCCTGCAAAAAGGACGATATCGATGTTCATAAGCGACTATCCCCTAAATTCAAAGGTGCTTAGGCCAAACGTCAGCAGGTCGCCGTTGCGCAGCGGGCAGCGCGTGATGCGGCGGTTGTTGACGAGCGTGCCGTTGGTGGAATTGAGGTCCTCGATCGACCAGTCCGAACCGGTAAAGGTGAGCTGGGCGTGACGGCGCGACACGTTGGGGTCGCGCAGGGCGATGTCCGAAACCGAACGCTCGCGACCGATGGTCACCTGCGCGGAAGTGATGCTGTGGCTCTCGCCGCTCACGACGTCGACGAGCTGGGCGAGCGGGCGCTGCGGGGCGCGGGTGCTCGCCATGTTGGAGGCAATACCGGCCGCGGCGCCAAGGCCCACGGCGGCGCCGGTCGCGGCGGCTCCGCCCATACCGGCGAGGGCGTCACGAGAGACGGTCTGCGGCACGGGGATGGGCGCGGCGGCGGGGTCGGGGACGTTGGGCGCAAAGGGATCGGCCACGGCGAGCGGGTCGGGAGCGGCGGCGCGGGGCGTCGGCTGCTGGGGCATGGCGGCGGGGTGCTGTTGCTGCGGAGCGGCGAATTGCTGCTTGCCGGCGCGGGGAGCGCTGGCGGCGCGGCTTGCGGCCGAGTTGTTCTGGCCCAGGCCATTCTGGTAGGCGCGCTCTTCCTCGTACAGACGACCGAGCGTGGAGGCGTCGACGTTCTCGGCAAAGACCGAGAACTTACCGGCACGCAGCTGGGGGTCGATCATAAAGCGAACGAGGGGCTCGCCGACAAACACATAGCGGCGCTTTTCGGCCTGTGCCTTCACAAACTCGCGGACTTCGCGCGAAAGCTCGGGGTAGAACGGGGCGAGCATGGGATCGTCGTCGGCGGCGATCAGGATGGTATAGAGTGCCGGCGCGGTGTTGACGCCGTTGATCACCAGAGTCTGATCCTCCATGTCGCGAGCGGCCTGCTTGGCAAGCTTCTTAAAGGAGAACGGGGCACGGGTGGCACCGAAGATGCCGGCCACGTGGTCCTCGAAGATGTTCAGGAAGTTCACGAAAGATCACTCTCCGTATAGGTTCTTTGGTATCCGAGCAAATATAGGCATATCCCAACGATTATAGAGGATAGGGTTCCCGCAACCGCCGCCTTGACGACGACCGCGGCCGCAAGGCTGGCAATTTCCATATGGTGTGCAAGACAGAGCGACGCCGCGGTGCCTATTCCGCAGCCGGCGATGGCAGCGATTGCAGCCAGGTTCGAGCCCTGCTCGGCACGCTTGGCATGGGCGTTGAGCAGCAGAGATGTCAGTGCAGCTGTCGCCGCGACGAGCACGACGGCAGCCCAGAAGAGCACGTCTCCCAGTGCCGCGGCAACATTGCCGAGCCCCAGCACGCCTCTGGCGGAAAGCGCAACCGTAGCCAGGTGGCCAAAAAGCGCGCCCATTCCCGTGGCGGCCGCGGCGCTTGCCGGGCCGAGCCAAAAGGCCGCGATGCCGGCAGCGACCCCGGCGGCAAGGAGGACGTCGCCCGTTAGGCAGCCAAGTGCCACCGCGCAGGTGAGCGCGGCGCTCGCGGCGGCCTCGGTGCGGCCCCAGGCGATCCACCAACCGGATATGGTGGCGGCAAAGAGCACCGCGACGGGCAGCATCGACAGGATGCCCTGCGCCTGCATGGTGGCGTTGGCCATAAGTACCAAAAAGCCCACGGCCGAGATGGCCGAGCCAATCTGCGGGGCCAGGCCGGCGGCCGCCCCAATCGCGATGGCCGCGGCAATAAGTCCGGGAAGCGCCGCGACGCCAGCCGTCTGCATGATCAAAAAGCTAAAGGCACCACACGCTAGCGCCGAGATGGCGCGCATGGTGTAATCGCGCGCGTGGCTCCAGCGCGTGCCGGCCCAGCCGAGTGCGGGGTCGACCTCGATGGTGTCGTCCTCATAGGGTAACGATTCGATATCGTCTGCCGCGCGCTCGTCATCCGACAGCTCGCCCACCATCTGCTCCAGGCTGCGACGGCCCTCGCGCACGCTACCCAAGCCGGCGAGCAGCTGGTCGCAAAATGCCTCGATGCTGTTGGGGCGGTCTTGCGGCATGGGGGAGAGGGCGCTCATGAGTGCAGCCTCGGCTCCCGGGGGAAAGTGCGGGATGAGCTCGCTGGGGTAGGTGGCGCCGCCGATGATGCGGTCGAGCGAGTCGCCGGGCGTGGCGGCCATAAAGGGAGCGTTGCCGCACAGGCCCTCGTAGATCACACAGGCGAGGGCAAAGACATCGGCGCGCTCGTCGACTGTACCGGTCTCGATATCGAGCTGCTCGGGCGGCATGTAGCCGATGGTGCCGCCGCGCGAGCCGCCAAAGCCGCCGGCAGACGACAGCCGCGCCATGCCAAAGTCGGTGAGCTTTACATTGCCCGAGTGGTCGATGAGCACGTTGGCGGGCTTAATATCCAGGTGGAGCACGCCGTTGCTATGGGCGAAGGTGAGCGCCTGCCCCAGCGCGTCGGCAATTGCCGCGGCCTCGTCAAAGGTGAGCGAATGGCCGTCAACTCGATGCAAAAAGTCGGCTAGGGACATGCCGTCGACATATTCCATGACTAGGTAGGCATAGGCGGTATCGTGCGTAAAGTCGATAACCTGCACGATATTGGGATGTTGAAGCATGGCGGCGGTGTGTGCCTCGCGCAGGACATCCATGATGTCGCTGGCGGGCATGCCGGCACCGCTTGTGAGGGGGATACGCTTAATGGCGACGCGACGGCGCAGGTGCGTGTCGCGGCAAATCTCGATGGAGCCAAAACCGCCGGTTGCAAGCGTCTCGAGCGGCTGGAACCGCTTGAGCAGCTCGCGAGAGCTGGTGCCCTCCAAGGGAACGTCCGGCGAGAACCGGGCGGTATGTTGCGAGAAAAGCGGCATGGCCAACCCTCGTGCGTTTAAAGTTCGTTTGCGAGCGGCGGGCGCGGAGCCGAGCCGTTCGCGGTGGCATAGATGCTGCTAGTGTAGCACGCTCGGGTGAAAGGAAACCGCATCCCACTTTGGAGCGCCAAAACGGGATGCGGTTTCCGCTGTCAATCTAAGTTACGCCTAAGCATGCGCCCGGAGCCTGAAAGTCCGTGCTCGGCTTAGCGCTTCTTCTTGTTCTTCTTCTGCTTGCGCTGCTTGTCCTTGGCGTCCTTGGGCTTGTCGCCCTGCTTGGCCTCGGCGGCGGCCTTCTCGGCCTTCATCTTCTTGCGCTTGGTCTCGATGCGGAGCTTTTTGTTGATGCGGGCCTTGAGGAAGGGGCCGAACTGCTCGGCATCGCCACGCACGAAGGTGTCCTTGGGGATCGTCACGCCCTGGTCGGCGAACATGGCCACAAAGATGCGCTCGCCGTCGAGCACGTGGTCGAGCTTGTCAAACGGAAAGAACTGCGACTTGCCGCTCCTGCCCCAGACCATCAGGCCGTCCTCGTTGACGGCGACGCGGCGGTAGCGGCCGCCCATGGACTCGTCGGCCTTGACGGCATCGATAAAGTCGCGGGCGAGTGTGTGATGCAGGTTTTTGCTCCACCAGGCCAAAAAGGCGCCGAACACGATCAGCACGACGCCGAACTTGATCCAGCTGCCGCCGGCTACCAGCATACCGATGCCGATGAGCGCGGCAATGGCGGCGGCGACGTACAGGGAGCCGCGGCGCCTAGGCGAGGCGACCAGGCGGGCAAAATCGGTGACGAGGTCGTTTTCGTACTGGTACTCGTTAAGGTACAGAATGCCGTCATCGGCCGCGGCCTGCGTCTCGAGCGCGACCTCGACCTGGTCGGCTGCTTCGGAGGGAACGAGGTTGCTCTCTGCGTCTGCCATGCTCTTTGGACTCCTATCGCGGCGGGCTCGCCGTACGGGTTATTATGAATGCAGTATGCCGTGCGACCGCATGGCCGTCGCGGCAACAAGTCTCAGTATACCCGGGGGAGCACCCATGGAATCGTTGTACCGAAAGTATCGCCCGCTCACCTTCGACTCCGTGGTGGGCCAGCAGCATATCGTCTCGACGCTCGAGCACGCTATCACCGAGGGACGCCTGTCCCACGCCTACCTGTTCTGCGGACCGCGCGGCACGGGCAAGACCACCATGGCGCGCATCCTTGCCAAGGCGCTGCTGTGCCGCAATGCCGAGGCGGCGCGCGCCGAGGGTACAAGCGGCTGCATGCCCGACGGTACTTGCGAGGAGTGCGAACTCATTGCCGAGGGCAACCACCCCGATGTCTACGAGCTCGATGCCGCAAGCCGTACCGGCGTGGACAACGTGCGCGAGGAGATCATCAACTCCGTCAACTTTGCCCCGGTGCGCGGCAAGTACAAGATCTATATCATCGACGAGGTTCACATGCTCACGACGGCGGCGTTCAACGCGCTGCTCAAGACGCTCGAGGAGCCGCCGGCACACGTGATCTTTGTGCTGTGCACCACCGATCCGCAAAAGATTCTGGAGACCATCCTCTCGCGCTGCCAGCGCTTCGATTTCCACCGCATCGGCAACGAGGATATCGAGCATCGCCTGTCCTACGTGTGCGAGCAGGAGGGCTTCGATTACGACGACGAGGCGCTCGCCATCGTGGCGCGCCATGCCAAGGGCGGCATGCGCGACGCGCTCTCCACGCTGGAGCAGCTGAGCGTTTTTGGCAACGGCGCCGTGCATGCGGACGATGCCCGCTCGCTTTTGGGCGAGGTTTCGGACCAGATTCTGGGCGAGTTTGCCCGCGCCATCGCCGAGCGTGATATTGCTGAGCTCTATGGGCTCATTCGTGCACAGGTCGAGGAGGGCAATGACCTGCTTGAGCTGACGCGCGACCTGGTGGCGCATGTGCGCGACGTGTATGTGGCTTGCGTTGCCGGTGCCCGTGCCGAGCTGTTTGAGGGCGGCTCCGAGCAGGCCGAGGCGCTTGCTGCCGAGGCCGCCGCCTTTGGCGAGCATTCGGCCGACCGTCTGGCCCGCGTGCTGACGGTGCTTGACGATGCCGCGCTGGAGATGAGGGGCGCGAGCGACGTGCGCCTGGTGCTCGAGATCGCCTGCACGCGCCTGGCACGTCCCGAGGCCGATCTGACCATTGAGGCCCTGGCCGAGCGCGTGGCACGCTTGGAGGCCATGGTCGCCAACGCCGCGGTGCCGGCGAGCGTGGCTGCTGCTCAAGCGAACGCGCCTGCTGCATCCGCACCCGTTGTCCAGCAGCCGACGCTGATCTCGGGTGCCCGAGCTGCTACTCCCGCGGCGACTGCCGCCCCCGCTGCTACGCCCGCGCATCAGGGTGGCATGCCTTGGGACCGCGGCGCTGCTGTTCCGGCGGCCCAGCCTGCGCCCAAGTCCGCAGCTCCGGCTCCCGCGCCCAAACCTGTAACGCCTGCACCTCAACCCGTTGTGGCTCCGGCTCCCGCGCCTGCTGCATCGACCGTGTCGGTGTCCAAGCCCAACAACGCCGCCCAGGTTGCCGCCGCCGGTGCTGCCGAGACCCCTGCGGTCGAGGACGCCGGCGAGCTCCAGCGCAAATGGGCCGAGGTCGTCGAGCGCGTCAAGGCTCGTCAGGCTTCCTATGCGGGCCTGCTGCTCAATGCCCGCGCCACGGCCGACGACGGCTCCAAGCTCACGGTCTCGTTCCCCGCGGGCTCGACCTTTGCCATCAAGATGCTCGGGCGCGCCGACACGCAGTCGGTGGTCCTGCCGACGGTCTGCGCGGTCTTCGGTCGTCGCACCGTCGACTATGTTCTGGATGGGGGTGGCACGCCGGCTCCTCAACATGAGGAGCGTTCTCCATCTGCACGGGCTGCGGTATCTGCGGACCCGCAACCCGTGTCCTCGGCGGCCCCTGCATCCTCGAGCGTCAGCGTGCCGCAGCAAGCGGCGCCGATAGCGGCACCGACCCCGTCGGCGCCTAAACCCGTTATGCCAAAACCTGCCGCTCCGGTGCCCGCGCCCAAGCCTGCCGCACCTGCGCCTAAGTCGTCTGACCTAGGCAAGGCTCCGTGGTTGCGCTCCGACAACCCCGCCGGCGCTCCCGCTACGGGCAAGCTGCCCACCGAGCCCGCGCCCCGTGCACCCGAGCGCTCTGCCGCCCCCAAGGCTCAGCCTGCCGCGCAGTCTGCGCCGTGGGAGTCCGAGCAGGTGCCCTATGACGACGCCATGGTCGGCGGCTTCGCTTCCGATGCGGGCGGGGACGATCTGCCCCCGTTCGACGTGCCCAGCGCGGCTCCGGAGCCCAAGCCTGCGGCGCCTGCCCCCGCAAGCGACGACACCCCCGCGGCTCCCTGGGAGTCTAATCCCGGCGCCGGCAGCCCCTTCGGCCACCAGGGCGCAGCTCCGAGCATCCCGCAGACCGAGGACGAGGCCAAAGCCCTCATCCGCAGCGTCTTCGGCCAGTCCACCATCTTCAAGCCGGTGGAGTAGCTGCGCAGGCGGGTATACTGCTCAAGAAGAGAAGCCTTTGAACGGAGCGAGCTTATGATGTGGGAATATGTCCGCCTTGAGGACGATACGCAGGTTTCGTATTCCGAGGTTCGTGAGGACAACACGGTGAAGGTCGTTGTGGAGCGCCCGCGCGATTGGGGCTTTGATACGGCGGAGTGCATCTTGCCGGCATTCAACTGGGTGTCGCACGAGGGCTTTAACGAGGCAGATCTTAAAGAGCTCGACGAGTTCGTGCGCAACAATGCTCCGCTCATCCTGCGTTTTGCCTACGAAGGCGGACGAGTCTATGCCTAGTCTTTTCCGACTCGGGCCGTACATCATCTTTTTCTGGACAGGGGAGAACGGCGAGCCCGTCCATGTTCATATCGCGGTCAAGCGCCCCACCGCCGAGGCGACCAAGATATGGCTTACCCGCTCCGGCGGATGCAAGCTGGCCCATAACAAGGGCGATATTCCTGCTCGGGATTTACGCGATATCATGCAGTTTGTTTCATCTAACCATGCGCTGATTTGCAAACGCTGGAAAGAAACAACCGGTGGGCTGTCGTTTTACTGTTGAGAATCGCTTGCTGGGCTTAGGACCCCTAGCTCTTTAGGGGCTTTTTATCCGGGCGCATTTGTATTTCGGACATGTGTAGTGTGGTGCCGCGTATGTCGCATTCGAGCAGACAAGTACGTGACGGTCGGCCTAGGATGCTGAGGTCGATGCGATACGTCGCATGGCTGTCCGTGTACTCGACTTGTTCGGCGTTGACGGTTGCTCCGATTGCCAAATAAACGCCTGGCTCGGCATCGACAATCTTGGCGTCCTCTATCTTGACCCTGAACTCCTGGTAGAGGGACGGGCTGTTGTAGTAAATGGTTCGGGTTCCGTCGGTGCACTCATCGGTCGCTTCCCATTTGACGGCGGGCTGGTCCGAGCTGGCTACTAACAGTTCTGCTCCAAAGGCTATAGCGTGGGCGACGACAACCAGCAATGCCCAGCCGGCAAAGAGATAGATAACCAAATATAGAGCGGGGTGTTTTGAGCGGATGTTTTGGAGCGCGTCGGGGGCATTCATGGGGCACCTCCAAATTGCTATCTATGACAATCAAATTATACCCTGCCGCCATGTGCGCCGCCTCGAGCAGCGGTTCGGCATTTAGCTATTTAGTGGCACACATGAAATGCCGGATTCGGTTCTACTAGATTGAGTGTGCGATATTATGCAGCCTTGCATAATTCGACCTTGCATAATCTTTGCGTGCGGTTTGTATTGGAGGACATGTATATCGACTGAGGTGGCGTGTTCGCCCCGCTCGCTGGCCGCGCGCCGTGGTACGATTTTTGAGTTTGAAAGTCCCGCCGCGCCCCGGCTGCCCTTGCAGCTCGTTGCGCGGCCGCACGTAAAGGAGCCATTATGGCCGGTATGAACATGCAGCAGATGATGAAGCAGGCTCGCAAGATGCAGGAGCAGCTTGCCGCCGCGCAGGAGAACCTCAAGTCCCAGACCGTCGACGCCTCTGCCGGCGGCGGCATGGTCAAGGTGACCGTTAACGGCGAGATGGAGCTCGTCAACCTCACCATCGATCCCGATGCCCTCGATCCCGAGGACGTCGATATGCTGCAGGACATGATCATGGCTGCTGTCAACGAGGCCGTCCGCGGCGTCAACGAGCTCGCCAACAAGCAGATGGGCGCCATCACCGGCGGCCTCAACATCCCGGGCATGCCGTTCTAAGACACGCATATATATGAGCGCCAACCATAGTCTGCAAAAACTGCTCGATGAGCTGGGTCGTCTGCCGGGTATTGGTCCCAAGTCGGCCCAGCGCATCGCCTATTACCTGCTCGAGGCCGATGCCGAGGAGGCCCGCCGCCTGGCCGAGGCCATCCTGGAGGTCAAGCAGGAGGTCCACTTTTGCAGCCGTTGCTTTAACTACGCCACGGCCGACGAGTGCTCCATCTGCCAGGATCCGATGCGCGATACCACTCGCATTTGCGTGGTGGGCGAGCCGCGCGACGTCCAGGCAATCGAGCGCACGGGCAGCTACCATGGCCTGTACCATGTGCTGGGCGGCGTGATCAGCCCCATGGACAAGATCGGTCCCGAGCAGCTGCATATCCGCGAGCTGCTGGCGCGCCTGGGCCACGAGGACATCCACGAGGTCATTATCGCCACCAACCCCAACATTGAGGGCGAGACCACGGCGAGCTACCTTGCTCGCACCATCAAGCCATTGGGCGTTGAGGTATCGCGTCTTGCGAGCGGCCTTCCCGTAGGCGGCGACTTGGAGTATGCCGACGAGCTTACGCTCGGCCGCGCTATCGAGGCCCGCCGTGCGATCTAGGCGGCGTCAGCTCCACGGCATGTCCCGTCGGCCTGCCGCACGGGGCGCTCATAATTGGGTTCGCGTTCATGCATTTGTTGTGCAACAAACCTGCTTTTCATCCGCTTATCGCGTGGATGGGTCCGTCTGCACCTCGTATTTGCCCATTCGTTGCGCAACCTTTTGGGTTCGCTGATACACTCAAATGTGAATATGAAAGAATGCGCCGCTTTTAAGCGGCGTGTTTTTGTTTGGAGGAGAACGCATGCGGCCCGGGGGCACTCAGACAAAGCATGGCGCCGCGGTGCGCATGCGACGCCGGCTGGGCCTGGCGCCTCGGGCGTGTGTGCTGCTGTCTTGCTCGCTGGTGCTGGTCGTGGCGGGCGTTTCTGCTTACGGCATGACGGTGCCGTCCATGGTACAGGCGCATGCTGCGCGTGAATTGCATATAGGGCGCAAGGCCAAGAGCGATCTGGGAACGACAACCGGATATACGTGGGCGAGCGTGGTCTCGCACGTTGTGTTTGGCGGCGACGATGCGGACGGTCCCGAAACAGCGGACAACGAGGTTACGCTGGCAAACGGCAAGACCATCGTGCTCACCAACACCAAGGTCATTACGAAGCTTTCCAATAGCAGCGTGGCTTCTGTCGTTAACAAGGCGGAGCAGCAGAAAGAGCAGGATACGCAGCAGACGGGTAAGCCCGGCGGCTCGGACGGGTCCGGTTCTGGCACCGGTTCGTCGAGCTCGGGCGGCGGTTCCGGTTCGGGCTCCGCCTCTGGCGGTGGATCTTCGAGTGGTGGCTCGACGGACGGCGGTACCGGCGGGGACGCGGGCTCGGGTGGCCTCTCGGCTGCCGAGGAGGAGAGTATTCACAGTTGGCTCGTGACCAAATACAACATGCTCGATGGCTATGTCGCCCGCGCCAACAGCGTGGTTTCGACCTATAACGCTACGGGCGATACCGGACCGTGCGACACCCTGGCCAACGATATGTTTGTCATCCGTGCCGAGTTCGGCCGACAAAGGTTTTCGACCAAATCAAAATGGTATCGGCAGTATGCCAATCTGTGGGGCTGCTATACCAACCTGTGTCAATGGGTTGGGCACTACGGCGACGACGACGTCGCGCTCAACAACTTCAACACCAATGTGGCGGCGATCGCCCTATGACGAACGACCTCGCTTCTACGGCAGCCCAGTCGCTCAACCGTGATCCCATGGTGGGCCTGCGCCTGGCGCGCGTCGACGGGTTTGAGCCGGCCGTCGCCCTGGGCACGGACGAGCTTCCCGCCTACCTGCGCCGTTTTACGATGCTGTTTGCCGATGATGCCACCATGCGCCGCGGCGGTATCGGTCGTGTGACGCGTGCCGTCAACGCGCAGGGCGAGGCCGTGGCGCTCAAGCAGCTCATCTTGCCAACGCGCGACGAATTTGATGACGATGTCGCCCACGAGGCGCTGGTCACCAAGTTCAAGGCGGCGTTTCGCGAGGAATATGAATGCCATCGTGCCCTTTCGGGCCTTAAGGGCTTTCCCCGCTTATACGGGTGGGGCGAGGTCGACGGCGTGCCCGCGATTGTCATGGAGTGGGTCGAGGGCGAGACGCTCGCTCGCCTGCGCTCGCGCTTTGCCGTAGATGATGCCGGGCGCCTGTCGCCGCTTGTGGCGGCGCGCCTGGGCCGTGACCTGTTCGATCTGCTCTGCCGTATGAGCCTGGTGGGGGAGGGCTTTGTCCATCGCGATATCTCGCCCGCTAATATCATGGTGCGCACGGCGCGCCTGCCGCTCGACCGACAGCTTGCCGAGGGCACCTTCGACCTGTGCTTGATCGATTTTGGCTCGTCGCTGGCGCTCGAGCCCGCCTCTGCGGTGGCCGGCACCGGCGGCAAGGCGTCGTTTACCGAACGCTATGCCACGTTGCGCCGTGCGACGGTGGCCTACGCCCCGCCCGAGATGCTCACCGACGATATCCCCGACTTACGCACGCTCCGCATGTCGCCGGCAATCGATGTCTATGCAGCGGCGAGTACGATCTACGAGCTCATTGCCGGTGTCGCGCCGTACGAAGTAGCGCCGGGTGCATCGGGTACTTCGGGCTCGCGCAAAAAGACGCGCGATATCGCCAGCCCTTATCGCCTCAAGATGGATACGCTGCCCGATTATCCCGTCGGCGCCCACGCGCCCGGCTGCGACTTGACGCAACTGCTGCGACGCGAGCCCGATGTGGCACTTGCCGCGGCCGAACAGGCTCAGCAGCTGGGGCTCGATCCAAATTCCGAGGATCTGCGCGATGCGTTGGCGTTTGTCGACGCTCAGCTGTTCGATGTGGTGATGGCCTGCCTGTCCTGCCATCAGGAAGATCGTCCCGAGCCGGCTGCGGTGGAGGCGGCGCTCTCGGCATTTTGCGACCACTATGCGCAAAATGTCGCCCGTTCGCTTCGCGCCGAGCCGCTCATGCCGTGCCCGATGGAGGTATCGGGGCGCGCAGCCCAGCGTGCGGCGATGGTTGGTGCGACGGCGGCATGCGGCGTGCTTTGGGCTGTGGTCGTGGTATCAGCGGCGCTGTTGGCGTCGGGCGCCCATGTGACGCTCATCGTGGGACCGCTTATGTGGTCCGGGAAGCTGCCGGCCATTATAGCCGCGCTGGCGTTGGCGCTGCCGGGCATGGTGGGCATCGCTGCCGGGGCCTTGGCGCGCGACCGCCGTGCGGGATTCCTGCAGGGCGTGTTGGCCCTTTCCGCCTGCGAGGTTCCGGCTCTGGTCGCACTCGCATGTGCCGTGTTTTCCCAGCATGCCGTGGCAGGCGGCCTGGTGGCCGCCATAATTGCAACCTATGCGCTCACGTGGTTTTTGCTGGCGATGGGGTTTGCCTTTGAGCTTCCCGTCGTGTCGGCACGACGTGCGAAAATTCCCATGGCGACGCCGCTTGCCGGCGGAGCCGCGGCTGTCCGCGCCTTTGGCGGGTCGGCCGAAGCATCCGACACTATCTCTGCGACCAAGGAGGGCTAAGCCATGGCTTCTCAAGCTGAGCTCACCCCGTGCGGGGCAATGTTTGACATCTTTAAGCGCGCAGCGCACCTGAGCCATATCGAACTGTGCGGCCTGGTGCTCTCGAGCCGCCCGCTCGCCGACGGCCGTAGTCCGCAGAGTCGTGCCGCCGATCGCTCCTGGGTTTCGCGCTTTATCGTGCGCGCGCCGGTCGGCACGCTGCAGGAACGTTATTTTGCCGATTACGGCACCTCGGCCGCGCGCATTATGTCGCAGCTGGCCCTGCGCCGTCGCAATCCCATGGACGCCGCGGCCGTGACCAATATGGTGTGCGGCCCCGCTGGCGAGCCCATGGCGCGGGCACTCGAGGAATGCCACCAGGACACGAATCTCTATCGCAATGCGCTCGAGCGCCTGTCGCAGGCGGCTGAACTCATGCCCGCCGAGCGCGCCGAGGCCATCCTGGTGCTGTTTGTCGCCGTGGGTTGCTCGGCAGATGTACGTTCGTCGGTGACCTATGCCATCGACTACGCTCATGCGACCTGTGGCGGCGCCACGTCGACGCCGCGCTCGCTGAGCACATCTTCGGTCGCGGGCGAGCGCGAGGTCGCGCCGGCGCATCCGCTGGGACTGCTGCGCGTGCAAAACGGCTACGTGGTGAGCGCCCCGCGCTGGATTCAGCCGAGTGAGGAAGGCGTCGAGATCGGCGCGCTGGCAACGGGGGAGGGCGACATCACCGACGTCGGCGACGACGTCTCGGCCCGCCATGCCCATATCTGGTGCGACGATTCTGGCACATGGTTTGTCGAGGACCTGTCGTCCACGAACGGCACCGTGGTGGTAAACGGGGCCACGGGCGTGTGTATTCAAGTAGAGCCCGGCCGCTCCGCCCAGCTCAGCCCCGGCGATGAGCTCAAACTCGGCGAATCCACCACCTACGCCATCCTCCTCGGCGCCCTCTAGCTCATCCCCCCAATGAGTTGCGGTGAAATAGGGACTGATTAAGGCCGTTAACAGCAAAAACAGTCCCTATTTCACCGCAACTGCTGTGGGGTTCCAGGGGACTGTGTCCGTCGGTGCCGGGCGCACAATAGTCACCCGAGGTAAACCTTTACCGGCCACCTATATTTGCCGAAATTACACTTGACGGCGGGGTACAATAAACCCGCATGCGGATTTCCGTTGCGGGCGCTTCCCATCGCCGGGGCGTGCCCGGGAGCATCCGGCATGCGGCCTTTGCGGCGCTCGGTCATGTGCAAGACGGGTAGCTGGGCCTGTGGAGCGCGTGCAGCCCTCCTCGCCCTAGCACGCCTTCTCTCCACGCCATGTACCTGCTGCTGAGTCTGCCTGCCAGATGATTGGAAGCAACAACGAAAATCCCATCACGCCAACATCCCGGCGATCGCCGGGGCCTGTATACCTATATGAGAGGAGAGGGGTATATGGCGCGTAAGTTTAAGTCTATGGACGGCAACGAGGCGGCCGCATATGTTTCGTATGCGTACACCGAGGT
>NZ_JBDGAW010000030.1:0-19984 GCF_040910265.1 Collinsella aerofaciens | reverse complement strand
CCTCAAGAAGGAGTAACATCGGGACTTGCAGCGACGGACCTCAGGACGCTCTTACACCACGTCTGCGCGCGCGACCGCGAGGCTGCTTATTTGGGCAAATGATGGGCTGTCGGATTCGACAGTCTGCATGTCATCGATTGCCGGAACTTCATTTATTGTCGGGTCATCCAGCGTGATGCCTTCGAGTGTTGCTTTTTCGAGGTCGATTCGTTGACGATCTTCGGAATCCTGGCGAAGCTGCTTCTGAATTCGCTTTTTCTCTTCTATAAACCTTCTGAGCACAAACTGTCTCAGGTCCTCTTGCATGATTTGAAAGTCTTTTGGCAGACGCGAGGGGCGTATGCCCTCTTTCCGTTGGATCGCCTCCATGACCCTAACGAAAGCGCTGGCATGCATAAAGGAATAACGACTGACGGTGATGATTCCGTATCCCATGGACGCAAGCGCATTCTTGCGCTCCTCATCGATGGCGCGGTCTTCTTCCGCGTCATGATAAAACCCGTTGTATTCAATGTCTGTGCGAGATTTCTTTAGATACGCATCCATAAAGAACTTTTTGCGTCTCGTGAGATTCTTTGCGGCAGCGGTGACCTGCACCTCGTAATCGGTCTCAATTCCCTTAATACCAAGCCCTCCTTCGCTTTTAGGCAGCGTTAGCATCATGACAAAGGCCGTTTCCATAGGAGACCGGCATCCGTCGCGCACACATTGGATCGCCTTTCGGGCAAGGGCCAGACCGTCGCATCTGGTAATGGAATTAAAGAACTGTTTTAACCTTTCGGTCGAGGTGAGCGCGAAACGCTCGTTATACGAGGTGGAAGAGCCGGTTCTAAGGGAGTAAGCGCTGCACAATTCAAAGTAGTACTCCACCAGTTCGCGAAAAGGGAGATAAGTGGCGGCCTGAAGCGCGCAAAGCTCAACGCCAACAATGAAGATGCCATCTTTGAGCTCTATAAAGCGTGAGTTCGAGAATCGTTTTGACGTAACGTGGCATTGACAGTTCATTGCGTAGCGCGCATTCCTGCGATCAAACACCATCACCTCGAGGGAATCATTTGCGTCGAGGGAAACATCATGTTTGGTGAGCCATTCTGCGGCTGCGTCAAGGAGCGTTCCGGTGGGACATGATCCGTAAATCGCGGCAGGGTTACAGGGCTCGGTGTCTTTCGCAGACGCCGAATACGCGGCCTGGTAGACCGCTTTTGCAGTGGTATGTGACAATACGATACTCATGGTATATATCGTGTCAGCTAATGCCGTGTTGATGGCGCTGAGTGGAAAAGCCGTTTTAGAGGTCTAACCAAATGATGTCCAAAAGCTTGACGCAATTATGGGTTGGTATGCCCTAAAATCAATGTTCTCGCAGCTTAGCTATGGCATATAAATACTCAATTGCTGCACATTTGATATCGATGCATCATCATCCGACAACGAATTACGTGTCGGGAATTGGCCGAAATCGTTCAAAATGAGGGTTCAGAATTTGTGATGGCAGATCTATCTGTGGAACGTAGGGCGGCTCCGCTGCGGTGTTTCCCGCTGCGAGGCCGCTCGTGAGTAAGCAGCGTTTGTCGCAGGTGTTGCTATTTCGCGAACAGGTTCTTGAGGTTGAACTCGGCCTGTACCGTGCGGAGCATGAGGTCGGTGTCGTCCAAACCCAGATGCTGCTCGTTGGCGTCGGCGGCGAGGGTTCCGCGGCGGCGTGCCCAGTTCTCGAGTGCGGCGGGGGCGGACTCGCGGGGGAGCGAGCGCACGTCGGCGTCCAGGCTGCGGCAGATCTGGCGCGAGTCGATGACGATGATCTTACCCGCGCGGCGTGCCTCGGCGTAACCGTCCAGGTGAATCTTGAACCAGCTGTCCTCAAAGGCGGCGTTATGCGCCATGTACGGGTACTTCTTCATAAGCTTGAGCAGCTGCTTTTGCAGCTCCTTGTTCTCGCGGAAGGGCGTTTTGTCGTCGATGTCGTCCCAGGTAATGTGGTGGATATTCGACAGCGGCACATCCTCGCCGCGGTAGATGTCGGGCAGGCCGCAGTAGTGTGCCTCGGCGTCGTGCGGGATGGCGTCGCTGGTGAGTTCCATGATCTCCCAGCCGACGTTGATGATATAACCGCGCTCGGGTGCACGGCCGGTGGTCTCGATGTCGATACCGAGCACGGTGCCCTGGATGGGCTTGCGGGCGTAGGCCACGCCGAGCGCGTCGCGGTCGCCGCGGATTTCGCGCATGACCGACGCGGCGGTGCGCTTTTGCATCTTGCCGATGGCGGCGCAGGTGTCAGCATCGGACAGGCCGCGCGAGAGCGTCGCGGGCGTCACATTGCGCAGGCGTGCCTCGCCAATCTGGTCGCAAAGGTCGCGGTTGCGGTCGGCCAGGTCGCGCACGGTGGCAAAGTCGAAGCCGGGGTCGTCCTCGGCAGTAAAATACTCGGTCTCGAGCACCTTGAGGGCCTCTTCGCCCTTCTGGCGTTCGGACTCCATTGCGCCGTGGTCGCCATAGATAAACATGGGAATAAACGGCTGGCGCTCGTATTCAAGTGCTTGCGAAACGTTCATAGGCTGCTCCTTGGACGGGCCGCGTCGCGCGGCTCGGGGTTACTGAGTTATGGCGAGATGATAGTTTACCATGGGCAACTATTGGCACCACGCCTAGGTCAACTACAATACCCTAGTTGACCGCTAGGACTTTTACAATGCTGCCGAAAGACACGAAAGGTTCCATCCGTCATGGATTTACTGATAGATATTTTGCTCGACGCCGGCAAGGACACGCTGTCGCTGGTGCCGTTTTTGTTGGTGACGTATCTGGCCCTCGAGACCCTGGAGCACGTCGCGGGTGACAGCGTTAACGGCGCCATCAAGCGCGCCGGTGCCGCGGGCCCCGTGGTTGGCTCGTTGCTGGGCATGGTGCCGCAGTGCGGCTTTTCGGCCATGGCAGCAACGCTGTACGCCGGCCGCGTCGTGACGCTGGGCACGCTGGTTGCGGTGTTCCTTTCGACCTCCGACGAGATGCTGCCGCTGTTGCTTGCCGAGCAGGTGCCCGTGCAGACCATGGCGATGCTTTTGGCTTCGAAGGCACTGATCGCGCTAGTCACGGGCTTTATCGTGGACGCCGCCATTCGCGGCCTGCGTCGTAACTCTCGCGCGCATGCGGCGATTCGCCGTACCGTGCTGGGAACCGCGGCCAACCCGGCCCACGTGAATTGCGCGCACGACGACCACAGCGGTGGTGACATCATCGACGAGGTGGCCGAGGCGGGCGTGAGCGCCGATCACATCCATGAGCTGTGCGAGCGTGACCATTGCGGTTGCGATGAAGACGAGGACGAGCACGAACACGGACATGGACACGATCACGGTCATGTGGGCGAGCATGAACACCATGATGGCCACGGTCACTCCCACTCTCACGAGGGCGCGCCCCTCCTGTCGATTATTCGCAGCGCCATCTCGCACACCGTGCAGGTATCGGTATTCATTTTTCTGGTGACGCTGATACTGGTCGCCGTGCTCGAGACCTTCGGCGAGTCCGCGATCGAGCAGTTCCTGCGTGGCAACGAGACGCTCGCCGTCCTGGGTTCGGCGCTTGTCGGCCTGATCCCCAACTGCTCGGCGAGCGTGGTCATTACGCAGCTGTACCTGGAGGGCGCGCTACAGCTGGCGCCGATGCTCGCCGGCACGCTCATTTCCGCCGGCGTGGGCTACCTGGTCCTGTTCCGCACCAACCGCAGCGCTCGTGAAAACGCCGTGTTCCTGGTCATGATGTACGTCATCGGCGCCGGCTGGGGCCTTATTCTATCCGCCTTCGGCCTCTAAGTAGGCCTAAAAATGGGCTTCAAATAGCCATGCTCGGCGCCTGCGCAATGCGGCGACGCATGGCATTTTGAAGCCCGTTTTTTTGTTGAGCCATGGATTCCGAGCGCTCACACCGCTCAAAACAAAAAGGTAGATTTTTAGGCATGTCCCAAAAATCTACCTTGGTTAGCGCAGTAGCTCGGTGAGGTTGCGTTTAAAGCGGATGCGGTCTTCGCTGGTAAATGCCGCCGGTCCGCGAGTGCGTCCGCCGGCGCGGCGCACCTTCTTTTCCTCGTGGCGAATAAACAGCTGCATGTCGATGGTCGCTTTGTCGTAGACGCGCCCGCGCACACCGATGGCGGCGGCATCGCGCCCGAGCACCATGCTCGCCAAGCCAATGTCCTGCGTCACTACCACGTCGCCCGCCTGCAGGCGTTCGACAATGGCAAAGTCGGCGCTGTCGGCGCCCACGCTCACGTCGAGCGTCGTGACCCAAAAGCCGCGTCGCGCGTGCTCGGCATCGCGCGGGTCGTCGCGGCGAATGTGCCGTTCCAGGTTTTGCGTGCTGTTGCCGGCGATAACAACGGCGACGCCCGCCCGCCGCGCGCAGTCAATCGACTCGCGCGTGACCGGGCAGGCGTCGGCATCAATAAAGAGCGTTCGCGGCATCTAGTGCACCAGTTTGCCAAACTGAATGGCGCGGACAATGAGCGTCACGCCAAACACCAGCAACGCGGCGCCGCTAAAGATGACGAGCATCTTGGCCGACCACAGCGGATAGATAAACACGAACATGCCGGCGATGATGGAGAGTGCGCCACTCAGAATGGCGAGGACACGGTTGGACGAAAGCTCGGACTCCAGAATGGACATGACACCTTCGACAATCCAGCCAAAGCCGGCCACGATAACCACCATCGTGGTGAGTGTCGCGGTCGAGAAGGCCTGGTTGCGCAGGATTATGACGCCGCCCAGGATAATGAGTAGGTTGGAGATGATGCTCGTCACGCGCCAGCCGGTGGGCAGCAGCGGCTCAAAAATGGCAGTGAACAGCCTGATGGCAGCGGTGATTACAAAGTAAAAGCCCAGGACGGTCGTCAAAAAGACGAGGGACTTGGCGGGTGCAAAAAGCAGCGCGATGCCAGCAATGAGCGCCACGACGCCCGTGATGGCGTAGATCCAGCGCACGGCCTTGACGGCTTTGCCCGCCATACTCTTCTCGTCAAATCCAAACTGGCTCGATTTTTGGTCATCGTTCTTAAAGATGCCCATAACGTCTCCTTTCCGTGTGGTGTACGTCGCGTTCATTGCTCTCCGTGCGGCGTACGCCAAAAGTGCTGCAACAAGTATCGCCTAAGGGCGCCGATGCATGGGGCGGGAAGGACGAATTGCCGCCTCACATTCCCGAATTGTTACTTTTGTTCCCGCTTCAGTGAGGATTAATCAACAGCTGTAGAACATTACACCGCTGTATGTAATTGCCTACGTTTTAGGTTAGATTTTCCTAAGGACAATTGGCTTGTATTGGGGGTCCCTATGAACGAAGTAGTTCCCGCGGCGCCGGTAAGCGCAGAATCGATGGCAAAGCAGGGCCGCGAAAAGCTCGGCTTGGACGCGTTTGATGCGTTGGTTCGTCGTGCCCGTACATGCCGCCGTTTTGACGAGTCCATGCGCGTGCCGCGCGAGTTTTTGCTCGAGCTGGCGGAACTGGCGCACCTGGCTCCCTGCGGCGCCAATGCTCAGCGTCTTCGTTTTCATGTGGTGAGCGGTGCCGAGGACTGCGCGCGCGTGTTTGACGAGCTTGCATGGGCCGGCGCGCTTAAGGATTGGCCGGGTCCTGCCGAGGGCGAGCGCCCGACCGGCTACATCGCGATTCTGGCCGAGCGCGCCGTTCCGGGCAAGCCTGCCGCTCCCATTACCGAGGTCGACACGGGCATTGCCGCGCAGACGATGATGCTCGCCGCCCGCAGCGCCACGCCCGAGGTGGCGGCCTGCATGTTCAAGGCCTTTACGCCCCGCGCGATCGAAGCCATGGGGCTCGATAACGACAAGTATGAGCTCAAGCTGATCATGGCTTTTGGCGTGCCGGCCGAGACGCAGATGATCGATGCGATCGATTCCAACCCCGACGGCTCAATTAATTACTGGCGTGACGATGCGCAGGTGCATCACGTGCCCAAGCGCCCGCTCGCCGACGTACTGATGTAGCTGAGCGTCGCCGCGGCGCGATCAGGCGGCAAAACCGCCACAAAGGTGCCTGTCCCCTTTGTGGCGGTACGAGGGGAGGGCATGTGACAGATCTGTATTTGGTGCGGCATGGGCAGACCGAGCTCAATGTGCAGAACATTTTGCAGGGCTGGCACGATTCGCCGCTGACGGCGCGCGGGCACGAGCAGGCGCTGGCGACGCACGCGGCGTTTGAGGCGCGTGGCGTGGCCTTTGACCATGTGTATTCCTCCCCGTTGGGCCGGGCGCGGCGTACGGCAGAGCTGATCGTTGGCGAGGGCCGTTCCATAGAGCTGGTCGATGACCTGCGCGAGTGGCATTTGGGATCGTTGGAGGGCACATCAAACCGCGAGATGCCGGCGCAACCCTGGGGTGATTATCCGGTTGCCTTTGGTGGCGAGTCGGAAAGTGAGCTTCGCGCACGTATGGTCGCGGCGCTGTCCCGCATCATGGCCAGGCCGCAGCACGACTGCGTGCTGGCGGTTTCTCACGGCTCAGCCTGCCAGGAGTTTCTTGAGTATGTGACTGGCGGGGGAGAGCTACCCGACAACGGTGCCGTGCTTCATTTTGGCTATTGCGACGGGGCGTTTTCGCTCCTTGATTGGTAACGAACGAAAGGACCCCCTATGAATAAAGACCTGTATCTGGTTCGTCATGGACAGACGATATTTAACCTCAAGCGCATTATTCAGGGTTGGAGTGACTCGCCGCTTACGCAGCTGGGATGCGACCAGGCGGCGCGTGCCGGCATGTTTTTGCGTGCGCGCGGCATTGAGCCCGACCACGCCTACACCTCGACGCTGCATCGCACCGAGCAGACTATCGCCAACCTGTGGCCGGGCCTTGCCTACGAGCGCCTTGACGGCCTGCGCGAGTGGTTCTTTGGCGATTTTGAAGCCGAGCGCGTGATGTTGATGCCCGAGCGCCCGTGGCGCGATTTCTATCGCCAGTTTGGCGGCGAGGGTCAGATGCAGGTGCGTAAGCGCATGGTGGCGACGCTGACCGAGCTCATGCAGAAGCCTGATCACACCTGCGTGCTTGCGGTGAGCCACGGATCGGCCATCAAGGAGTTTTTGGACCACGTGAGGGGAGCGGCGGCCGACGAGCGCGAGCGCGTGCCGGGCAACTGTTCGGTGCTGCATTTCGTGTTTGACGATACGACCGATACGTTTGAACTGGTTGAGATCTTTACGCAGGAAGACTACGCGCGCGAGCTGGGGCTTGAGCCGCTCGTGGCTGCCGCGGGTCCGCAGCGCGGGTAGTTTGGGCGTGGCGACGCGGATCGCCGACATCATTGCTCGATGTGAAAGGGGCGGGGATGCATGCGCATGTATCCCCGCCCCTTGTTTGTTGAGTTGCCGAGTCTTTGTACTGGGCGTTTACGTTCTATTAGAACCGTGCGATCTGGTGGGTGAGCAAACCCGTCGGAACCTGCGGTGCGTCGCCGGCGACCTGTGCGGCGGGGAATAGCGCGGCAACGGTAAAGTTGAACGGCTCTTTGCCCGTGTAGGTGCCGGCTGTGCGGGCGTCGTCTGCTAGGAGCTGCGCCGCCCCTGCCTGCGCGGCAGCGTAGGCGGGGTCGTCTGCCGGCGTCGGCTCCGGTGCCTGGTCGAGCATGGCTCGGATGGCGGCAACGGCGTCCTCGCGCTTGACCTCCCATACGCGATGCGTAATGCCGGTGGGGTCGGTGACGGCATAAAGCGACGCTCCTTCTTTGGCGGCGCCAAGGATGATATCCATGACGGGCGAGGCTTCGTAGGCGAGCGTTACAGGGCGGGGCTGCACCTTAAGCTCGGCGATCGCGCGCGCGGCGGCGAGTGCGTCGACGCTCTTAGCGGCAGCCTCGTCGCTACCCGTCAGTACGTTAACCGGGCAAATCGCCACGACACCCGTCGCGCGACCCGGCTCGCCCGAGCATTCGTACACGTAATACGCCGCGCCTGGATCCTTGAGCATTAGGCCGTCAGCAATGGCGCCGCGCAGGGCGTCGTTGCCGCTCAGGATACCGCCCATCGCAGGCAGCGCCTCGAGCACACGGTCCTGAGCCGGGCGGATGCAGGGAAACGGAAGTGCTTTCATGGGCGGTCCTAACGCGCGAGTCGGTTTGTTCGCGGCTTATTATGCCCCAACTTGGCCGCTTGCGTCCCAGAGCGTGTTCTCGGCGAGCGCGATGAGCACGTTTTGGCAGCGAACGATATCGGCATGGGGCACATACTCGTCGGGCTTGTGCGCGAGCGCCAACGAGCCGGGGCCGTAGCTCATACAATTGCGGTTGCCTGTCTTGCCGGCAATGACGGCGGTATCGGTGTAGCCGGTAAAGAAGCCGACGGTCGTGTCCGCGTCCGTCACGCCATCGGCGGCACGCTTGAGCGCTGCTAGAAGGGGAGAGCTCGGGTCGCGCTCGATGGTGGGGCGGTCGCCCGTCACGGTGTAGCTGCCATGGCAACCGGGAACCGCGTCCTCGGCGGCGGCAATGGCCTGCTCGACCATGTTGATCGCGGCGGTCGTGTCGGTCGGCGGCGTCAGGCGCATGTCGACCCAGACCTTGGCGTGGTCGGGCACGACATAGGGGCGATAGCCGCCCCCTATCTGTCCAAACGTGATGGTCGAAGGACCCAGCTCATCATGCACGGGCAGCGTCGCAAACGTGCGACGAAGCGAGCACACGACCTCGGCCATGGCGGCGACGGCGTCGGCGCCCTTCCAAGGCTGGCTCGCATGCGCCGTGACGCCGGCCATCTCGATCTCGAACCACGTGCGACCCTTGTGCGCCACCTGGATCTGTCCGTCGGTGGGCTCGGTGTCCAGCACCCATTCGCGCGAGCCGACCCAACCGGCATTGATGGCCGCCTCGGAGCCGCGCATAAAGTCTTCCTCGTCGACCGAGCAGATGAGCGAAAAGCCGCGGCGGGGCAGCGCGCCATCCGCCGCCACGCGCTCGAGCGTATGGACCAGTGCGGCAATGGCGCAGGCCAGGCCACCCTTCATGTCGCAGGCGCCCCGGCCATAGAGTTTGTCGTTGCGCACAACCGCCCCGAGCGGCGGCGTGTTTGCGTCCCAGTCATCGCCCAGCGTAACGGTATCCATATGGCAGATATAGACCAGCCGCGGCTCGTCGCTTTGGCCCGGCACGGTGACTTTAAGGTTGCGGCGCCCGGGCAGCACCTCGAGTTCCTCAACCTGCACGGCATGGAGCACCGGATGACTCAACCGCTCCAGCTGAGCCTCAACCAGCGCTTTGATATACCGCTCAATTTCATCCTCATACGCGTCCGGGTCTGAGCTGTCGATCCGCACAAGCTCCTGCGCAAGCCGCCAGGCAAAGTCCTCATCAACCATATGCAACCTCACAATCAGTTTGCTTTCCAAACCGATTGTAAGCCTCCTGAGAGATTTGCGACGCGCGCGCAGCAGCATTTACCGTTCGCAGGCCGAGCCAGCGCGTTTGCCGTCCGAGCGGGTTTACAAACGGCGCGGTGGGTACGTAGCCTTTATGGACGACATGCTGTGCGACATATCTGCCTTTCGGTATCACCGGATACCTCCACAGGTTTTGGCGATAATGCCGGACCTGCCCGATTCTGCGGACGATCCGCGCAGGGAGCGCCTTTGCGAGCATCCGCTCGTCGCGCATTTCCTGGGCACCCCGTTACACGTTTTGGCGCAGGGCGGCTGCGGGCGTAAGGGCGATCGCATTGTCAGGCATGTTTGGAACGGGGAGAGGCCGTTTGATTCCGTGCGGCAGACAGAGTTTGGCCTCGATGTCGCGTCCCCACTCTTTACCCTGCTGTCCCTGGCTTCCTCGGTCTCAAACGAGCGTCTGATCATGTGCATGTATGAGATGTGCGGCACCTTTGCCGTGTGCAAGATTGCGCCTCAGGTAAAGTCGGCACTTGTGCAGGCATATGGGGGCCAGTGGGGTGACGCACGGTTGGGCTGGGAAAACGTAAAGGATGTCTCGGGGAGTCCAACGGACTTGTGGAAACGACCGCCCTTGATCGAGCTCTCTGAGCTTGCAGAGTACGTCGATAAGATCCGGGGGCTCCGCGGCGCTAAATCGTTCATAAGAGCCGCGAAATGCATTACGGGGGTGGCAGCATCGCCGCTCGAGGTCCAGGCTTCGATGCTGTTTGGCCTTACGAGGTTGCGTGGCGGCGAAGGGCTGCGCCTTACCAATAACGTTGAGATTCGTATGACGCGCAGCGCCCGCCTGATTTCGGGGCTTGATAGGCGCTATGCCGATATCCTGCTGGCAAATAAGGACGGCAGTCGAGAGTGTCTGGTTGAATGCCAAGGTAAAGCCATTCATGGATCCATAGAATCCAAGATTTCGGACTCCGACCGAACGACGGCGCTGCAAGCGATGGGATATCCCGTCGTTTTGATGACCTATGGTCAGCTGGCCGACTCCGATGCCTTCCGCGTGGTGATGGAGCTCATCATGTCCTATCTCGATGTGCCGCTGAAAGATAAGACGTCGCGACAGCAGGAGCTCGAACGGCGGCTTCGTGAGGAGATTTTTATCGATTGGGCGGGAATGTAGTCGTGCAGGTGGAAAACGGTCGCGCGAGCTAGAGTTTTGGGCGCGAAAAAGGCTTCAGTTTTGCCTTGGAGGGGCCTTAAAAATGCTATCTAGAATAAGTTGTTTCGGAAAATAGACAGTCAACTTACATTCGGCACATAGAGATCGATTTTTACCTATTAAAGTCCCTGATAAAGCTGTTTATCAAAGCGGGTGTGCTTAGCGACTTGAGCCTCACTATCGATTATCTGAAAAAACTTGTTCTGGGTATCATTTTAAAGTCGTCCGGAGCAACGAATTCGGCCCCCGTTTCGTGAAAACGGGGGCCGCATGGGCTTCATGGCCTGCCTGGCAGGCTTGGCACCGGCGCTATTTGATCACACGCACGCGATACATCGACGGAATCTGCTTGAGAGCCTCGATGGTGCTACTGTCCAGGTGCTCGTCGGTGTCGAACATAGTGTAGGCGTTCTCGCCAGCGGACTCGTTGGTCATGCGCTGCACGTTGGCGTTGTCCTTGGCGAGAATGGCCGTGATCTGGCCGATCATGTTGGGCACGTTGGCATGCAGACAGGCAATGCGGCTTGCGGCGCGCGCCTTGCCCATGCTGCAGGCGGGGTAGTTGACGCTGTGCGCGATGTTGCCGTTTTCCAGGTAATCCTTGAGCTCGCTGATGGCCATGTCGGCGCAGTTGGCCTCGGCCTCGCCGGTGCCGGCGCCCGAATGCGTGGTGATAAACGTGTTGGGCATCTTGACGGTCTTGGGCGTGGCAAAGTCGCAGCTAAACCAGCTGAGCTTGCCCGCGCGCAGGGCGGCGTCGACGGCGTCCTCGTCAATGATGGTTTCGCGCGCGTAGTTGATGAGCACGGCGCCCGGTGCCAGCAGGTTAATCTGCTCGGTGCTGATCATGCCGATGGTGTCTGCCTTGCTGGGCACGTGGACAGTGAGGTAGTCGCAGCCGCGGCAGAGGTCCTCGAGCGTGCCCACGCGCTGCACCTCGCGGCTCAGCACCCACGCGTGCTCGACGGAAATGAACGGATCGTAGCCGTAAACGTCCATGCCCAGATCGACGCAGGCGTTGGCGACCTTGGAGCCTACGTTGCCCAGGCCGATGACGCCGATGCGCTTGCCCTTGAGCTCGCGGCCCACAAAGGCCTTCTTGGCTTTTTCGGCATCGACCTGAATCTCGGGGTCGTCGGCGTTGTCACGCACCCAGTTCATCGACTGTACCACGCCGCGGCTCGAGAGTACTAGCATGCCCAGGACGAGCTCCTTGACGGCGTTGCTGTTGGCGCCGGGGGAGTTAAAGACGACGACGCCCTTCTTGGCATACTCCTCGACGGGGATGTTGTTGACGCCGGCGCCGCAGCGGGCGATGGCGCGGATGCCCTCGGGCAGCTCGTAGCCGTGCAGGTCGGTGGAGCGCATCAGGATGGCGTCGGCCTCCTCGGCGGTGCCCACAAACTCGTAGCCCTCGCCAAACTCGACTTTGCCGTCTTTGGTGATGTCGTCGATGGTCTTAATCTTACGCATGGAAAAACTCCTTAGCAGGTTTTGATCTAAACAGGGTGGTTTGAGATGGCTGGTCGGCCCGCGTGCTGCGGGCTAGTTAGATCGCGGGCTCAAACTATGCTGCGCTTCGAAGTCCTTCATGTACGAGGCCAGTGCCTGCACGTCCTCCATGGTGACGGCGTTGTAGACGCTGGCGCGCATGCCGCCCACCAGGCGATGGCCCTTGACGTTTTGAATCTGGTGCTCGGCCGCGCCTGCGACAAAGGCGGCGTCGAGGTCGGCATCGCCGGTACGGAAGGTGACGTTGGCGATGGAGCGGCTGTCGGCCTGTGTGGTGCCATGGAACAGCACACTGTGCTCGAGCAGGTTATAGAGCAGGTTGGCCTTGGCCCAGTTGCGCTCGGCCATGGCGGCAAGTCCGCCGGTCTCCTCGACCCAGCGGAATACCTTGCCGCACACGTAGATACCAAAGGTGTTGGGCGTGTTGAGCATGGAGCCCTTGGCGGCCTGGGTCTTAAGGTCCAGGTACTGCGGCGTCTGCGCAAAAGCGGGGCCATCTGCGATGAGGTCGTCGCGCACGATGACCACGGTCACGCCCGCGGCGCCGGCGTTTTTCTGCGCACCGGCGTAAATGAGCCCGTAGCGCTCAACGTCGAGCGGCTGCGACAGAAAGCAGCTCGAGACATCGGCGACCAGCGGCACGTCGCCGCAAGCGGGCAGCTCGTGGTACATGGTGCCAAAGATGGTGTTGTTCTGGCAGATGTAGACGTAGTCGAGCCCGCCGCCCGCGGCCTCGGCGGCAATGCGCGCGTTGATGTCGGCCATGTCGGGGATGCGGTCGAAATTGGTGTCCTCGGAGCTCGCGAGCAGCACGGCCTCGCCGTACTTGGCGGCCTCCTGGTACGCCTTGTTGGCAAAGTTGCCGGTCACGACGTAGCCGGCGCGGCCGCGGCGCATGAGGTTCATGGGGATGCCCGCAAACTGCAGCGTGGCGCCGCCCTGCAAAAACAGGACACGGTAGTTGTCGGGGATGCTCAGCAGGCGGCGCAGGGTTGCCTCGGCGTCGTCGATGATCTGCTGGTACATGCTAGATCGATGGTTCATCTCGAGCACGGACATGCCGCAACCGCGGTAGTCCATCATCTCGTCGGCGATCTCGGCGAGCACGCTTGTAGGCAGTGCGGCCGGGCCTGCTGAGAAGTTGTGCACACGTGCCATCTTCTAGGTCCCCTCGTAGTCGTTTGAACGTTCGGGATACTTTAGCACAGTGCAGCGCCGGGTGCGACCGCATCACGGTAAAACTCGAGTGCGCCGCTATGATTTACAGGATGGTTACATGGGGGAGGGGCCTTACTCCTCCGGCAGGTCTAGGTCTGCGAGCGACCGCATCAGGCTTTCCAGGCGCTTGATCTCTTCGTCGCAAATTAGCTACCCCTGGCCGCTATGACGCCAGTGTGGCGATGACGGCTTCGTCGCCGGCGTATATGAGGGTGTCGCCGTCGGGGATGATCGTTTGGCCTTCGCGCTTGAGCATCACCACGATAAACGGGTGCTTGCCCTGCGGCACGTCGCGCAGGCGCTGACCGGCCAGGCGACCGTGGGGCGTCACGGTGACCTCGCGCAGCGTAACCTCGGCACGCTCTTCGAACGTTGGGGCGGCCATCACCAGTAGATCGCCCTCCTGGATCACGGTGTCGCCATTGGGCAGTACCGGATGCGCCCCGTCGCGCAGCACCAAGACCACGAGCATGTCCGTCGCGCTGCCAATATCGGCGAGCGAGCGTCCGGCAAACGGATGGCCAGCGCCCACCTTGAGTTTGACAAACGACATGCCGTCTTCGTCGCGGTAGTCGTTAAAGGTGCGGCGCACATCGCCTTCTGCATCGATCATATCGAGTTTCTTCGCCACTACTGGCAGCAGTGAGCCCTGCACCACAATGCTCGACACGGCAATCACAAACACCAGGTCAAATAGGTCGTGTCCGCCGGGAACGTCGGCCACCACGGCAAAGAGACTAAAGACGACCGAAGCTGCTCCGCGCAAGCCCGCCCAGCTTACGAGTGCAACCTGGCGAGGGTTCGTCTTAAAGGGCGCCAGCAGCAGACCAACGGCGATGGGGCGGCTCGCAAAGAGCATAAACGCCATGAGCGCCAGGCCCGGCAGCAGCATTTGCGGCAGGCGGGCGGGCGTCACGAGCAGGCCGAGCAAAAAGAAGATGGTCATCTCGGCCATCTCGGTGAGGGTGTCAAAGAAGTGTGCCATCTCGACCTTGCCGGTGATGTCGCTGGCGCCCAGCACAATGCCGGCCAGGTACACAGCCAAAAAGCCGTTGCCGCCCAGGTAGCTCGGCAGCGCGTAGGCGACGATTGCCACGGCGAACAGAAAGATGGTATGCGCGCCCTCGGCCGTTGCGTGCGCGCGTTCAATCAGGCGTCCCGATGCCCAGCCGATGACAAGGCCCAGGCCCACGCCCAGGATAATCTGCTTGGCCAGCAGTGTGGAAATGTTGATGTCGCCGCCGGCTGCGAGTGTGGCGAGCACGGCGGTGAGCATGTAGGCGACGGGGTCGTTGGAGCCCGATTCGACCTCGAGCAGCGAGTCGGTGCCACCTCTCAGCGACAGGCTGTGCTCGCGCAGCACGCTAAAGACACTGGCCGCGTCGGTGGATGCCACGACCGATCCCAACAGCAGGCCGCCGATCCAGTCGAAGCCCAGCACAAAGTGGGCGAACACGCCGGTGATGCCGGCAGTGATGGCGACGCCGAGCGTGCTCAGCAGCACCGCCGGCGCGGCGACGGGCTTGGCGCGGTCGATGTTGGTGTTAAAACCGCCATAGAACATGATGAACAGCAGCGCCGTGCTGCAAACGGTTTCGGTGAGCGCGTAGTCGCTAAAGTCGATGTGAGCCGGGCCGTTGACGCCTAACAGCATGCCGAGCGCGATAAAGATGAGCAAGGTGGGGAAGGGGAGTTTTTTGCCGACGGGTTTGATGGTCAGGCACAAAATGATGACGAGGCCGATAAAGAGAAGGATCTGGTTCATGGATGGTGTCCGCTCCTGGGTGGTTGGCGTGGCACGGTCAGTTGTCTGCGGTTATTTGTACCCAAAGATGGTGGGTTTATGGGGTTGGATTGCGGGCGTGCGCGATATTGCCATAGACGGCTGCCGTCTTTGCCTCTGCTCGGAAACCCTTTCCAGCTTTATTGCAACGGAGTACAATGGGTAACATTTAAGTTCAACTTGAAGTTTTAGTTGCGGTGCCGGGCTTCGGCCGCAATGCAAGGAGAGGCGTACCATGGCGATCTATGTGACATCTGATGCTCACGGGCACGTGCGTGCGCTTGACGAGGCCCTGTCCAAGATTTCGTTGACGTCCGACGACACGCTGTACGTGTTGGGCGACATGATCGATCGCGGGCCCGATCCGGCCGGCGTTATTAAGCTCGTGCGCTCGCTGCCCAACGCCCGCGTGCTCAAGGGTAATCACGAGCAGATCATGCTCGATGCCATCATTGGCCAGGATCCGCTCGATGCCGAGACCTGGGATATCAACGGTGGCTGGACGACGCGCGAGCAGCTCAACGACATGGAATTTGAGGCATACGAGGAGCTCGTGCGATGGATGGCCGCGTTGCCGCTCTACGCGGTGGCCGAGACCGAGGAGCGCCCGTATCTGCTGGTACATGCTGGAATCGAGATGAAGGCGGCGCGCGCGTTTTTGCTTGAGCATGGCGTCGATTGTGCCGATGGCGTCGGAGCGGTGGGCGCCGATCGCGAGCTGCTGCAGCAGATGCTCGCGGTGCAGTCGTCCGATGACCTGCTGTGGATTCGTCACGGCTATTGGGATGCGCCGACGGGACTGCTTTCTGCCGAGGGCGAGGGCCCGGTCGTGGTGAGCGGCCACACGCCCACGGTGTCGCTTGGGCGCTATTGCGAGGTTGGCGGCCTGGCGGGGCTCGATGAGGAGTCGGGCCGCGGGCAGATTGTGCGCCTGGGTGGCGAGGATACCGCCGGCGTGCCCGATCGCATCGATATCGACTGCGCTGCCGCCACCGGCTCCGAGTTCGGTCGCGTCGGGATCCTGCGCCTGGATGATGGTGCGGAGTTCTACGCGAATATCAACCCGGGCGAATAACCTTGTTCCGCCGTTCTACCGAACGGCGGTCACGTTGACGCTGCGCAGCCCCGAAGCACCCCATCTTGTCGCTCAAACCGTCGCTCGCGTACAGAAGTACGCGTCGTTCCTCTTTCGTGCCAACCTGGGGCACTTCGAGACTGCTCGCTGTCGGTGCCTAAACATCGACGCTTCTTTTCTTCAAATTGATTCGAATTAGGCGCCGTAGGGGTTGCGGTCGCGTTCGATGCGTTGGCGGATGTGGGCGTATTCGATAATCAGCAGAACCAGGAGTAGCGTCATGATGGCTAGGTAGCTCACCACGGCGCCCATCAGACCCAGCAGGTTGATCAGGATCACCGGCAGCACCACGCTTACGGCGAAGCAGATCAGGTAGATTTTGGTGACGTCGCCGGCATGGCGCAGCACCGTGATGATGGCGTAGATAAAGTCGATGGCCGCGGTGACGCCGCCGGCGACGACCATCAACAGCGCCAGCGTACGGTAGCGCTCAAAGCTGAGGCCGTACATAAAGCTCATGAGGGGAATACCGGGACCTGCCATAAATGCGGCGCACACGCCGGTGATGACCACGATCAGCGCCATAACGGCAACAATAATCAGGTCAAAGCGACGACGCTTGCGAGGATTAGCCCAAATGCTCGACAAGCGTAGGAGCTGCGGTTTATAGATAAACCCAATGCTCAACAGAATAGCCTGTGCCGGAAAAAACAGGGCATTAAAGTACAGCTGGTATTTGTAGGCCAGTGTACCTTCCATCACAAACTTGGGCATGCTCTCGATAAGGTTGAACAGGAACAGTGCACCAAAGAGCGGAGCGCACTGGACAAACAGGTGGCCGACCTCGCGCAGGCTCACGCGGCGCGATTTTTCGGTTTCGAGCAGGGCGAGCGGCGCGGTGACCAGCACGAGCGAGGTAATCGCGGCAATACCCATGGCTATGGCCGCGATGGGCATGCTGCGCGTGAGGAACAGCGCCACGCTAAAAACCGCGATGGCGCCGACGGAGCGTAGCGTTTGGCTCATGCCGGCCAGGTAGAGTTTATCGGCCTGCTGCAGGCGGCCCTCGTACACGTCCGCCACGCCGTCGATCACCTTATACAGGTAGACCCCAAGGCCGATCGTCGCCATCTGCGCGTCATAGCCGCGGGCGCTGCTGTATACCAGGCCGCATGCCAGCGCGAGCGCTCCGCAGATCCAGCGGTTGAGCTGGTAGGTGGCAAAGGATGTCTTTTCGTCGATGTCCGAGACCTGGAAATTGCGCACGCCGTAGTTGCACGCGATCATGATGAGCGTGCCGGTGACAAAGGCGATGGAGAACTTGCCGGCCTCCTCGGCGCCTACGAGCTGCGTCGACACAATGGTGAGCAGCGGAAATGCCATGCCCCACACGGCGGTGCCCAGGGTATTCCAAAGGTAGTCGCGACGGGTGGCGTGATCTTCGTACTCGGCTTCTTGTGTGGAGAAGCCGCCGCCGTAGACGGCTCCGAGCAGGCGGTTCCACCAGGCATTGACCATGCGGCGGATGGGGCCGGGCTCGCGATCGCGCTCGCGGCGACGGCGCGTGGCCTGGCTGCTGTCAGGGCCGCCGGCGTTGCGTTGGCTCAGCTCCTGGATGCGAGCGAGCTCCTCGGCGGTGTGCGACGCGGGGAACAGGCCGTTCTCGATGCGTCCGCCCTGGGCCTTTGCGGTGTCGCTGCTGGCTACGGCGGGGTCGGCGACGCCATTGCGGCGGGCGATGGCGCGGCGGATGCTATCGAGGGGCGTGATGCTCAAGGCGATTCCTTTCTATTAGCTGCGCTCTAGTATAGACGCGACGGTGTTTGCTCGTGTTTTTGAACGGATTGTTCAATATTTTCGGCGGGTGGCAGTAAATTGTCGGTAAGCGTGCGGTATCCTGTTCAAGTTTTGTGACCCCCCGATGCCGCCCGCGCGGTACCAAGGAGTTCTTACCTATGGACGTCGCCGCATTTTTGCTGGCTCTTGTGCCGATCATTTGGCTTGTCGTGATGCTGCTGTGCTTTAAATGGCCAGCTTGGAAGGCCGCTATGGGCTCGTTCGCCCTTTCGTGTGTGCTCGCCTTCGCATGGTGGCATCTGCCGGTGGTGCAGATCGCGACTGCCTCGCTCGAGGGCTTTTTGATGGCCCTGTGGCCCATCGTGTTGGTGATTATCGCCGCGGTGTTCACGTATAACCTGTGCGTGCGTACGGGCGCCATGGACGTGATCGGCAGCATGATTACCTCCATCAGCAGCGACCGCCGTCTGCTGGCGCTGCTCGTGGCCTGGTGCTTCGGCGGCTTTATGGAGGGCATGGCCGGTTTTGGTACCGCTGTTGCCATTCCTGCCGGCATGCTCGCGGGCCTGGGTTTTGAGGCCGTGCCCGCCGTGTTGATCTGCCTGCTGGCCAACGGCGTGCCCACGCCCTACGGCTCCATCGGCATCCCCACGGTGTCCGTTGCCGATCTGGTGGGTCTGGACCCCCTGCACCTGGCGACCGTTCAGCTGGTGCAGCTCGCGCCGTTCTTTGTGGTGATACCGCTGCTTATCGTACTGGTTGCGGGTCGTGTCGCCGATGATCAAGGCAACGTTGCGAGCGTTGCCGAGCGTATGCACGGCGTTGCCGGCGTGGCACTGCTTTCCGGTGTGTCCTTTGTAGGTGCTGCCCTGGTCGTTGCCATGTTTGTGGGTCCCGAGCTGGCCGTAGTCGTGGGCTCCATCGTGTCGCTTGCGCTGACCGCCGCGCTTGCCATGCGCACCGAGAAGTCGGGACATCTGGATGCGCGCTTCCATATGAATATCGAGGCCGGCGAACAGCTCACCGCTAAGTCGGCGCTTTCGGCCTGGTCGTGCTTCATCCTGATCTTTGTGCTGCTGTTGGGTACCTCCAACCTGGTGCCCGACGTGCACGCCGCGCTCGCGCCGTTTGCGAGTCACGTGCAGGTGTATTGCGGCGAGAACCCCGGTACACTTACGTTTTCGTGGATCAACACGCCGGGCCTCTGGATTTTCCTGGCGGCGTTTGTCGGCGGTGCCATTCAGGGCGCATCGCCGCGCTTGATGGGCGAGGTGCTGGTCACGACCGTCAAGCAGATGATGCCGACGGTCATTACCATGCTTTCGGTGCTGGGTTGCGCCAAGGTGATGGGCTATGCCGGCATGATTTCGTCGATCAGCGCGTTTTGCATTGCGGTCGCCGGCGGTCTGTACCCGATTCTGGCTCCGTGGATTGGTGCGGTCGGTGCGTTTGTGACCGGCTCGGGCACGTCCTCGGGCATGCTGTTTGGTCCCATCCAGAGCCAGGCTGCCGCTGCGCTGGGCGTGAGCGACTACTGGATGGTCGCGCTGAACGCCCTGGGTGTCGCCGCCGGTAAGATGATCTCTCCGCAGACGCTCGCGATTGGCCTTGCCGCCGTGCACGTGCGCGGAAAGGACGCCGAGCTCCTGGGCGCGGTGCTGCCCTACGCTGCTGGCATGCTGGTCCTCATGAGCGCCATCGCCATGCTCGGCCAAGGCCTGCCGCTATAACTAGTCATTGGGGACGTTCTTAAACGGCTAGTTACTGGGGACAGTCTTCGGATTGCTTGCCGCTGGAGGCTGTTTCGCGCCGCCGTGCAGGGTGTCTATAAAGAGTCGTGACCAAAAATCGTCAAATATGAGTACTGATACCTTTTCAGTAGCAGCAATTTTGGCCATTTTTAAGACTATCCGACGTATCTATCGGTCGCGCGCGCAGACGTGGTGTAAGAGCGTCCTGAGGTCCGTCGCTGCAAGTCCCGATGTTACTCCTTCTTGAGG
>NZ_JBDGAW010000029.1:0-27865 GCF_040910265.1 Collinsella aerofaciens | reverse complement strand
ATTACGAGCTCCTGTGCGAATTGAAGGGAGCGCTCCCGCAAACTGCCTCTTGACAACTTATAGGAGCGTCGGTTTTACAAAGGAAGATATGCATTGTGCTCGGCCTGCGCCAAAAAGTCTACTCACTTAGCCCGAATCGAAGCCAAACGGATCAAAATAGAAACCAAATTGAGCCAATCCACCGAAAAAAACGTTTGAACCCGTGCTTCTCGCGGCGGATTGACACTACAAAGCGGCCAAAATGTCGGTCAAATTATCGATAACGGCATCGGCTCGCGATTGATCGAGGTTAACGCCCTCGTGCGGACGCAGCGCCAGGACGCGGGCGCCGGAACGTTTGCCAGCCTCGATACCCAAAGGCGAATCCTCGATAACCAGGCACTCGGCGGGCTCCACACCCAGCGCTTCCATGGCGCGCAGGTAGATCTCGGGGTCGGGCTTAAACGCGCTGCACTCGTGACCGCTGATGGTGTAATCCAGCACATCGGCAATGCCAGCAATCTCCACCAGCTCGTCGATCAGCTCGCGATAGGACGAACTCGCGATGGCACACTTCACGCCACGCTCGTGCAGCTCGCGCATCACCGGCTCCGTCTGCTCGTTGAGCAGCTCGGCATACGGAACGGGGTGATCCGGGCTGTAGACCTGCTTGTACTCCACGCGCAGATGCTCGCGCAGCTCAACATCGTCGGGCACCAGCGCCTCCCAAATGGCAGGCTCGTTAGATCCCGAAAGATCGGGGATCTCGTCAAAATGGAACCCCTTCTCTTCCATAAACGCCACGCGACGACGGTTGTAGAACCACTCGGTATCGACCAGCACGCCGTCCATATCAAACAGCACTGCTTTGATCATACGCATCTCCTCCCACCTGCCAAAAAGGGACAGGTTTATTTTGGTAGGTTTTATCTGGGGTTTTGCGACGCGACAGACACGCCCTCCCCAAAGCAAAAAGGGGACGGGGCACAAACCCCATCCCCTCTCAATCAACCCGTAAGGTTTACTTACTTGTGATTAGTAGGAAAGCTTCCACATGTAGCGACGCATGGTCAGCGGGTGCTGACGGGCCTCGGCGATCTGGTTGCCGTACTCGCGCATAACGGCGAGGTGCAGCAGCGGGTTGAAGTAGGTGATGACGCTCGCCGGCACGGCGTCGGCCAGACCGTAGTCCTTGGAGTCGATCAGAGCGACCTTGGCACCCATGCGCTCAAGGAAGGTGAGGGCGCGAGCGTCCATCGGGCGGGTAGCACCGTCGGACATGAAGAAGACGTAGGGCTTACCCTCGGTGGAAACCTCGAACGGGCCGTGGAAGTACTCGCCGGTGTTGTAGGCGGCGGCGTCGATCCACTGCATCTCGGTGAACAGGAAGGCGGCGTGAGAGTAGGCCATCTTCTCGGAGGCACCGGAAGCCATGAAGTAGATCATCTTGTCGTCCTTGAAGTCCTCGGCGAACTTCTTGGCGAGCTTCTTGCAGTGCTGAGCGGCGTTCTCGCACAGGTCGAAGATGTTGGTGAGGCCGGTGATCATATCCTCGTAGTGATCATAGCCCTCGGTCTGCTGAAGGATCTCGAGAGCAAGAGCGATGGCGTAGCCAGGCTTCTCGGCCTTGGCGGCATAGTTGGCGTGGAAGCCGTGGACGATGACGTGGTCGGCGTCGACGGTCAGAGCGGAGCCAGCCTTGTTGGTGAGGGAGACGACCGGGCAGTTGTGCTTCTTGGCGGTCTTGTTGGCCTCGACGGTCTCGGGCGTGGAGCCACCGAGGGAGCAGGTGATCACGAAGGTGTGCTCGTTGACCCAGGAGGGCGTGTCGTAGTTGAACTCGTTAGCGGTGAAGATCTGAACGTTCAGCTTGTCCGTGTTGTTGGCCAGGAAGTACTTGGCGGGGTACAGGTCGGACATGGAGGCACCGCAGCCGACGAAAGCGACGCTGTGAATCTCGTGGTTGGACAGGACGTCAGCGACGATCTGCTTAGGGAGGTTAAGGTCGATCTCGTACATCTGACACATTCCTTTCGATTTTTGCGGCGCCACATTGCCGGGCGCTCGCAGGGTTACCGTGGTTTGGACCGAGTCGCCGGCCCGTTGAGGATGCGACAAGGGGACTGTCCCATTGTCGCATTTTGGGAATGGAAGCCTGCCTGGGGTATGGGATGCCAGGCAGGCCCCCGGGGGAAAGCGGTTAGACGCTTGGTCGCGACTAGGCCAGGATGCCGGCCGCGGAGAGGGCGATGCCGCCCACGATGGCGATCACGAGAAGCCAACCGGTGTTGACGTTCTTCTTGATGAGCCAGTACATAAGGCCGGTGAGGCCAAGGGAGATCATCTGGGGCATCATGCCGTCCAGGATGTCCTGGATAACGACGGTGCCCTCAGCGAACTGCAGCGGGGTGGTGGCGCCGATCAGCGTAGCGATCATGCCGCCCACGGACATAAGACCCACGATGCCGCAGACATACATGAGCTTCTCCATGAGGTCGCCGCCCTGAAGCTTGCTCAGGTACTCGTGGCCGCCCTGATAGCCCATCTTGGCTGCGAACCAAGTGATCAGCACAGAGGGGACGATGGAGATGAGCATGGCCAGGATCGGGCCCATGATGGAGCCCTGCTGAGCCAGCTGAACGCCCAGGCCAAAGGCGATAACGCGGATGGTGCCCTGGAAGAAGGAGTCACCGATACCGGAAAGCGGACCCATGAGGGAGGTCTTGACCGCGTTGATCGAATCGGGATCGAAGTTCTCGGGATCCTTGGCGTACTCCTCCTCCATGGAGGCGGAGAGGCCCAGGATGAAAGCGCTCGTCTGCGGGGTGCAGTTGTAGAACGCCATGTGACGGTGGTAAGCCTCTTTCTTAGCAGCGAGCTGCTTGGGGTCGGACTCATCCGGATAGAGGCGATCGAGCGTGGGAACCATGCCGTAGAGGAAGCCCATGTTCATCTGACGCTCGTAGTTCCAAGAGGCCTGGATGGCCCAGGAGCGCCAGAAGAACTGGCTGACCTTCTTGTTCAGGGACACGTCCTTGGTTGCGGTTGCCATAGTGTGTTCCTCCTTAGTCTTCGTCGTCTTCGAGCGGATCGTAGTCGGAATCAACACCGGCGGCAGCATGGGAACCGTTGAACTTGAAGCCCATGAAGACGACAGCCAGGCACACACCGATCAGAGCGACCGCGATGACGGACAGGTTGAGGTAAGCGGCGAGCAGGAAACCGATGAACAGGAACGGAGTCATACCCTTCTTGATCATCATGGTGAGCAGCAGGGCCAAGCCGTAGGCAGTCATGATCTTGGTCGAAACGTTAAGACCAGTGGACAGCCACTCGGGAACCATGTTGACGATGGCCTGAACCAGGTCGGTGCCAACAAAGACGGCGAGGAAAATCGGCAGGAAGTACATGATGGCGTACAGACCGGAGCCGGCGCAGATGTGCATACGGTAGGCGGTCTTGAACTTTCCGTTATCGATCGCGCTATCTGCCACATGGGTGAGGGCGGCGATGATGGAACGGAACACGATGCCGAGGAGCTGACCCAGGACGGCGACCGGGATGGCGATCGTCATGGCGGTCTCGGCGGAAGCATCGGTCAGGCACGCAAAGGCAGCGGCCACGATGCCGCCCAGGACCATATCGGGCGGAACGGCGGCGCCGACCTGCACCAGGCCCATGGACACGAGCTCGACGGCGGCACCGACGGCAAGGCCGGTGGGCACATCGCCCAACAGCAGACCGACGAGCGTAGCGCCAACGAGGGGCTGCTCGAAGTTAAGACGACCGAGCAGGCGGGAGTCCCACATGCAGAACACGCCGACGAGGCCGACGAGCACCGCACTGATGAACGTATTCATACCCTTCTCCTTTCAGTCAGGCAAAAGCCTGGTTGATTACAGCTTGGCGTCGATGTCGACGCTCTGATACGTAGGGGTCTGCTGAACATAGAGCTTGATGCCCATGTCGAGCAGCTGGTTGACGTCGGCCTTCTGGGTGGCGTCGAGGAAGACGGAGCTGTCCTTGCCTCCGACCTGATCGGCACCGTCGTGGTTGGCGGTGGCGCCCAGGTTGATGGCGTCGAGCTTGTAGCCCTGGCAGAACTGCAGCATCTCGGCGGTGTTGCCAAAGACGAACATGACGCGCTCGCCGAGGGTGTTGAGCTTGTCCATCTTGGCGAGGGCACGCTCGACGGTGAAGACGTTCAGGCGCACGCCCTGGGGCTTGGCCAGCTTAAGAGCGCCCTTCTTGATGTCATCGTTGGCGGCGGCGTTGTCGACGACGATAATGCGCTCGGCCTGAACCTTGGTGGTCCAGGTAAAGACGACCTGGCCGTGCAGCAGACGGTAGTCAAGACGTGCGAGGACGATCTTGGCGGGACCGGAGCTGTGACGGGACGCCTTGGCCTTCTTGGCGGGAGCCGCGGCGGCCTCGACCGGTGCGTTGGGGTTGGTCAGACCGGTGCGGGCCTCGTTGATGAGGGCCGCGAGCTCGGCGCCCTTGACGGGGACGGGGCTCATAGCGAGCGTGAGCGCCAGCGGGATGTTGAAACCGCTGATCACCGTGAACTTCGTGCCGTTCTTGGAAAGCTCGACCATGCTGTTGTTGACCGAGCTGCCGAGCATATCGGTCAACACATAGACGGTGTCGTCCGCGTTGAACGTGGCGATCATAGCCTCAACCTTATTGGTGATGGGCTCCTTGTCGTCACGAGCAAGCGACACGACGTGGACGTTCGACACGTCGCCGAGAACCATCTCGAGCGTGTCTTTGGCGCCTGCGGCCAGGCCGCCATGAGATGCGAGAATGATCTGATTCATCTTGCCTCCTCCTTTTCGTTATGGTCATTATAACGTCTTATACGTTGCTTATATTGCTAATTAGTATAAAGACCGTTCGCGGGTGAAAATCGACCGTTGACGGGTTTAACGCACTTGAAACGTTGGGGCCGGGTAGGCCGGCGTTGTTTTGTCGACACCCGATCAGACGCCTCGCCTATCCCTTATCGCACGAAGTACCAGGGGCTTTCCTGCACGGTGGGTTCCAGCGCGATGCCGGTGCGCTCCTTAAACAGATCCATGTCCTGCGATTTCTCCGTCCACCACGCGTTGGGCTTAAAGGTCATGCTCTCAATGACATGACCGACAAACACACTGTTGCGCAACTTAGAGAAGTCGGTGTTCATAATCAGGATGGACGCGAGCACCAGCACGATGCCCAGGACTTTGATCGCGCCGGCGGGCTCGGCGTAGACACCAATGCCCAGCAGTACGGTGACGACCGTCTCGAATGACATTACGACGGGAACTTTCGATGTCTCGAGCCCCATGGACAGACCCTGCATATATAAGATGTAGGCCACAGCTGTGGGGATGAGTCCAAAGCCAAGGAACAGCAGCAGCAGCTGTGGCGACATTGCCGCGGCGACATCCGGCCACGGAGCCGCGATAGCCGCCATAACCGCACCGCCAAAAACAAAGCCCCAAAACGTGACAGCCAGCGGGTGGACCGTCTTGGTTGCTATCCGGCTAAACACCGCGAGCGACGCACCACAAAGGCCTGCAATCACGCCCGACGTGACGCCCCAAACCGAAAAATGGAAACCGGAAAGGTCGCCATTGGTCACTGCAAGCACGCAGCCAACGATGTTAAAGACAATGGCAACGAGCTTGTTGGGGGTCACGTCCTCGCGATAAAGTACGCGGCCGAGCATGACACCAAACACCGGCGAGGTGTAGAGCAGCACCGAGGCCGTGGACATGCCGACCTCGCCCATGCACTCGTAATAGCAGGTGTTGGCGGCGGCCAGACCGACGATACCGACAAGCGCGCAGGGGACGAGCTCTTTGGGGCTTGCCTTGAACAGGGCCAGCGGACCCCGAGCCACGGTAGACCCCTCACCCGGACGGCAGCCCATAAACATCAGGACCGGCGCCAAGATAAGCGCTCCGACCAACAAGCGAAAGGCAGCCATGCTCTGGGACGAAACGCCCATGGCCGAGATGCCGTTTACAAAGATTCCGATGCTGCCCCACATAAGCGCGGCGACCAGCACCAGCACATAGCCCAGATTGCTTTTCTTCAACGCAGCCTCCTCGGTATTGTTTCCAATATGTTTCACACTACGTTATAGTCGTTATATACATTTTTCAAGACACAAATCGCCGAACGGAAAAATCTGCTTCCCCACATACTCATTGGGTAGTCATTGGGGACGCACTTAAATGACTGGTCATTCAAGAACGCCCCCAACGACTAGGACTGCCAAGTGCCACATCTGGACCAAGGCAACGCCGACGCTTTGACAACGTCAGCGAAAACCCGCCAGAGCGAGCAAGGTGCCTTGAAGCGAAGCGGCATTGACCTTCTGGTCATGCCGCTGAAGCTGAAAGGCAGATTGCCGCTCTGGCGGGTTTGCAGCGTCGAGCCGTTACGCCGTTCGGTAGAACGGCGTAACTAATACTCAAGCTTCCACATGTAGCGGCGCGTCATGTAGTCCTTGTGAGTTACGGCAGAGAGTGCGCGCATGTAGACGTTGTTGAGGATCGGGGCAAAGATCAGGTGGTTGAAGTACTCGCTCACGCTGTCCTTGATGTCGTTGAGGCCGAGCTCCTTGGCGTCGAGCTGATAGACGCGCTCGCCACCATACTGGTTAACGAAGCGGATGCCGCGCTCGTCGTTGCAGCGGCTGCGGCCGACGCTGATGAGCTGGAACAGCGAGGTGCGTTTGTCCAGGATCTCGAAGGGGCCGTGGAAGAAGTCGCAGGTGTTGATGGTGCAGGAGTCGATCTGCAGCATCTCCTGCACGTTGCAGATGCTAAAGACGTAGGCGGCACCAAAGAGCGGGCCCTGGGCCATGACGTTGATGCAGGGCTTGTCGGCGTTCTGCTCGGCCCACTTAGCAGCGAGCGGACGGGTGTACTCGACGGCCTTGCGATAGATGGGGTCGACCAAGTCGAAGGCGGCCATAGCGGTCTCGTACTCGGCATAGCCCTCGGTCTGCTGCGTGAGCTCCATAGCAATCATGGTCACGACGGCAGAGTTGGTGCGACCCATGCAGGACTCGTCGACGGCCAGACTGTCGTACTGGATCTTGTAGTCGCAGACCTCGGTGAGACCGGACTCGTCAACATAGATGGCGATGGTGCTGGCGCCGTGGTCCTTGGCGACCTGGGCGGCAACGATGGTCTCCTTGGTGCCGCGCATGGACACGACGACGGCCAGGGTGTTCTCGTTGACGTAGGCCGGGGTGGCGTGCACGAACTCGTTGCTGGTGTAGCTGGAGCTCACGACCTGCGTGGCCTCGTGCTCCATAAAGTACTGGGCAGGATAGTTACCGCCGTTGGATCCGCCAGCGCCAATCCACACGACGCGCTTGATGCCGCCCTTGTCTGCCTTGTCAGCCAAAACCTGGGAGACGACATCCTTAACCTGTTCCTGAGTAGTCATCGTGCATCAGCCTTTCTTCTCGTTTGATGCTCTCGATGGCATACAAGTTACATACATGTTTTGGTTATGTCGACTAGTTGTATGCTATATTTGTCCTAGAAATTTTGTTGGTAAGGTTTTCGGCAATCCGTTACCAGCGGTTTTATTGTCATGTTGGATACATGCTTTGTTCTGTAAACATACAGGTTAGATACAGGTTGATCGCATGAACGCTTCGTCTAAAAAGAAACTGGCCCAATACGAGCGCTTGGCAGGCACGCTGCGCGACCGCATCGCCGCCGGCACCTACGCGCGCGGAGACAAGCTGCCGTCCGAGATGGAGCTCATGGACGAATCGGGGCTGTCGCGCAGCACCGTGCGCCACGCCCTTAAGGTGCTCGTTGACGAGGGCTTGGTTCGCACCGAGCGCGGACGTGGTGCCTTTGTGGCCGACACGCCCGCGCTCCACGAGAACAACCTGGTGTTTTCGAGCTATACCAAGCAGGTCGAAGGTCAGGGCATGAAGCCCACCACGCGCACCGTGGACTCGGGCTTTGCCAAGGCGGCCGGCAGCATAGCTAAGTTCTTTGACGCCGCCGTGGGCAGCAAGCTCGTCAAACTTGTCCGCCTGCGCTACCTGGACGACGCGCCGCTGTGCCTGGAGACCACCTACCTGCCGCCAAGCTTCGAGACGCTCATCGATCGCGATATTAACGGTTCGCTCTACGCCACGCTGCGACAGGAGTTCCATCGCGCGCCGGCACAGGGGCATAAGACCTTTGAGGTGTGCTACGCCTCGCAAAACGAGGCGTTTTTGCTCAACGTTGAGCGCGGGCAGGCGCTGATCCTGATCACCGACTACGTCTACGACACCGACGGCCGCCCGCTCCACGTCTCCAAGCGCATCCAGCGCACCGACCGCGCCAAATACACCGAGCCCATCGGCTAGCGCACCAAACGAGGCAAACTGTACCTAATGAACGTTTTACCTGCGGTTTTATTAATTCTCAAGCCAGCATGGCACAAATGCCAACATCGCCTGGCAATACGCGCCGTCCAAGCTCAACTGTTCCTGCTCAGAATATCCAGTACCGCAAATCTAAGTGAGTAGACTTTTCGTGACCTGTCGAGCACACCAAAAACTGTCACCTCTGTGACCTGCGGTTTTACTAAGGCAGATACGCCTTGTGCTCGACCTGCGCCAAAAAGTCTACTCACTTAGTTCGAATCGAAGCCAAACGGACCCAAATCGAAGCCAAATTAAGCCCATCCGCATCAAAAGACGCGTGAATCCGTACTTCTCGCGGTGGATTGACGCTACAAAGCGGCCAAAATAAACCTGTCCCTAAATGGTAGGTTTGGGAAGGTCGGGGAACCAGGTTGGTTTGGGTTGGTTGGGTGTGCGTTCGGCCAGGACCAGCTCCATCCAGCACATGTCGTACCAGCGGCCGAACTTTTGGGCGCAGCGATCGAAGGCGCCCACCAGGCGATACCCCATATGGGCATGGAAATCCTGACTGTTGTGCGTTAGATACTCGTCGTCCTTATCGTGCGGCACGGCAATGAGCGCGCACATGTTGGTGATGCCCATCGCGACCAGGCATTGCTTGAGCGCGTCGTGCAGCTTGCGACCCAGCCCGCCATGGCGCACATCGCGTGCCAGGTAGATCGACGTCTCGACCGACCAGTCGTATGCCTCGCGGCTGTTAAGCGGACTCACGTAGGCATAGCCTACCGGACGCCCGTCCAACTCCATCACCAGATACGGATAGCGCTTGAGCGTACGCTCGATGCGCCCGGCGAACTCCTCAACGCTCGGCACCTCGTATTCGCAGGTAATCGCCGTCTCGCGCACATACGGCTCATAGATGGCAAGCAACGCCGGCGCGTCTTCGGGCGTCGCCAGGCGAATCGTCGGCTCGGACATCTCGGCCATACAACCCTTCTCCCCCAAAAACAAAGGCCGCCTTGCGCCAAACCCAGCGCAAGGCGGCCCCTCGTCATTACATCAGGCTACAGAACCGCCGCCAACGCGTCGATATCCTCCTGCGTCGTGGCCCAGCTGGTGCAAAAGCGCACCACCGTGTTGGTTTCGTCGTACTTTTCCCAGTACTCGATCGCCGCATGCTCGCGAATGCGGGCCATGTCCTCGTTGGGCAGAATCACGAACTGCTGGTTTGTGGGCGTCTCCAAGAAGAACTGGTAGCCGTGCTCGTGCAGCACGCGACGAAGCGCCTGCGCGGTTTCGATCGCCTGGCGACCAATCTCAAAATACAGGCCATCGGTAAAAAGAGCCTCAAACTGCACGCCCGTCAGGCGGCCCTTGGCAAGCAGTGCGCCATGCTGCTTAATACGCGGAATGGGATGCGCCGGGGCGTGCATGCCGCAAAACACCACGGCCTCGCCGCAGAGCGCGCCGCACTTGGTGCCGCCGATGTAGAACACGTCGCACAGCTGCGCCAGCTCGGGCAGGGTAATGTCGCACTCATCGGCCGCCAGCGCATAGGCCAGGCGGGCGCCATCCACAAACAGCGGAATCTCGCGCTTCTGGCACACTGAGCGAATCGCCGCGAGCTCGGCCTTGGAGTACAGCGTGCCGTACTCGGTCGATAGGCTCACGTACACGGCACCCGGAAACACCGTGTGCTCGTAGCTCTCGTTTTCGTAGAATACCTGGATATAGTCCTCCAGATCCTCGGCGTGCATCTTGCCCTCGTAGCCGGGGATGGTGAGCACCTTGTGGCCGCCAAACTCGATGGCCCCCGCCTCGTGGCAGGCGACGTGGCCAGTCTCAGCAGCAACGACGCCCTCGTACGGCGCGAGCAGCATGTCGATCACCGTCGCGTTGGCCTGCGTGCCGCCCACCAGAAAAAACACGTCGGCATCGGGGGCCTGACAGGCCTCGCGGATAAGCTGCTTGGCACGCTCGGTGTGCGCATCGGTACCATAGCCGGGCTGCGGCTCCATATTGGTGTCGACAAGCGCCTGCAGCACTGCCGGATGTGCGCCGTGGGAATAGTCGTTGTTAAACGCGAGCATGGCAATCCTCTCTTACCGGGTATCGGCCAGATGATTCAAACGGAGCTATTGTACGCCGTTGGGATAGGCAATGCGCGCGGCAAGGCACTCAAGCGTCAGCACCAGGGCAAAACCGCAGCTCACGTCACTCAAAAAGTGCGCGCCGATCACGATGCGCCCAAAGGCGACGAGCGCCGCGACCACAGCCGCCGCCCAAAAGATCACGCGGCGACGCGAAGGCTTTTCCTTAAAGGCCGCCGCGGGAAGCCCGGCGAGCATAAGGCCGATCGCCGCATGCGCCGTGTGTCCGCTCGCAAACGACTTGAACCCGTCCTTGATCACGCCGGCGGCGATATAGGCCCACTTGTCGGGATTGCCGATCACCCACCACGGCTGAAAATTGAGCCCCGGCGTGACCTCGATCACGCGCATGCGCGGGCGCGACCATAACGGCTTAACAATGACGTTGAGGATGATGGCCTGAGCGACCCACACGGCCAGCACCATCAACGCCCAGCGCGTAAGCTCGTCGGGCTCGGTCGTGCGCGTGAGGCGGTAGGCGATGAAGTTGGCTGCGATGACCAACGCAAACGTCAGAACCAGCTGAAACGCAATAAGCTTGCCGCCGACGCGCAGCGATCCGATAATCTCGTAGCCGACCAGACCCACGTTGATCAAAACGCCCAGCGCAGCGAGCCACTTGCTCGCCTTGGAATCGGGGCGTGCCGAGCGCACGAGCATAACGCCCGCGATGCTCGCCGTCAGCTCGAACGGCAGCTCACCGGCCGCCTCGACAAAGCGACCGTACATGCTGCCGATGTTGAACAGCGCACTCGAGATTTGATAATCAAAGAAGCTGCCCACGCCCAGACAAAGGCACAGAACAACTGCGATAATGGCGACATCTTTCTTGTAGATGTATCCGAACATGCTTTCCTTTCGATGGAACCAGAGTGCCCAAATAGGGTGTTTGCAGCGTCGACTCGCTAGTCATCATCACTAGCGCCCAGCTGCTGCAGCAGCATGAGTGCCGCGGCCACGGGGCCGGTGCCGTCGTTGGCGTCGAGGCCGCGGCCCAGGCCGCTGCCCGCGCCGGCGCCCGCCTTGTAGGGCACCGATAGCTTGCGGCTCTTGGGGAAGTTCACCGCACCGTAGCGAGTCTTAAGCTCAAAGGCCACCTTCTTGGGCACTTCGACGCCCAAAAACGTGATGCGTCCGCCGCTGAGCGTGACGCTCTCGAGCCCCAGGCGCTCGCCGCGAATACGAATGCGAGCGCGGTTGAACAAGTTGAGCCCCGCCAGCGGCAGCTCGCCGTGCGCTGCCTCGGTCTCCTCCTGCACCTCGTCGATGCTTTCCAGATCCTCGGCCGCCGCAAGCTTTCGGTACACGAGCACGCGCTGGTCCACCGCCGGCATGTACTCCTCGGACAGGAAGTAGTCGGCCGGCAGGTTGATACCCACGCTCGCCGCCTCCACGCCGGCATCGTCATCGCCGCGCGCCTCGGCCACGGCCTGGCCCAGCATCTGCGTAAACAGGTCGAAGCCCACACTCGACAGGTTGCCGTGCTGCTCGGCGCCCATAAGCGAACCGGCGCCGCGGATCTCCAGGTCGCGCATGGCGATGCGCATGCCACTGCCCAGGTCCTGGAACTCGGAAAGCGCAGTGAGACGCGCCGTGGCCTCCTCGGTAAGCGGCAGCTCGCCCGGGAACATAAAGTACGCGTAGGCTTGCGTGGCCGAACGGCCCACACGGCCCTTGAGCTGGTAAAGCTGCGCCAGGCCCAAGCGCTGCGAATCCTCGATAATAAGCGTGTTGGCGGTCGCGTTATCGATGCCACTCTCCACGATGGTCGTGGCGATAAGCACGTCGATCTTCTTGGTCGCGAACTCGATCATCACGTCCTCGACCTCGCGCGGGCTCATCTTGCCGTGTGCCACGCCCACGCGCGCCTCGGGCGCGGCCTCGTGCACGCGCGCCACGGCATCGTCGATGGTCTTGACGCGGTTGGACACGTAATACACCTGACCGCCGCGGCCCACCTCCAGGCGAATCGCCGCACTCACCACGTCGGGGTCGTACTCCCCCACGTGCACGATCACGGGACGACGCCCGGTCGGCGGCGTGGTGATCAGGCTCATGTCGCGCACGCCACTCGTGGCCATCTGCATGGTTCGCGGAATAGGCGTTGCCGAGAGTGTGAGCACGTCGATTTGCTCGCGCAGGTTTTTGAGCTGCTCCTTGTGCTGCACACCAAAGCGCTGCTCTTCGTCGATGATCACCAGGCCCAGGTTCTTGGGGTTCACATCGGCCGAAAGCAGACGATGCGTGCCGATGAGCACGTCTATCGTGCCCTCGGCAAACGCCTTGAGCGCGCGCTTCTGCTGCGCCGGCGTGCGAAAGCGGCTGAGCACCTCGACCTCAAGGCCAAACGGGGCAAAGCGCTCAAAGAACGTCTCGTAGTGCTGCTGGGCAAGAATGGTCGTGGGGCAGAGCACCATGACCTGGCGGCCGGAGTCCACGCACTTAAACGCCGCGCGCAGAGCGACCTCGGTCTTGCCAAAGCCCACGTCGCCGCACAGCAGGCGGTCCATGGGCTTGGGCGCCTCCATATCAGCCTTAATGTCGGCGATGGCCTCCAGCTGGTCGCGCGTCTCGTCGTAGGGGAAGCTCTCCTCCATCTCGATCTGCTCGGGCGTATCGGGCGGACAGGCGATACCGGTAATCGACGAGCGACGCGTATAGAGGTCGACCAGGTCAAACGCCAGCTTTTTGGCATTCTTGCGCGCCTTGTTGGTGGCCCGCGTCCAGTCGGCGGTGTTGAGCCTGGTCAAGCGCGGTTTATCGCCGTCGGGACCAACGTAGCGCGTAATGCGGTCAACCTGCTCCAGCGGCACGTAGAGTTTGTCGCCGTCGGCGTATTCCAGCAAAAAGTAGTCGCGTTCCTTGCCGCCCACTTCCTGGCGCGCGACCTCACTAAAGAGCGCGATACCGTGGGTAGCGTGCACCACGTAGTCGCCCGGTTTAAATGGGAAGGTGATCTGCGTAATGTCAACCTTGCGGCGGCTGCGCGCGCGGTTGGCATCCATGCGGGCGTTGAGGTCGGCAATCGAGAATACGGCCAGGTTGGCATCGGGCACCACCACGCCCTGCGGCAAGGCAGCATCGACAAAGGTCACGCGTCCGCGCGAGATGGTGGGCACGGCGGCACCGGCGGCAGCCTGGGCGGCACCCGCCTCGAGCGAGCGGGCGTTGAGCGCATCGGCCTTACGCTCGCGAATGGAAGCATGGGCCTCCTGGCGTGCGGCACGGTCGGCGGAATCCGCCGCTGCCACGCGCACGCGGTCGCCGATAGCGCCGGCATTTTCGGGCGCGGCGGTCAGCGATTCCTCAAAGGTAATGCCCTCGTCGCCAAAGGTGAGCTCCATCGACTCGCGCGCACCGCGGTCGGGGATGGCAAACACGCAGGCATAGCGCTTGCCCACGACCTCCTGGATGCGCGTCATAAAGCGATTGTCCGAGCCCGCAATGGCCGGCTGCTCAATCTTGAGCTCTGCCGTCACCGCACCGCCGGCACGGATGAGGCTCACATAGTTCAGGCGCTGCTGAGCACCAAAATCGAGCTGCTGGGCACGCACATACAGGCCGTCCAGACGGTCGACCCCCGCCTCGCCGGCACGTGCCTCGATATCCTCGTAGGCGCGCAGGCAATCGTCGAACAGCGAGCGCGGCTCGGACAGCACTACGAGCGCCTTGCCGCTCACATGCGAAAGCGGGCTCACGGTCTGGCCGTACATCACCGGCAAAAAGCGGTCGAGCTCAGGCGTGACGATGCGCGCATCCACCATCTCGAGCAGCGCCGCCAACTTGCTGTCGTCCTGGCTGGCGCGGTAGAGCGCCACATGCATGTTGTGAACGGCCTCGTCGGTAAGCGCCAGCTCGCGACAGGGGAAGATCTCGATGCTGTCCTCGTTGCCGATGGTCTGGCCCGTTGAACTCACCATGCGGCGGATGCGATCGATCTCGTCGCCGAAGAACTCAATGCGCACGGGCGCCTTTTCCTGCGCGGGAAACACCTCGACGGTGTCGCCGTGCACACGGAACAGGCCGGGCGCGTCGGCGGCGCCGGCATTGGTGTAGCCCATGCCCACCAGACGCTGCGGCACCTCGTCAAAAGGAATCTCCTCGCCCACCGCGAAGGTCGTGGACTCCCAGTAGTGGCTCTCGACTGGTGGCACGCAACGCAGCAGCGCGCGAGCCGAGGCGACCATGATGCAGTTGTCGCCGCGCACGATGCGCCCGAGCGCCTCGCAGCGCTGGGCTACCACGGCGTCGTCGGGCGCCTGCTCGCGCCAAGGGTAGTCCTTGCGCTCGGGAAAGCGGCACACGTGCGCCAGGCCCACATAGGCGGCCAGACTACGTGCGGCGCGATCGGCCGCATCCTCGCCACTCACGATGTAGACCGTGGGGCGCGGACGACGCGCAAACTGGGCGGCGGCCATAAGCGTTCGGCCCGACTGAGACACGGCCAGCGTCACGTCCTCGCCAGAATCGAGCCCGGCCTCGACGGTCTGCAGTGCCTCGGCAGTATAGAGCTGCGCGGCTATACGGTGAATGAGCATGCTGTTCCTCCGGCATTGCAACGCCAAAAGCCCGCCGAGGCAAGCTCGGCGGGTCGTTCGTCAAATTCGTTGCCTGTCATGGTAGCGCATGAAGAGGACTCCAGCTCAGGCGTACGCCCAGCCCCGCAACAAAAACGCCAGATAGAACCGGGCTCATCGGCTTCGCCAAAATCTCCCCGTCACTTCGAACGCCGCAACCACGGAAGGTGCCCCAAGAAACGGCTATTCCTCAAAAAAGCTCGCAACGTTCAAGCGGCTCGTCCACTCGCCTATGGTGTTGGCAAAGCCGACGCGTGTGTACACGCCCGCGAAACGACCGCGATACAGGTACAGGCCTTCCATATTAGAAGCGGGCGCAAAACCAAGATCATCCACAAGTCCTTTGGGTGCCTCTCCTCGATGCGGCCCATTGACAAGCGTTCCGCGCAAGCAGGGAGTCTGATACTGCTGAGCATACTCCTGTACAATCGCTCCAGCTGCCGCAGCGCGAGCAAGCACCTGGGACCATTCCCGTTCCGTGGCATCCAAACCGGCGACAACGCCAACCGCGTTGTAGCCGCCGCACGGCTTGACAATCCATCGATCCTTTTCGGCAAATCTCGACAACTGGGCGCTTTCGTCCAAAATCTCGGTATAGGGCACATGCTCCCGTACAAACGATTGCTCCTCCGGGCTCAACAAGGACTGACCGGCCCGAGACCACAGAAATGCAAATACGGTCTTAGTCGCACACGGCCACGTTCTAAAACCACCAACGATGCACGCGAGCCCTTCTTGAGCCGCCTCGATTAAGGTCGAGCGTCCGTCGCACGGCTTATCCCACAGCTCGCCGGTCACCGCGCGCCGCCAAACGCAATCAATAGGACCGGCGGCATCGCACAGCCGCCTAGCACCGCTCTCGTCTTCGCCAATCCGCAGGTCGCGCACATCCGCAAAGCGCGCCACCACACCCCGTCGCCTCATAAGGTCGACAAAATGAGCCGCATCTTCCAAGTCGATGCTTTCCGAATAGTCGACGATTGCCACCGAAGCGGGATATATCTTTGATTGCGGTGCATAGAGCCCCTCGTCAACGCGGGCCCCGTCGTCCAATCGTGCACTATCCTCGGTGCGGCGAGGATGGGCCAGCTTCCACTCTGCATAGGTCTCAAACAATGCGTCTATCCAGCTACCGCACAAATCGTACTGCCGAAAGCCGGGGTGGTCGGATGCAAACTCCTCAAAGGAAGGCGTCATTCGCACTGCCTGACAGACCGCATCGGTCACTACCATTCCGGCACTGCCGTCGGTATTGAGCTCACAAAACGTATACGAACCGGCATCTTCGTCAAGAAAGATATCAACACGCGCAAGGGGAATTTGGCAATCATAGCCGGCATCCATAGCGCACAGGTCAGCAAAAGCCGGATCCATGCGAAACCACGCACGCACGGAGGCATCGGAACAAAACGCCCGCGTCACCTTGTCCATAATGCCGTACATGCGCTCGGCGGCCTCCTTAAGAAGCGCCGTCATATCCTTGTCGAATATCTTTGGCGTCAGAGCCCAGGGCGCAGGATCACCATGGTAGAGCGCATGGGTTTGAGACACGTATTCGTCGCCTTTGCGACGACCAGGTAGGTCACCTTCGCGCGTGCGTACGATGCGTTCAAAATAATCTTCGAGCTCTCGCGTCTTCAATGTTGCCACGTTACCCTCCATTGCTTGATTTTTTGCTCATGCTACGCCAGCACGCACGACTTCGGCGCGCTTGAATAGGCTTCTAAATTAGCAACACATTTTTGCATGGGGCGGCAGGCAGCGACATATACTCCTGCTCAAGCGCATGCACAGCCCCGCAAAAAACGTTAGACGGGCAAGCCGTCTGGCGCTATCAGAGTGAGCTATACGCCGAGTCTAATCGTAGACGCCCATTTCAAGCAGTGTGAAGGTCGGAGCGCCGTCACCCTGCGCGACGCGAACCGTGCAAGTCTCGGTACGGCCCATGGATGCGTCCGCTTGAATTGCGGCGATGAACTGGTTCTTTGGCAGGCCGTAGGTGCCCTCGGGGATGTCGGAAGGAAGTAACATGCCGCCAGCACTGTAGACCTCATAGGTGAGCTCGTAGATGTTGTCGCCAAGGTCAGTCGCGCCCGTAACGATGGCACACGGTGGGTTGTAATTTCCCTGGCCAAATTCCTGTTTCAGATACAAGTACCCACCATGCACTTCGGCCGAATCAGGAATCGCCTGCCCCTCCGGCGTTCTGTCATAAGTCATATCGGCATCGGAAAGCGTCAGACCCGTCAAGCGGTTGAGTTCCCTATTGATCACATCAGTCGCCACACGCTGGCTATTACCGTTGTCATAGTCGCCTTTCTCGATTCGATATGGCGCGTTGTCAATAAAATGGCACCAGATAAACTTGACCAGCTTGTATTTCTCGTCATCAGAAAGTCCGTCAGTCGAATCGAAGCCGCCCGCCTGATACCAGTCCCGATCGAAGTGTTCCTCCGTAAAGTTCGATAGGAACAGGTTCGCCGCGGCATAGGTTGCCTGGTCATTGAGGTCGACTTTTACACTGCTGCCGGTCTGCTCAGGCTCATCCGCCTCATCCCCGTCGGCGGCAGGCTTCTCCTTGGCGCTTCCCTTGTCCTTGTGCTCGGCTGAACCCTCGTCGGACCCCAGTACCGTAATCTGCGATGAGTTGCCCTGCCCAAGCGGACCCAGCACGCCGGTCAGCGCCAGAGCGGCACCGCCGGCAACGAGCACGCCCGCCACGCACATGCCGACAATCACCGCGCGCTTATGTGACTTCTTCTGCACGGGAGGCATCCCTGCCGCCGGCATCGATGCGGGCTCAGCAGGCGCGGCCGCCGGAGAGGCAGCGCCCATGCGCGCCCCGCAGTTCGTGCAAAAATCGGTTCCGTCGGGCATCTCGGAGCCACACTTGGTGCAAAACATATTCGGGCATCCCCTCACAACAAACAGCATCGGTCGCCATCATATTGAGCCCTCGCGACCCAAATGTGTTGTGCAACATTGGTCGCCGTCTTCGGGTGCCGACAAAACGTGCCGGGCCCTACCCTGTCACACGCACGCTGGGGCAAAGGTCTGCCAGCGGGCACTCGTCGCACTTGGGTTTGCGGGCGTCGCAGATCTCACGGCCAAAGGTAATCCACTGGTGGTTGACCGACTCCCAATACTCGTGCGGCAAAATCTTGAGCAGATCTTGCTCGGTCTTGAGCGGCTCTTTGGCGTGCGTCTTGGGACTCAGCATCAGGCGGTGCGCGATGCGGTTGACGTGCGTATCCACCGCGATGCCTTCCACGATGCCGTACCCTACGTTGAGCACGATGTTCGCTGTCTTGCGCCCCACGCCCGGCAGCTTGACGAGCTCCTTCATGTCGGCCGGCACCTCGCCGCCGTAGTCGGCAACGATCATCTGCGCGGCCTCCACGGCATGCTTGGCCTTACTCTTATAAAAGCCGAGCGACTTAATGGTGTCCGCCACGTCGGTCACACTTGCCCCGGCCATGGCCTCGGGCGTGGGCCACTGGGCAAACAGTTGGGGCGTCACCTTGTTGACCTGCGCATCGGTCGTCTGAGCCGAGAGCAGTACCGCGATGAGCAGCCTAAAGGGATTCTCGTGGTCCAAAAAGCACTCGACCGGGCCATAGCGACGGTTAAGGCGCTCGCACACCTCGACGGCGCGCTCGCGTTTGGCGGCATTGGTCTCGCGTGGCATAACGACTCCTCGACTCGGCAGAAACATAACTTCACGGAAACGATTGTCCCACGTACGGGGGGGCTTAAGCCTCCAAAAATGCGCCGGTCTGGCGGCTCCACAGGCTTGCGTATTCGCCGCCCGCCTCGACAAGCTGCGCATGTGTGCCGTCCTCGACAATCTCACCGTCCGCCAACACCACGATGCGATCGAGCGCCGCCACAGTGGACAGGCGATGCGCCACCACAATGGAGGTGCGCCCGCGCATCAGGTTCTCGAGAGCCTCCTGCACCAGCGCCTCGGACTCACTGTCCAGGGCAGATGTCGCCTCGTCGAGCACCAGAATCGGCGCGTCAGTGAGAATGGCACGGGCGATGGCCACGCGCTGGCGCTGGCCGCCCGAGAGTTTAACACCGCGCTCGCCCACCATGGTGTCAAAGCCACGGGGCAGGCGGTCGATAAACTCCAGAGCATTGGCCAGGCGCGCTGCCTCGCGAATCTGCTCGTCGGTAGCGTCGGGTCGACCGTAGGCGATATTCTCGCGAATGGAGCGATGGAACAGCAGCGCCTCCTGCGGCACGTAGGCAACCTGGCGGCGCAGGCTCTGCTGCGTACAGCGCGAGACGTCCTGACCGTCCACGAGCACGCGGCCGCCTTGTACGTCGTCCAGGCGCAGTAACAGCTTGGTGAGCGTCGTCTTGCCCGAGCCCGATTTGCCCACCAGGCCCACACGCTGGCCCGCCGCCACATGGAGCGTCAGGTCGTCGAACACGCTCTCGCCCGCTGCGGCGTCACGGTATGCGAAGCTCAAGTGCTCAAAATCAATCGCGCCCTCGCCCACCTTGAGCTCGGGGGCGTTCTCGTCGTCTGCCACCAGACGCGGCTCGTCCAGCACGCGCGTCATCTCGGCCGCATCGCCCAGCGCGCGGTTGATGCGCTGCATCATGGAGCTTACGTAGTTCAGACGCATGGTGAGGTTGTACGTATAGGTAAAGATCATGACGAGCGCGCCGGCAGAGATGCCAAACCACGCGTTGCCGCCCGCGACGAACACGCTCACCACGGCCATGGTGATGACGATAAGGCCCGAGGTCGTAAAGTTGCGCTGCATCATGGCGTGCATCGAAACCGTCTCGGCATCGCGCGCGGCGCGGTCGGCGGCATCGAACAGGTCGCGCTCAAAGTCCTCGCGCCCACAGGTCTTGACGGCCAGGATGTTTGTGACCGCGTCGGACAGCACGCCCGACAGTTTGTTCTGAGCGGCGGACGTCGCGGCCGAAAGCGGCATGATGCGCTTGTACATAAGCCAGACAAACGCAATGTAGACGACCATGATGCCCACCAGGATCACGGTAAACGTCGGCACCACCGGGGCGAGCGCCGCCACCGTGCAGACAACCGAGGTGATAGTGGGGATGAGCGAATACACCGTCACGTCCACCAGACCCGTGTAGCCGCTCATAAAACGGCTCGTCTGGCTCACAAGCGATCCGCCAAATCGGCTGGTGTGGAACGTCATGGATTGATTGGAGAGCGTGTCGAAGCACAAGCGCGCCAGGTGATAGTTGCCCGCAATCTCGAGCTTGTAGACGGTGTAGTCCTGCAGCTTGGAGAGGATCTGGCCTACCAGGTTAACGAGCACGAGCGCCAGAATATAGGGGCTAAAGACCTCAAACACCCGGTCGCCCGCAACGGGGCCGGCCTGGACGCGGTCGACGATAAGGGCCATCACGTAGGTGTTGGCAAACGTGAGCAAAAAGATGTAGCCCGCCGACGAGAACACCGAGAGAAAGACGATCAACGGCTGTGTGCGCGTGACGTCCCAAAAACGCTGCAGCGTGCGGCGTACGGTGGAGCGTTTGAGCGGACTGGTGCTTCTCTGAGACATGGGCTTCCTTTCGCATCTGATAGGACGAAACGCCATTGTTGCACACTAAAGTGCACTTCAGGCACGTACGATGCGAAAAGCGCCCGCGCAGTGCTTGCGCAGGCGCCCCGCCGTCCGTTGCGGCTAGCCCTCGTCTTCCTGGCCTGCGAGTAAGCCTGCGGACTCCAAGCCCAGAATCGCGTCGGCCTCCTCGGCGTCCTCCAGCGCATCGATGTCCTTGAGTTTGCGCTCCATAACGTTGGTGCGCGTGGTGATAATGCCCTCGACCGTCTTGCCCGCAGTCTCGATCTGCTGTTGGGCGCGGCGTAGCGCCGCCTGATAGCGCGGCAGCTCGGCCTTGACGGCGGAAAGCACGCGCAGCACGTCATCGGTGCGTTTTTGCAGCCTAAACGTCTGGTAGCTCATCTGCAGGCTGTTGAGGATGGCCGCCATGGTGCTGGGGCCGGCAACGTTGACGTGATAGTCGCGGCCCAGGGTCTCGATAAGCCCGGGGCGGCTGACGACCTCGGCGTACAGCCCCTCAAACGGAACGAACAGAATGCCAAAGTTGGTAGTCGCGGGCACGCTCAGATACTTTTCGCAGATGTCCTTTGCCTCGCGCTTCACCATCATATCGAGCGTCTTGCGCGCTGCGGCGACGGCCTCAGCGTCACCCGACTCCTGGGCGTCGAGCAGATGCTCGTACGCATCGCCCGGGAATTTGGAGTCGATCGGCAGCAGCACGGGATCACCCTCGTCCACCGGCAGCTTGACGGCAAACTCAACGCGCTCCGAGGCGCCGGGCTTGGTGGCAACGTTTTCCAGATACTGGTCGGGCGTAAGGATGTCCGCCAGGATTGCGCCCAGCTGTACCTCGCCCAAAATGCCACGCGCCTTGACGTTGCCCAGCACGCGCTTAAGGTCGCCCACGCCGGTGGCGATAGACTGCATGTCGCCCAGCCCCTTGTACACGGCCTCGAGCTGGTCGCTCACCTGCTTAAACGATGCAGACAGGCGATCGTTGAGCGTACGGGAGAGTTTCTCGTCCACCGTCGCGCGCATCTGATCGAGCTGCACGTTGCTGTCCTTACGGATAGCGCCCAGCTGGGCATCGACCGTCTCGCGCACCTTGTCCAGGCGGTGCTCGATGCCCTCGCGGTTGGCGCCGAGCTGTTGGGCCGTCTCGCGGCGCAGGTCATCCATACGGTCGCCAGCCTGCGAGAACTCTCGCGCGATGGTCAGGTAGCGTTGCTGCTCCACGGCCGCATCGGTTGTCTGCTGTTGCGCGATGGCATTTGCCGTGCGGCGGGTTTCTGCCAGCGCGACGTTGAGGGCATCGAGCGTGCTGTTGGCCTGCTCGAGCGCAGCCAGCATCTCTGCCCCGCTATCGCCGCGCTCCCGCAGCTCGGCGCGAAGGCCCTTGAGCTGCAGGGCACAAGCCACAGCAACCCCCGCCGCCACCAAGGCGGTCACAGCAAGCACGATATCAATAGCAGACATAGACTCCGCCCAACAAACCCAATCGATTATCAATCAAAACCGCGATCAATCTTACCCCGCCACACGCACCGGGCGCCCGGCCCCTTCTTGGGTGCTTCTCTCTTCCGCATATTCCATAATGCGGCGCGCCGTCTCCCTGCTCACCTTTGAGTCATCGCCGGCTAAGTATGCGTACACGTTTCCCTTATTCAGATTCAAATCGCGGCAAAGACCGTAGCGCGTTACGCCCGATTCCCCTAGCGCTCCCAATGTTCTTTTTCGCATCAGGGCGTTGATCCTTCTGTCCGCCGCTGGCTTTTCCTTCACCGCTCTATACGCACGCCAAACGTTGGCATAACGGTTAGGGAGCTCACTTTTGGCGCACAGAGACGCCATGCCACCCGCTTGATCGTACAAGGACAAAACGCCTCGGTAATCCTCTTCCATCCACGAGCCCTCGGATAAGCCCAGAACGTATTCGGCTTTTCCTTGCGCCAAAGCGAGCAAAAACAGAGGCTCCGCCACGCGCGGCGCAACCGTCGTCGCCTGCTCAAGCAGTTTTCTAAAACTCAGCGACTGCTGTCCGGATAGCTCTCGGCAATAGCCTTTCAAAAATCCCTCAAAAGTCAGATTCAACCGAGCACCTCCTTTTTGTATTGCCTGTATGCGCAGACCATCTCTTGATAGCTCCGCTCCGAAGGCGACGATGCCAGCGCCTCGCCCTCGTCGAATATAAGCCGTTCGAGCAGATCCCAATCAAGTCGGTCGATAAACGCTCGACTATGGAGGTCGACGATGTCGTTCGGACGATAGGCATAGAGCTTCATTACCGCCAGGTCCTCCAAGGATGGCGTAAAGTACCTGATAAAACGCGCCCCAATATCTACGGGAATCAAACGATCTTCGTAATTGAATGGCATCTGATTACAATATGCCACCGCCATACCATTCACCTCGGGGTATCGAGCTATGATCTCGCGGAGGCACCTATCTGCCTCAAACACATCAATGTCATGTGTAACCGACCGATTCGTCACATCGTTTAGCATGAAGGCGCTTCCTCCCACCAATACAACGCTCGGCCTGTCGTCTCTTGGACCTATTTCCAGCTCCGCCTCTTCGTCAATGCCCAAAAGAGTCTGCTCTAAATCCTGCTTATACATAGCAAATCCTATTATTATTTATCTTCAATAATACTATTCAGTCGTACGACAGGACCCACAGGATGCAAGAATTCTGCTCGTGGCGATAATTCGTACACCCTAGAAGTCCTAATGTGACAAACGCTAGCTCTCCCAGCCGGCGCGGACGGTTGTTACGACATCGCCTAGGCGCTGGCCGAGGGCTGACAGATGTTGGAGCACTTCGCTGGGCGAGGCACCGTTGAGGATGCAGGTGAGTGCATACGAGACCAAGAAAATCGCCGCAAGTCCTAACGGAATGAGCACGATCATCGCTAATGTGCGCAGGCGCTGGCCCACGCGGCGGTGACGTGTGCGGCGCTTGTCAAACGCAAGCTCCTGCGCATATGAATCTTGTTGTACGGAATAGTTCTCTGGCGCCGATCCGCCCGCAGGCGAAACCGCGGACGTGGCATTTTGCGCAGGGGGCTGGGCGGCTACCCCTTGCATTTGCATCTCCATAAGCCGTTGCTGCTGGCGCAACATGCGCTCGGCTTGTTGCTGCGGGGTCTCAAGAAACAGATCCATGTTGGCCTCCTCAATCGGAGCATTCGACGCTTACGACCAGCATCCCGCACCACCATGACCGCGACAACGCAATCCGCAGCAATAGCTGCAAAGTTTCTTGCTGACAAAAGCTGTCGAAAACCTCAACAACTCCCCCACCAGCACTTTCTTTGAGCTTTTTTATCGAATGATCTTTTGCCCTTCCGCTAGCCCGCCAACTAACCAAAATCTAACCAAAAGCTTGACGAAAATTGTGAAGACCGGGACCCCACACAAAAAGTGCCGCCCCAAAGGGGCGGCACACAAACTTATTATCAGCTTTTCTGTAACGAGCATGCGACGACTCAACGCCGGAGCGCAGGGCGGGGAAACCTTTGCCTCGCGCGACCCTGCGAAGCCGTGAGCGAGAGGGAAAGGTTTCCCCGCCCTGCGCTCCGCAGTCGGTGAAAGCAGATTACATGCCCGCGAGACCTCGAGCTGCGGTGGCACACATAAACGCCAGGACTAGGATCACGAGTGAGCCCGCGATGTCGACCAGCACGCCCATTGCGCGACGCTCAAACAGCCAGCTCTCAAAGTGCGGGGCGACGTTGCGCCAAACACGCCACAGCAAGATGCCCATACCGATGACGCCAGGAATATTGAGCAGCAAAATCTCGGAGCACAAGAGTCCAATCAGGTTGCCGGCGGCAAAGCCCGCATCGCCCTCGCAGTATTTGCGATAAATCATGTACAACATGTATGCCACAAACGGCTGCAGGCACGCAGAGATAAACGTAACCACCATCGAGGGGTCCTGAGAAAAGACGTCGGTGAGCTTATCCACGCTCGTGGCATCCTTAGAGGCCAGGAACAGACCAATGACCACCACGGGCACCACGCCCAAGATGACCTCGACCAGAGTAAACAACTTGGCAGTCAAATCCTCACTAGCCGAATTCAAATGAGGCGCCCACTCAGGATGAGCATGCGCACCGACCTTCTTGTCCTTCTCGACACGATCGGCCTTTTTGCCCTCGGCAACCCGACGACCAGGATCCTTGCGAGTTCCCGCGGCAGCAACCCGAGCCCGAGACTTCTTACCCATACAAAAACACCCCACAACAGGAAATAAACTAAAACGCCACTACCCAGTGTACCCCACCCATGAACGGTGCCGTCCCAACCAGTCCCCACACAAAAACGTGCCGCCCCATAAGGGGCGGCACACAAACTTTAATATCAGCTTTTCTGCAGCGAGCACGCAACGACCCAAAGCGGGCCGGGAGGGCGGGATTGCCTTCCCTCAACGCGACCCTGCGAAGCCGTGAGCGGGGAGGGAAGGTAATCCCGCCCTCCCGGCCCAGCTCATGTCAGCGCCACGCGCTAGTAGTTCACCACCTGCTCCTCAAAGTACGCCTTGGGGTGGTTACAAACCGGGCACACCTCAGGCGCCTCGGCACCCACGTGCAGGTGCCCGCAGTTCAGGCACTTCCACACCTTCACGCCCTCGCGCTCAAACACCTCGCCCGACTCGATACGCTCGACGAGTTTGTTGTAGCGCTCCTCGTGCGCCTTCTCGACGGCGGCGACACCACGGAACTTCGCGGCGATCTCGGCAAAGCCCTCCTCCTCGGCGGTCTTGGCAAACTCGTCGTACATCGTGGTCCACTCGTAGTTCTCGCCCGCCGCGGCATCACGCAGGTTGTCCAGAGTGTCGGGGACGGCGCCGTCGTGCAGATACTTGAACCATAGCTTGGCATGCTCGGACTCGTTGCCCGCCGTCTCGGTAAAGATATTCGAGATCTGAACGTAGCCATCCTTCTTGGCCTTGGAGGCATAGTAGCGATACTTGGTGTGTGCCTGGGACTCACCGGCAAAAGCGGTCTCGAGGTTCTTCTTGGTCTGAGAGTTCTCAAAGTCCATAGGTGTACTTCCCTTCAACGCATGCCGCCCGTAGGCTTCGAGCGGCCTCGTCTTTAGGATGCCCTCATGTCGGAAATCTAAACCTTACAATCCTGTTCTTCAGATTTGCACGGGCTAGATGCTCAGCCAGCGATCGCCCTCGGCTCGGCAAAAGCCCTCACGCTCCAGGTCGGCCAGAATGCCCGCGACAAGCTCGCGCTCGACCGGTCCACGCCCAGCCGCCGCTTCCATCTCGTTAACGCCCACCACGGCATCAGCAAGCGTAATCCCCGCCGGCTGGCCATCGCGCGCTGCCAGCAACATGCGCACGATATGCGCGCGCTTTTGGCGACGTGAGCCCTCAAACTTTGATTGACGGCTATAGCCCGCCGAGCGCCTGGACGGATTGGGCAACGTCTTTTTTAGATATGCGCCGTAATCTAGCAACGCGTAATACCACGCGCGCGGCGTATCGGCATCATCGAGCGGCGCGGCAAAGGGAGCGATCTCGTCGGTCGCCGCACCGGGGGCCGCCGGACAGGCCGCCTGAATCAGCGGCACCAGCTCGCGATCGGGAACAGCCGGTACATCGGGAAAGAAGTGATGCAGAAAGACCGTGCGCACGTTGGTCTCCAGATACACGCCCGGAAGATCAAACGCAAACGACCGGATACCTTGCGCCGTTGCCGGTCCAATACCAGGCAGAGCGACCAAGTCGCACGTCTCGTGCGGAAACTCCCCGCCCCAATCCTCTACGACCCGTTGAGCGGCCCCGTGAAGCGCCAGAGCGCGTCGGTTGTAGCCCATGCCCTGCCAAGCGTCCAAAACATCGGAAGGCACGGCCTGGGCAAGCGCCTGCACGGTCGGAAAGCGATCGAGCCACGCCGGCATACGCGTCTCCACGCGTGGTACCTGTGTTTGCTGCAGCATGACCTCAGAAAGCCAAATGATGTACGGATCGCGCGTGCGGCGCCACGGAAGGTCGCGATAACGCAGAACCCCTTCCGAACGAATCATCGAACGAAAGGGGTCCTGAATCATGGCTATGCTCCTTATGCGGCGCTATTCCTCCCGGCAAGCGCACGCGCAGGTGGCGTACTCGGGAAACGCTTCGCGGTCGGCGAACTTGGGATCGACGGCCGGGAACTGGCGGTGAGCGACGATGTCGCCGAGCGAAACGGAATCGAGGTAATCGCGCATCAACGCCTGGGCTCCGGCCCACAGGGGATGATAGCAGCACGTGCCCATGCGCGCACAGTCACCATCGGGCGCGGTGCAATCATTCATAACCATAGGGCCTTGAACGGCCTCGACGACCTGGCGGATAGTGACGTCGTCCGGACTGACCTTGAGACGCATGCCACCGTGGACGCCACGCAGGCTCTCCACAATACCGGCCTGGACCAAGCCGTGCTGGATCGAGCGAGCAAACGAATACGGCACATTGACCTCTTCGGCAGCGGTGCGAACAGAAAGCAAACGCTCCGGCTCCTCGGCAAGCATCGCCAACATGCGCAGGGCATAATCAGTCTTCCTCGATATGTCCATTTTTCCCCTTCCAAGGAATAGGAACAGCTCGAACGAGCTCCGGGGCCGAGCTTGTGTCGAGACACCAATGACCGCTAGGACATCCAAATGGTAAATCGGATATCCACTGAATGCCGCGCTTGGAGCGAAATGCATCAGATACGGCCTACAGTGCAGTTTAGTATAACCTAACCCCCTGTCTCGCTGAACGGGTGTTGCGCAACAAACCTCTTGTTTAAACAGATATACTTATTTGCTTTTACTTGCGCCCTCGAGGGCGTGGGGATTCCGATCAAAGAAACGTCAAAGCAATCACTCCGACACAATGGCCTATTAAACGCAAAAAGCCACGTCCGAAGACGTGGCTTTAATTGCGTTGGCGGGAAGTACGGGGCTCGAACCCGCGACCTCCGACGTGACAGGCCGGCGCTCTAACCAAACTGAGCTAACTCCCCAGGCAGACGTTCGCGTTTGTTTCCGCTCGCGTGCGCTGCGGGGATTAGTATACACAGAAGTCTGTCCGGCGCGCAACAACTTTTTTGAAAAATATTTTTGGGCCCTCCGGGAGGGTCTCCGGGGCCGGCTGGCGCGGGTTAAGTTTGCTGCTCTACAGTCCTGCGCAAGACGGAAAGCACATTAAGTGCTTTCCTTTGCGTGCGGAACTCGCGAC
>NZ_JBDGAW010000028.1:0-28947 GCF_040910265.1 Collinsella aerofaciens | reverse complement strand
GGGCAAGCCTTGCTTGTTCCTCTTCGATTGACGTTCCTGACGAGCCCTATGTTTTCTGCTATTTCATGGGTAAGAATGCATGGAATCGTGAATGTGCCCAAGAGCTTGCCAAGCAGCATAATTTGAAGATCGTCGCCATTGCTCATCCCGATGAATATGTTAAGGCTGATGACGATTACGCGGATTATTATCCTTGGGAAGCCGGTCCGGCTGAGTGGGTCAACTTGATTGCCCATGCTTCGTATGTCTGTACTGACTCTTTCCACGGAAGCGTTTTCTCAAATATTTTTGAGGTGCCCTTCTTCTCGTTCCGTCGCCACGAGAATATGGGTGCTCAGTCTACGAACTCACGTATTGATACATTGTTGCGTGTCCTTGGAAACTCCGATCGTATTTGCGAATCGAAGGATGCTTTCCGTGCCGCAATGGCAAATGAAATCGACTTTGTGTCAGTACGTCAACGACTTAATGTGTATAGGAATGAATCGGCCAATTGGCTTAAATCAGCTCTTGAGTTGTAGGGAACAGTATGATCTCCATCACGGACAAAAGTAAATGCTGCGGTTGCGCTGCCTGTGCTCAAAAATGTCCCAAGCAGTGCATATCAATGGAATATGACGCCGAGGGCTGCGAGTACCCCGTAGTCAATGCTGACCAGTGTATTGATTGCGGATTATGCGAAAAGGCTTGCCCAGTGCTTAATGTTGATAAGGACGAGCCTAAGTCCCAACGAGCCTTTCTAGTCCAGCATAATGATCAAAAGGTTCTTGCTGAAAGCACTTCTGGTGGAGCCTTCACTGCCCTTGCTCAGGCCGTGATTGCCAACGGCGGTATTGTGTTTGGTGCAGGTTATTTGCGCGGTGAACAGCTTGTGCGAGCCGAAGGAGCCCCTGGGCGACTTAAGGTCGGACATTTTTCTGTGGAAAGCGTTGATGAACTTTGGCGCTTCCGCAACAGTAAATATGTTCAGAGCGTTGTTGGCCCTGCGTATCCCGAGGTCAAACAACAACTAAAAACTGGACGTGAAGTTCTCTTTATTGGTACCCCTTGTCAATGCGAAGGCCTGCTTCGATTTTTGGGCGGCAAGCCGGCAAATTTACGCGTGGCAGACTTCGTCTGCCGCGCGAACCCCGCTCGCGCTGTGTTCGCGCGGCAGGTCGAATGGCTTGACGCAAAGGTTGGCGTAAAAGGTGAGACCGTTCTTTTTAGAGATAAATCACGGTTTGGCTATCGCTATTCAAATATGTGCGAGCTCGAAGGCGAGACTCTGTATGGTGAACGGCTGTACAGTGAAGGTGTCGAAACAGATCCTTACCTAAGGGCCTTTTTTGCTGATCTTTCAGATCGACCCATTTGTTACGAATGCCCGTTTAAAAAGCGTTATCGCGTTACTGATTTGACTTGCTGGGATTTCTTCGATGTTTATCGACTCTCGAAAGAGTTCGACGACAATCGGGGCGTCACTCGAGTTCTCATCCAAAGCGATGAGGGACAAGAATTGCTTGATCGAGCCTCAAGCTATGCCCGTATGAAGGAGATTGATGTTGAGGCTGCAGTAGAAGGTGTTCGTGAACTTACTAAGTCCGTGAAGCTGAATCCGCGTCGCGATGAATTCATGGCTGATGTGGCGAATCTGGATGGTGAGGAGCTTATGAATAAGTGGTTCCCCGATTCCGGAAAAGTAAAAGCCGAGCGCTTTGCTAGGCATACATGCGAAAAGCTTGGAATTTATGACCCGATGAAGCGTCTGGTTAAAAAAATCATCAAGAAGTAGCCTATTGTTCGAAAGGGAATTGATGATTCCTAAAGTTCTGCACTACATCTGGTTCGGTGGAAGTGAGCTTCCTGAACTTGAAAGAAAATGCATTGAGTCTTGGTCGAAGATCATGCCTGATTGGGAAATTCGTAGATGGGACGAAAGCAATTTCGATATAAATCAATGTGAATTTTGTCGTGAGGCATATGCCTCAAAAAAATGGGCGTTTGTCAGCGATTATGCGCGCTACAGAATACTGTATTCAGAGGGTGGAATCCTTCTCGATACAGATGTCGAAGTCCTGAAGCCTCTGGACGAGCTTTTAGATAATGAGGCTTTTGCGGGATTCATGAAGAATAATTACTTCTTGAATCCCGGCCTCATCATGGGTTCTGAGGCCGGAAGCCATGTCATGAGCGATGTCGCAAAATTATATGAATCTATGAGATTTGAGATGCGAAAAGGCCGCAACTCTATGGATACCTCTCCGAGGGTGCTAACTGATTACCTGGAAGTGAGTTGTGCTCTTAAGAGAGATGGTTCATTTCAGCAGTTAAATGGTTTCACTGCATACCCTGCTACTTATTTTGATCCCCTAGACAGTCATAGTGGCAAGTTTGAAATTACTGATGATACATATTCTATTCACCATTATTCAGGCACCTGGTTGTCACCCGCTAAGAAGTTCCGTGTTGAAATGCGGAAAAAGCTTGCGCCAGTAATTGGACCCAAGCTGTCTTGGTTCATCTCCTCTGTTCTATCGGTACTTAGATTTGGAAGGAAGGCTTTTTAATGGTTTCGTCTGCCTTAGACCACAATAAGCCTAGGGTTTTAGTATCTGGCCTTTCAAATGGGCTGGGTGGAACCGAAATCGTTGTTGGTAGGTATATAAAGGCCCTCAGCTCATATGCTACGTTTGAATTTCTTGCTTCGTTTGAGGGACTTGGTGTTGCCGCAATTGAGGCCAAGCTTAACGGATTACCTTATGTCTGTTCATTTGGCGTTCCAGATGCGGCTGATATTTCTGATAAATTTTTAAAATGCTCCTTTAATGTTGCCGAATGGATTGAAGCAATTATTTCTATGGGTCGTCCAAATAAGCTTGCGGGGGGCGTCTGTTTATGACGTCAACAAGCAAGCAAGTAAATTGCTGTCAATCTTCCTTGGTCGACAATCCTCTCGTGAGCGTGATTGTGCCGATGTATAACGCTGAAAAAACGATTCAAAAGACATTAAATAGTCTTCAGCGTCAGAGTGTGAGCAACATTGAAATAATTATTGTTGATGATGGGTCGACAGATCGTGGCGCTGAGCTAGTTATGGCTATTGCAGAGGGCGACAACCGGATTAAGCTGATTAGTCAAAACAATAGTGGTGTATGCGTGGCGCGTAATAGGGGTATCGATGAGGCCTCCGGTGATTGGGTGGCATTTGTTGATGCTGACGATATGCTGCCTATAAATGCAGTTAGGCTGTTGCTTGAATCCTCAGATGGCTGTAGCTTGGTTATCGGGGCTCTACTGAATGAGCATGGCGATTATTCGGGCAAGGCTATAAGCATCGACTGGAAAACAGCATGCTCTCTTAGCCTTGCATTTTGGGATAATGTTAATAAAGTTCCGTTTTCGAGCTTTACTAAAGGTGTTGTATTCCGAAGCGTTTGTGGAAAGATATTTAAGAAATCATTATTCCGGAATGGTTTTCTTAAATTTGAAGATGGCATTCGTTTCGGTGAAGACGCGTTGTTTATGGTAGATGCTTATCGTCTGGCTGAAAGTGTAAAAGTAGTGGACTCGGCGGTCTATTGCTATGTCAACAATAGTGATTCGGTAACGAGAAATACTGATATCTCGGCTATCGAGAGTGTTGATAATTTACTGATAAAACTATATGAGCTATGTCACGTGAATCCGGATTTAAGCGAACTATATAAGCAATCTGCAGTCAGGGAAGTCTTATCTTTGATTCGTAATTGTGCACGTTTGGAATCGAATCAGCTTTTTAAGCCTGTCTCTAATATGGTCTGCCAGTCGTATTTCAGCTATTTAATGGAAGGCTTTGCTTCTCACCGCTATTCACGTCGATTTATCTCTGAAGTGAAAAATCGCATTACGATCCGTCTTCTTCTTGCGAGGCGTGTTATGGCTGCAATTGGCTTTACTAAGTTTGTTTATGGGGTACGTTAATTGAATTTGATTAATGTGGAAAGATCATGGACTGAGATTATACGAGCAAATGCCGGGGCTGTACTGTTCAGCTTTGCTTTGGCTTTATTTTCAGTTTCCTATTATATTGGATCAGTAAATGCTACCAATGTGTTTGGGATTTCTCTTGCGGTGCTTTCGCTGGTCCTTGAGTTGTTTGCCTTAGCGTTTCTACTGCTGAAGCTTTTACTACAAAAGACTTCTCATGTGAAAGTGCTAGTTGGCTTGCTGCTGATTTTAATTTGCGTCGGGTCGCTGAAATCAAATAAAGCCCCTCAGATTATTTGGTTGGCGCTGTTTTGCCTTTGCGCTGAAGACGTCCCTGAATACTACATCTCAAGGTCTATTCTTGTATCGTCCGTCTTTATGCTATTGATGGTTGTTGGTCTCAATAGTGTCGGTGCCATTCCTTCTGTATTAATGTCGCGCGGTAGCAATTTTGTACGAAATTCGATGGGCTTTGCCCATCCTAATAATTTTGGACAGCTTTTGTTTATTGCTTATTCTGCTTCTATTTTTGAGCTGAAAGGCAGAAGCGGTCTTGCGGGCATCTTCTGTTTCGCAATTGCTTTTTTCGTAGCTGATTCAAAAACTTCTGCAGCAGGCATTTTCGTAATGGCCTTGTATTCGGTTATTTCATTCAGAAGCCCCCGTTCAAAACCATATGGGTCCCTATTTACTTTTTTACCGCTTTTTCTGACGATTATTAGTATAGCCCTGCCCTTTATGTGGTCCCATGGTGCCAATAAATGTCTTGTTCAGCTTGATAATTTAATGACCAACCGGATTTTTTATTCCGCCTATTATTTTGAAAACTACCCTCTGACTGTTTTTGGTAATGACTTAACGGCCATAGTTTCGCTGCCGTCTGCAACGGGTGGTTATTTAATACAAACAAGAGTCATGCTTGACAATGCATATTGTCGACTACTTATTCAATACGGTTTGATCCCATTTACCGCGTTTGTTGCTTTCTATTGCGTAGCGATAAATAAAGCGCGTATTTCGGCCCACGTGACATTCATGGGCTTGGTCTTGTATTCCCTAATGGGGTTTGTTGAATGCGGAATGTTATATCCAGCATGTAATTTCTTTATGCTTATGGCGCTGCCCGCCTTTTCAGATAAGGGGCCCTGTCAATCCAGGGTGCCATCAAAGGATGTTGTGGAGATGGCTAAATAATGGCAAAAATTAATACTACCAAGTCAGACATTATATGGAACTATGTAAGCACTGTTCTTTCAATGGGGAGCAGCTTCCTTCTTCTTCCGTTTCTGCTTGCTTACTTATCTAACGCCGAACTTGGTCTCTGGTACACTTTTGTTGCCATTGGGAATTTAACGCTGTTATTTGAATTTGGCTTTACACCAACTTTTGCGAGAAATATTGTCTATTGTCTTAGCGGTGCGCGTAGCATTAGCAAGAGCGGCTACGATTCATCTCAAGTTGGTGATTCTGTAGACTATGAGCTGCTTGGCAAATTGATTAAAACATCCCGGATTGTTTACGCGTTAATTTCTTGCGTTGTCCTGATGCTTACCGCTACAGTTGGAACTGCCTACATTTCTTCAATTTCAAGTGCTATTGATCCCTTTTCTTGTTGGACCGCATGGTTAATTTTTTGTTTTGATGTGTTTTTTAATCTATTCTTTTTTCATTATACGACCTGCCTGAGAGGGTTCGGGGATATTTCCGCTGAAAGCAGGGCAAAGTCTTATGGTCGCATTGGGCAGCTTGTGGTTTCTGCGTTTTTGCTGTTTATGGGTTTTGGCATCATTGGCGCTGCCATCGGTTATCTGTTTAATGACATTGTGCTGAGATTTTTTTGCGGTCGCTTTCTGGAGGTTCACTCAGAGGCGATAAAAAAAGCAAACGATGCTTGTACGGGTGTTTCTATTTCTGAAATAAAAGAAACGTTTATTTCAGTGGCTTATTTGGCGTGGAGGGACGGCGTTGTTCAACTTTGCTGCTATGCTTCCACTCAGTTGAGTTCGCTGCTCTGCTCCTATTTTCTTGGTGTGGAGGTTAACTCTCAGTATTCATTAATTATTCAAGTTGGCGGTGCAATTTACGGGTTTGCCAGCGCCTACGTTCGATCTTTTATTCCAATGTTTCAATCTGCTTATGCTGGTGGCGAAGTTCAGACTGCACGAAAAATTATTGAAAAAAGTCTGTCTCTATATTGGATTTTAATTGTTGTATGCACGATCGGTGTCTGGTTTGTCGGCTTCCCAGTCTTGTTCCTAGTTAAGAAAGGTTTTTCCCCCGACGGGCTTCTTTATTTCGCCTTGGTTGTTTATCTTGCGGTTTGGAACCATCATTCATTGTGTTGTAATTACATTATCAGTACGAATGAAATCCCCTATCTCCCGGCTTATATAGTTTCGGCTATTGCAGGTTTTGTATTGTCGTATGTCTTAATTTCCTTTACTGGCATGGGCGTCTGGGCGCTTGTGGTTGGTAATGGGGCCGCTCAGCTTGCATATAATAATTGGAAATGGCCTATATACCTTGCGCGTAAATTCTCTTCCCATTATTTTGCGTTGATTAGAGCTGGTCTCATGCAGTGGTCCTGCGCATTGAAGAAATAAGTGTTAATCACTGCTTTAATGTGACTTATGATTTCGATCGCGCCGATAGTGCCGAGAAAGTGGTGTAGAGTCCGATCCGAAGTAAGTTGCATGGCGTTGGGGAGCAGAGCCTGCTCGGCAGATCACCATTTAGATGCAAGGCCTATAACCCGATCGCAAACCTCCAACGCAGCAGATCGATGCGTGACGATGATGGCGGTACGGCCGAGATTTCGCATGCGGCCCAGCATTTCTCGCTCGGTCTTGGGGTCGTGGGCCGATGTGCATTCATCGAGCAGGAGCACGGGGGACTGGAGTAGACCGCACGCGCAACGGCAAGGTGTTGCTCCAGGTCTCCGTACCAGTTGTCGTTGGTGTCGTCCCAGGTTAGGTCCATCTGGCACCATTTGCCGTCGATCTTTACGGCGTTCCAGGTGTGGCCGTTGCCGGTGATGCGGCCGTTGGCGATGCCCGCGGCGTCAAGGAGCTTGGAGTAGATGCGCTGGTAGCTCTCGCAGGTGCCCTGGTGGCGCGTGAGGCCGCTTTCGGCCGAGCACCAGTTGAGGCTGTGGTCGTACTCCAGCTGGTCGAGCGTCCAGTCGTGGAGCCACAGCGCCATGTCGTATTCCGAGCCGTTTGTCTGTTGCCTGCACAGGTCCACGGTGTTGTTGACGATCTGCGTGACGCTTGGGCGGGCGGCGTCGTTTACGGTCACCTCCGCCGTGGTGCGCAGATAGTAGATTCCCTTGTCGTTTTGGGGGTCGTATCTGTCGTTGTCCATAAAGTAGAAGTAGATGCGGCACGTGCCCGATGCCGTGAAGTCAAAGGTAAAGTCGTGGCCGGTGGCGCCCAGGTTGTAGTAGCTGCCCCATGCCGGGCGCGACGGGTCGCAGACGCTTTCCTGGCTGCCGCCGTCCCAATAGGTGGGCACGTCCATGCGCGCCTTGGCCTGGGACGAGCCGTTGGTCTGGGTTACGTGGAAGGTCGTCGCGGTGCCCACGGGGGCGTCGTTCCACGAGACGGTGAAGGTGACGCCGTTTTGGGTTGCCGTGGCGGAGTGGGCGTAGCCGGTTTGTGACGCGGCAGAGATTGCGGCGGGCGTGGGGGTGGCTTGGGTTCGGGGAGATGGGGCGGTGGTGCCGGGCGTGGTGGGGGTGCCGTCAGCGCTTTCCGTGTTGGCCGCGCTGGTGCCGGTGGAGGTTGCGGTGCCGTCCTCTGCGGTATCTGCTATCGCGCTTGCGTTGGTGCCGTCTTCGGCCTTGCCTGCGTCGCTGTTCGTGGCGTCGGCTTGCGCCTGCTGCCCGGCGGTTTCTTGAGGCTGCATAGCTTCTGCGATGGCTGTCATGGGCAACGTCGCGCCGACCATGGACGTGCACGCGATTGCGCAGAGCAGGTAGTAAAGGGGTCGTTTCATAGCGGAGCCTCTCGGTGAGCAGCCAATAGGGTCCGAAGGCAGCTCCAGGCCAGCACTCCGCACATATTTTGTTGCGGTTTATTTTACGGGAACACCAGTCAACATCAGGGAACTTTCTGGGGGTTGTTGGGGAGGGGGAGGGAGCAGACTGGGGATTGGTGTTCATAAGAGACAGGGCCTTGCGTGCAAATAACCTTCTTAGGATTGCTATTGCGATTTAGAAGCAACTCGAAGCGGTTGCGCCTCACACTCGGTACAACACGAGGCGTGCTAGATTATTGGTAGCCATAAACCCTAACGGTCGGGAGGCTGCATGAGGATCTCTAAACTGAAGATTGAGAACTATCGGAATCTCGATGGTGTTGCGATTAGTTTTGACGAGGACGTGACCTATATTGTCGGCGAGAACAATCTCGGCAAAACGAATGTGCTCGACTTGCTCAATACAATCTTCAACCAAGCGATGATCAGCGAAGAAGATTTCGCAGACACCGAAAGGCGATCAGGTACTGTAGTAACTTTAAAGATGGACGAGGACGAGATCGGAATATCGGGGATCGACATCGATCCTACGACCGGAAACACCATTACCGTCTGCGCCTTTGCTGACGATCCGGATTCTCGAATAGAGTTTGTGGCCGAGGAAAGCGGGGAAAAGATCCCCTCTTCTTTTATGAGATCCGTTCATATGTTCAGGTACTCTACTGCATCTTTCAATAGGGGAGACTTGGCGTTTGACGGTACGCGCGGCGTCGGTAAAGTTCTCTCCAAAGGTATCGCTCTTTACCTGGATAAGGAGGGCAAAGAGGTCTTTGACTTTCTAGACGGGAATGAGCTCGAAGGTCTGCTTGAAGATCTCGGTGCGATTGTCGGTGACGTACCCATCTTGTCATCATATGGTGTGAGGACGGGCGTCGACTCATCGGATAGCGGAACGCTTGGAAGTTTGGTTACCTTGCTTGATAAGAGAGGCGTTCATTTTAAAAAGGCGGGGGTAGGCTTGCAGTACCTCGCCATTGCCTCGCTTTCGATAATCGAGAGCATTATGCGACTTTCGCCTAAACGCCTTCAAGAGAGCCTCTGCTCGGATGGCGATGACAAGCGCGTGCTGCATGCCGTGCTGGCTTATGACGAACCCGAAGCTCATCTTCATCCGTATATGCAAAGACGGCTCTCGAAGAGCTTACATAGGATTTGCGAAGGGGAGGACACCAAGTTTAACGCCCTTCTAAAGGAGTATTTCGGGATTGATTCAATCAAAGCTCAGCTGATCATGGTGACGCATTCGCCAAACATTCTTGCTCGCGGCTATAAGAACATTGTGCGATTTGGACAGGGCGAAGATTCTCCAAGGGTCATGTGCGGCAAGGATATTAACCTTTCTGACAAGGTTGAAAAGCATCTTATGCTGAACTTTGAGTCAATACGAGAGGCTTTTTTCGCGCGGTCGGTATTGGCTTTTGAAGGGCAGACGGAGTCTGGGGCCATTCCGGTCTTTGCACGCAACCTTGGGATGGATCTGGATGATTATGGAGTTGTGCCTATCAGGGCTGGCGGGAAAAAGAACGTCGAGCCGCTCTGTGAACTTCTGAACAAGTTTGAGATTCCAAATTATTCCATTGTCGATAGGGATAACGATTCGCTAGAAACTTCTGGAGACCACATAACGACAACTGAACGGGATTTTGAAGCTGAGGTCATCGAAACTATTTTCGTTAATAGGAACCAAAGCTCGTTTATTACACTTCTTGAGGCGACGGATCGTCAGAGGGCAACTTCCATCAAGGGCAATAGCAAAGCATTGAAAAATGCCTGCGCTGTCTACGGTGTTAGCTTGACGGGCCCTGAGTATGATTTCCAGGGATCGGAGTTTGACGGGCTATTCGCCGACACACCCGAATCGCGTGCGCTTATGTATGCATGGCTTTCATCGAACAAGGGCGTTGGGTCTGGCGTTGCCCTCGCGGAGGTTTTTGGTGCCGATGGCGTTCCCGCATGTTATAAAACTATTATTTGTAAGGCCGTGGGGCTTTAATGGTGATGAGTCAGGCTGACTTACGGGATAGTGTTAGAGCTGCGATTGAGGTGCGCTGTGGCGGAGATACATCACAGTGCTCTGCGATTTTTGCGCCATCGAAGAGGGTATTCGTAGAGGCCCCGGCAGGATACGGGAAAACCACAGTGATGACTGGGCGAGCTTGCTGGTTGCTGGCATCTGGGGAAGTCCAGCCGCCAAAAAGGATTTTGTCGCTAACCTTCAGCGTCGCTGCCGCGCGGAGAATGCGTACGGATTTAAGCGCCACTATGTCGGCGCTTCCTGGTCCCGTGGCCAAGCGTTTTGAGGACAGCGTCATGGCGACTAACTTCCACGGCTTTGCTTGGGCTCTGCTGCGCAGATACTGGAGATCGCTCTCGCTCCCAGTAAACGTTGACGAGCTTTCTATGGTTGATGACAACGGCGCCGTTAACGAGCTGGTTTTGCGAGGTGTCAGGCTGACCTGGAATGAAAAGAATGCCGTTGACGACTTCCTCCGCTTTATGAGAAACGGTCAGGACATGGACTTGAGGCGCGTGATGTTTTCCTTTAATAGGATCATCAGGGATCGGTTCGTGCCGAACGGTCTCTTGCCATATTCTGGAATGATTTCCCTTGCAATTGAATTGCTCTCTCATTTTCCCAAGTTAAGGTCCTATCTGTCGTCAGCGTACCCTGTCGTGCTCGTCGACGAGGCGCAGGACACGAATGCGTTGTGTTATATCTTTCTAAATGGCTTGGTTTCTGATAAATCAGGAATCTGCATGTTCGGTGACCCTATTCAGCGTGTCTATGGTTTTATTGGCGCAATGGAAGGCTTAAAGGCAAAGGCCACTACCGACCTGTGTCTATCGCCGCTGGAGCTCGAACATAATCATAGGTTTTCTGGGGGATCTATCGTCGGAGAGCTCGGTGCTGCGATTCGCTCCCACATGAAGGGTGCCATTGTCAGCGGTACGCCCCGACTTCCCATATTTGTTGGCGCTGCACAGCAGGACGAAGCGACAGCCATTGTTTCCAAGGTTACGGCGCTCATCCAAGTCGGTGGCGGGAAGATCGCGATTCTTGTTCGTAAGCGTGGTGCCCTTGCCGATCTCATTATGAACGAATTGGTTAAGGAGGAGATGCCATACTTCAACGGGCTTTTCTCTGATACAGCCCCAGAGTTCATTGAATTCAATGCGTTTGCTTTATCCAGGATTACCGATGCAGCGTCTGGAGAAAAGGGCGTCAGCCTGTCTGCTGCGGACAAAATAATTGACTCCGTCTCTAATGAACTGCTGACTGGCTCCAGGAGATTCGAGTATGGGCGGTCCTATGCCATGCTTCTTGGGGCGCTGCGGAAACACCTTAAAACTGACTGCGTCGCGATGGATCCATCTGAGCGCTTCGACTATATCGTTAGCATCTTTTCCGAGGGCTCCCTGCGGCGTTTCTCCGATTACCTTGATGCAGACATCTCGATCATGACCATTCACTCCGCTAAGGGGCTCGAGTGGGACACTGTTTTCATTCCGGGCGTTACGCGTTTCGATTGGCCTGGAGGGATTTGCTCTCGTTGCGAAAATGCTGGTATATGCTTACGTTCTGCGCGAGGTTGCCAGATTGCTGATGCGAAGAAAATGCCAGATGGGCTTATTGAGGAAATAGGCCTGCTGTACGTCGGCGTCACTCGCGCCCGCAAAGCGGTATATGTCTCCGCTTCTATGCAGCGCAGGACAAATTACGGGAACTATCAGGTTGCCCGTCCCTCTTGCTTGACGTCTCTTCAGGGCATTGAGCCTGTGAGTTGGACGGTCATGGACGGGGAGGGGTGATTTGCGGCAGTACGGAGCGTGCCTACTGTTGGCGCGAGGTCCGGTCAGTGGCCTGGCCGGACCTCGCTGGGTGTGAAGAGGCCGTTCAGTGCGAAATATAGTGCCTTAGGGCTTCGGAAAGTTCGTCTCTCAGGTCGCCTTCCAACAAGGAAATTGCACGATCGACATAGATTTTGTTATCAATTCCGAAGTAATGCCCAACGCTTGTTGCAAGAGACTTATCGTTAAATAGCCCGAGAATCTCATTGTAATCATGGTCTTCAATGGCCTGTTGATATCTGTCGTTAACGTTCTTTTCTATGCTCGCAATATTAATTAAGGATACTATGCCATCGGCAGTCAACTGCTCATTATCCGAAATAGTTATTCCGGAAAGCACTTCCTTTACGCCTGCTACAAGCGCTTCCGATATCTGCTTCTTTGCTTGTTTGCTGAACCTTTCACTTATATATGTCTTAATGCTGGAAAAGGTCTTATCTGCATCAGCACCGAAACGCTGAGATAGAATCTGCACCGCTTCTTTGGTGAGAAAGAGATTTTCAACTTCTGCGACCTTGAGGTGGAAGATCCCCTTTTCCTTAAGTGCGTTGAGCTGTTCCTCGGTTTTAAAGTCTCTGTCTATGATGCCCTGGGCCTTTATGGCATGAAGGCTTGAGGTACGATTATATGCCTTCACATTATTGATGACCTGCTCGCATCCGCCGGAAGGGACTACATAACAATCGGGAAAGAGTGCGGAATAGATCCGCTTGTCGTAACTTCCTTCGGTTCCTTCAACGAATAGGACCTCTTTCCGGTTGCCAAGGAGCTCTATTAAGAGCTCCTTTGGAAGGTCGCTATCGGGAAGCATTTCTAATTCCCATTTGGTGCCATCGAAATTCTTAACCCAGATGATATCCGAGCTTCGGTGTGTTGAGGCGAAATTAACATCGTGGGTTATGTAGATAAAGAGGCAGTCTGGGCGCGACTGCTCTAGGGAAGTCCAGAGTCGCGCCATAAGCGATGGATGTAAATGAACTTCAGGCTCATCCATGATGATTATTTTGTCGTTTGGGACACAAAGAACTTGTGCGGCAAGATATAGCACTGAACGCTCGCCGTCACTCATTTGCGTTGCGCTGTAGCGATCCGTTTTACTTTTGGAGTACGCGTAGAAGGCCGCGTCTTCCTGCTCGATCTTTCTTTGAGGAAAGACTTCATCCCAAATTACTTTAAGCTTATCTAGTGCTGTTTTCGGTAGAGGGGGCCTTTCTACAGAAATAGACTCCGCATGTTTGCATTCATCAATAAACCGCTGGTTTTCAAGATTTACTTGTGCGATGAGTGCTGCTAAAACATCGTCAAAATCGTCAAGGAGCTTTGTCGTGTAGCTTCCACCCCATCCCCATCGAACTTGTTTTTTCTCCTTATATTGGGAGCCGCCGTAAAAAACGTTATCTTCTGCTTCTGCAAAGCTTTTTAAAGGGACTCTCTCAGAAAATTGATATCGCGCTGTGCTGAGATTCTATGGACCTTTTCGAAATCTTGTTGCTCTATCCAAGCACCGAGCTTTGATTTACCGGATCCATTTGGTCCGATAATAACGACGGAGTTGACCTGTGCTTCTTTACAGATCTTTATGTTGCTGGCATTGGGTAGCCAGTATTCATATTTTGATTCGTCTTCTGACAATTGACCCACCTATCTAATAACAATTATTGTTTTAATAATAGTATTGATAAGTCCCAGTGACCTGCTTGGTTCCAGCTTTGCATTGCCATACTCTTCGATTTTGCGGCCACAGTTGTTCTCATCAGGCTTAAGGCGCCATAGAAGGCGGAACCTTGCAGAGAAATATTATTACCAGAAGTGCTCTTCCGATTTAGTGGGCGCTCGAGGCGGATGTACCTCACGATGCCGATTCAGCCATCGGCGCACCTGAACTCTTCGATCATTCGCCTGGTAATCACGACAGTGCTGACAACGATGTCGCTCTCTCGTACCGTGAACATGCAGTAGGTCGGTAAGGGCCAGTTGGCGTAGATGCTCACCCCGTTCGCTAAAGACGCTACCAATGGATCGCCCTGCTCGCCGGGTAGTAGGTTGACGACGTCATCGTTCACGTTCCTGCTGCTGCGCGCTGGAAAACCTGACTTTGACTATGACGCCCCTCTGGGTCGCCTCCATGTTATACTTGCCGTAAAAACTTTACGGCAAGTATAACATGGAGGTTTCGATGCTAACGCGTTTTGAGGTCGAGGGATTCCGAAACTTCTCCCATAGATTTACCTTCAATTTGACCGATGTCAGGGACTACAGATTCAATACGTCAGCCATCGATGAGGGCATCGTTTCTTGTGGTCTTATCTACGGTAAAAACGCTGTCGGCAAAACAAATTTCTCCAATGCTCTTCTCGATATTTCAGCAAATGTGGGGCGTCGGACCTTCTATTCCAATAAAACTAATTATCTCAGCGCAGTTGATGGGGTCACGTCGGCGTGCTTTGCCTACACGTTTCGCTTTGGGAATGACGAAGTTGCTTATCGTTACGAAAAGACTGGGATAACAGACTATCTTCGTGAGACAGTGGTTGTTAACGGCAAGATTGCATTTGATTACGACCACCGTGCAGGTAAAGTGCTCGATGGCGATTTGGCTTCTATTGGTGCCGATCGATTAAACTGGGAGTTCAAATCTCCCGGCATTTCCGTTTTGGCGTATGTGTGCAATAACATTCCTTTTGAGAGGGCAATGCCTCTTTTTAAGCTTTATACGTTTGCGCGGTCAATGGATGCCATTGGCGACGCACATATGAACGACCGTAACCTTGTCTCTACCATCGCCGAAAACGTTATTTCGAATGGCTTGGTTTCTGAGCTTCAGGCTTTTTTGAATGACTTTGGAATTCAAGAACGCCTTACTGCGCGTGAAACGCCATCGGGTGATATCGCTTTGTACTTTGAAAAAAGTCGACTTATTCCGTTTGTAGAAAACTGTTCAAGCGGCACTGTTGCGCTGCTGCGACTGTTTAATTATTTTCATGCTACAAGTGTGCCGTCCTTGCTTTTTGTCGACGAGTTCGATGCGTTCTATCATCACGATCTCGCCGAGAAGGTCGTTGACTATTTTAAGTCCCAGACTGGACGCCAGGTGCTTTGCGCATCGCATAATACAGATTTGTTCAGCAATAAAATCCTTAGGCCAGACTGCTTATTCATTCTTTCGGATCACAATATTATTTCCGCTGCCAATGCAACAGATAGGGAACTAAGGGAAGGGCACAACCTCGAAAAGCTCTATAAGGCTGGCGAATTCGATGTCTAGGAAGCAAGTCCTGCTTATCGTTGAGGGCATAAAGCAAGAGATTAAACTCTTCCAGGCTCTCTTTAGGTGCTATGGCCTCGACATTGGCTATGAGATCGTTTCCTATAACACAAATATCTACGAGCTTTACGAAAGGATGTTTTCGGACGGCTTTCAGGACGACTTATCGCTTCTCGGCGTCCTTAAGGAACGTGCGTCCGAAGAGGATAAGTGGTTATTTGACCAGGATTATTCTGATGTTTTGCTGGTCTTTGACTATGAGCCCCAAGATAATAGGTTCTCACCTGCACGGTTAGAGGAAATGCAACGTTACTTTAACGAGAGCACAGACAATGGCAAGCTCTACGTTAACTATCCAATGGTCGAGGCATGTAAGCACTTTCTGAAAATGCCCGACGTCGAATATCTAAGCAGAACTGTTTCCCGTGAAGACGTTTTGAATTACAAGGCAATTGTTGGCAATGCTTCTAGGTACCAGAGTTTTGAGCGGCATTTTATTAGGCCTGACGTTGATGAAATGATTGTACTTACCGCCATTAAGGCGCTTCGGTTGTGCGGTCATAACGGCGAGGCCGGTTATGAGTCTGAGTATAGAGATCTTGACCATGAAACGATCGTGAAGGCGCAAAACGATGCTTTGCGTTGGGCCGATGAGGTGTGGGTTCTTGGTACCTGTCTGCTATTTATTTTAGATTACTCAACGGGTCTTATTGATTTCGCTGGAATCGAGTCGAAGCTGCTTGGCTAGACTTCTGGACGCTGCTAGTTCTGATTAATGTTGTCGATGCGGGGCTGTCATTTCGGAAGTGCGGTGAAAAAATCGGAAACCTCCGAGCACAAACTGATTTTCGGCAACAAAACCGCAGGTCTCGGATGTCTAAACAGGGGCCTGGTCGACCGTTCTCGGTTTTTCACCGCACTTCCGGATTGGGCGCTCATTTAGCAACCTTGGTGTCTCCACATCCCCTAAAAAAGTTCTTAAAACAGCCTTAAAGGCGTTCCAACTCGCGTTGACAGCGTAAAATACGCATGTTTGACTATGACTAAAGTGGATTTTAGGGGAGGGGTGCGCCATGGAGGTGCTGGTTGTTGGCAACACCGCATATGTTGACGATGACTTTTGCGCCAAGGCATTCCCTGGGGACCACGTTAAGGTTGTAGCCGCGCAGGAAGCGCGCCGCGATAAGTCGTCGCCCCATGCCTCGTGGAAAGAGCTGCTCCAGCACTTGGAGCAGGCCTACGAGTTCGACCGCGTGGTCTACCTGTCTAATTACCTAACCCCGCATACCGATACCGTGGGCGATATCGAGCTGCTGCGCTCGGTCTTTCGTACGTGCGCGGGTCGCCGGGTCCAACTGCTGTATGTAGCGGGGCCCGCGGGTGCCGAGGGTGCCGCCGATGCCGCGGGGCGAACGGGCAAGGGCATTATCGCGCACGCAGCCAACGACCTGTGCCGCTACTACGCTGCTCGCGAGGGCGTTCAGACCAAGATCCTGCGCGTGCCGTTCCTGTATACCGCGTCTGCCGCGCTGGAGGACCCGTTTTTGGTGCCGGTGTTCGACGCATGCTCAACCGGATCGGCCGCTTTGCAGGGCGCGCAGGATGCGGCGTTTCCCCTGCTGTGTGCCGAGGAGCTTTCGGTGCTGGTACGCCGTATCTTCGACAGCTGGGATGGCAACTTTGAGACGCTCGACGTAGCCGATACCTTCCATCACACGGTGGGTGAGGTGGGCGAGGCCCTTCAGGCACTGTTCCCAGGGCTCTCAGTTGACTATGGCGATTCTGCCGGCTACGCCCTGCCCGCCAGCGACGTCGCTCGCGTGCGCTATGGCTGGTTTCAGCGCTACGACTTGCTGCGCGACCTCTCGACCATTCAGGCTCGCTGGGATGCTGGCCGTGCAAAGAAGGTCAACCCCTTGCGCGCGGCCATCGACCGCATTCAAATGCGCACGCTGCCTGTCAAATGCCTGGAGACGGCAGCCGCCTGGGTGCTCTTTGAAGTGCTGGAGCGCTTGTTCTCCCAATCGACCCAGCTCAACGTGCTCGATTATCGCCTGCTCTACGTGGTGCTCATCGGCACGCTGTATGGCTTGGACTTTGGCCTGGTTGCGGCGCTGCTGGCGTCGGTGGGTTTGGCTGCGAGTTACTTTACTCTGTACGGCTATACCTTCCAGGGCCTGTTCTACGAGCCGTCCAACTGGCTTCCGTTTATTGCGTACTTTGTTGTGGGTGCCGTGTGCGGCTATGTGCAGCTGCGCAACAGCGAAGCCATTAGGGCGGAGCGCGATCAAAACGAGCTCGTGCGCAACCGCAATACGTTCCTTACGCAGCTCTACCACGACGCGATCGAGGATAAGCGCGCGTACAGGCGCCAGATCGTGGGTCGCCACGACAGCTTTGGCAAGATCTTTGCCGTGACGCAGGAGCTCGACGTGTTCAACCCACGCGACATCTATCGCAAGTGCTGCGAGCTTCTGGGCGAGATCCTCGAGAACGATTCGGTGGCGATCTACCATGTTTCGGGCGGAGCATTTGCACGCCTGGTGGCAGCAAGTCCCGCGATTGCCGAAGATGCCGCACGCTCGCTCACGCTTGAGCAGCTTGCACCTCTTTTGGGCGACGGGGGTCGTTCGAATCTGTGGGTGAACCGCGAGCTGACGCCGGGGCTTCCCATGTTTGGATACACGATCGAGCGCGACGGGGCACCCGCCGTGTTGATCTTTGTACGTCGCGCGGCCGAAAACCAAATGACCCTCTATTATCAAAACTTGTTCCGCATCTTGTGCGGCCTGGTCGAAAGCGCGCTGGGCCGTGCCTTTGACTACGAGGCGGTGGCACAGGATAAACGCTGCGTCGATGGCACTTGCGTGCTTAAGCAGGCTGCCTTTGGCCAAGAGCTCGCGGCCGAGCGGGCGCTGGCAGATGGCAAGATGGGCAGCTTTTTGCTCCTGCGCGTGGTACCGGGCATGGAGCCTGTCGGCGAGCTGGTGGGCGCAATTGGGTCGGCAATCCGCGAGAGCGATGCGGCGGGCTTGGTCGACGGCGACGTGCTTTACCTGCTTATGCGCCAGGCAAAGGCGTGCGATCTGCCCATTATCCGCGAGCGCCTGAGCGCAAAGCAGATTGCGGTGGAGCCCGTCGACGGCGAGGACATCGTGGCGCTGCTGCAGCACATCGCTTACACCGGTGACGGTGAGGGGAGTGTCGCTTGATCTCGCTTGTTGTTGCCGCCGTCTTGCTGCTGATTCATGCGCTGGTTTGTCTGATGCTGTGGACGCTCATGAAGTTGGGCCTGCTGCCGGTGCGCGGGCATATGCTGGCTGTGATAGTGCTGGTGCCGCTGTGGGGCCCGTTGCTGGTGGTTCTGCTATCGGTCCGCGGCGCGGTGTTTGGCGAGGGGCTGAAAGAGCCTGCGCTGGAGTCGCTGCGTTTCAACGACGACCTGCATCGCAGCATCCTAGTGCACGAACGTGATGCCGATGCAGGCGTAGTGCCGCTCGAGGAGGCGCTCATCGTCAACGACCCGACAGAACGGCGCCGCCTAATGCTCTCCATGCTCACCGAGGAGCCCGACGCGTACCTGGCGCAGCTGCAGGCGGCTAAGCTTAACGACGACGTTGAGGTGGCTCACTATGCCGCGACGGCGGTGGCGCAGATCTCCAAGGAGTCCGACCTTAAACTGCAGCAGCTGGAGCGTGCCTTTAAGACGGACCCGAGCGCGCAAAACCTCAACGAATACTGCGATTTTCTTGGTGAATACTTGGGCTCGGGCCTGGCCGAGGGGCGCGTGGCTCAGATTCAGCGCCAACAGTACGCGCGCCTGCTTGCGCGTCGCTGCGAGCGCGAGGACACCCTTGAGCTTCGCATTCGATACGCGACGGCGCTGGCCGATGTCGGACAGATTGACGAGGCGCAGGCCGTGACCGACCAGCTGGTGCTCGACGTGCCCGAGGAGCAGGAGGTTTGGATGCTTTGCCTGCGCCTGGCGGTGATGCGCCGCGACGGTGACGAGGTCCACCGCGTGATCGATGCGATTGACAAACAGCATGTATACTTGAGCGCCGCCAACCGCGAGGAACTGGCGTTTTGGCGCAACGGAGAGGAGGCCCGATGAGCGTGGTACAGCATATCCGCGACCGTGCGGGCCATTTTCGCTGGATGGGGCTGCTTGTGGTGTGGGCGGTCTTTATTGCTATGGCGGCCGTGCTGCTGGTGGAGCGCGCCGGCGTACAGTACAGTGCGGGCCAGCATAAGCTGGGGATGCTTGCCGCCAACGATGCGGTGCCGGCTTCCTCGGCAATATTTGGCCAAAAGCCCACGTGCCTGGTCATTACCGATTCCGATCGAGCTGGCGTCGAGGACGTAAAGGAGCAGTTCGACCAGATCCTGCTCGACATGAAGATCGCGCACCGCGACGTGGACCTTGCCCTGGACGGCGCGGATGCCATTCCCTCGCTGACCTCCTACGATCGCGTGATTTTGCTCATGCCGTCGCTCGATGGGCTCGGTACGCACCTGAGCGACATTATGAGTTGGGTGAGTGCCGGCGGTTCGCTTATGCTCGCCATGCCTCCGGATAACTCGGGCTATCTGCAAGTGATTGCTCCCAAGCTTGGCATTGAATCTGCCGGATATGACTATGTAAAAGCCGAAAGCATTGTGCCGTGCGAGGACTTTATGCTGGGCGGGGGAGAGCGCTACGAGCTCTCGGACCCCTTTGATTCGTCGCTTTCGGTTTCGCTGCGCGAGACGGCTCGTGTGTGGGCCAAGACCGGCGATGCGGGCGCCCCGCTCATTTGGTCGAATGACTGCGGTAGCGGTCGCACCGTGGTGTGCAATATCGGTATCTATGACAAGGTCATGCGCGGCTTTTACGCCGCGGCGATCAGCCTGCTGGGCGATGCCACGGCCTATCCGGTCATCAACAGCGCCGTCTTCTATCTGGACGACTTTCCCAGTCCCGTGCCCTCGGGTGACGGCACCTACATCAAGCGCGACTACGGGCTTTCCATTGCCGACTTTTATACCAAAGTCTGGTGGCCCGATCTGCAAAAGCTCGCGCAAAAATACGGCATTCGCTATACCGGCGTGATGATCGAAAACTACGAGGACGCGGTCAACCAGACCGAGCCCGCGCGCCAGGCCGATACCACGCAGTTCCGCTACTTTGGCGGCATGCTGCTGCAGATGGGCGGAGAGCTGGGTTTCCACGGCTACAACCATCAGCCGCTGGCGCTCTGGGATACCGACTATGGCACACTGTACGACTACAAGACATGGAAGAACAAGGAGACGCTCGTCGCATCGCTCAACGAGCTTATCGCCTTTCAGGACGAGGTACTGCCCAACGCGCACGGCTCGGTCTACGTGCCACCGTCGAATATCCTTTCGGCCCGTGCGCGCAAGCTTATCGGCACCGACGTTCCGCGCATTAAGACCATCGCCAGTACGTATTTTGAGGATGGCACCGACCTGCCGTACGTGCAGGAGTTTGGCGTGGCGAGCGATGGCATTGTGAAGCAGCCGCGTATTGTCTCGGGCGGCATGGTCGACGATTCCTACATGCGCCTAGCTGCCGTGTCCGAGCTCAACATGCACTACGTGAGTACGCACTTTATGCATCCGGACGACCTACTGGATCCCGATCGCGGCGCTAGGGAGGGCTGGGAGGTCTACAAGGGCGGCCTGACCGACTACCTGGACTGGCTCACCAAGTCTGCGCCCGATCTGCGGCGCCAGACCGGTTCGGAATGCTCGGGCGCCATCCAGCGTTTTTCGTCCGTGACGGTGAGCGTGGACACAGGCGTGGATGCCTGGACGATCAGCCTGGGCAATTTCCACGACGAGGCGTGGCTCATGTTCCGCGCCAACAACGGGGAGCCTGGTGCAGTCACGGGTGGCGAGATTACGCATCTGACGGGCGATCTGTACCTGGTTAAAGCCACGGACAAGACGGTGACCATTGCACGCAAGGAGGGTGGCGACAAATGAGAATCTGTTTGGTACTCGAGGGTTGCTACCCCTATGTGCACGGTGGCGTGTCCACCTGGATGCACGGCTACATACAGGCCATGCCCGAGCACGAGTTTGTGCTGTGGGTGATCGGCGCGCATGCTGCCGACCGCGGCAAGTTTGTCTATGAGCTGCCCGGCAACGTGGTCGAGGTACACGAGGTGTTTCTGGACGACGCCCTGCGGCTTTCGGGCGAGCAAGAAGAGGTCGACTTTAACGCCCGCGAGCGCGAGGCGCTGCGCCGCCTGGTATCGCTCTCCAATCCGGACTGGGACGTGTTGTTCGATATCTTCCAGCGCCGTCGCGTGCATCCGCTCTCGTTTTTGCAGAGCCGCACGTTTATGGATATCTTTCGCGACGTGTGCCTGGCCGAGTACCCATACACGCCCTTTGCCGATGCATTCCACACCATGCGCTCCATGCTGCTGCCCGTGCTCTACCTTCTGGGCAGCGAGGTGCCGGTGGCCGATGTGTACCACGCCATCTCGACCGGCTACGGCGGCCTGCTCGCCTGCCTGGGCTCAAGCGTTCACCAGGCTCCGGTGCTGCTGACCGAGCACGGCATTTATACCCGCGAGCGCGAGGAAGAGATCATTCGCGCCGACTGGGTGGTGCCTTCGTTTAAGGACCGCTGGATTCGCTTTTTCTACCTGCTTTCGGAGGAGATCTACCGCCGCGCCTTCCGCGTGACGAGCTTGTTCCATAACGCCCGCAAGACGCAGATCGATATGGGCTGCGATGCGGACAAATGTCTGGTCATCCCCAACGGCACCCAGTTCGACCGCTTTAAGGACATTCCCTTAAAGCCCGATGACGGCTGGGTGGACATTGGCGCGGTGGTGCGCCTGGCGCCCATCAAGGACGTTAAGACCATGATCTATGCCTTCTTTGAGCTGCACGAGCGCCTGCCCAAGGTGCGCCTGCACATTATGGGCGGCGTGGACGACGAGGAGTACGGCGCCGAATGCCACGCGCTGGTCGATACCCTGGGCGTGAGCGACCTGATCTTTACCGGCCGCGTCAACGTGGTCGAGTACATGGAAAAGCTCGACTTTACCATTTTGACGAGCATCTCCGAAGGTCAGCCGCTCAGCGTGCTGGAGTCGCTTGCCGCGTGTCGTCCCTGCGTGACGACCGAGGTGGGCTGCTGCCGTGAGTTGCTCGAAGGCGCTCCGGGCGATGACTTTGGCGTGGCAGGTTTTGTGACGCCGCCTATGTATCGCAAGGGCTTGGCCGATGCCATGGAGCGCATGTGCGCGAGCCGCGCCCGTCGTATCGAGATGGGGGAGCGCGGCCAGCGTCGCGTTGCCACGTACTTTTTGCACGAGCAGATGCTCGCCAACTATCGCGCGCTGTACGACGAGACGGCGCGTGCGTTTGACCTACCCAGAGAGGGGGAGTAGCCGGTGGCCGGAATCGGTTTTGAGCTCAAACGCCTGTTTAGGCGCAAGGGTCTGTTTGCCACGATGCGCGCCTATGGCTACGCCGGCATTGTGTGCACGGGCCCCATGCTGCTGGGTGTGCTGCTCCAGGTTGGTATCTTGGTGCTGTGTGGTCTGTGGGGTGTGGGCCGCGCCAACCAGGATCTGCTGGTGTGCATGGTGACCTATACGCTGCTGGCGTCGCTCACGCTCACGAGCTTTTTCTCCATGCCGGTCACGCGCTTTTTGGCCGACATGCTCTTTGCCGAGCGCGAGGATGAGATCCTGCCTTCGTTTTGGGGATCTAATGCCATCATGCTCGTTGCGGGCACGGTGCTCTACGGCGTCTTTTTGCTGTTCTCGGGCGCCACGCTGCTGCAGGGGCTGCTGTGCCTGTGGCTGTTCAACATTATGATCGTCAACTGGAACGGCATGAGCTATCTCACGGCCATCAAGGATTATCGTGGCATTCTGTGCAGCTTTGCGGCCGCCATTGGCGTGGCGTGCCTGTGCGCCCTGGCAGCGCTGGCGCTGGGACTGCCGCCGGTCGAGGGCCTGTTGGCGTCAATCGCCCTAGGCTACGGCGTCATGCTCGCCTGGGATGTGGTGCTGCTGTACCGGTATTTTCCACGGAGTGGCCGGAGTCCCTGGCGTTTTTTGCGCTGGCTCGACCAATTTATGCCGCTTGCGCTTACGGGGCTGTTTACCAACTTGGGGCTTTTCGCACACCTGGTTATTATCTGGGCGGGCCCTATTGGCGTGCAGATCAAAGGTCTGTTTTACGGGGCTCCTTACCATGACGTGCCGGCACTCATTGCGTTTTTGACCACACTCGTCACGACCGTCAACTTTGTGGTGTCGGTCGAGGTCAATTTCTATCCGCGCTACCGTGACTACTACAGCCTGTTTAACGACGGCGGCGTGGTGGGCGATATTGTGGTGGCCGAAGAGGAGATGCTCTCCACGCTCAACAGCGAACTGCGCTTTTGCGCGCTCAAGCAGCTGTTTGTGACCGCGGCGGTCATCTCGCTCGAGACCACAGTGCTCTCGGCCCTGCCGCTGGGCTTTAACAATCTGATGCACGGGTATTTTCGCACGTTATGCGTAGGCTACGGCCTGTATGCCGTGGGCAACACGATACTGCTTATCTTGCTGTACTTTACCGACTACAAGGGAGCCGTTCTGGCCTCGGGCCTGTTTGCCGGTGTGGCAGGGCTGGCGACCGCCGTGTCGTTGCTTTTGCCGCAGCAGTTTTACGGCTTTGGCTTTTTGTTGGGTGCGGTGGTGTTTTTTATCGTGGCCCTGCTGAGGCTCGATACCTATACCGCCAACTTGCCGTATCGTATCCTGAGCCAGCAGCCCATTGTGGCGACCGACAAAACGGGTCGCTTTACACAGCTGGGCCGCTTGCTCGACCGTGCCGAGCAGCGCTATGAGGAGTGCCGCCGCAAGGGCGTGCCGCACGGCGCGTTTCAGCGCGCAGTAGTTCGCGTGTACCGTAACCATTGGGGAGGTTCTGATGATCGATAAGTTGATGTCTCGCCGCTGCCTGATCGAGGCGGCTGCCGGCGCGCTGCTGCTTTCGGGCTGCTCATCTCAGGACGAATCCTCGACCAAAAAGGTCAAAAAGCAGGGCAAGATTAAAAAGGCCGAGGCTTCCGACCAGTCCAAGCACCTGCGCGATAAGGACGAGCTGTACGAGGTCTACGACGACTCGGGCATTGTGACCATGTACCTGACGGTCTCGCGCGGCAACAGCTCCGAGAACACGGACCATAGCTGGGCCGAGATCAATACGTACTCGGTGTATGACTATGCCGACATGGGCGTGACGCGCTATCAGGTTATGGGCCTGCTGCAGGCGGGCGACGAAGACGGCCCGATGGCCGGCGAGGTTGGCTATGGCGAGGAAGTGCCCAATGCCACCGTGCAGGTGCGCGGCCAGACGTCGAGCTCCTACACGCAAAAGAATTACAAGGTGGAGCTCAAAAAAGGCAAGGGCACCTGGCGCCAACAGCGCGCGATTGCGCTCAACAAGCACATGGGCGAGGGTATGCGTTTTCGCAACAAGATGGCCTACGATCTTATCCGCGGGATTCCCCAGATGATGGGCCTGCGCACGCAGTTTGTGCATCTGTGGGTGTGCGACCAGACCGAAAAGTCTAACGATACCTTTGAGGACTACGGCCTGTTTACGCAGGTGGAGCAGCTCAACAAGACGGCGCTTAAGGCACATGGCCTGGATAAGAGCGGGCACCTGTATAAGGTGAACAGCTTTGATTTCCATCGCTACGAGGACACCATTAAACTTGCCGACGATCCCGACTACAACCAGGCAAGCTTTGAGGGCATGCTCGAGATTAAGGGCGATTCGGACCACACCAAGCTCATCGAGATGCTCGATGCGCTCAACGACGAATCGCAAAAGATCGATGAGGTGCTCGACACCTACTTTGATACCGAGAATCTGGTTTATTGGCTGGCGTTTCAGATCCTGACGGGCAACTGCGATACTCAGAACCGTAACTGTTATCTGTACAGCCCGCTCAACTCCGATACGTGGTACATCCTCGATTGGGACAACGACGGTATGCTGCGTAAGCTGGAGCTTTCTCTTACCGGGTTTTCGGACTATGCGAGTTGGGAGCGCGGCGTAAGCAACTACTGGGGCAACGTGCTATTCAATCGTGCACTGCGTAGCAAATCGTTCCGCAGCGAGCTCGACCGCGCCGTAAAGGACCTGCGCTCGTATATGACCGAGGCACGTCTTGCCAAGATGATCAAACATTATCGCGAGGTTACCGAATCGCTGGTCTTTGCTTTGCCCGATATCGACAACCTGCCTGTCACCAAGGACGAATACGAACAGATTGCCGCGGCGATTCCCTCCGAGATCGAGGAGAACTACAAGAGCTTTTGCGAGAGTTATAAAAAGCCCATGCCGTTCTACATTGGCGTGCCGCAGATCGATAACGGGAAGCTGCGCATTAACTGGGATGCGTCCTACGACTTTAAGGCGCGTGACATTCGCTATACCGTGGAGCTGGCGCGCGACTATGCCATAAGCGACGTGCTTTTTAAGGCCGAGGACGTGCTACTTCCCGAGGTGACCTGTGATGCGCCCGATGCCGGCCAGTATTTTGTGCGCGTGCGCGCCACCAGCTCCGACGGCTATACGCAAGATGCGTTTGACTACTATGTGACCGACGACGGCAAGCACTACGGCATGAAGTGTTTTTACGTGCAAGACGGCGGTAAGGTCGTGGAGGATACGTATGAGGAGGGCTAGCGCGCTGCTTGAGCGCTTGGCGGCCCCGCCCGAGTGCAGCACACAGGAGCGCTATCGCCACGAACTCAAATATCTCATCAACGAGGGTGAGCACGCTGCGCTTGCCTGTCGCATGTTGCCGGTGTTTAAGCTGGACAAGCATGCGCGCTCGGGCGGTTACACCATTCGCAGCCTGTACTTCGATGACTATTACAACTCGGCGTACGAGGAAAAAGATGCCGGCATTCTCATGCGAAAAAAGTATCGCGTGCGCATCTATAACGGCAGCGATAAGGTGATTAAGCTCGAGCGTAAAAAGAAGTACGGCAGCTGGATCTACAAGGAGGACGCGCCGCTTACGCGCGACGAGTTTGAGTGCATCTTGGCCGGCGAGTACGACTTTTTGCTGAGGAGCCCCTATCCGCTCTGTCGCGAGTTCTACATCGAGTGCATCTGCAACATGATGCGCCCGCGGACCATCGTGGACTACGAGCGCGAGCCGTGGGTGATGGACGAGGGTACCGTGCGCATTACGTTTGACATGAACGTGCGTGCCGCGGTGGGAAGCTTCGATATCTTTGACGCGACGCTGCCCGTGCTGCCGGTCCTGGAGCCCGGCAAGCTGGTGATGGAGGTCAAGTTTACGGAGTTTTGCCCGCAGCTGGTGCGCGATTTGGTGCCTCCGGGCGCGGCTGAGCTCACGGCGGTCTCCAAGTACTGCCTGTGTTACGAAAAGACCGCCTACCTGCGCGGTTTTAACTACTGGGAATCGGATTTTGAGAACCGAGGGGATATTTAGACCATGAGCACCAGGGACTTTTTTAAGAACTCCGTTTTGGAGGCGTTTGGTCAGGTCGACCCTGCCAAGATCGGCCTGTCGCTGCTCGTGGCGCTCGCCATGGGCATCCTGATCTATTACGTGTACAAGCGCTTTTTTACCGGCGTGGTGTATTCGCGTAGCTTTGCGGTGACGCTTGTGGGCATGTGCGTGCTTACCTGCATGGTCACGCTCGCGATCTCGACCAACGTGGTCATCTCGCTCGGTATGGTCGGTGCCCTGTCCATCGTTCGTTACCGTACGGCGGTCAAGGACCCGCTCGACCTTCTGTATCTGTTTTGGGCCATTACCACGGGCATTACGGCGGGCGCCGGCATGTATGCGCTCGTGGGGCTCACGGCGGTGGTCATCGTGGTGATGATCGCCGGCTTTGCGAGTCACCAGGACAAGGCGCGCGTGTACATGATGGTCATCCACTATTCGGGTCAGACCACCGGCGATGATATCGTGCGTGCGTTTGGGCGCACCAAGTTCACCGTCAAGTCCAAGACCATGCGCGGCAACAAAGTCGAGATGGCCGTCGAGGTGTTCTCGGACGGCGTGGATATGCCCTATGCCGACGCCATCCGCGCACTCGATGGCGTGGAGGACCTCACGCTCATCCAGTACAACGGCGAGTACCACGGCTAATTTTGTTCCGGCGTTCTAACGAACGCCGGACCGCTCGACGCTGCTTGCGCTGACGTTTTCTCGACCTGGGTGGGCTGGTCTTGGTTTGGTTTTATGTAAGGGATGGTGCCGCGTGGACGTGCAACAGCTAGAAGAGTCCTGGGCTGCAAGGGCCGGCGCGCGTGAGGCGCGTCTTGTTGCGGCCTCGCACGTGCCGGCGGCGCTGTCGCTGCTGGGGATTGTGCGTCCCAGCGATCGCCTGGTCGTGTTTGCCGATGACTTTGCCGATGCGTTTGCGCGCGGCTTTGATGCCTGCGACGTTGTGCTCGTGGGGGAGCCGTCGGTTGCGGCGTTTGCCGCCGCATCCGAGGGTTTTGCCACCGCGTTTGATGCCGAGGTGCCGCACCTGTGGTGGTTTGTGAATTCAATCGGCGGCTTTGGCCTGCGCGTGCCCGACCTTCGTGCACTGGGTCGCGAGGCTCGTGAGGCCCATGCACTGCTTGTGGTTGATAACACTGTGGCGGGCGTCTTTGGGTGCGATCCGCTGCGCTTGGGTGCCGTGCTGTCGCTCGAGGCGCTCGATCGCGTGTGTGCCGGCGTGGCGCCGCGCAAACTCGTTGCCGCTTCGGTGGCGCGCTCGCAGCTCAAGCGCCATCGCGTGGATGCCGCCGCAGAGTGCGCGCACGCGTTGTTTGCGGGCCGCGGTGCGCCCGCGCTTGACCTTTCTGTTGATGAGGCCGATGTGCTGGAGTGCGGGCTCGAGTCGCTCGATGCTCGCATACAGGCGCACTTCGACCGTGCTCGTGCGCTCGCCGAGTATCTGGCCGCCAACGAGATGGTGCGCAACGTGCGCTATCCCGGGCTGAGCTCGCATCCCGACCATGCGGTTGCAACGGGAATCCTCGAGCACGGCTTTGGCCCGGCAGTTGAGTTTGACCTTATCGAGCGAAGTGCGGGTGAGCTGTTCGACACATTGCCGGGGGAGTTCCGCACGTCGCCCGCCGGCGGCGCAACGACACGCCTTTCGGCCCCACGCGGCAAGCAGGGGAGCACCATCCGCCTCTTCGCCGGCACCGACGACCCCCTGCAGGTGGCTGCCACTCTCGATAACGCCCTTCGCAAGTAGCTAATCGGGGTCTGTGTCACGAAAACGGCCTATTTACTACGTTTAAGCAATAGGGGTCGACCACACCCGCCTATTTTGAAAATTACCAAGCTGTTTACCAGCGGTTTTAATTTCATAATGCCCGGTATGGTCGTGGGTATTCAACTAAACGTAGTAGATGGGCCCGTTTTGTGGCGCGAGCCTCAACCCGAGGGCGCTGTGGGCTAAAAACCGCCTAAAAGGACTACTCCGCGTTGATGCTGGCGATGAGGTTGTCGGCTTTTGAGGCGATGACGTTGTTGATTTCTGTCTGCAGCTCCTCGTAGACCGCTATGGCTCGCTCGCCGGCGGGGGTGAGGGTGGATCCGCGGGCGCCGTCGCGCTCGATGAGTTTGCACCCCAGCTGCCCTTCGGCCTCGTTCACAATGCGCCAGGCCTTGGAATATGCCATGCCCATGCTCTTTGCGGCACGGTTGAGCGAGTGCTCGCGGGCGATACCTTGCAGCAGCAAGACACAGCCGTGGCCGAACACGCCCGGCAGATCCTTGTCGCACGACTGAATGACCAACTTTGCCGTCGTCTTGTACTCCATAC
>NZ_JBDGAW010000027.1:0-31556 GCF_040910265.1 Collinsella aerofaciens | reverse complement strand
ATCCCAAGCCGTGGAATATCGCGGCGCGCGGGGAGGAGTCGCGTGCCCGCACGCTCGCATACTTTAAGAATGTCGTGGATATTGCGGCAGAGCTTGGCGCCGACCAGGTCATGGTTTCGAGCGGATGGGCATTTTTGAATGAGCCGATCGAGGATGCATGGGCGCGTAGTGCTTCGATGCTGCGGTCGATTGCCGAGTATGCGGGTCCGCGCGGCGTGCACCTAGTGCTCGAGGCCCTGCAGCCGGTTGAGTCGATGATCGTAAACTCGGCGGCCGATACGAAGCGCATGATAGACGCGGTTGGACATCCGGCGCTCAAGGCGTGCCTTGATATGGGTGCCATGGCGGTGGCGGGGGATACCATCGACGATTATTTCGATCTACTTGGCGATGATGTTGCCCACGTGCACTTTGTCGATATTGCGGCAGATGGCACCACGCATCTTGCCTGGGGCGACGGCGACCGTGATATGCGTGCCGACCTGGATGGGCTGGTGGCGCGCGGCTATTGCGGAGTGGTTTCGGCTGAGACCTACGACGAGCAGTACTTTGCCAATCCGGCGGCAGCCGACGCTCAGGTTATGGCGGAGTATCGACGCGCGATTGGCGCCTAGACGGAGCGGAGTGTCGTTCGGGGTCTCAGCCGTGGCTGGAAGCGGGACGTGCTTTCCGGTTGAGGCCTCAAGCGGAAACTACGTCCCGGAATGGCCGCTCGAAATGGGATGCCGCTTCCCCCTATGTTTCCAAATGAATACGCTGTGAGCCTAGGGAGACGATTCTCCCCGCAAGCACTCTAGTATGCTAAAGTACCCAGAAGACCGGCGGAGCTATGCCGGTCTTCTGTTCTATACGAAGCACAGCATGAGGAGGCTCACCAGATGACGGCCACACCGTGGGGATTCCGGGACATATTGCCCGAGGAGGCTCAGGCGCGCGAGGAGATTGCGCTGACGGTGAAGGGCTGCTTTAGGGAGCATCATTACCTGCCGGTCGAAACGCCGCTGCTCGAGGACAAGGGTTCGCTCGAGGAGGGCGGCCGCATCGCGGATACGCCGTTCAAGCTCTTTGATGACGACGGCCGTCTGCTGGTGGTCCGTCCCGATAACACGCTGCCCATCGTGCGCCTGGTCTCGACCCGCATGCGCGCGGCCGACCTGCCGCTGCGCCTGCGCTATGAGGCACCGGTGGTTCGTGAGTGCCAGCGCAATGCCGGTGGTTCGCGTCAGTTTACACAGTTGGGTTTTGAGCTCATTGGCGCGGGTGACACCGCGGGCGACGTGGAGATTGTCTCGCTGGTAGCGGAGGCCGTGCGCAAACTCGCACTGCCCGATGCGCGCATTATCGCAGGCAGCGTGCGTCCGTTTAAGGAGCTGCTCGCGGCATGCGAAGATCGCGAGCTGGCTGCCGAGGCGCTGCGTTGCGTGCACGCCAACGACTTTGTGGGCCTCGATGCCCGCGTGGCGGAAAGCGCCGAGCCCGAGGCCGTCAAGGTTGCCATTAGCGAGCTGCCGCGCCTGCATGGCGGCGCTGAGGTGCTCGACCGCGTGGACGCGCTGCTGGCAGCGGCCGGTATCGTCGCGCCGTTGACGCGTGAGCTGCGAGCCCTGGTTGAGGGTCTGGCTCCCGAGGACGCGCAGGTGCTGTCCTTCGACTTCTCCATCATGAATTCCTTCGACTACTACACGGGCCTGGTTTTTAAGGCCTATGCCGGTGGCCTGCCCGATCCGGTGGGTTCGGGCGGTCGCTACGACTCTATCTTTACCGGCGCGTTCGGCGACGGCATCGAGGTGCCGGCGGCGGGCTTTGCCTTTTCGCTTGAGCGCCTGGAGGCCGCGCGCACCTCGGCCGAGGACGCTGCCTCCGATGGTGACCACGCCGTGGGCCGTGGCGCCGAGGGTCCGCTGCGCATCGCCGTTCCCAAGGGCTCGCTTAAGGCCGACACGCTCGACGTGCTCGAGGCTGCAGACCTGGACGTCTCCGAGCTGCGCGATCCCGGCCGCCACCTGATTGTGCGCGGTCGCGACACGCGTGCCGGCGAGGGTGCGGTCGGCGATATTGAGTTTGTCATCGTGCGCCCCAGCGACGCGCCGGCCTTTGTGGGTTGCGGCGGTGCCGACTGCGGCATCTGCGGCTGGGACTCGCTCATCGAGGCCGATCTCAACCTGCTGCAGCTCGTCGATCTGGGCTACGGCCTGTGCACCTTTATTGAGGCGGAGCCCGCATGGCGCGCCGGCCAGGCTGAGCGCAACTATGCCCGTCGTGGTTCTCTGCGCGTGGCCACCAAGTACCCGCGCATCGCGAGTGCCTGGTATGCCGAGCGCGGCGTGAATGCCGACATCGTTTCTCTGCACGGCAATATTGAGCTGGGCCCCATCGTCGGCATGACCGATCGTATCGTGGATATCACCGCCACGGGCGCGACCCTGCGCGACAACGACCTGGTTATCACTGGGCGCATTATGGATTGCACGGCCCGCTTCTTCGTCAACCCGGGTGCGGCGCGCTTGGATCCGCGCGTGCGCAACCTGGCCGATCGCCTGGCGGCCGCCGTGAAGGACAAGCATTTTGAGCCCGTCGCGGGTTCGGCACAATAGCGCGAGCGCGCACGGGCGCCCCCATATCCGGGCTGAGGGCCGATTGGTGCCGCCGCCCGGTCTCTCGTTTCTCAAACGCAACCTCAACCGATAGGGGATACCGATATGAAGACCATCAAGCTTGCTCCCGGCGAGCGCCTTGTTACCAATCAGCTCAACCGCAAGGGCGTGCTGCCGCAAAACATCGTCGATGCCGCCCGTGATATCGTGGCCAACGTGCGCGCCAACGGCGATGCCGCGGTGCGTGATTACTGCCAGCGTTTTGACGGTGTTGAGCTGGAAAGCTTCCGCCTGCCGCAGGAGCAGATCGATGCCGCGCTCGAAGGTCTCGACCCGGCCTTTGTCGCCGCATTGGAGAAGGCTGCGCGCCAGATTCGCGAGTTCCACCAGCGCGAGGTCGAACAGAGCTGGTTTACCACGCGTGCGGACGGCACGATGCTCGGCGTTAAGGTAACTCCGCTCGCGGCTGCCGGCATCTACGTGCCGGGCGGTCGCGCGCAGTATCCCTCTACCGTGCTCATGAACGCCATTCCCGCCAAGGTTGCCGGCGTCAAGCGCGTGGTCATGGTGACCCCGCCGCAAAAAGATGGCCTGATCAGCCCCTATACGCTCGCGGCAGCCAAGCTCGGCGGCGTGGACGAAATCTATATGGTGGGCGGTGCCCAGGCCGTGGCCGCGCTGGCGTACGGCACCGAGACCATTCCGCGCGTCGACAAGATCACCGGCCCGGGCAACGCCTTTGTCGCCGCGGCCAAGCAGATTGTTTCGGGCGACGTGGGTATCGACATGGTTGCCGGCCCCTCCGAGGTCTGCGTGCTGGCCGATGCCACGGCCAAGCCCATGGTGGTCGCGGCCGACCTGATGGCGCAGGCCGAGCACGATCCGCTGGCTGCCTGCTACCTGGTGACCTGCGACGAGCAGTTTGCGCGCGAGGTCGAGGCTGGTATCGACATTCTGGTAGCGCAGTCGCCGCGCGCCGAGATCACGCGTGCCTCGCTCGATAGCGAGGGTACCATCGTGGTCGCCGCCGACATGGCCGCCGCCGTCGAGGCCGTGAACACCGTGGCGCCCGAGCACCTTGAGCTGCACTGCAAGGACGCGATGGGCCTGCTCGGCGGTATTCGTAACGCCGGCGCCATCTTTGTGGGCGCCTGGAGCTCCGAGCCGCTCGGCGATTACGTCGCCGGCCCCAACCACACGCTGCCGACCGGCGGTACGGCCATGTTCTCCAACCCGCTTTCGGTGGAGGAGTTCGTCAAGCGCTCGAGCGTCATTTGCTATACGCCCGAGGGCCTGCTTTCCGATGCTCCCGCTACGCAGCGTCTGGCCGAGGCCGAGGGCCTGTGGGCACACGCGCTTTCGGCCGCATTGCGCCGTCGCGTACTGGAGCAGGGCGAAGATGCCGTGAGTGCCGAGTCGCTGGCCGCAGCCGACCTGACCAAGGTCGCCTGGCCGGGCGACGCTGTGGCGACCGTTGCCGAGGGCGTCGATCTGGCGGCCGCTGCGGGCGCTGCCGCTGGCGCGGCCGGCGAGGAGGCCTAAGATGACCGAGCTTTCACCCCGCATGAAGGAGCTCGTCCAGCCTTACTTGGCCGGTATTGAGCCCTACGATCCCAACTTTACGCCCACGCGCATCAACCTTTCGGCTAACGAGAACACCTATCCCGTGCCGGCTGGCGTGCGCGAGGCGGTCGATGCGGCGCTCGCCGCCACGCCGCTCAACCGCTATCCCGATCCCATGTCCAACGACTTGCGCGACGGGCTTGCTGCCTGGCATGGCGTGGCGCGCGAGAACATCTGCGTGGGCAACGGCGGTGATGAGCTGCTCTATAACTACCTGCTGGCGTTTGGCGGCGCGGGGAGGACCCTGCTCAACTGCCCGCCGTGCTTTAGCGAGTACGCCTTCTTTGCGTCGCTGTGCCAGACCGAGGTGCGCGACGTGTGGCGTGATCCGGCTACCTTTGAGCTCGACCAGGCTGCCGTACTCGCCGCGGCACCCGAGTGCAACCTGGCCATCGTGACCTCGCCCAACAATCCCACGGGCGACGTGGCTCCGCTCGACTTTGTCGCGGCGCTGTGCGATGCCTGCCCCGGCATGGTTATGGTCGACGAGGCCTACGTTGAGTTTGCCGACGATTCGTTTGGCGCGGCAACGACGGCGCAGGGACTTATCGCCGAGCATCCCAACCTGGTGATTCTGCACACGCTGTCCAAGGCGTTTGGCGCCGCCGGCACGCGTCTGGGCTACGTGATCGCGGCGCCCGAGGTTATCGAGGTGTTCGCGGCGATTCGCCAGATCTACTCGGTCAACGTGCTGAGCCAGGCGGCGGCGCTTGCCTGCGTGCGTGCCCGCGATGCGTATGCGCCCGTGGTGGCGCTGGTTGCGAACGAGCGTGAGCGCGAGCTGTGCGCCCTGCGCGCAATGGCTGCCGAGGGCCTGCCCGTAGAGGCATGGCCGAGCGCGGCGAACTTTGTACTCGTGCGTACGCCGCATGCCACGCGCGTGCGCGAGCGTCTGCGCGACGAGTATTCCATCCTGGTGCGCGACTTTAGCTACGCGCCGGGGCTCGCGGACTGCCTGCGCATTACTGTGGGCACCCCGCAGGAAAACGACGAGGTGCTGGCTGCGTTTGCCGCGCTGGTGAAGGAGGAGATGTAGATGGACCGCTATGCCGAGGTGACCCGCAAGACGGGCGAGACCGATATTGTCGTCAAGCTCGACCTGGATGGATCCGGCGTGTGCGATATCTCGACCGGCGTGCCGTTTTTCGACCATATGCTCAACGCCTTTGGCCGCCATGGTCTGTTTGACCTGACGGTGCACGCGGTGGGCGACGTGGAGGTCGACGCGCATCACACCGTCGAGGACACGGGCATTGTGCTGGGCGAGGCGTTTTGCCAGGCGCTGGGCGATAAGGCGGGCATCACACGCTTTGCCGACGCGGCGATTGCCATGGACGAGACACTCGTGATGGCCGCTGTGGACATCTCGGGTCGTGGGCAGGCCTACTGCGAGCTGCCCGTGCCGACTGAGCGCGTGGGCAGCTTCGATACCGAGCTGGCCGTCGAGTTCTTCTACGCCTTTGCGCGCGACGCAAAGCTCACACTGCATGTGCGCGAGCTGGCGGGCGGCAACTCGCACCACATTATCGAGGCCGCCTTTAAGGCTGTGGGCCGCACGATGCGCCACGCCTGCGAGCTGGACCCCCGTGTGCAGGGCGTCCCCAGCACCAAGGGCTCGCTGTAGTTGCAACAAGAGTAAAAACCACCACAAAGGGGACAGGCACCTTTGTGGTGGTTTTGGATGATGAGAAAAGGGAGGGTCGCGTGGGCGAACCGAAGATCGTGGTGGTCGACTACCACAAGGGCAATTTGTCGAGCGTCGTGCGCGGGCTTGCGCGCGCCGGTGCCGTCGCCTGCGCGTCGGACGATTCGGAGCAGATCCGCCGTGCCGATGGCTTGGTCATCCCGGGCGTGGGCGCGTTCTACGACGCGATCGCCTTTATGCGCGAGAGCGGCGAGGCAGACGCGGTGCTCGACGCCGTTGCCGCCGGAACTCCGCTGCTCGGCATTTGCCTGGGTCTTCAGCTGTTCTTTGAGCGTGGCAACGAGGGCGTGCCTGCGGACGCGGGCACGGTCGTGGACGGCGATGCCTCCGAGCAAGCCGGTGGCTTCTGGATCGATGGTCTGGGCATCATGCGCGGCTCGTGCACACGCCTGGAGTCGAGTCGCCTGAAGGTGCCGCACGTGGGCTGGGACCAGGTGCACATGACGCCCGCCGGCGCGGCCGATCCGCTGCTCGCCGGTTTTGCCGAGGGCGCCAACATGTACTTCACCCACAGCTACGCGGTGGCCGACGACGCCGGTGCCGCCGACGTCTTGGCCCGCACGCACTACACGCGGAGCTTCCCGTGCATCGTGCGCCATGGCAACGTGTGGGGTTGCCAGTTCCATCCCGAGAAGTCCTCCGCGCTGGGCCAGCGCATCCTTAAGAACTTCGTCAACATCGTCGAGGAGGGCGGCCGATGATCCTGTTTCCCGCAATCGATCTGATCGGCGGCAAGGTCGTGCGCCTGGAGCGCGGCGACCGCAGCCGCTGCAAGGTATATTCCGACGACCCCGTGGCGGTTGCCCGTTCCTTTGCCGAGCAGGGCGCGAGTTGGGTGCACGTTGTCGACCTGTCCGCCGCCTTTGGCGAGGACGAGGACGCATGCGCCGCTAACTCGACGGCGATTAAGACCATCTGCGGCGTCGACGGTCTGTCCGTGGACGTGGGCGGCGGCGTTCGCTCGCTTGCGCGCATCGACGAGCTGGCCGGCTATGGTGCTCGCCGCATTGCGCTGGGCACGGTGCTCGTGACCGAGCCGGGATTTGCCGAGGTGGCGGCTCGCGGATTTGGCGAGCTGCTGGTGGCAGATATCGCCGCCCGTGACGGCCAGGTCAAGGTGAATGGTTGGCGCGACGGCGCGGGTGTGGCACTCGACGATGCCGTGGCGCAGCTCACCGAGCTGGGCTTTAAACACCTGGTCTATACCGATATCGCGCGCGACGGCATGCAGACGGGCATCGACGTGGCAGCATATCGCCATGTGGCCGAGATCGCGGACTTTCCCGTCGTGGCGTCGGGCGGCATCTCGACGCTCGACGACATCCGTGCGCTCGCTGCGGTGGGCGAGGACGCCATCGAGGGCGCCATTACCGGTCGTGCGCTCTACGAGGGCAACTTTACGTTGGCCCAGGCGCTCGCCGCCGCCCGAGGGGAGGAGTAGCCCATGCTTACCAAACGCGTGATTCCCTGTCTGGACGTCAAGGACGGCCGTGTGGTCAAGGGCGTCAACTTTGTGAGCCTGCGCGATGCGGGTGATCCGGTGGAGCTTGCTCGTGCCTATGATCGCGAGGGTGCGGACGAGGTCGTGTTTTTGGACATTACCGCGACGAGCGACAACCGCGCGACGACCATCGAGATGGCGGCGCACGCGGCCGAGGAGCTCGCCATTCCCTATACCGTGGGCGGTGGCTTCCGCGATCTGGCGGGCATGCGCACCATGGTTGCCGCCGGTGCCGACAAGGTATCGCTTAACTCGGCGGCCGTGCGTGACCCGTCTCTGATCAGCCAGGCTGCCGCGGCGTTTGGCAGCCAGGCCGTGGTCGTGGCAATCGATGCCAAGCGCGTTGGCCTGCCCGGCGAGCCGGGTGCCGACAAGTGGGAGGTCTTCACGGCGGGCGGCCGTAACGCCACGGGTATCGACGCGGTGGCGTGGGCCGAGGAGGCGGCTCGTCGCGGCGCCGGCGAGATCTTGCTCACCAGCATGGATCGCGACGGCACCAAGGCCGGCTTTGACCTGGCGCTCACCCGCGCCGTGGCGCGTGCGGTGCCGATTCCCGTCATCGCAAGCGGTGGCGTGGGCACGCTCGAGCATTTTGCCGAGGGCGTGATCGAGGGTGAAGCCGACGCCGTACTGGCGGCCAGCGTCTTTCACTTTGGAACCTTCAGCATTCGCCAGGTGAAGGAGTATATGGCCAGCCAAGGCATCCCTGTCAGGCTGGACTTCTAATGCTGCGGCTTGCCCAGGCACCGCATCTTGCCGCTCAAACCGTCGCTCGCGTACCAAAGTACGCGTCGCTCCTCTTTCGCGGCAACCTGCGGCACCTGGACAACCCTCGCCGACCTGTGGGGTTTCGTTTATGACTTGGGAGAAATGATGACTGAGGTAATAGAAGCGTCTGATCTTACGTACGACGCCCGCGGGCTGATTCCTTGTGTGGTTCAGCAGTATGACACCGGCGAGGTGCTTATGGTTGCTTGGATGAACGAGGAGTCGGTGGGGCTGACGCTCAAGACCGGGACCACGTGGTTTTGGAGTCGCAGCCGCCAGGAGCTCTGGAACAAGGGCGCGACGAGCGGCAATATGCAGGAGGTCAAGGAACTCTGGGCCGACTGCGATAGCGATACGCTACTGGTCAAGGTTGACTCTCCGGGCCCGGCTTGCCACACCGGCAACCGTACCTGCTTCTTTAAGAAACTCGCCTAAGGCGGGCGCCCTGTTGGGCGCTCGGTAAAACGGAAAGGATTGAACTATGGGTGTGCGCACCGCAAATGTTCAGAATGGAAATATCGGTGAGACGCTGACGGGACTGGCCGAGGTGATCCATGGCCGTCGCGATGCGTCGCCCCAGGAGAGCTATACCGCTCGCCTGCTGACCGATGTCGAGGACGAGCTGCTCAAGAAGCTTGCCGAGGAGGCGAGCGAGGTCATCATGGCCTGCAAGGATAACGATCACGACCACATTCGCTACGAGGCCGGCGACCTGGTCTACCACCTGCTTGTGACGCTTGAACGCTACGGCATCACCCTCGACGAACTGGCCGGCGAGCTCAACGCCCGTCGCCACTAGTCTTAGGCGAGGGGCGTGGACTCCCATTCTCCGGTGGCGTGGGGGATATCGAAGGTTCGATAACCGCAGTCGTAGGCGTGGGCCTGAGCCTCGCGGATGTTCCAGCAGATGTCGCAGGCGCGGTGTGCGTCCGAGCCAAAAGTAATCGGCACCTCGGCGTGGGCGAAACAGCGCAAAAGGCCGGTTGCGGGATAGTAGTCGTCGAGGCCCTTGCGCGGCGCGGCGGTCGAGACCTCAACGCGGCGACCCGTATCGTGGGCGCATTCGGCCATCTGCTCCCAGAGCGGCATGGGGTCAAAGTCGGGCGCGAAGCCCTCCTTCGAAAAGCGCATGACCAGGTCGGGATGGGCCATCACATCAAAGTCGAGCGAGCTCTCGCAGGCGTGGCACCAGTCGTCGACATAGCGCTCCCATACGCCGCGCACGCCTAGGTTCTCCCAGACGTGCAGGTTGGTGTCGTCGTCGATCCAACCGCAGAGTGAATCGGGCGTATCGGGGCGAGCGACGTCTTCCGTTCCCGGCGTGCCCGCGGCGCCGGCCATGATGTCGCCGGGGTCGCCGATCCAATGTACGCTGCCCAGGCGCACCACGGCGCCATCGGACCAGCGCTCAACCAAAGGCTCGCAGCCCTCGTACCAATCGCATTCAAAGCCATAGATAAAGCTGAGCTCCGGCGCGATCTGCGCGGCAAGCTTGCGGGCGTCCTCAAAGGCCAGGCGATGCGCCGGCAAGTCACCCTCGACGACCTGCACCTCGCAGTTGGCGTCCATGCTGGCGGGCAGGGTGAGATGGTCGGTCGAGACCATAACGCGGCAGCCGGCCGCAGCAGCGGCGCGAACGTTGTCCTCAAACGAGGCATGGCCGTCCGAAAACGAAGTATGGGCGTGGCAATCGACCAGCGGGCATGCGGGCATGGCGACTCCTTTGCATTTGGCGAATCCGCTCCATTGTAATGGTGCAACTTTCAACACGCCGCGCACGCCGGGGGGTCGAAATCGATCGGAAAGGCTGCGCGGCGCGTGTCGGCGCCGGCGGCTACTTGCTTCGTGCCGCCATGCGTTTGGCCTGCACCGTTACCATCGCGTGTCTCACGGCGGTGATGGGGCGATAGCGGATCATGCGCGGGCCCGACCAGCGCATGACCTCGCGGATCTTCTCGCGCATGGTGGGCCGGTAGCAATGCGAAGGGCAGGCCGAGCAGAACGTCTTGGTGCCCATATACGGGCAGCGTTCAATGCGTGCGACGGCGTATTCTCGCAGCTCAGCGCATTCGGGGCAGAGGGTGATGGCCCGGAATCCAAGCTTCACGCGCGCGTGCGCATCGCCGCTGGCAGCCTGCTCATCCGCACGCCCGCGGCCATGATGCCCGCGACACCACAGCGCGATCATCTGCGACACCATCTGGGCCTCGCGCGCACGCTTGCCCGCCAGCTCCGGCGTGTCGGCCGGGCGCGCCATTAGCTGAGCCTCCCGTGTTCGACCGAAAGCGAGCGATCGGCAAACGCGCAGGTGCTGGCACGGTGGCTCACCAGCACGATGGTCTTGCCGCGGCGCTTGAGCTCGTCGACGGCCTTCATCACGGACGCCTCGTTGAGTGCGTCGAGGGCGCTGGTGGGCTCGTCGAGCAAAATGAAAGGCGCGTCGTTGAGGAAGATGCGTGCAAGTCCGATGCGCTGGCGCTCGCCGCCCGAAAGCGAGTCGCCCAGCTCGGCAACGGGCGTGTCGAGTCCCTGCGGCAGACGGTCGATGAGCGTGGTGAGTGAGGCGGAGCGGCAAGCGTCGAGCAGCTCGGCATCGGTGGCGTCGGCACGCGCGACGAGCAGGTTCTCGCGCACGGTACCGCAGAACAGGTGCGTGTCCTGGGTCATATAGGCCTCGTGGCCGCGCAAGCTCGCCGTGTTGATACGACGGGCATCGACACCACTCACCGTGATGGTACCGGCGGTGGGGTCCCAAAAGCGCATGAGCAGCTTGAGCAGCGTCGACTTGCCCGAACCCGAACGCCCCATGATGCAGGTCATGGTGCCGGGCGCAAAGGTGCAGGTCACGTCGTCGAGAATGAGGCTCGCGGCCGTCTCGTCCGCCGGCTGTCCCGCATCGTCGGCACCCGCGCCACCCACATAGCTAAAGCTCACATGTTCGGCAGCGGCACCGGCGAACTCCACGTTCTGGCCGTCCGTGACCTCGGCACACTGGGGCTGCTCGTCGAGCAGATCGAGCACGCGCGCGCCCGAGGCGAGCGTTTCCTGCAGCGAGGCGCCCAGACGACTCACGGCCATTACCGAGCCAAAGGACGAAACAAAGGTGAAAACGGCGACAAATGCCGCGGCGAAATCAATCGTCCCCGCAGCCACCAGCTGCAGCGCACGTCCGAGCATCACCAGGTTGGCAACGAGGATGAGCGCGTCGGCCGCCGCCTCGCTGGCTGCCTGGCGGCGCTTGAGGCGTGCATCCACGGCGCCGACTTGCTCGGTCAGCTCGCCCAGAGCGCGGCTGCGATCGGCGCCGCCGGCAAACTGGATGGTCTCGGACGCGCCGCGCAGGCTGTCGAGCACAAAGGCGCCCAGCTTGCCTGCTCCCTCGCGGCTCTGGCGACCGGTGGTGCCGCATGCCTTGGCCGAGACCAGGGGCAGCAGCACGCCCAGGACCGCGTAGGCCACAAGCGCGATGCCGGCGAGCTCAGGGCTTACGGCCAGCAAGAAGCCCTCAAAGACAGCGGTGCAGACCAAGGCGATGGCAATGGGCGAGATGGTGTGTGCATAGAAGACCTCGAGCAGCTCGATATCCGAGGTGACGAGGCTCACGAGCTCACCCTTGCCGCGGCCCTCGAGCTTGGCGGGTGCCAGCTGGCGCAGGGCTCCAAACACCAGGTCGCGGATGTGCGCGAGCAGGCGGAAGGCGATGTAGTGGTTGCAGAGCTGCTCGCCGTAGTGGAGCGGCCCACGCGTAATGCCGCAGGCGGCGCAGGCAGCGCACGAGGCGACAAGACCCAGCCCTAGGGCGTTGTGACCCAAAGCGGCCATAAGCCCAAAGGCGCCAAACGCCGGAACAAATGCGGCGGTAAGCATGCCGATGCTGCCCAAGGCGACAGCTAGTACGAGCCATCCGGCCAGCGGGCGCACGAGTCCCATCATGCGCCACATGATGGACGGAGCCGAGCGGCGGGCATGGTCGAAGCCCGGTGCCGCGGCGGCATCAGCCATGTCGGCACCGTCACGGCCGTCATCGCCCTCGGCAGCCTCCGCCACGGCAACATCCTCAGCGCCGTCCTCGGCATACGCATACGCCGAGAGCTGCTCCTGGCTGTTCCACATGCGCGCATAGGCGCCCGCGGTGGCCAAGAGCTCGCCGTGAGTCCCGCGCTCGGCAATACGGCCACGCTCCAGCACCAGGATCTGATCGGCGTCCACGATTGTCGACAGGCGGTGTGCCACCACGATTACGGTGTGCTCGCCAGCGAGCGATGCAATGACCTCGCCGATTGCGGCTTCGCTTGCGGCGTCCACATTGCTCGTTGCCTCGTCAAACACATAGATAGGCGAGTCGTGTAGCAGGGCACGCGCCATGCACACGCGCTGGCGCTGACCGCCCGAAAGGTTGGTGCCGCCCTCGTTGATCACCATATCGAGCCCGCCGTTGGCCTGCACAAAGGCCGCCACGCGCGTGCGGTCGAGCGCGCGCAAAAGCTCAGTATCGGTGGCGCTGGGTTGGGCGATCAGCAGGTTGTCGCGCAGGGTGCCGGCAAACAGGTAGCCGTTGGTGGGCACCAGGGTGACGGCGCGCATGAGTGAGGTGGCCGTGGCATCGCGCAGCTCGACGCCGCCAATGCGCACGCTGCCGCGGTAGGCGTCCTTGCGGCCCGAGATAATCCCCGCGAGCGTGGACTTGCCGCCGCCGCTTTCGCCCACGAGTGCCACAAGCGAGCCGTGCGCAATGGTCGCGCTGGCGCTGTCCAGCACCGTGCGGTCGCCGTATGCATAGCTCACGCCCGCGAGCTCGATATCGCCGCGACCGTCAAGCTCAACATCGCCGCGCTCGGGCTCGGGCGTATCCAAAATGCCAAACATGCGGCGCGAGGCGGCCATGCCGTTCATGGCCGTGTGGAACAGCGACCCCAGGCGGCGCATGGGCAAAAAGAACTCCTGCGACAGAAAGACGATGAGAAAGGCCGCCTCAAAGCCAATCTTGCCGCTAGCGAGCTGCACCGCCGCTACGATAATGCCGAGCGCGGCGCCCATATAGACGACCAGGTCCATAACGCAAATGGAGCGCAGCTGCATCACCAGCAGGCGCATGGTCGCTGTGCGGAAACGCTCGGACTCGGCGTTGATGCGCTCGTGCCAGCTGCGATCGGCCTGGTAGACCTTAAGGGTGGTGAGACCCTGCACGGCCTCCAGGAACATGCCGCCCAGATCGACATAGCTGCCCCAGTACTCGGCCCCGATCTTTTTGGCGTTGCGCATGACCATCATGATGGAGACGGGGATGACCGGAACGCAGGCGAGCAGCAGCGCGGCGGGAAGACCCGCCTGGCCCACGAGCAGTACAAACAGCGTGATGGGTGCCAAGCCGGCAAAGAAGAGCTGCGGCAGGTAACCGCCAAAGTACACCTGGAGTTGCGTGGCGCCCTCGACGCTGGTCTGGACGGCCTCGGCGGTGGGAACGGTTTCGGTGTAGGAGGGGCCGAGTGCGGTGAGCTTGTCGTAGACGAGCGAGCGCACGCGGCGGACGGCCTCGAACGCGGCTTTGTCGCCGGCGCGTTGGGCCAGGTAGATGGAGGCGGCGCGCACGATGATGGCGGCGGCGAGCGGTAGGGCCGCCTGTGCGAGGACGTCGACGGCGAGCGCGGCGGAAAGACCGTCCGTGACGATGCCGCCCAAGATGCGCGCAAGCATCCACATCACCGTGATGTTTGCCATGAGCGCGATCCACTTAAACAGGACGCTTGCCATAATGTAGGGCGTTGCCTGCGGAACCAGGGAGAAGAGTCGCCTCTCGAACATGAAACCTCCTATGCCGTAACGGTGCCGGGCGGGGTTCTCGGCAGCCGCTTAGTTAGCCAAATGCAACTAGAGTAACATCGTGCAGCGGGTAAGTATGCCGAGGGTAATTTTTAGCCGATGAACTGCGTAGAAAGTTCAAAATTGTTGAGTGCGGCGAACTTTGTGGTGGACGGAGTGCGGGTGCAATTGTGATCGTGTGTGGCCCCGCTCCAAAACGTGTACGTCAGCCTCCAAAACCGACAATAAATGACATGTTTGGAGGCTGACGTACATGTTTGGATGAGGGCGAGGGTGACGACGGACGAAAGTCACGCCTGTGCCACGTCCGATGTGCTAGCGTTTGGGTGAATAAAACGAGCCCGTGCGGAAAGGATCCGGACCGTATGCAACGTGGAAGTACATCTCCGCTGTCTCGCGAGACCGATGCGCCTGAAACTATCGTCAAGCTGGAGTGCGACATCGATGACGCGTCGCCCGAGGTGCTCGCCTACGCCGCCGACCGCCTGCGCGAGGCCGGCGCCCGCGAGGTGCACTGGCTGCCCCTCTACTGCAAAAAGGGCCGCCCCGGATGGCAGTTGCAGGTGGTCTGCTCGCACGAGGATATCGAGCGCCTACAGACGATTATCTTTTTGGAAACCACGACCAACGCCGTTCGTCGCCAGGTGATGGAACGCGTCTGCCTGCCGCGTCGTTTTGAGCAGGTAGCGACGCCTTGGGGCAGGGTGGCCGTCAAAGTAGCCACCCTGCCCGACGGCAGCGAGCGCGCGGCACCCGAGTACGAGGATTGTGCCTGTCTTGCCCGCGAGCACAACGTGCCGCTCCAGCGCGTGATGCAGGCGGCACAAGCCTCGACACTGCGATTTGAGTGATGCGGTGGATGGGCTCCACATCCGCCGGACCCCGTATTCAGCCCCTATCAACCCCACTCCGAAAGGACTCCCCATGAAATACCTCATCACCTCCGACATCCACGGCTCGGCATACTGGGCAGAGCGCCTCTGCACCGCCATCGAATCCGAGCAGCCTGACCGCATCGTGCTGCTAGGCGACCTGCTCTACCACGGTCCGCGCAACGACTTGCCGCGCGACTACGCCCCCAAGCGCGTGATTCCGCTGCTCAACGCCCTGGCCGACCGCATCATCGCGGTACGCGGCAACTGCGACGCCGAGGTCGACCAGATGGTCCTCGACTTCCCCGTCATGGCCGACTACGCCACGCTGTTCGACGAGACCGGCCGCGAGCTGTTCCTGACGCACGGCCACGTCTTTGGCGCCGGCATGCACAACAGCGTCGACCACGCGCCCGCGCTGCCCGAGGGCTCCGCGCTCGTCTACGGTCACACGCATATCAAGGTTAACGAGGCAAGCGAGGCGCACCCGGGCCTGTGGCTCTTCAACCCCGGCAGCGTGAGCATTCCCAAGGACGGTACGCACAGCTACGGCATCTACGAGGGCGGTGCGTTCCGTCACGTGATCCTGGAGGAGGAATAACCATGGCGCAGCACATGGCTCAGCAAAATGCCGAGGGCTCGCGCGACCTGTCCACGCTGGTCGACGCGTCGGCCGAGCTGCAGCATCTGGTGCAGACCATCTGGCGCCTGCGTCAGCCCGACGGCTGTCCGTGGGACCGCGAGCAGACGCACCGCAGCATTGGCAAGAACATGATCGAGGAGGCCTATGAGGCGCTCGACTGCATCGAGGCCGACGATGCCACGCATCTGCGCGAGGAGCTGGGCGACGTGCTCATGCAGGTGGTGCTGCATGCGCAGATTGCGGCGGACGCCGGCGAGTTTACGCTGGCCGACGTGGCACGCGATATTGATGCCAAGCTCATTCGCCGCCACCCGCACGTGTTTGGCGATGCGGATGCCGACAACCCCGACGAGGTGCTCAAGATTTGGGACGAGGTCAAGCTTGCCGAGAAGGCTGCCAAGGACAAGGCTGTGGCGGCGGGCGAGGCTGCGCCCGAAGGCCTGCTCGACGGCGTGCCCACGCACCTGCCGGCGCTGATGCAAGCTCAGAAGGTGTCGCGCAAGGCGGCGGCCGTGGGCTTTGAGTGGGAGACGGTCCAGGATGTGTGGGACGAGGTCGCCGAGGAGCGTGCCGAGTTTGAGGCCGAGGCTCCCGGAACGCCCGAGCGCGAGATGGAGTTTGGCGACCTGCTCTTTGCCCTGGTCAACGTGGCGCGCAAAGAGGGGATTGACGCCGAGAGTGCCCTGCGCGCCAGCACGGCCAAGTTCCGCCGTCGCTGGGCTGCGATGGAGCAGATGGCGGCCGGTGCTCACGTGGATCTTGCCGAGCTTTCGACCCACGGCCTCAACGACCTGTGGGATGCCGCAAAGGCGGAGGAGTAAGACTGCGGGAACGACGGGCTGACACGCCTCATCGTTCCCGCTAAATTTTTCGAAAATCAAGTGTATCCCTCGGCTAACTTAGGGCATAATGCAAAAAGTGCGACATGGCTAACTTACGGAGGTGCACCGACGGTGCACGGTCAGCCGGTCGCTTGCATCCATTACGTTTCCAAGTGAGAGGGAGACAACATGAGCGATATTTTGGACGTCTACGGTCGCGAGGTGCTCGACAGCCGCGGCAATCCCACCGTCGAGGTCGAGGTCGTGCTCGAGGACGGCAGCTTTGGCCGTGCAATGGTGCCTTCGGGTGCTTCGACCGGCGCCTTTGAGGCCTGCGAACTGCGCGATGGCGACAAGGGCCGCTACCTGGGCAAGGGCGTCTCTCAAGCCGTCGAGCACGTCAATAACGAGTGCGCTAACGCCGTCGTGGGCATCGACGCCTTCGACCAGCGCGCCGTCGATGCCGCGCTGATTGCCGCGGACGGTACCCCCAACAAGACCAAGCTTGGTGCCAACGCCATCCTGGGCGTGTCACTGGCCGTCGCCCGCGCCGCGGCCGAGTCGGCGGGCCTGTCGCTGTACCAGTACCTGGGCGGCGTCAACGCCCACCTGCTGCCCACTCCCATGATGAACATCCTCAACGGCGGCGTGCATGCCGACAACAACGTGGACTTCCAGGAGTTCATGATCATGCCGGTGGGCGCCCCGAGCTTTGCCGAGGGTCTGCGCTGGTGCGCCGAGGTCTACCACACCCTCAAGGGCGTGCTGCACGAGGCCGGCCTGGGCGGCGGCGTGGGCGACGAGGGCGGGTTTGCGCCCAACCTCAAGACCAATGCCGAGCCGTTCGAGTACATCACCAAGGCCGTCGAGAAGGCCGGCTTTAAGCCCGGCGTCGACTTCATGTACGCCATGGACCCGGCCTCGACCGAGTTCTACAACGCCGAGACCGGCATGTACGAGCTCAAGGGTGAGGGCGTGGAGTACACGAGTGCTCAGATGGTTGATTACTGGGAGAAGCTTGTCGACACCTATCCGATCATCTCCATCGAGGACGGCATGGCCGAGGAGGATTGGGACGGCTGGGTCGAGCTTACCCGCCGCATTGGCAACAAGGTGCAGCTGGTGGGCGACGACCTGTTCGTCACCAACACCGAGCGCCTCAAGAAGGGCATCGAGCTGGGCGCCGCCAACGCGATCCTGGTCAAGGTCAACCAGATCGGCACGCTCACCGAGTCGCTCGAGGCCATCGAGACCGCCAAGGAGGCCGGCTACGCCTGCATCGTGAGCCACCGCTCCGGCGAGACCGAGGACTCCACCATTGCCGACCTGGTCGTGGGCGTCAACGCCGGCCAGATCAAGTCGGGCGCCCCGTGCCGCAGCGACCGCATCGCCAAGTATAACCAGCTCATCCGTATCGAGGACGAGCTCGAGGGCAGCGCGCGCTACGCTGGTAAGGCCGCGTTCTACAACATTCGCTAAACGGGCGAATTTGGCGAGGGGGAGGCTGACTCGGTTCCTCCCCGCCTTGGCTGGATGCCGCAAAGAACTATGGGCGCTGGGCCATACGGCTCAGCGCCTTTTTTATGTCGAGCAAAGGCTGGCGAAGGCGGTGCGGGCGCTCGTGCTATAACTAAAGGACTTAGCGCAAACAAACCTCAACCGCACAAGGCGCACATGGATCAGATTTACGACAACAGGTACTATTCCGCCGGTTCGCGTGAGCCGTCGTCTCGTCGTGCGCGTACCGCACAGCTTGGCGGGTCTGGTTATGCTGGTGCTGATCGCTCCAGGTATAGCTCGCCGGCGACTTCGCATCCCAATGTTCAGCCAAATAGTTCCTCGGATAGTCCGGTGCGCCCATCGCGTTCCAAGCATGCGTCGCGCCCTTCGACCCAGGCGTCCGACAAGCCGCGCCGTCCCTCAAGCCGTCTTTCCGGCTCGGACTTTATGCACTACGCCAACGACAACGCAGCGGTCAAGGCAATTTACGACTTTACCCACGGTCCTCAGCGAGGGCTATTCATCGGCATTGTCGTTGCTCTGGTGCTCGTGAGCCTGTATTTCCCCGTGCGCGATCTGTACGTGGCAAAGCGTTCGAGCGATATCTTAGCCAAGCAGGTCGAGATTCGTCAGCAATACAATGATGAGCTGCAAAAAAGCGTCGACAAGCTGCTCTCGGAGGAGGGTATCAAGGACGCGGCATCCGAGGACTTGGGCCTGGTGATGCCCGGCGAGAAGAGGATTGAAGTGCAGGGCCTGGACGACGATTCGGATTCGTCTTCGAGCAAGAAGTCGTCGAACGCCAAGAAGGCCAGCGAAGTTGCCAAGGAAATCGAAAAAGTCGGTAAGGACGCGCCGTGGTACATCCAGGCGCTCGACATGCTGTTTGGGTTTAACGGCGTCGAGGGTCAGACGGTCGCGTCCAGCGGCGAGTAGGCGAGTAGCGCCCGGAGGGGAGCCCGCAATGGCAGATTGCAAACGATATAAGGTGGCCGCGATTGACCTGGGAACGGTGTCGTCGCGACTGGTGTTGGCGCAGGTCGAGGCCGGGGCGATCGTGGAATCGTCCAAGCATACCGAGATTACCGACCTGGGCGAGGGTGTGGACGCGACGGGTCGCTTTTGCGAGGCGGCTGTCGAGCGTGTGCTCGCTGCGTGTCACATGTTTGTGGATGAGGCCCGTGCCTTTGGGGCCGCGTGCATCTGCACCACGTGCACGAGCGCCGCGCGCGATGCGTCCAATGCCGCGCTGCTGCTGGACGGCCTGCGCGATCTGGGGCTTGAGCCACAGGTGATTCCGGGCGAGGTCGAGGCGTGCCTGACGTTTTTTGGCGTGGCGCACGACTTTGCCGGCGAGCGCATCATTGTTGCCGATTCGGGCGGCGGATCCACGGAGCTCGCGACGGGCGTCTATGCGCCGGAGCGTGGGGTCTTTGCGCTGGAGGGCACGCGTTCGCTGGACATCGGTTGTCGCCGCGTGACGGAGCGGTTCTTCTCGGCGCTGCCGCCTGCGGACGGCGAGCTTGCTGCCGCTGCCGACTGGGCGGGCGAGCAGTTTGCCGCCTATTTTGAAGGCCTGCCCAGCGACTTTGAGCGCGCCGAACGCTTGGTCGCAGTGGGCGGCACGGTGACTACGCTGGTGGCTCTGATCCACGAGCTGGAGCCGTACGATTCGAGCTTTGTGCACCTGCGCGAGCTTTCGCTGGATCAGGTTTCGGCCGCTATTGAGCGCATGTCTGCGCTGGATGTCGCAGGCATTGCCGCGTTGCCAGGCGTGCAGCCCAAACGCGCGGGCGTGATCTTGGCTGGCGCCGTGGTGATCCGCGAGCTCATGCGCGCTGGCGGCTACAAGACGCTCACTGTAAGCGAGAACAGCCTACTTGCCGGCATGGCCGCCACCATCAACGAGGCTCTCGACGGCGCCGCCCCCACCATCGCCTGGACCCCGAGCCTGAGCGCCCTCCAATAAGTTGCGGTGAAATAGTTCCTAAATGGGCTGGTAAACGGCCAAAACGGGAACTATTCCACCGCAACTTCTTCCGGCACCTGGGGACGTTCCTTTTAATATGAGCAGGACATTGTCAAGAGGCAAAATCGGGCCTGGCCCCAACGATATGGGGTCAGGCCCTCTCCCTATATCAACCCGTCCGCGGCGACCTCGGCGTGTCTTACCGACGCTCGTCTTTGCAGTTTAATATCCGCCCGCGGCGATCTCTCGCTGGGCAATCCGTTGCTACGGCTGAGGCTTCTACGTCGAACCGACAGTCTGTGCACGCGTGTGGCGCCCTGGGCGCTCGCAGAAAAGGGACCTGAGGTTCGCCTCAACGGCTTCGGATCAAACCGCTTCCGGGGTGATCGGCTTATGTGCGGGGGGCCGCCCCCCCTACGCCTCCTCGGCCATGAGGCCGACCGCCCACACCCAGCAGGCGAGCTCGCGCGCCGTGGCCACGTTCGCCTTGTTGCCGTGGACCCCGCGCGCGAGCAGCGCCTCCCGCCTCTCGACAAGCCTCCGCACGCCCTTGGCGGCATGCCTCCGGGCGCCCCGGTCCGGGGCCTGGCCCTTGGCGAGGTCCTTCGGCCGCCCCGAGCACGTCAGGTAGTGCCACGCGGCCTCGACCAGCGTCTTCCTCAGGTGCTTGTTGCCGGCCTTGGTGATCGCGCCCCTGCGGTCGCTCTCCCCGCTGGAGTGCTCGGAGGGCGTCAGGCCGACCCACGCCGCGAACGAGCGGGCGTTCCTGAACCTCGAGAACTCGCCGGCCTCGAACACGAGGTCGGCGGCCGTCGCGGTGTCGACGCCCTTGAGGCAGCGCAGGGAGTCGACCCTCTTCCGCCACCTGGGCTTGCGGGCCTCGGCCTCGACGAGCCCCTCGAGCCTCGCCTTCTCCTCCGCCGCCCGCCTGACCGCGTCGACGTAGTAGGCGAGCACGTCGTTGTCGGCCCCCTCCGCGAACCTAATCGACTCGATCCAGGACCAGTGCGCCCGGGTCCAGTTGCCCTTCCTGCGGCCGGTGGGCGTCCTCTCGTCGAAGACGAGCCCGTGCCTGAGCAGGAACTTGGAGAGCCGCTGCTTCGAGCGCGAGAGGTCGTCCCTCGCGTCCTCGAGCGCCCTGGTCAGGTCGCGGGCGGCCTCGCACTCGTCGTCGGGGACCCACACCTCGACCACGTTGCCGACCGACAGCATGCGGGCGAGGAACTCGGCGTCGTTGCGGTCGTTCTTCCTGCGCCTGTCCGCGCTGGGCTTGATCATCTTCGAGACGGCGCCGACCACGCAGTCGACCCCGAGGCCGGAGAGCCTCTTCTGCAGGTCGAACCCCGTGACCCCGGATTCGTACACGCACTTGTCCTTTGGGTCCACGGACCGCACCCACTCCGCGACTGCCCCGGCGTCGTAGCCGAAGGTCGCGCAGCGCACCTCCCCGGTCATGACGTCGAGGGAGACTGCCTTTATCGAGCGGGCGTGGACGTCGAGGCCGACGAAGGTGGTAGTATCGAGCATGGGAGCCCCTTCCATGAATGCGGCGTGGCCGCCGCGGCTGAATTAGACACTCACCATTGTCGGCCTAATCCGCGGTCTTTCATGCAGCAGGGGCTCTCAATGTTTTTATGTCCTGCTCATATCGTCTCTGCCGGCAGCTTGGGACACTCCTTGAGTCGATATAGGTTGGGCCGTCCAAGCGTTTCCCTCGGAAAATGTGGGAGTAAACCACGTTTTTCCATCGAATAATGTGGGAGATAACCACGTTTTTCCCTCGAAAAATGTGGGAGTTGGCATATAAGTTGCGGTGAAATAGTTCCTGTTTGTGCTGGTAAACGGCAAAAATAGGAACTATTCCACCGCAACTCCCAAGATATCAAAGTAGTCTTTTTAGCCCCGTCCCAAATTAGCTACTTCTCAGAAGCGCGGGGCGGTGGGACGTCTGCGTATTTGCTGCGCAAATCCGCACCGGCTTCGGTCGCCTGCCGGCGCCCTCGCCGGCTCGCTACGGACGCTGCGCGTCCGCTTAACGCTCGCCCCCTCGCGGGTTCGAGCCCCACCGGCATCTAGAAGAAACGAGCCCGCATCCCAAAGGAATACGAGCTCGTAAGCGTCATATGGTAGGGGCGGTGGGACTCGAACCCACAATCCTTGCGGCGAGGGATTTTAAGTCCCCTGCGTATGCCAATTCCGCCACGCCCCCGTAAGACTAGAAGTCTAGCACAAGCCGTCCGTTACGCGTTGACGGCCATCGAGTGCTGGCCCGACTTTTCCAGGAACTCTTGGAACTTGGCCTCGTCGCCTTTGTTCTTGTACTGCAGGGCCAGCAGGTATTCCAGGCGGCAGCTCTTGACCTTATCGTCGCCGGCCTCCTCGAGCATGCGCTCCAGCTCGGGGATGTCGTTGTGGCGCTTGAGGATCATCGTGTCGTACATCAGCTGGCATTCGTGCGCGACCGCCTCGGCCTGGCCGCCCTCAAAGCCCTTGATCTCGTGCAGCAGCTCCTTGGACTTTTTGCGGTCCTCCTGGCCAACGTAGTAGTTGAAGGCCTTGATTACCAGATCGACGCGCTGCATTTTGGGCAGGTTAAGGCCCAGCAGCAGGTCGAACATCTCGTCGGCGCGCTTGTGGTCCTCGCGCAGCAGATAGGAGTTCAGGCGCAGGTAGTCGCGGTTATAGCGCGGGTACAGCATGCTGGTGAGTTTGGCGTCGAGCAAACGGTCGAACTCGTCCCACTGCTTGGCGGCCATAAGCTGCTGCAGGCGCTTAAACGTGGTGCGTTTTTTTACGCTAAAGAACACCGACACGGCGATACAGATGATAACGACGGTGGTCCAGAGTGTGCGGGAATCGGGCATTTCAGAGTCCTTAGTCGCTCGTAAGGCGAGCGGTATGACAACACGTACTAGATGTATTATACGCAGCGTGCAAGCAAACTGGCATAAAAGCGCATCGAGGCCGAGCACCATCGCTCGCTGCGGTACACTTACCTAAAGTAAACCTCGAAGGGAGACATTACCTATGAAGAAGATCGTTTTGGCTTGCGGTGCTGGCGCTGCTACTTCCACGCTCGTTGCCCAGAAGGTCGCCACCATGCTCGACGCCAACGGTTATGCCGGCAAGTATGAGATCGTGCAGTGCGCCATCTCCGAGGCCAAGGACGCTTGCGACGAGGGCGCCGACCTGCTGATCGCCACCACCGTTGCCCCCGAGGGCCTCACCTGCCCGTACGTGAGCGGCGTGCCCTTCATGACCGGCATGAACCGCGTCGCTGCCGAGAAGGCCGTCCTCGACGTCATGGCTCAGTAGGCGCTACCTGTATGAATGAGCAGAACGCCAATCCGGTCGAGCTCTTTGGCATGCGCGTTGCCCATGTGGGCATTAACGCCACCGACCCGGCAGACGCCCTGGAGATCGCGGAGCTGTTCTCGACGATGATGGGTCTGCCCGTTATCGAGACCCCGGTTTCGTACTTTAACGATTCGCTGGTCGAGATCATGAAGCAGAACGGTCGCGGCACCAAGGGTCACATCGGCTTTGCCGTCAACGATATCGATGCTGCCGAGAAGTGGTTTGCCGAGCGCGGCCTCGAGGTCAACGAGGAGTCGCGCGCGCTGCTGCCCGACGGTGGCACCAAGCTCGTGTACTTTAAGCGCGAGTTCGCCGGCTTCGCCGTGCACCTGTGCCGCGAGTAGCGCACAGGCTGCCATAGCTAACGAAAAAAGGGGTAAGGCCGCGTGGCCTTATCCCTTTTTTATGCCGTGAGGCCGTCTGGTGGACTGTTGAAAATCGAAGGTGAATGGTTTTCCCGAGAAGTGAACGAGCAAAATCGGACCCCCGAAGTATCGACACTTTTGGGGCGGAATTTCCTGCAGTTTCGTCGAGTTTTTCCTGCGGTTTTGGCGCCAAAAAGTGTGGATGCTTCGGGGGTCCAAAATAGGTCGTTCACTTCTCGGGAAAACCATTCACCTTCGTTTCGCGAGGGGCGCCCCTTATCGCGGTAGGCGAATCGTAAAGCGGCTGCCGACGCCTTCGACCGAGGTCACGCCGATGACGCCGCCGTGGCTGTCGACAATCCACTTGGCAATGGCGAGCCCCAGGCCCGAACCCTGTGCGCCGACGTCGCGCGCGTTGTCGGCACGGTAGAACCGCTCGAACGCGTGAGCTGCGGATTCCTGGTTCATGCCGATGCCCTCGTCCTCAATGCTTATGTCAATCGCGCCCGTGCCCGCATCGGGCGTTATGGCAAACGTGACGGTCGTGCCCGCGTCCGAATACTTGGCGGCATTCTGCACGATTACGCGCAGAGCCTGCTTCACAAGCGCCACGTCAACGGGCGCGTCGCAGCGCGGGTCGCTGGCGAGCGCAGCGTCAAAGGCCAGCCGATACGCGTGCGTGGCATCAATCATCTGCGATTCTTCGCAAACCTCGCCGACCAGTGCGGCCAGGTTGGTATTCGCGCGCCGCAGCACGGTGCGGCCGGCATCGCCGCGCGCCAAAAACAGCAGCTGCTCCACGAGCTCCTGCATATGCTCGCTTTCGGTCTTGAGCGAGGCGATGGACTCTGCCAGCACGTCCGGGTCGTCTTTGCCCCAGCGGTCGAGCATGTTCACGTAGCCCTGAATCACCGCGATGGGCGTGCGCAGCTCGTGACTTGCGTCGTTGACAAAGCGCATCTGCTGCAGCTTGGCCTCTTGCATCTGGCGCAGTAGGCGGTTGAGCGCGACTTCGATGCTCGCCAGGTCGGCGTCGCCGGTGGTGACGCTCGGCGAGTCGACGCTTGCGCGCTCGATGGCCTGCTCCAGCGTTTCCATCTTGCCGCCGGCGAGTTGCATGCGGCCGAGCTCGTCCACGCGCAAGGCCAGGTCGTTGAGCGGCGCCATGGTACGGCGCACGCGCCTCGCGCCGCCGAGCATGTTGAGCACGCTGATGACCTGCCAGCCCGCAACGACAAGATAAAGGGGCCACAGCATGACCAGATCCTGCGCGAGGGGGAAGGTCTTGGTGGTACGCGCAAGCTCGACGGTATAGGTAAGCGTTGTCAGGTCCCAGCCACGCGCAGGCGTCAGCGACATGCCGTGAACGGCGGCGCTGGGGATCCACCCCGCGGTAGACGCGCCGTCGGGCAACGTCTGGTTGTATCCATAGACGAGGATCGCCGCCGCAGCAAGCAGCAGTAACAGGTCCAGCCAGACGTAGCTCACCAAGCGGCGCCACATGTAGCTCCAGTTGATGGCACGGGCGATGGAGGTGACGCGCTTGGTCTCGGCGTTACGCGCGGCAGACATAGCCCACCCCGCGCACGGTCTGGATGATGCGGGCACCGCCAGCGTCCTCGATCTTGGCGCGCAGGTGCGCGATGTGCACATCGACGTTGTTGGTGTCGCCCACGTAGTCGTAGCCCAGCGCTTCGTGCGCAATGCGCTCGCGCGTGAGCACGGTGTCGGCATGTGCCATAAGCAGGGCGAGGACGTCGAACTCGCGGGCGGTCAGCACGATGGGCGAGCCGCCGACCGTGACTTCGCGGCGGTCGGGATCGAGCGTGACCGAACCCACGGTGAGCGCGGCGGGGGAGGGTGCGGCGGATGCCTGGGCCGAGTCGCCAGCCGGGGACATCGCAGTGGCATCCGCAGTCGTAGCGCCCGCCCCGGCCCCGACACCGCCAGCGCCCGAAGCCGCCCGCACGGCCTCCGCGCGCTTCAGCGCCACGCGGATCCGTGCGAACAGCTCCTCAATCGCAAACGGCTTGGTCAGGTAATCGTCGGCGCCGGCATCGAGCCCGGCTACCTTGTCCATCACGGCATCGCGCGCGGTGACCATGATCACCGGCACATCCTTGTGCTTGCGGACGCGCCGCAGCACCTCCATGCCGTTGAGCTGCGGCAGCAGCACGTCGAGCAGAATCAGATCGTAGTCGCGTTCCAGCGCCAGGTCCACGGCGGTGCGGCCGTCGGCGGCGTGCTCCACCTGGTAGCCCTCGTGCTCCAGCTCGAGTGTCACAAAGCGGGCGATTTTCTCCTCGTCCTCTACGATCAGGATTCGTGCCATACGTGCCCCCGTCTGCGATTATTTGTCGTCGTTCAGGTTTTGCTTGATGCCATCCGCGGCGTCGGCGGCGTGGTCCATCAGGTTGTTGATGCTGCCGGGCACATCGCCGTCACTGTCGATGCGGTAGCGCATGCCAAAGAACAGGCCAAGCAACATCAGCCATACCGTGGTGCCCCAGGCAAACAGCGCGACGATGGGGATCAGGATGGGGATGTTGAGGATGATGGCGTCGCGGCGCGTGGCGATAAACTTGGTGTCCAGACTCAGGCGGAAGAGCTTTTTGAGGTACTCCCACACGCTGTCCATCTTCTTGGAGAAGTCGGTCTTTTCGCTCGACTTCTCGTAGGCGGCCTGCGCGGCGACCATCTCGGCCGAGGGCTCGTCGACCGGCTCGGACTCGGTGGCGGCGTGCGCCGACGTGGTCTGCGTCTTGCCCTGCGACTCGAGCCAAATGATGGCGTCCAGGACGTTGCCGTCGGCGGCGTCGAGCGCGGCCTTGGCATCGGTGTAACTCACGTTGCACTTGGTGCGGATAGTTTCAACTTTTTCGAGGTCGTCCATGACCTGTCCTTTCGTTCGATGGGCGCGACGCCGGGCGATTTGCCCGGGCGCGAGCGTTGCGTTCGGCGGCCTGCGTTGCGCGGCGCCGCCCCGCCCTCGGTCGAACTCTATAGTGCAGGTTATAGATTAAGCGATTCTTGAGCCAAGATTAATGTTGGATGAGTTTTTGGGTGGCGGTGGGGAAGGGGGAGGTGCCCTTCTGGGTAGCTAGCAGCGAGGTCTAATACTTTCCCGAGAAGTGAACGAGCTAAATCGGACCCCCGAAGCATCGACACTTTAGAGGTGCCGTTTCCTGCGGTTTCGATGCTGAAATCCTGCGATTTTGCCGACGAAAAATGTGGATGCTTCAGGGGTTCAAAAACAGACGTTCACTTCGCGGAAAAGTATTAGACCTTGGCAGCGGAGAGCGGTGACCTAACGGCAAGCCGGCGGCAGAAATGGGATAGGCGAAGCGCACCGATCGTATAGAATCAAAAATGCGTTTCAAAAGTATGAAAATATCATACAATTGCAACATGAAGTACTTTAGCAACATAACGGCGATAAGCGAGCTATCCGAGAGCGAAGGCGTGTTCACCACAGCCCAGGCGGTTCGCATGGACATCTCTCGAGATGCGCTGGCGCACTCATGCCGCGTGGGGCGTCTTGAACGGATATGCCACGGCGCCTATCGGATGTCTGGCACTCAGCGCCGAGACACCGATGAGCTCAACGCTCTTTGGAAGCTCACTAATCCCTCCCTTTGCGCGTGGGAGAGAAAGCGTCGGTGGGATGGCATCGCCGTAAGCGGCACGACTGCGGCGAACCTGCAACAAATGGTCGATTTCTTTCTGTCCCCCTACAGGATGACCGCGCCCACGCGCATTAATACAAGAAACGAATCCCTCTCCTTTGCAAAGCGTGAGCTCGATGAGCGGGATATCGTCTGGCTCGACGGCCTGCCGGTAACCAAACCCGAGCGCACCCTTGTCGATCTATGTCTCGATTGCGAGGACCCCTCATTAATTACCGATGCCTATCGCGACGCGCTTGGGCGCGGACTCAATACGCAGCGGCTGAAAGAACTTGTTGAAGAGAACTCTAAAACCGCCAAACGACGTGAGCTAATGATGCCTCTGCTGATGGTGCTGAACGGGTAATCGTGAATGAAAACCTTGCATCTGTGGTTTATCAAGCGGCCTTTTTGTCGATCACCTATACTGGTTGGGCTCAACTGGAGAGGTGATAGCTAGTTATGAAATCAATCAATGTTGCAGCGGCGATTATTCAGAAAGACGGGAAGATCCTGAGCTGCCAGCGCGGTTATGGCGAGTTTAAAGACGGTTGGGAGTTTCCGGGCGGAAAGCTCGAGGCGGGCGAGACCGGTGAGCAGGCAATCGTGCGCGAGATTCAGGAAGAGCTCGAGGTCACGATTGGCAACCTCGACTATCTATGCACGGTCGAGCATGATTACGAGACGTTCCACCTTTCGATGCAGTGCTACCTGGCGAACATCCTTTCGGGCGAGTTCAAAGAGCACGCCCACGAGGATATGAAGTGGCTCGACACCAATAACCTTTGGGATGTCGACTGGCTTCCGGCGGATGTTAAGGTCGTCGAGGAGCTCGAAAAGAAGCTCGGACTTAAGTAAACAAAAGGAGCGGGCGCCACATGGCGACTCGCTCCTTTTTGCTACTCAGCTTCGCTTAAATCGCTGAGCATGAATTCGTAAATATCCTGCCTCACGGGGGCGTTGAGCTCGTATTCGATTTCGACTGCGTTGTCGCCGCTCTTAGTTTTAATCGCTTCGAATTTGCCGGTCGGGTGCATTTCACCCAGGAAGTAAAACTCCTTACCGCCCTTATCGTCCTTGTTCTTTCGCATAAACAAATACGTTTTTAGGCCGTTTCCCGGCCATGCCTGCAGATGCTGAATTTCAGGAGACTTCATAGTGCGTTTGCCCTTGGAGATTGCAATGAGCTTACTCGGAGAAACAAACTGGTCTTCATACTGAATGGATTCGCTGATGTCAGGTGCCTTGTCGTAATTGATAAACACGGGGAACGTATTGGTCTTCTCGTCATAGAAGTAGCCGCCGAGGTTCTGTCCGTTGATGTTCTTTTCCCAGTTCATTAGGCGGCAAACCTCCTCGTACGTGTACTTGGCGTTGAGGACAAAGTTCGTGTTTTCGTATGTCTCGGCATAGTTGAGTCGGTTGCGCGCGATGCCAAAATCCAGCACCTCTAGGATCTGACGCTTGAACTCGGCGTTGCGCAGGGCAGTTGCAAACGCTTCGGTCAGACGGGGTCCGGTTTCATCGTCGATAAGCAGGGATACGAAGTCCTTGGGAGTGGCGAAGTCGCCCTTGAGGACTGCAATTGCCGATTTAATGGCGCCGTCCTTAAGCTGTACACGGTAGTTCCTAAGGGCAGCTTCGCGCATTTGTCGATAGCCTTCGTGCCCAGCTTCAACAAGCGCCCGAAGTAAATAGAGGTCTTCGAACCGCTTGCCTGCGGCAAGTTTCTGGGAAATAAACCTGAGGATTTTGGTCTGGTCCGAGGAAAACTGGACCGTGTAGTTCGGCTCACATTTGGAAAGAAAATCGTGGTAGGACTTGCTGCTTATGAAGATGAGTAGCGGGTCGATAGAGCCGTTGCGATCAAATTCGAGCAGCGAGGGAATCTTTCCGAGCTTCTGCCGCAAGTCGAGATATTCGTTCTTCAAAAAGCGGGCGGAGGTAAAGTTGCCGCCGTCGATTGCCTTATAGATACGCGCCTCGGAAATGCGATCGAAGCTTACGGTCGAGCAGCCGGGAATCGCGGAATCGCCTTCCTGAACAAGACGGCGCAGACGGTCCTTGTTGTAGGTCTTGTCGCCCGAGAGCGCGATGGGCACCAAGAAGTTGCTCTGGTAGTTTCCGATAAAATCGAGCACCAGCGCGTACTCTTTGCCGTCGTTCAAGCGCAGGCCGCGGCCAAGCTGCTGAATAAAGATAATTGCTGAGTCGGTACGGCGAAGCATGATGATCTGGTTGAGTGAAGGAATGTCGACGCCCTCGTTCATGATGTCGACCGAGAAAATGTACTCGAGCTCGCCGGACTCCAGGCGGCTGATTGCGGCGTCGCGGACCTCGTCGGAATCTTGGCCGCTGATTGCAGTCGTTCGGTATCCAAGCTCGTTGAATTTTCGAGATAGTTCTTGGGCTTCGGCGTTGCGATTGCAGAAGATGAGACCCCTGCGGCCGCTTTTGTTGACGCTGTATTCCTCAATCTTCTCGGTGATGTGACGCACGCGTTCGTCGGAGGTAAGGCGTCCGAACAAGGTAGCGTCTTCGATCGTCTCGTCGTCAATCTCCAGATCATGAATGCCAAAATAATGGAAGGGGGCAAGCATCTCTTCTGCCAAGGCATCCTGCAACGTAATCTGGAACGCGATGACATGGTTGAAGAGCGCAAAGACGTCGTAGCCATCGGTACGATTGGGCGTGGCGGTCATGCCCAGATAGAAGCGCGGCGTGAAGTGCGACATGATTGACTGGTAGCCCTGGGAGCCCGTGCGGTGCGCCTCGTCGATGACGATGTAGTCAAACTCGTCGGGGCGGAAATCGGACAGATGCTTGGCAACCGAAGAGCACATGGCAAACACGCAGGTAGCGTTGCTAGTATTCTTGCCCGTTTGATAGGTATCGAATGTATAGGTGTTGCCCAAGAGCCGTTCATAGCTCGCGCGGGAGGCGTCGATAATGCGTCGGCGGTGTGCAAGAAAGAGGATGCGCCGGGGTTTGGTTGCCAGGACGTCGAACGCCGACAGGAAGGTTTTGCCCGTGCCGGTTGCCGAGACTAGCAGGGCACGGGTCTCGCCCTTGCGGTGGATTGCTCCGAGCGCTTCGAGAGCGCGCTGCTGCATTTTATTGGGTTTGATTTCTCCATGTCCGCTCGAGGCTGATGTTGCGATCGCCTGGAACGTCGGCTTTGATTTGGGTTTTGGCGGACGGGCCGATCGATACGCGGCGTAATCCTCAATCCACTCCTGCGAAAGCGCGACGGTGGAAGTGTCATTCCATAGTGAGTCGAACTCACCCCTGAGCTCGCCGAGCAGTCGGCTGTTCTCGACGGTCTGATACAGGACGTTCCACTCTTTATTGCAGGTGAGAGCGGTCTGCGTCATGTTCGAGCTGCCGACGATGACCGTGCTGGTCTCGCCCTTATCAAAAATGTATCCCTTGGCGTGCAGATTGCCCTGGAATACGCGCACTTCAAAGTTGTCATATTCCAGAAGCTTGCGAAAAGCATCGGGGGAGTTGAAGTTGAGGTAGGTAGATGTGAGCAACCTGCCCTTAATGCCGCGCTGTTTGAGTTCTTGAAATGCCTCGACCAGGATTTGAAGGCCGCCATCTGCGACAAATGCTACGCAAAAGTCGAACGAGCTGCAGGTTGAGAGCTGCTCTTTGATAACGGACAACAGCGTTCCGCCGGTTGCCTTCGAGTTGGCGATGAGCTTGGGCGAATCGTCCCCATGTGCGAGTGAGTCGAATTCAATATCAATCTGCTGCTGAGTAGCCATTTCGCCATGCCTTTCGTCAGACTATGCTGGCGCCAGGATAACAGATCGATCGTTCGTGTTTTGGGTGTATGACGGCTCACATCGCTGAATCGTCTCCTTGACCGTCCGCAACGGCAAACGTGGTCAGATTCCCGAAATGATTGAGGTGCATTCTTGCTGCTGCTCAGTCAACATTTGGCACCCTTCCCAACGCTCGTATGATCTGCTTCTGAGAACGCTTCTGCTCTCTAATGGCAGCCGCGAGAGCTCTTCGGCGCTCGATTTTGGCTCGCAGTTCATCAACCTCTGCAGCGGGGACATAGTCGCTTTTAACCTTGTCGCCGACTCGATAGTTGAGGTAGCAGTATTTGTGACCTTTTATGTTTCGCATGCGGATGCTGCCCTTTGGAAGGAGGCCGATCTCCTGTTCCATGAGCCCCAAGAGGCGGCTCGAGCGTGCGTATTCCTCTTCTAGGACATCTTCTAAGACGGACACAGAGCCTCCCTTCCGAGTGGTTACCCTACATTCTATCAAATTATGGAATATGTAGGGTAAATCAATCGTGTCCGCACGGCATGCGACACTTAACAGGCCGTCCTGCTC
>NZ_JBDGAW010000026.1:0-34685 GCF_040910265.1 Collinsella aerofaciens | reverse complement strand
ATCGCCTTTCCTTCCATTCGTCACCTTCATTACTCCAACGACGAATTCTAGGCGGTGTCCCCTCCCTTTCAAGAAAGAGAAGAGGCGGGGCATGCCCCGCCTCTTACACCACATCTCTGCGCGCTACCCAGGTAGAAGGGAAGCGCGTGGCGTCCCAGACTGGCAAGTGCCGGTATGGGGTTGGCATATGCCCAGTTGGGTGCCGGCTTGTTTGTCTTTTGAGCAAGCCGTGCGGCAAAGAAGCCTGCGAGATACATAAAAATAAACGGGATGATGGGGTAATAGTCGCCCGAGACAAACGCGGGACCCGGAAAGCCAAGCCAGGCGAGGCAGGGGATAGGGTAGACCGATTTTGGAATGCTCCAAGTGAGGGCAAAGAGTGCGAGACAGATCGTTATACCCCATCCTGCCGGCACCTTGTTGAGGATGGGGCGTGCGACGCCAGCGATGGCGGTACTGGCCGCCATGCAGTAGATGATGCCAAAATTGACGGAGTCGTCGACCGAGACAAGTGTTGTCGCTGCCCAAACGACGAGAGCCGCCAGGGCGTATTTGGCGGCACGTTTTAAGTTATTGCGCGAGAGCGTGCACATCCATCCTGCGATGAATAAAAAGATCCAGCTGATACTGGCGCGCCAGATGTCCTGGAATATGCTCTGGGTAAACCAAGGCATGTTCCAGCCGTAGAGGTAGGCCAAGTCATAGCAGGCGTGGAAGCCTGTCATCGACAGCATTGTAAACCCGCGAACGGTATCAAAAATGGTGATGCGTTTTTGCTGCATTACGAGAACCGGCGCATCAGTGCTACGACCTTACCCAGAATGACCGGATTCGTGGCATAGATGGGCTCCATGGTGTCATTCTCGGGCTGTAGGCGAACGCGTCCCTGCTCCTTGTAGAAGGTTTTGACGGTTGCGGCGCCGTCGATCATTGCGACAACAATCTCGCCGTTCATGGCACTCTTCTGCTCGCGTACGATGATGTAATCGCCGTTATAGATGCCGACGTTGATCATCGAGTTCCCATGCACCTCAAGGACGAAGGAACCTTGGTCTGTGGCGATCTCGGTCGGTACGGTAAACGTGTCTTCGATGTTTTGCTCGGCAAGGATGGGAATCCCAGCTGCTACGCGCCCGACAAGTGGAAGCGACACAGCTCCACGGGGTACCGCGGGCTCCTCGGGCTTGTTGGAGATAGAGACAGAAGACCCGTCCTCGTCAAATAACTCCAGGGCGCGGGGCTTGGTGGCGTCGCGCTTAAGCAGGCCGCGGGCCTCGAGGGCAGAAAGATGCGCGTGGACGGTACTGGGGGAGGACAGGCCTACCGCCGATGCCATTTCGCGCACGCTGGGCGGATAACCCTTCTCCTGCTGGTATTCCTTGATGAAGTCGTAAATCTGCTGCTGACGCTTGGTAATTTTGCGAGCCATCAGGGGATCCTCTCTGCCAATGCCAAACAAATGTTCTATTTTTGCTTGACAGGAACAACTGTTCGAAGATAATAATAACCGAACATTCGTTCTCGCGCTAGACAATTTTGTCCGCGCGGCTTGATAAAACAGTTCTCGTCAAAACAAGCGAGAGGAGAACATGATGAACGCAACGAATATGGTCCAGGGCAACCTCGCCCTTAAACTTGAGACGCCCGCTACGACCGCTTTTACCGTCGTTAAGGGTGGTCGTTCCGCTTTTCAGTCGGCGGCTGCCAAGCCCGTTCGTCCCCAGCGTTCATCTGTTGTTACGGCTCCTGTTGCTTTGAAGCCTTCGACGATCGTGGCCGTTGCCGTTGCGCTTACGCTTTTCTTTGTAATCTCAACGGCAGTTTTTAGTGCCCGCCATGCGGCGTATGCCGATTCCGTCGCCAATGTCACGTACGAGACGATTCGTGTTCAATCTGGCGATTCCCTGTGGTCTCTTGCTGAGGAGCATCCGATTGATGGTCTCTCTACACAGGAGACTTCCGATATGATCCGTAGCGTCAATCACCTTGAGCATGGTTCGCTCGATGCCGGTGTTGATCTTAAAGTTCCTGCCCGTTCGTAACATTTTGCCCGGTGCATGGTACCCTTGTTAACGATTTGGAGGAGGTACCATGCGCTGTCCTAAATGCGGCAAGGCACATACCCGCGTCGTAGATTCCCGTATGCAGGAATCGAATAACACCATTAAGCGCCGTCGTGAATGCTGCTCGTGCAATTATCGCTTTACGACTTTTGAGCGTTGCGAGGACCCTATCGAGGTCATCAAGTCGGATGGAACTAAACAACGATTTGACCGCAACAAGTTGCTCGTTGGTTTGATGCGCGCCACGATCAAGCGCGATATCGACACCAAGAAGCTCAATGAGATTATCGACGATATCGAGGTTGAGCTTCGTTCCCGTACGCTTACGGCCGTTACGTCCCATGAGCTGGGCGACATGGTGCTCAAGCGCTTGGCCAAGATCGATAAGGTGGCCTATATTCGCTTTGCCTCGGTCTACCGCGATTTCAAAGACGTCGATGAGTTTCTGCAAGAGCTCGACAAGCTAAGGTGATTTCATGTCCAACATTATCGTTAACATCAAACGCCTCGACCCCACCGTCGAGCTTCCCAAATACGCCCATCCCACCGATGCCGGCCTTGACCTGCGTTCCAACGAGGACTGCGTCCTGAAGCCCTTCGAACGCCGTCTGGTCTCCACTGGGCTGGCCATCGCCCTGCCCGATGGCTACGCCGGTTTCGTCCAACCCCGCAGCGGCTTGGCTATCAAGCAAGGCCTGTCTATAGTCAACACTCCTGGCCTCATCGATGCCCACTACCGAGGAGAACTCAAAGTCATCCTCATCAACCTAGACCCCACCAACAACATCCAAATCAACAAAGGCGACCGCATCGCCCAACTAGTCATCCAAGAAGCCCCCACGGTCAACCTCGTAGAAGTAAATGAACTAGACGAAACCGATCGAGGAGCCGGCGGCTTCGGTTCTTCCGGTGTCGCTTAGCCCATTTCTTCGTTGAACGGAGCTTCGTAATGTCCGCTCGCCCCTGGGAGGCCCCTATATATCATCCCGTGCTCAAACATTCTCGCTGCGCTGCGAAACTGTGCGCGGGACGATATATAGGGGCCTCCCAGGGGCGAGCTACGTTTACATACTAGCAATCGGTTATGGCTTCCCATTAGAAGCCGAATGCCGTATCTAGAAGCTGTATCTAACAAGTAATCCGATCTGACAAAGAGACGGCTCCTTTGTCGAATCGGCTTACTTAGATTTCTTGTTTTAGAGTTCACCTTCGCTGCTTTTAGTGGGGTAACCGATGTAGCTGCTAGTACGTACGAGTAGCCGTGGCGCAGGCCGCCCACACATATCGTTCCACGCGCAGTTTCGCAGCGAGCGAAGCGAAGCGAGAATGTTTGAGCATGGAATGATATGTGTGGGCGGCCTGCGCCACGGCGACAGTCCGACGTTAGCGGATATGCGCGGGCTTGCCTCCCCAATAAAAGCGGCAGAAGGCTCGTTTTCGTTTTTGGGGTTTGCCTACGAGCTCCATCGTGGCGATGGCGATGTCTTCGGCTGCGTGGGGGCGGCGTAGGACTTCGCCGTTGATGAGTAGGGCTTTGAGTGACTCGGGGTGGTCGTGCAGGTGACGGAGCGTCACGACGAGCTCTCGTGCTGTGGTAACGTGCATGCTGGCGCCCATGCCGGTGAGCATGGTGGTGTTGGCTTTTTCCTGTCCGTACGATTTGCCGAGCAGGATCATCGGCAGATGTGCGCAGAGGCATTCGGTGACGGTGAGTCCGCCCGATTTGAGAATTGCCAGGTCGCAGCCGTGCATGAGGGCTGCCATGTCGTCGACATAGTCTAGCACCGTGACGTTTTCGAGCTTCATGGCGTCGAAGAGCGTCTTGAGGCGAGTGGCGTATTCCTTGTCCTTGCCGGGCAAAAAGACAAAGTGCATGTCCTCGAAGCTGCGCAGGAAGGGGAGGGTGTGATCCATCGCTGCGCGAAAGCGCACGTAGGGTTGCGGTAGGCTGGCGCCGGCCATCACCAACACAACGGTCTTGTCTACGGGAAGATTGAACTTATCCAGCTCGTCCTCACGTTTGTAATCGGTGTCGAATCCGGCTCGAATGGGGATTCCCGTAATGCGGATCTTTGCCTCGGGTACTTTGCGCGGGCGCAGCGTTTCGGCCATAAATTCGTTAGCCACGCAGAACAGGTCGGTGTCCTTGTGGGGCCAAAAACCCTCAACTTCATAGTCCGTTGGCACGCAGATGACCGGATAATCGATACCCGTGATGACGCGGGCGCCCACAGCTACATTGGCTGCCGTAATGTGTGTTGCGACCACGGCCATGGGCCTGTGGGTGCGGATATATTCGTTGAAGGCTGGGAACATAATGCGAGACCATGCCGTGCCGCCACCCCAGAGCAAATGCCCTGTAAATGTATAACGCCAGGTCAGGTCATAAATCGGGCGCGTGGCTCCGGTAAAAGACGCCGCGGTCTTATTGCCGTCGAATTTAATACGTCCAAAATCGAGGATATCGAGTACTTCAATTTCGATATCCTCAGGAATACCTTTGGTGCCACGGATAAGATCAAATGCCTGCGCGATGGCGTTAGCGGCGGCCTTATGGCCCGATCCAACCGATGCATGCACAATGGTTACCAGGGGCTTTTGCGCAGGTGGCAAGGTCATTTGCTCCAGTTGGGGAGTAGCTTGCATGGGCAGGGGAGCGCTATTGCTCGTCTGCGTTTGATCCATCGATAACTCCCCTTCAGCTTTGTTACGCGATTTATCATTGTAGTGCAAGAGTGTCATGTTCACGTAAATTTGGGTATGAGCGCAACGAACGTCAATGTTTCGACGAGAGGACTCTTCATGACTACCGATCAGCCGATCGATGTTGCGATTATCGGTGGCGGCCCCGCGGGCTATGCTGCTGCCATTTACGCTGCGCGCGCCAACTTGACGACGACCGTGATTGAGCAGGGCATGTCGGGTGGCCAGATTGCCACGTCCAACGAGATTGAGAATTACCCTGGCATTCCGCTGCTAAGTGGTGCTGAGCTGGGTGAACGTTTTCAGCAGCATGCAGAGGGCCTGGGAGCTCGGGTTGAATGGAGTATGGTGACGGGTGTCGATTACGATGCCGATTCCGCGCTGTTTACCGTTCGCCATGATATGGGCGACACGGCTGCAAGGAGTGTCATCGCGTGCATGGGAGCCACGCCGCGTCCGGCTGGCTTTGTTGGCGAGGATACGTATCGTGGTCGTGGCGTATCTTATTGCGCAACATGCGATGGTATGTTCTTCCGCGGCAAGCAGGTGTTTGTGATCGGTGGCGGCAATTCGGCATGTGAGGAAGCGCTGTTTCTTTCCGATATTGCCAGCAGTGTGACCATCGTGCTGCGCCGCGATCAATTCCGTGCGCCCGAGGGTGTCGTTCAGAAGGTACTTGCAAAGGAAAATATTTCAGTTAGGTACCAAACTAGTATTGTTGAGCTTTCTGGTGAAGCGATGCCCACGACAATCACATTCAAGGACAATGCGACTGGTGAAATGCACACTGAGTCCTTTGAACCTGGATCGTTTGGCATCTTTGTTTTTACGGGGACGCAGCCACATACCGAGCTTGTTGAGCATCTAGTCGACCTGGCTCCCGACGGCGGCATTGTCACCGACGATTCGATGGCCACCCGTACACCTGGTCTATTTGCCGCTGGCGATATCCGCTCCAAGCGTTTACGCCAGGTTGTGACCGCCGTTTCGGACGGAGCCATAGCAGCTACCAGTGCATACGCTTTCCAACGCGGATAAGTACGATAATATATCTTATGTAAGGTTGCTATCAATTAACTAAATGGCGGGACGATGCATCAGTGCGCTGTCCCGCCAATTTTCTTGCCGGCTATGTGGTATGCAAAACTAGATAACCTAGAATACAATATAGAAAATGAACGGAGGACCTTTATGAACCACGTTAAACACGTTATTCCGATGTCCGATTCGTCGGTCAGTATTAAGCCTGAGGATATTCAGCCCACTGTGCTGCCCGATGCATTTATTCAGTCCGAAATCGTGCGCAAACTCAATACGTTGAGTCTGCCGCGCTATGACCAGTTGCCCAATGTGACGCTCTATCGCGACCAGGTTATTGAGTATGTTGCGCTGTGGATGGAGCCGCTGTCCATTTGTGTTGAGCAGCCCGTCATTACGCCATCGATGATCAACAACTACGTGAAGGTCGGCCTGGTGCCTGCTCCGGTCAAAAAGCAATATGGCCGCGAGCAGATTGCCCGTCTGATCGCTATCTGCATTTTTAAGCAGGTGCTACCTATTGCTGCGGTGCAGGCACTCTTTAACATTCAGCGATTGAGCTACGATGCCCCGACGGCCTTCGACTATGTGGTTGATCAGCTCGAGGCATCGATTCGTTCGGCGTTTTCCGTCGAGTCGACGCCGGTTCCCGATACGGCGCATCAGGTAACGCGTGAGTCGCTGCTTGTGCGCAGCGCGGTTTCATCCTTTGTTTCGAAGGCTTACTTGATGAGCTATCTCAAGTTCAACGGATTTAATAGCTAGCCGACGTATAAAACGGGCGGGACAAAGAGCCATCTGTCGCTTTGTCCCGCCCGTATTTTTGCTTGGTTGGACTTTATTTGCCCGAAGCTACGCCCATGCCGTAGCCGATGATGAGGCCGTGCATCTCGGCGTAATAGGAATCCAGGCCGTTGCAGGGCATGATGATGGTCTTGGAGCCGGGCCAATGCTCGACTATGCGGTCAGTAAGCGCCTGGGCTCCAGCTTCGTTCTCAACGTGATCGATGATGACCTCGCCGCCCGTAAAACCCTCGGCTTCCATGGTGTCGATGATCTTGTTGAGCATCTTCTTTTCGCCACGCGTGTGCCCGACGAGTTCGATTTTACCGGCCTCGCTCGCCGTGCCCAAAATGCGGATATTGAGCTTGTTGGCAATGACGCCGGCTGCCTTAGGGATACGTCCGGCTTTGGCCAGGTTTTCGTAATTGCACAAGCTGAAGAGGATTTTGCTGTTCTGCTCAAGGCTATCGAAGTATGCGCAAGCGTCCTCGAATGAGACATCCGGATTGCTTGCAAGATAGCGGTCGAACAGCAAGAAAATGAGGTCCATTTTGCCGCCAGCTGCGCGCGAATTGACTAGATGAATCTGCCGGTCGGGCTCCTCGGCAAGAACCATATCGCGAGCCGTGGCTGCTGCGTTGTAGCTGCCCGACACGCCCTCAGAGATCGGCATGCAGATGGTCTTGTCTGCCAATTTGAAGAGCTCGGCCCACTCCCCTACGCTGGGACAAGCGCTCGAAGAAGCGTTCGTCTCCGCCTGAACAGCGCAGTTGAGCTCATGAACATCGAGCGAAAGGTCATCGATGAATTCACGCTCCCCCACTCGAATTTTGAGGGGCGCAAATGCAAAGGTGGTATGGGGTGCGGTCGGTTGCCAATCGCGGAGGTTGCAGCTTGAATCGGAGATAAGTGCCCAGCTCATAGAGGGTCCTTTCTAATTGTTCTTCAACAATTATAGCCATCTTGCAAACTGAATGTACGGCTATCTAGTTTTGAATACTAGATAGCCGTACAAGATTAGAGACAAAAGAATGGACCTCGCGACTTAAAGCCACGAGGTCCACATTCACACGCTGTGTAAGATGACTTAGTAACGCACGAAGATGTAGTTATTGTTCATGCCGGCGGCAACGGAGCTGATGATAACACCCGTGTTGTAGTCGGAAGCATGAATCATCTGACCACCACCGATGTAAATGCCGGTGTGGTACGAGTTGACCACAACGTCACCGGGCTGCGGATCGGACACACGCGTCCAGCCCATAAAGGTACCCGTTGTGCCGAGGCGGCAATAGCGACCCGTGAGGCAATAGCTAACAAAACCAGAGCAGTCGAAGCTGTTCGGGCCAATTCCGCCCCAAGAATAAGCGCAACCAAGCTTGCTGTATGCACGCGAGACAACAGAACCGCCATCGACGGACTGGCTCGGAGCAGAAGGCGTCGGAGCCGGAGCAGGCGTGGGGGGCTGCGGCGTCGGAGCGGGTGTCGGCGTAGGAGCCGGAGTGTTGCCGCCCTGGTTGTTGTTATTGCTGGTCTGGCCACCGTTGTTGGTGTTCTCGGTCGTACCGGCAGTCTCGTTGCTCACCGTGGCCTTCTCAGCGGTACTGGCGTTGATGCCGGCCTGCAGCGCGGCGTTGGCCTCGGCCTCGGCAGCAAGCTCGGCCTGCAGCTGTGAATCCAGGGAGTTTACGACGCTCTGGGCTTCAGCCTGCTGAGCATTAAGCTCGTCGACCTTCTTTTGCGTGGCGGCGACGTTCTTCTCCTGCTCGGCCTGTTTATCGGTTAGCTGCTGCTTAAGCTCCTTGACCTCTTGAATGGTCTGAGCCTGCTTATCGGAAACTTTGCCGTAGTAGAACAGACGGTTGAGCATATCGCTCAGGTCGTCAACGCCCGTCAGAACCTGAAGCAGGCTCAGACCGCCGGTCTTGTACTCGCCGGCGACATAGGTCGAGAGCTTGGCCTGACCATCGGCGATCTCTTGCTGCTTTTGCGTGATCTCGCCGGCAGTCTGATCGAGCGCCTGCGTCTGCGTGGCGAGCTCATCGTAAATCTGCTGAGTTTGGGTACCGATCTGCTCGAGTTTCGTACGAGCAGCGGCAAGGTCGGATGCGGTATCGGCGTAGGCAGGAGCCGCGAGGCCCAAGCCCAAAACACAAGCGAGGGTTGCCGTAGCAGCGCAGCGTGCCATGTTTTTGTGCGTGTTTGCTGTGCGCATGTAGCTTCCTTTCCAGTAACTAAGGGTAACGGCTAGTCCACCGTCACCAGGCTAAAGAGCTCGACGTCCTCGTTGGAAGACGTGAGCTTCTCGCGCGGGTTGAGAAACGCAAGCTCAAGGATACACCCGTAGCCCACAAGCTTTGCGCCCATATCTCGCACAAGTTTACCTGTTGCCTCGACGGTTCCGCCCGTCGCGACCAAGTCGTCCAGAATCAACACGGTATCTTTAGAGGTAATGGCATCGGCATGGATCTCGATAGAGTCGGTGCCGTATTCGAGCTCATAGCTCTGGCTCACCGTCTTGCGGGGCAGCTTACCCGGTTTACGTGCGGGAACAAAGCCGGCGCCAAGGGCTACTGCCACCGGTACGCCAACCATAAAACCGCGAGCCTCGGGACCCACGACCTTGGTGATTCCCATGCCGGCAAAGTGCTCGGCTAGGGCATCGGTCATGGCTTTGAGCGCCTCGGGGTTGCCAAAGAGTGGCGTGATGTCTTTGAAGATGACTCCGGGCTCGGGATAGTCGGGGATGTCGACGATTTGAGATTCGAAGTCGTACATTGCATGACCTTTCAATGGGTTGCCGAAATATCAGCAGCGGTTATTTGCCCGCGGTGACGGTGCCGGATTGCGAAGGGGCGACGACCTTGAGCGGCTTTACGAGAGAATCCTCGTGCGAAGCCGGCGCGGCAGTTTCTTCGTTTTTGGCCTTGGTGGACTCGGAGCGAGCGATTTCCTCATCGAGTGCATCGATGTCGGCGTCCTCGACCACGGCGTTGAGCGACTCAAAAACGCGGTTCTTGAGCAGCGCAGTGTGCACACCCTCGGTCAGGTCGTGAAGCTTCTTAAACGCACGCTCGAGCTTGGCGTCGCGCTCGTCATCGGAGGTATCCATGCCGAGCATGCTCACGAGCACCTGCTCAAACATCGAAGACTCGCGGTTGGCGGAAGACACGTACTGACGCAGGTTGCGGGGCTCGATATGGAAGCGTGACAGCTCGGAGCAGTAGCGGATGATTGGAAAATCGCGACCATCGACAAGCTCGCGATTCTGCGGACTCTTGATGATGCGAATGAGGTCGTTCTCGGCGAGCGAGCGGATAAACGAGATCTTGACGCCCAGCATATCGGGAATGGTCTCGATGGGATGCAGCTTTTGCTTGGTCTCCTTGGGCTCCGTCTTGAGCGGAACATCGGACAGCAAGCCCACCTCGTAAGCGAGCGTAGACAAGTCCGTGGCGTTTTCCAAGCGCTGCTTAATCACGTTGAGCGGCATGTAGCGGGTCTTCTGCAAGTGCAGGATAACCTCCAGGCGATCAACGTCCTCCTTAGAGTACTGACGGTATCCCTTAGGCGTACGATGAGGGGTAATGAGTCCCTCATCCTCTAGAAATCTAATTTTTGAGTTCGAAAGATCGGGGTATGCGCCTCGAAGAAGGTTGACGACTTGGCCGATACTCAGATAGTTGCGTTCGGCCATGCCCTACTCACCGGTTTCGATGCGCTCCGGCGTGCTCTCGTGGTAGATGAGCGTAAAGGTACCGATTTGGACGGATGAACCATCGTGCAGCGGGGCTGCATTGACGATGGCACCGTCGATCCAGGTGCCATTGAGCGAGCCCAGGTCCTCGATGCGAGCGCCGAGGCCCTCGCGGATAATGCGCGCGTGGCTGCGCGAAACGGTCATGTCATTGAGGAAGATGCCGTTCGCAGGATCGCGGCCGATGGTGGTCACGTCGTCCTCGAGCTCAAAGGCGGCACCAGTCTGCGGACCCTTGACGATGGACAGAACGGGGGCGGTGATGCGCACGTTGGCCATGAGGTCGGGAACGGTGACATCGCTTGAAGGCACGCGGAATACGCAGGTAGCGTCAGCAGTCTTATCATTCTGAGGCATATTGTTAACCATGTTGTCCATGACAACCCCTAACTTATCGCGGACGTGCCGCAAATAATGAACCGTACGTAATCATACCCCAACGAATCAGTCTTCGATTTCAGGGTTCAGAAAGTCGATGTCCTCGTCCTCGGGATGCGCGAGAGCCTGTTTAATGGCCACTCCGCCCTTAATGGAATAGATGACAGCCGTGAGCATGGAGAAGATCACGCCGCCGTACACAAAGAAGATGCCGAGGGGCACCGAGCTTCCGTTGAGGCCCGGGAAGGCCGTAAGGGTTGAAGGTAAAAGATGCAGGCCGTCAATAACGGGGAACCCGAGCAGCATGAGCGAGAAGCCGGTCATGAGTAGTGCAGTGGCAATCTTTCCGGGAAAGACGACATCGATGGGGCGACGGTGATAATGACGCACGATAAGCGTGCCGATGCCCAGATAGATGTCGCGGCCAATAATGAGCACGCAGACCCAGATGGGCAGCTCTCCGCGGACCACCAGCCCAAGTACGCCGGTGAACAGCAGCGCACGGTCACAAATGGGATCCATGACCTTGCCGAGCCACGAGACCGTCTTAGTCATGCGGGCGATCTGACCGTCCATCCAGTCGGTGGAGGCGGCAACGGCGTAGATAACGATGGCGATGACGCGGTTGTTATCCGTCACAAACAGGTACAGAAATACCAGGGTGAGGATCAGGCGCGTAAAGGTGATGAAATTGGAGATCGTAAAGATCTTATTCGACGGGTAATCGGAAGTGCCGATAAGCTCCTTTTTGATCTTCTTTTTGATGCCCACAGGACTCCCCCGCTGGTTAACGACAAAACTTTCGATACTATACCCGTTCCGGCGATGTCTATCCAGCGTAAGCATAGAGAGTCCAGACATATGGAGGATGCTACTGGGTTGTGCGGGATTCTGCATTTGTGTACATCAGCCTCCAAATATGACATTTTTCGGCATCTTTGATGGCTGATGTACACGTTTTGATTCGGTGATTACATCGATCGGGAAAGTTGTTGCCTTAAGCAGATTAATCATGATGTGCGGGTCGAGAAGGGTTGGCGCTAAAAGAACCCAACGGCCGTTACGGCTTCGTTAGAAACGCGTCCCACCATGGATGATGAACCCGAAAGGCAAGGCGCGCGGGCACGGCGACTCGGCCCGCGCTTCCGAAGGAGAAAGGATAAACCCATGGGTTACATGCTCGAGACGCGCGGGCTCACCAAGCGCTTCGGCCGCGGCGACCAGGCGCAGGACGCCGTGGCCGACGTGAGCCTTCATATCCGCGAGGGCGAGGTGTACGGGCTGCTCGGCCCCAACGGCGCCGGCAAGTCGACAACGCTCAAGATGATCTGCGGGATGCTGCGGCCGACGGCCGGGGAGATCCTCTTTGCCGGGCACGCCTGGCGCCGCGAGGACCTCTACGCAATCGGCAGCCTCATCGAGGAGGCGCCGCTCTACCCCAACCTCACCGCGCGCGAGAACCTGCGCGTGCGCACCACGCTGCTGAGCCTTCCCGAGAGCCGCATAGATGAGGTGCTCGCCGCCGTGGACCTCGCGGACACCGGGAAGAAGCGCGCCGGGCGCTTCTCGATGGGCATGCGGCAGCGCCTGGGGCTCGCGCTGGCGCTGATCGCCCGGCCACGCCTACTCGTGCTCGACGAGCCCACCAACGGCCTCGACCCCATCGGCATCGAGGAGCTGCGCGACCAGATCCGCGGCTTCGCGTCGGCGGGTACGACGGTGATCGTCTCGAGCCACATCCTCTCCGAGGTGCAGCAGATGGCGGACACCATCGGCATCATCTGCGGGGGGCGCCTCGCCTACGAGGATGCGCTTCGTCCCGGGCAGGACCTCGAGGAACTCTTCATGAGCTTCTGCCGGGAAGGGCGACGAGCGCGCGGGGAGGTGGCGGCATGACGGGCGAGAAAGGCGGCCTGCTCGCGGCCCTGCGCGCCGAGGCCCTGAAGTCGCGCCACGCGGCACCGGTCCGCCTGGCCGTGCTCATGGCGCTGCCGATGCCGCTGCTCGGCGCGATGCCCTACCGGGGCGTGCAGATCTTCAGCGCGTGGAACTACTGGTACGCGCTCTTCCTGCCCGTGTGTCTCTCGCTCGTGGTGGCGTGCGTCGCGCGGGCGGACGCTCGCACGCGGATGCGGGGGCTTCTGGGCCTGGGCTTCCCGCTCGGGCGCGCCTGGTGGGCCAAGGCGCTCTGGTGCCTCGCGCTCTGCACGCTCTCGAACCTCGTGGTCTTCGGCATCTACCTCGCGGGATCGGCGTTCTCCTCGCAGGGCTTCACGGCCGCGGGCACGCTCACGATGCTCCTCTGCGCGCTCGTTAACACGGTGACCGCGGCGTGGATGATCCCCGCGGGGCTCTTCCTCACGGCGCGGCTCGGCATGCTCGCGGGCATCTTCTGCCCGCTCGCCGCGCAGCTCGTGGGTGGGTTCGCCTGGTCGCTGATGCCGCTGCCGCAGCTCTTTCCGCCGTCGGCGAGCATGGTCATCCCCACGAGCTTCATCCCCGTGCTGCCGAGCGGCGAGCCACTCGCGGCGGACATGGCGCTCGGCGGGGCGCTCACGGCGGACGGCATGCTCACGCTGGCGGGCCTTGCGGTCTGCGCGCTCGCGTTCGCCGCGCTCACGGCGGCGGGCGCGGCCTGGTTCGCGCGCTCCGAGGAGAGGTGATGGCCATGACACGACTCTCCGACCCGACGCCGCGCATGACTCTCCCGCGGGCCCTGCTCTCCGAGGCCCTGCGCCTGGCGCGCTCCCCGCTCTCGGCGGTGCACCTCGCCTGCGGCCTGGCAGCCGGTCTTGCCTGCGGCGAGTACTTCTCCGTAACCCGATGGGACCCGGCGCTGGGCGCGGACGCCTACGCCCAGTTCCTCGGCGCCCTCATGCCGCTCATGTCCGCCATCGTCTGCGGGCTCGCCGTGGACGAGGAGCGCGCTGCCGGGCGCCTCGCTAACCTCACGGCGGTCCCCTCGCGCGGGCGCGCCGTCGCGGCGAAGCTGCTCGCCCTTGCGGCGCTCGGCGCGGGCGCGCTGGCCGTGGCGCTCGGCGTGTTCGGGGCCGTGCTCGCCGTCGCCGGGCGCCTGCCGCTCGGGCCCGCTCCGCTTGCGGTCGCCTGGGCGGGCATCGTGCTGGGCAGCCTGCCCCTCTACGCGCTGGGGCTCGGCGTGGCCCTGCGCCTCGGCCGCAACGCCGTCATCGGCACCGGCGCGGCGGGGATGCTCCTCGCATTCTTCTCGGTGGGCGGACTTGCGCACGGTCTCATGACCGGCGAGCTCACCGGTGCCCTGGCGACGCCCCTGAGCTGGGTGCCGCTCGCCTGGCCCGCGCGCCTGGGGTCGCTCGGGGTTGAGGCCTTCATCGACGCCGCACGCGCGGCGGGCCCACTCCTCACGACTGCGCTCGCTGGCCTCGTGCTCACCCTGGCAGCCGACGCCGTCCTTCTCGCCTGGTTCTGCCGCTTCGAGGACGGGAGGGCAGATGCTTAGGAGGCCGCTCGCCTCCATGCTCGTCCTCCTCTCCGCAGCGCTCGTCCTGGGCGGGAATGCCCTGCTCGACGCCGGCTGGGGGTCGGCACTGCGCTCGATTGCCGACCGCGTGCTGCCCAACCCTGAGATCGCTATGTGGGCGCCCGCGCCCGAGCCCGGCAGCCACGCGAGCTCCTACGCCGACGCCACCGGGGGCGGGGACAAACTATGTCTACCTGGTGGACGCTGCGGACGACAGGGGCAATGTCCGAGAGTTCCAGCTCAACTTCTTCGGGCGGGAGTCGGACGGCGAGGGCTGGCTCGAGATCGAGGCGCGCGACGGCTCGGGCGTGCGCTACCGCGCGTGCGACGCGGCCGAGGCACCCGCGGCTGCGCGCAGGGCTCTGGACCGCTGGGCGCGGCGCTAGTACAATTCCGACGGAAGTTTCAGGAGGTCGAACATGGCGAGGATACTGGCAGTGGATGATGAACGGGCGATCCTCGACGCGCTCGCGCGCGTTCTCGGCCGCGACGGCCATGAGGTCGTCAGGGCGGCGGACCCGACGGCGGTCCCGGGGATGGACCTCTCGCGCTTCGACCTCGTGCTCTGCGACGTCATGATGCCGGGGCTCGACGGCTTCGAGCTCGTGCGGCAGATCCGTCCGGACTTCGACGGCCCCATCGTCTTCCTGACCGCTCGCGTGGCCGAGGAGGATGCCGTGGCCGCCTACGGCCTGGGCGCCGACGACTACGTCCGCAAGCCCTTCGGGGCCGCGGAGCTGCGCGCCAAGGTCGCGGCCCATCTACGCCGTGAGCGCCGGCCGCGCTCGCACGCCCTCTCCTTCGGGGAGGTGCGGATCGACCTCGGGGCGCGCGACCTCGCCGTGGGTGGCGAGACCGTGCCGCTCACGCCCACCGAGTACGCCATCTGCGAGTACCTCGCGCGCCACCCCGGGCAGGTCATGAGCCGCGCGCAGATACGCGAGGCTGTGCTCGGCTGGGAGAGCGACGCCGACGACGCGGCCATATCCATGCAGGTCAGCCGCGCCCGGAGGAAACTCTCCGAGGCCGGCGCCGATCCGATCGCGACCGTCTGGGGGATGGGGTACAAGTGGCAGCTCTGAGGATCGGGGCGCGAGGTCGCGGGGGCATACCGCTCTCCTTCGTCATCGCGCGCTACTTCGCCTACGCGTTCGCGGCGGTCGCCACGGCGTGGCTCGCCTCGTTCATGGTGCTCTCCGTGTTGATCAGCGCGGGCTTCGTCTACGAGGCAAGCTGGGGGCCGGCCAATGCGCGCGAGGTCGCGGAGGGCCTGGCACGCGACGGCGTCTGCGGGCAGCAGGACGTGCCGACGGCGTACCGCTACCTCATCCTGAACAAGGACGGAAACGTGCTGATGACAGACCTCGAGAGCACGCGGCTCGAGGACGCGAAGGAAATGGCTCGTACGGCACTCGCCGCGGATCCGGGCACAGTGGAGATCGAGGGCGGGGGTTCGGGCGTTACCTACGCCGCGTTCCCGCTCAAAGGCGGCGGGGCCTGCGCGCTCGTCAGCGAGTATCTGCCGCAGTGGGTCTCGCGCGACCTCGCCGGCCTGCTTCCCAACCCGCAGAACCTCATGCTCGTCGGCGCCACGGCGGGAAGCGCGCTTGCGCTTGCGCTCGTCGCGCGCCGCGCGAGCCGCGTGATCTCGCGCAAGATGGCGCCGCTCGCGGAGGCGGCGGGTCGCGTCGGCGCGGGGGAGCTCGACTTCGCGGTCGGCAGCACCAACGTGCGCGAGGTGAACGACGTCCTCGCCGCGATGGACGCCATGCGGGCCTCCCTCGCCGAGTCGCTCGAGGCCCGCTGGGCCGCGGAGCGGGGGCAGCGCGAGCAGATGGCGTCACTCGCCCACGACCTCAAGACGCCGCTCACCGTGCTGCGCGCCAACGCCGACTTCGTGGCGGAGGAGCTGGAAGACGAGAAAGACGCCGACCTCGCGGCCGCCGCGCGCGACATAGCCGGCGGTGTCGAAAGGCTCGACGGCTACGTGCGCCTGCTCATCGAGGCCTCGCGCGGGTCCGGCGGGGCGGAGAGGGCCCCCATGCGGCCGGCCGAGCTCTGCGAACAGGTCCTCGCCGAGGCCGCCCAGATCGCCCGGGCGCGAGGCGTGACGCTCGACGCGGCCACGGGCCCCGCTGTCGCGGGCGCGCCCGAGGCCCCGCTCGACCGAACCGCCCTGGCGCGAGCCGCCGCGAACCTCGTGGCCAACGCCGCCGAGCACGCGCGCTCGCGCGTGGCGGTCTCCTGCGACGTCGCGGGCGGACACCTCGTCATCGAGGTGGCCGACGACGGACCGGGCTTCTCTCCCGCCGCCCTCGAACGCGGCTGCGAGCGCCTCTTCACAGACGACTCATCCCGCTCCTCGCGCGACGGAGGCCGCCACTACGGGCTCGGCCTCCACGTCGCCTCCGAGGCCGCGAGCGCCCACGGGGGCTCCGTCTCGCTCGCCAACAGCCCCTCGGGCGGCGCGGTGGTCACCATCGCGGTCCCCCTGTGCGGGATCTGACGACTTCCTCGATGTCTACTACCTCGACTGCGATATGTCGCTCGTCGAGGGCGCGACGAGATGGTGTTGCGTCTGCCCCTCATGGTGCTTCTAGTTTGTCTTCTAGCCTGTCTAGCGAAAAGCCTGCGCGTCCCCGCGCGGGCTTTTCTTTTGGCAACCACACGAACGATTTGAGGTTCGTGGAACAGGTAATCGGGTTGAGGAGAAATGGGGCCATGCAGCGGCTCTCAAAGCGCTTGCCGCACTCCCCCGCCATTACCCCTGCGGCGTCCTCGTATAGAGCCCATCCTGCTTGGCGTTTCGTTGCAACAGCCCACTTGTCCACCGATCAAGCGAACTGCTGGAATAAATACAGCGACACGTTTGTCCGTTTCAGTCGCTATATCTGTGTTAATCGCCGCGATAAATACAGCCCGTACTCGGCTGCATACCAGCTACGCGTATGTAGATTCGTATCGCTTTAATAAATCGGCTCAAGCGTGTGCAAAACGCGCAAGTAGCCGCAAAAGGCGATTATCGCGCAGGTAGATTTCTGGCACCCTGTTGCTTACTGAAAATTAAGCAATTGCTTAAAACAAAAAAGGTCAGGCACTAGGTGCCTGACCTGTAAACTTCTGGTCGGGACGACTGGATTCGAACCAGCGACCCCTTGACCCCCAGTCAAGTGCGCTACCAAGCTGCGCCACGTCCCGAAGCTTTTGTTTGTTGCTCTGCTCTCGCTCGCAACAGGGAATATATTAACCCGAAACTTTGTCCTTGTGCAAGAACTTTTTTACAAATTTTGAAGCAAGTCCAAAATTGTATCTGCGAGCTGGGGTTTTGTTAGAACGGGAAGTTCTTGCGTACCCGTTGTGCTCACAATCCAGGCCTTGTTGGTATCGGTTCCAAAGCCCGAATCGGCGCGTGAGACATCGTTGGCGATAATGGCATCGCAACCCTTGCGGTCGAGCTTTCGCTGTGCGTACTCCAGGACGTTATCGGTCTCGGCCGCAAAGCCGATCACGCACCGCTCCCCCTTCTGGCGCGAAAGCTCAGCCAAAATATCGACCGTCTCGACCAGTTCGATGCGATCCAAGCGCTCGTTGGCCTTTTTGAGCTTATGGTCCGCAGGGGATACGGGGGTGTAGTCGGCGACAGCGGCCGCACAAATGGCCACATCGGCCGTCTGAAAGGCGCTCAGCGCAGCCTGGAGCATTTCTGCGGCGGTCTGCACGCGCACGCACTCCACGCCGTGGGGAACGTCGAGCGATGTCGGTCCCAGCACGAGCGTGACGGCGGCACCGCGACGTGCGGCCTCCCCCGCCAGGGCGATACCCATCTTGCCCGACGACCGGTTACCGATGAATCGCACCGGGTCGATCGGCTCGTGCGTGGGGCCGGCGGTGATGACGATGCGCTTGCCCGTCAGGTCTTGCGGCACGGGGTTGAGCACCTCACAGACAGCCTCGACGATGTCCTCGGGCTCGCTCATACGCCCCGTGTCCACGTCGCCGCAGGCAAGGTAGCCGCTGCCGGGTCCCACCACATGGACACCGTGCTCGCGCAGCGTGGCCATGTTGGCCTGCGTCGCCGGCGCCTTCCACATGCCGTTGTTCATAGCGGGTGCGATCACGATGGGTCGCGGCGTTGCCAGCAGCGTGGTGGAGATGAGGTCATCGGCGATGCCGTTGGCCATCTTGGCGATAATATTGGCCGTCGCGGGCGCCACGACCACCAGATCGGGCTCCTGCGCCAGCGAAATGTGGTGGATGGGGTCGGAAGGATCGTCGAATAGCCCAACCGCGACCGGCTCGTTGGTGAGCGCGCGGAAGGTAAGCGGCCCCACAAACTCCGTGGCATGCTCGCTCATAACGACTTTGACACGTGCGCCGCGCTTTTGCAGCAGGCGCACGATATTGCACGACTTATAGGCGGCGATCCCGCCGGTAATGCCCAGCAGGATCGTTTTTCCCTCAAGTTGCATTGAATTGTTGGGTGCCGCCGTCATCGTTAAGCTTCCTTGCTAGGGAGCACGAGCAGGCGGTGGCAGTACGGGCAGTGCGTAATCTCACTGCCGTCGTGGTTGAGGTCGCTCATGGACGATGCCTGCAGCGCGGTGTGGCAGACCGTGGGGATGTTGCCCTGGATGGTCTCGACGGCCAAGCCGCGGAACTGCTTGAGCAGACGCTCGTAATCGGTGAGCACGTCGGCCGGCAGCGTGGCGGCAAGAGCGGTGCGCTCCTTAGTGGCGGCTTCGATCTGAGCCTGCAGGTCGGCAGCCTTGGCGCGGGCGGCCTTGGTATCGGCCTTCACGCCCTCCTCGAACTTGGCGATGATTGCCTGCGCGCGAGCCTCGCGGTCGAGCGCCTCTTTGTGGGCGATGACGACGTCCTTGCGGGTGTGCTCAATCTTGTCCAGACGCTTGGCCAGGGTGGCGAGCTCGTTCTCCAGGTCCTGGACCTCGCGGTAGTCGGAGCCGTCGACGTGGCGCTTCTTGGCAGCCTCGATGGCGTTGTTCGTCTGAATCTCGGTGGTGTTGAGATCGTCGAGCTCAATGTCCAGATCCTTGCGCTGGGCGTAGAGCTTGGTCATCTCGGACTTGAGCTTCACATAGGTCTTGCGCTTGGAAGCGAGCTCCTTGAGCTCCGGCATATTGGCAAGTTCGCTTTTGTTGCGGGCGAGCTCCAAATCGATCTGTTGCAGCTTGAGTAGCGTAGCGCCGGCGCTCATAAGTTCTCTCCTTTTGTCACAGTCCACCATTGGCAAGGGTTCAGTATTTTAATCGCATGACGGGGGTCGGCCCCGGCGTCAACTGCAGAGTTCATCAATATATCAACGAACGGCTCCTCGGAGCGGTCGTGGCCGAGCAAGATCACCGGCAGACCGCGCAGAGTGAGGTCCTGTGCCGCGTGGTAGCCCGCCTCGCCCGTCACGATGACATCCGCACCGGCGGCGATGGCAAGCTCGCCAAAGTCACCCAGCGAACCGCCCAAAATTGCGATGGTTCGGCACGGGTGATCGGCCTCGCCCCACACGCGCGGGTCGCTGCCAAACGCCGCTGCGGCGCGTGCGGCAAGGTTGCGCAGGCTGCAGGGGTCGTGGAGGGTCGCGAGTACGCCCAGTCCGCAGGCCTCGGGGTCGTCCACGTGCTCCAACGAGCTTGCGGGCGCGGCGTCCAAAAGCCTACTTAGGCAGATACGTGCCTCGTGCGAGCGGTCCAGGTTGGTGTGGAGCGAGATAATGCTCACGCCGCAACGGGCTGCCTCGTAGAGCGCCGCGCTGCATTGGGGGCGCGTCGCGCCGGGCGGGCAAAACGCCTCGGGCGCCTTGATATAGATGGGATGATGCGTTAGCAGCACGTTGGCGCCGGCCTCCAGGGCGCAGTGCACATTGGCTTCGGTCGCATCGAGTGCGCAGGCAACACCGGTAATCTCCGCGGCAGGGTCGCCGACGGAGAGTCCTACATGGTCCCAACTCTCGGCATTGGTCTTGGGATAGCGTGCCAGCAGGGCGCGCTCAAGCTCGGCGACGATCATGCGGCGCCTACGATCGAGAGCAGCGTCTGGGCAAACTCGTCCAGATCGTCCGGATTCACGCGGTCGTCGAAGGAGATGCGCAAGGCGCCCAGCGCCTGTTCGCGGCCGATGCCCATCGCGCTGAGCACGTGGCTCGGGTCCATGCTGCCACTCGAGCATGCCGAGCCTGCCGACACCTCAAAGCCGGCGGCGTCGAGCTTGATGATGAGTTCCTCGGAGTCCATGCCGTCAATGTAGATCGATACCATGCCGGGCAGACGGTCGGCTTGCGCGTAGTCACCCATGGTGGCGTGAATGCGCGGGTGGGCCGTAAGCGTGGCGTAGAGCTTGTCGGAAAGGGTTTGCAGCCTCGCGCGCTCCTGAGCCACATGGGGCGTCAGAGACGAGGCGGCAGCGGCAAAGGCGAGCTGCGTGCGCAGGTCTTGCGTGCCGGCACGACGACCGGCCTCCTGTCCGCCGCCGAAGATGCGCGCGCGCAGCGGCGTGCGGCTCTTAAGGTAGAGTGCGCCAGATGCCACGGGGCCACCGATCTTGTGCGCGGCAACGGTCATGGCGTCAACTCCCAGCTCGGTGACATCGAGCGGAATATGCAGATAGCCCTGGATGGCATCGGTGTGGAACAGGGCGCCGGCGGCGTGTGCGGCAGCGGCAAGCTCGCGGATGGGCTGCACCACGCCGGTCTCGTTGTTGGCAACCATGATGCTCACGAGCGCGACGTCGCCGCCGAGCAAGTCGCTCAGCGCGGCAGGCTCAATGTAGCCCGCGCGGCAGGGCTGCACCAGGTCGACGGAAAAGCCGGCGGCGCGCAGCAGCGGCAGGTTGTCCAGAATCGAATCGTGTTCGATGGCAGATACGATCACGCGGTTACGTTTACGGTCGCGCTGGCGGGCGCCTTCGGCAAGACCGAGGAGCGCCAGCTGGTTGGCCTCGGTTCCGCCGTTGGTCAGTACAATCTCGGACGGGCGAACGCGTGCGCCAAAGCTACGGGCGATCTCGCGACGGGCGACTTCCAGGCGTGCGGCGGCCTTGCGGCCAAGCGAGTGCAGCGAGTTGGGGTTGACGCCGGCAAGCTCGCTATCATCGTACTCGCGCTGCGCAAGGCGCGCCTCGGCGCGCATAGGCGTCGAGGCGGCGTAGTCAAGATTCACGGGTATGCGGTTTTGACCTGCGGTCATAAGGGTTTATGCCTCCTGTGCAGCCTCGTTGCCCAGCTTCTGAAGCAGCGCAACCTCGGCAGCGGGATCTTCGGACTTAAATACGGCGGAGCCGGCCACGAGGACGTTTGCGCCGGCCTTGACGACCTCGACAATGTTCTTGGAAGAGATGCCGCCGTCGACCTCGATGAGGGGTGACACGCCGTGGCGCTCGCACATGGCCGTAAGCTCGTGCAGTTTGGCAATGGTACCGGGAATAAAGCTCTGGCCGCCAAAGCCGGGGTTAACGCTCATGAGCAGCACCATGTCGACGACGTCGATGATGCTCTCGAGTACGCACACGGGGGTGGCGGGGTTGAGAACCACGCCGGCCTTGACGCCGCGCTGCTGCAGATGCGTGAGCGTGCGGTGCAGGTGCGTGGAGGCCTCGTAGTGCACGGTGATCATATCGGCACCGGCATCGGCGTACCAATCAACCGTCTCGTCGGGGTTCGACACCATCAGGTGCGCGTCGACCGGCACGTCGGTGGAGCGCTTGACGGCCTTGAGGATGTCAACGCCAAAGGTGAGGTTGCCGGTAAAGTGACCGTCCATAACGTCGAAGTGCACGTAGTCGGCACCGGCGATCTTGTCGAGTTCGCCCTTGAGGTTGGCCATGTCGGCCGAAAGGACAGACGGAGCGATTTTGATGGAACCCATGGTAGAAGCCTTTCTGCGCTAGTCGGTGAGTCCGTAGAACTCTTGAGAAGGGACGCGATCGGTAAGAATCTCGAGTGCCCTATCCAAAGTAACACCGTTGTAGAGCGTTTGCTCCACGGCAAAGGTGAGCGGAATGTCTACGCCCAGTGAACGGGCAAGCTCACTGACGCTGCGGGCCGCGACGGCGCCCTCGACCACCATATGCGTACGTGCCTGGTACTCGTCGAGCGAGACGCCGTGGGCAAACTCGTAGCCAAAGGTGCGGTTGCGCGAATGCTCGGAGGTGCAGGTGGCAATGAGGTCACCCATGCCGGCAAGACCCATGCAGGTCATGGCTTGACCGCCGCGGGCGTGCACCAGACGGCTGATCTCGGCCAGGCCGCGCGTCATGATAAGGGCAAGCGTGTTGTCGCCCGCACCAGAACCGGCGGAAATGCCGCACACGATGGCGATGACGTTTTTCATGGCGCCGCAAACCTCGACGCCGGTCATGTCCTGCGACAGGTAGATGCGGAAGGCCGTGGATAGGAGCAGGTCCTTAAAGGTCTCCCCTACCTGCGGATCTTTGCTGGCGATGACGGCGGCAGAAAGCCCGCCGCGGCAGATTTCCTCGGCATGGTTGGGACCCGAAAGCGCCGCCACACGCGTCTCGTTGCCGATCTCGCTGGCGATGACCTCGCTCATGAGCAGGCCAGACTCGGGCTCGATGCCCTTAGTGAGGCAGAGCACTGGGGTGTCGTCCGCGATGAACGGCGCCGCCTGATGGCACACGTCGCGCAAGTGCGTGGAGGGCACGGCAAAGATGATCGCATCGGCACCGTCGAGCGCCTGGGCGAGCTCGGTCGTTGCCACCACGTTGTCCGGCAGCTCGTATCCCACCAGATAGCGCGGGTTGCGGTGCTCGCCGTTAATGCCGGCGGCCGTCTGCTCGCTGTGGGCCCACATGGTCACGCGCTCGGCTCGCGCGGCGGCAAGGCCGGCGACGGCGGTTCCCCAGGAGCCAGAGCCAATCAGCGCAACATTCATGACTCTCTCCTACTTATCGTCGGGCTCGGTGACGCGCTTGGTAAACGAGAGCTTGGACTCCTTACCGCACGTGAGCTTTTTGATGTTCGCGCGATGGGCCCACACCACGGTGATGCCGATCATCGCCATGCAGAACTTGAGGCCCAAGCTGCTGTATGGAAAGACCGCGCAAGCGGCGATGGGAAGTCCGATGGCAGCGGCAAGCGAGCCCACCGACACATACTTGGTGATGGCGACGGCCACGATAAACATGCCGAGCAGAGACAGGCCAATAGGCCAGTACCAGGCGAGGATGACGCCCAGGCCAACCGCGATACCCTTGCCGCCGTGGAAGTTAAGGTAGGGCGAGAAGATATGGCCCCACACCGCTGCCAGGCAAATGACGCCGAGCATCCAATCGCCGGGGGCTCCGGGCGCCATGATGCTTACGGGGAAGCCATAGCCCAAGTCGGCAATGAGCGGACGCGCGATAAGGACGCAGATGGCGCCCTTAAGGCAGTCGAGCAACAACGTGAGCGCGGCCACCTTAGGGCCGGCCACGCGCAGCGCATTGGTTGTGCCGATGTTGCCGGAACCCGCCTTGCGAATGTCGGTGTGGTTGAACACGCGGCCCAGGATCAGGCCAAACGGAATCGCTCCGATAAAGAACGAGACCACGGCGCAGATGGCGGTCAGCAGAATCGGATTATGCATCCTTTTGCTCCTTCTTCCTAAAGAAGAGTCGAATGGGCGTGCCGGCAAAATCGAAGGTCGAGCGCATGCGGTTCTCCACGTAGCGCTGGTAGGTGTCGTTGACCAGATCGCTGTGGTTGACGAAGAACGTGAACGTCGGCGGATTGACGCCCGTCTGAGTCACGTAGTGCATGCGCAGGCGGCGCTTGCCGTCCACCACGGTGTGGCCGAACTCACGTAGGTCGGTGAGGAACGTGTTGAGGCGCGAGGTGCTAATCTTCTGCGAGCGCGTCTTTTCGGCGGCGTCGACCATCGCCCAGATCTTCTCGACGCTGCGGCCAGTGAGGGCAGAGATGCGCAGGTACTGGGCCCAGGGAGCCATGACGCCCAGACGGCGGTCGATGGTCTCCATGCAGGCCTCGCGCTTGCGGTCGTCGTCGAGCAGGTCCCACTTGTTGAGCAGCACAACGATGGCACAGCCGCGCTCGATGGCAAGACCCATGACCTTCTGGTCCTGTTCGGTAACGCCCACGGAGGCGTCGACGACGAGCAGCGCCACGTCGGCGCGGTCGATGGCGCGCAGGCCGCGGACCATCGAGTAGTACTCGATGTTCTCGTACACGGTGCTCTTCTTGCGGATGCCCGCGGTGTCGACCATGCGGTAGTGCTTGCCGTTGCGCTCCACGACGGTGTCGATGGCGTCGCGCGTCGTGCCGGCAATGTTGGACACGATAGAGCGGTCGGCGCCCAGGATGCGGTTGAACAGCGAGGACTTACCGGCGTTGGGGCGGCCGATGATGGCCACGTTCAGCGCATCGGGGAACTCATCGGCGACCTCGTCCTCCTCCTCGGGCAACAGGGCCACGATGTCGTCGAGCAGGTCGCCCGTGCCGTGGCCATGCAGGGCCGAGAGCGGCGTGGGCTCGCCGATGCCGAGCGAATAGAACTCCCAGATGCTGTCGTTTTCGCGATCGGGGTTGTCGAGCTTGTTCACCAGCAGAAAGACCGGCTTGTCGCAGCGCTTGAGCATGCGGGCGACCGACTCGTCCTCCTCGGTGACGCCGGTGCGGCCATCGACCACAAACAGGATGACGGCGGCTTCCTCGGCGGCGGCAAGGGCCTGGTCACGGATGGACGTGGCGAAGACGTCATCGCTCTTGAGCGGTTCGATGCCGCCCGTGTCGACGATGGTGAACTCGCGGCCGTTCCAATCGGCCGTGTGGTACGAGCGGTCGCGCGTGACGCCGCGGGACTCGTGGACGATGGCGTCCGAGGTCTGGGCCAGGCGGTTAACGAGCGTGGACTTGCCCACGTTGGGGCGTCCGACGACGGCGACGATAGGTTTCATCTGCTCTCCTTTAATGGGTAGGGTCAGTGGAAGTGTTAGAGTCTGCGGGCACAATGCCAAGGCTGCGCTCCAGGGTATCGAGCAGCTCATGCGGCATGGTCGATACCACATGAACCTCGGCGCCGCGACTGGCAAGGCTTGCGAGTAAATCGTCACGATGATACTCGTCAAGCGTCATGCCGTCAGCGTTGAACATGAGCTTAGGCACAAAGAGCATAACCCCCGACAGATCTTGGGGCAGCTGCTCCAGAATGTCACACGCGACGATGAGGCCGGTCACGTCAACGTTGCCGCCAAAGTAGCGGTTCTTGATGGCTGTGACGGTGCCGCCGAGACCATGCGGCGACTCCACAAAGCGCGCCACGGTGTCGCGCGCGCTGGCGCCCGAGAGGCACAGCAGGTGCTGGCCACGGGCGGCGATGGCCTCGCGGACGCGGGCCAGTCGCTCGGCATCGGTAGCCAGCACGTCGTCGGTCTCGTCCAGATACGAGCGGATCATGCCGATGCCGTCGTAGTACTGCGGATAGCCGTCGTAAAAGTCTGCCTCGGGAGGATCGATGCCGGCGTCCAGATAGAACTCGTCGCTCATCTGGAAGGTGTGGCGGCCAAAGCGTTCGTAGGCACGATCCTGGTAGGGACGGATCATGGCAATGGTCTCGCGCGCCAGTTCGGGCTTGTCGCTGTATGACCAGCTAAAGCGGTTTTGGTGTTTGGTAAAACCGAGCGGCACAATGCCCAGGCTTGTGATTTGCTCGTGCTCCTCGCAAAAGCGCAGGGTCTTTTCCAGCTCCTCGCCGTCGTTCATGCCGGGGCACAACACGATCTGCGCGTGAATCTCGATGCCGGCGGCCATGATGGTCTCGAGTACGTCCATGCCTCGCTGGGCGTTACGGCCCATCATACGACGGCGGACGTCGGGGCTCACAGCGTGGACCGACACGTTCATGGGACTCATGTTGCGCTGGATGACGTTTTGCACGTCCTCGTCGGTGAGGTTCGTAAGCGTGACAAAGTTGCCTTGCAAAAAGCTTAGGCGATAGTCGTCGTCGCGAATATAGAGCGTGGAGCGGCCGCCCTTGGGGAGCATGGTCATAAAGCAGAACACGCAGGCGTTGACGCAGGTACGCATGCCGTCGAAGATGGGGCCATCGAACTCCAAACCCCAATCCTCGCCGGGAAAGCGGTCGAGCTCGACGGGGGTGACGGTGCCGTCGCGCGGGTCGAAAACCTCGAGGTCGACGGTATCATCGTCGGCCTCCCAGAGCCACACGATCATGTCGGTGAGCGCCTCACCGTTGACCGTGAGCACGCGCATGCCCGGCTCGATACCCACATCCCACGCGGGCGATTCGGGACGCACGTTCTTTACGAGCGCGCCCTCACCCGGCTCGGGGTCGCGGCTGCGCCCGTAATCGGCCACCTCGGCGGCGTATGCGGGTACGGTCTGGTCCATGGTTAGCGGCAAAGCTCCTTGATGCGCTCGACGGCGCGCTCGATGTGTTCTTGCGGGGTGGAGGCTCCGGCGGTGATGCCGATGTGGTGAGCGTCGGTAAACCACGCGGCTTGGAGCTCAGAAGCTTCCTCGATGTGATACGTGCGCTCGCAGGCGTCTGCGCAAATCTGCGCCAGGCGGCGGGTGTTGCCCGAGTTCTTGCCGCCCACGATGACCATGCAGTCGCAGCGGTTGGCAAGTGTGGCTGCTGCCTGTTGACGCTCACTCGTGGCGGCGCAGATGGTGTTGATCACGCGCAGCTCCTGCACGCGCGGGGTGATAGCAGCCACGACCTCGGCCAAGTTCTGCGCAGTCTGGGTGGTCTGCACAACCAAGCCCACTTTACCCTTGAGCGGCAGCGCGTCCGCATCGGCAGCGCAGCTCACGACCTGCGCGTCATCGCCGGCGTGGCCCAGGATGCCCTCGACTTCGGGGTGGCCCGGCTCGCCCACGACGATCACGCGGTAGCCCTCGCGCACCAGGCGCTCGGCCGCCACGTGGACCTTCTTCACGTAGGGGCAGGTGGCGTCGACGACGTTAAGGCCACGCTCGCGAGCGGCATCAATGACCTGCGGCACCACGCCGTGGGCGCGGATGATCACAGTGCCCGACGTGGCGTCGTCCAAGGTGTCGGCCAGACCGACGCCTGCCTCGGCGAGCTCGCGTACCACGATCGGGTTATGGATGAGCGGACCCAAGGTATGGACCTGAGTGCACTCCCCTGCCTGCGGCGCAGCGGCCAGCGCCATATCGAGCGCACGCTGTACGCCGTAGCAAGTGCCGGCGTGGGCGGCGATCTCGATGGTAGGCTCGGTTGCCTGGTCGGACGCGGTCACGGCAGTGTTCGTCACGTTCTCGCTCATGGCTAGAACCTGCCCGGATGCTCGGCGCACAGCTCGTCTCGAATGGCGTAGACGCGGTTCATGGCCTCGGACTCAAACCAGGCCAGGCGCTCCGTACGCTTAAGCCCGGCCGGTGCGTCCGAAAGCGAGACGGCCTTGCCGGCACGAATCCAGCACTTCTTGGGACGCATGAGCTTTTTGCCCGCGGGCGTGATGTCGGACCAGCCGCAGATGGCGAGCGGGTTGACGGGCGTCTTGCCCATCTGAGCGATGAGCGCAAAGCCGCCGTGGACCTCTGGCTTGATCTCGCGCGAGCGGATGCGCGTGCCCTCGGGGAAGATCAGGACGTCCTCGCCGCGCTGCAGCGCATGCTGGGCGGCGCGCAGGCACTTCATATCGGCAGTACCGCGCTCCACGGGGATGCCGCCAACGCGGCTAAAAGCCCAGCGCACAATCTTGCTCTTGGCGAACTCGGACTTAAAGATAGGGCGAATGCGGCGGCCGCCAAAGAACAGCGCCGTCTCCACGGCCAAGAGCTCAGCCATCGAGGTGTGGTTGCAAATGACCACGCTGCCGCGGCCTTCCTGGCGCTCAAACAGCAGGTCAGCGTCCTCGACCTTCCAGCGCCACATGAGCTTGGAGAAGGCCCACAGGATGGCCATGACCACGACGACGGTGCCGCGGATGAGCGCCGGGAACTCGGCATAGGGGGCGTTGTAATAATCCTCGGGCGTCTGCTTAAACAGGCGCATGGGCTACCTCCTTTGGTTGATGAGGTCCTCGATTATCGAGACGACCTCGTCGATGGTGTGGGCGGTGGAGTCAACGTGCACGGCGTCCTCGGCGGGCACGAGCGGCGCGACCTCGCGGCTGCTGTCAAGCTTGTCGCGCTGCTTAAGGGCGTCGAGGGTCTCGTCGACTTTGGCCTCGAGTTGCGCGGGCGTGAGCGGCTGGGCGTCGTTTTGGTAACGCTGCAGCACGCGGCGGCGGGCGCGCTCACGCGGGTCGGCAGTCAGGAAGACCTTGACCTGCGCGTTGGGGAACACGACGGTTCCGATGTCGCGACCCTCGGCCACGATATCGCGGTCCTCGGCGGCGCGGCGCTGGTGAATGAGCATGGCGGCGCGCACGCCCGGGTAGGCCGAGACCTTGGATACGTTGGCGTCGACCTGCGGGGTACGAATGGCGGCCGAAGCGTCCTGGCCGTCAATGGTCAGGCGCGTGTCCTCGCCGGTGCCGTTGGTAAAGCGAATCTCGATCTGCTCGGCGAGGGCGTCGATGGCCGTCTCGTCGTCCAGATCGATGCCGCGGTCGAGCGCGGCGAAGGTGACGGCGCGATACATGGCGCCCGTGTCGAGCTTGTTAAAGCCTAGCTGGCGGGCGATCTCCTTGGCGATGGTGGATTTGCCGGAACCGGCGGGGCCGTCGATGGCGACGATCATGCAATGCTTCCTTTCGATGGTTGACATGCTTGTATGGTTCGCGGGCGCTGGGGCGCGGCGGGTTGCCTAGCCTGTGTAGCGCTCGCGGTAGGTGTTGCGCTTGGGTGCGGAGCCGTGGCTGCCGTGGTGACGCGCGCGGCTGGCGGGCGTGTCTTGGTGCTTGCCGCCGTTGCGCTTGGCGCTCGCCTGCTTGGGCGGGATGCCGCCCGCTTTAAGGATCTGCACCTCGCGGTCGGTGAGCTCGCGCCACGAGCCCTTGGCCACGCCCTCGAGCTCAAGGCCGGCAAAGTTGCAGCGATGCAGACGGATTACCGGATGGTGAATCTTGCTCAACATGCGCTTGACCTGGTTCTTGCGGCCCTCGCGGATGATGACCTCCACGGCGGTGGTGCCGGGCTTTACGCCTTGTGGTGCCACAGCCTCTGCCTCGCGCGCGTTGATGACGCGGCAGATCGCCGGCTGGCACAGGCCGTCGTCGAGCTCGATGCCACGGCGGAGCGGTTCCAAGTCGCGATCGGTCAGGTGGCCGTCCACGAGTGCCTGGTAGGTCTTAAAGACATGCTTGCTGGGGTGCAGCAGGTCCTGCGACAGGTCGCCGTCGGTGGTAAAGAGCAAAAGGCCTGTGGTGTCGCGGTCCAGGCGGCCCACCGGGAAAAGTCCCGGATAGCGGTCGCGGGGGACCAGGTCGGCCACGCAAGGGCGCTCCTGCGGGTCGCTCATGGTAGTGAGGTAGCCGGTCGGCTTGTAGAGCATCAGGTACACGGCGCCCTGGTTGAGCTTGACGGGCATGCCGTCGACCTCGATGTGATCGTGGTCGACATCGACCTTGGTGCCCAGCTCGGTCGCGACCTCGCCGTTGACGGTCACGCGGCCGGCGGTCATTAGGTCCTCCGAGCCACGGCGGCTCGCCACGCCCGCGCGCGCCAAAAAGCGCTGCAGGCGCATGGTGTGCGGATAGACGGGCTGTGCGTCGGTTGCGGGTACTGCGTTGCCCATGGCGCGCGTCTCCCCTACTTCGTTAGTCCTCGTCATGCAAATCCTCCGAGGTCTCGTCGACGACCAGGGTTTCCAAGTCCTCGACTGCCTCAACATCTTCAACATCGGTATCGAGCAGTTCGCGCTCTTCGTCCAGGTCCTCGGCCTGCTCCTCGAGCGTGGACTGAATGCTGCGGCCGCTCAGGCGCTCGCGGATAAACTGACGCGACTGCTCGTCGGGGGCAAACTGCTCCAGGTCGGGCAGGTCACGGGTGGAGCGCAGACCGAACTTTTCCAAGAAGGCGTTGGTCGTGCCGTAAATGATGGCCTGACCGCGCTGGGGGTCTCGGCCGAGCTCGCGGACCAGGCCCTTGTCAACGAGCGATGCGATGACGCCGTCGGAGTTGACGCCACGGATGCCCTTGACCACCTCGCGCGTCACGGGCTGGTGGTATGCGATGACGGCCAGTGTTTCGAGCGCTGCCTGCGACAGCTTTTGCGTGTCCCAGCTCAGCACATAGGCCTCGACCACGTCGTGGTAGGCGGGATGCGTAAACAGGCGCCAGCCGCCGGCGACCTCGCGCAGCTGAAAGCCGCGGTTGGCCTCCTCGTACTCAACCTTGAGCTCGGCGAGCAGCGACGCGCACTCACCGGGGGCGATATCCAGTGCGCCGGCGAGCGCGGGCGCACTCACCGGGTCGCTCGACACCAGCAGCAGCGCCTCGAGGGCGCCTTTGAGGCTGTTTGCCTCCAGCGTGGAAAGGGTTGACATGGTTGCCGCTCCTATTCGGTGAGCTCGGGGCCCTCGCCGGGCACGTATGCCTCGGCGCCCTCGACGCGGTTGATTTGAATGGTTCCAAAGATCTCGTCCTGGCTTAGCGTGAGCGAGCCGCGCTTGGCGAGCTCCAGCATGGCCAAAAAGGTGACGACGAGCTGCTCGGTGGTGGCGTCGCCGTCCAGCAGCTCGCGGAAGGTGCAGGTTTGGTGCGCCATGGTAAAGCGGTCGACTGAGGCCACGGTCAGGTCGAGCGGCACGCGATGCGGCGCCACGTGCTCGGCCTCCAGCAGGAAGGTCTGGCGCTTGCCGTCCAGGTCGGCACAGATAACGGCCAGGCCGCGCAGGGTGATGCCAGCCAGATAGTCGGGCATGAGCCCTAGGAACTCGGGGTCGGGGCCGGCCACACGCGGATGCATACGGCTTTCGGCCTGCATGCGGGCACCGAGGGCCGCAGCCGCGCCTTTAAACTGCTTGTAGGCAATCAGGCGCTGGATCAGGACCTCGCGCAAGGCGTCGCCGTCGAGCGCGCTGAGTTCCTCGAGGTCTTCGTCGAACTCGTCATCGTCGTCATCGACTTTGCGCGGCGTCTCCTGCGGCACCAGAGAGGCAGCCTTGATGTCCAGAAGGGTTGCCGCGACCAGCAGAAAGTCGCTCGCCACGTCCAGGTCCAGCGCCTCGATGCGCTCGGCCTCGGCAAGGTACTGTTCGGCCACCTCGCTGATGGAGATGGCGCCGATATCTACTTTTTGGCGGGTTACCAGCTGCAGCAGCAGGTCGAACGGTCCGCTGTAGACCTGCGTCGACACGCGATACGACATCTTCGACCTCCTTTGACGGCGCCTTCGCGGCGCGGTTTGGGTGCATATCACGACCGTTTTGCACGGTCGACCTGTAAGTTTACCTTAGATGCCGGCGATTGCGAAGTTGAGCAGCTGCTCAGCAAGCGGATACACGGTAACGTCGAAATAGCGGCCGATTACATCGATGCCGGTCCACATAGGCAGCAGGTACAGCACCAGGATGAGGATGGGCATAGCGTATTGCTGCAGACGGTAATAGTTGTTGAGTGCCTTGCCTTTGAGGAAAGGCACGATGATCGACGAGCCATCGAGCGGCGGGATCGGGATGAGGTTGAAGAACGCGAGTGACAGGTTGACCACGATAAACGTGGCGCCGAAGTTCATGATCTGTGACGCCATGGCAAAGGACATGCCGGTATAGAGGCTGCCATATGCCGCGTGCATGAGGGCGGCAGCGAGGCACGCGAGCGCGATGTTCGATGCGGGGCCGGCTGCGCTCACCAGGACCTCGTCACGCTTGGGGTGCTTGAGGTTGTTAAGGTAGACGGGCACGGGCTTGGCGAAGGCGAACACCGGGCCGCCGGCCGCGAGCATGAGCAGCGGCAGGAGAATGGTGCCAAACGGATCGATGTGGTTGAGCGGGTTGAGCGAGACGCGTCCGCGCGAACGGGCCGTCTTATCGCCGAGTGCCCAGGCCGCGGCGGCGTGTGCGCTCTCGTGGATCACGATTCCCACGATGACGGCGACGGCGCTGGCGAGCAGGTTCATGAGGTAGCTGCTGGACATAGCGCTCCCCTAGCGGACGCGACGCGAGGCGCGCGTGAGCAGGTAGTCGATCACAAACAGGATCACGGCGACGATGGCGTAATCCAGACGGAACACGCCGCCAAAGGGCGACGTGATGACGCCATAGCCGGCGATGGCGCTCGGCAGTGCGCGCGAAAGCTCAACGACAAAGCCAACGATCTGCAGCTTGGCTGTGAGGCCGCTAAAACACAGCAGCACGGTCATCGCGCTCATAAAGATGCCGCAGATGCGACAGGCGATGGCGATGATGCTCATCGCCACGACAGCGGCCTTACGAGAGTTCACGCGCGGTCTCCTCTTCGATCTGGGTGGAAAGCTCCAGCCATTCGTCCTCGAGCTTGGGTAGCTCTTGCTTAAGGCCGTTATATTCCCCCAGCGCGGCGTTGAACTTGTCTTGATCGGCATAAAGCTCTTCGCTTGCCATCAATTCCATAAGCTCGTCATAGCGGGCACGCTTTTTGTCGAGCTCCGTCTCGATCTTCTTGAGCTGGTTGCGCACGCCCTTGAGCTTTTTATTGAGCGCTGCGCGGGCTTGGGCCTCGGCGCGCTTTTGCTCCTTGGTCTTTTTGCCCTCGGCGGGTTTGGGGGCAGCTGCGGGGGTGTCGGCCTGGGCGGCGCTGGCTTTGGTGGACTTGGCCGTGGCCGGCGCACTCTCCCCTGCCGTCTCGGCGGCGGCATGGGCTGCGAGGTCCTCGCGCTTGTAGAGGTAGTAGTCGTAGTCGCCGTCATAGACCGTGACCTTGCCATCGCGGATGTCGATCACGCGGTTGGCCACGGCGCGCACCAGGTGTTCGTCGTGGCTGATCAGCACGATGGTGCCGGGGAAGTTTTGCAGGGCGTTCTCGAGCATGTCCACCGAGTCGATGTCTAGGTGGTTGGTGGGCTCGTCCAGGCACAGGAGCGCCTCGGGGGCCACGAGCATCTTGGCCAGGGCCAGACGCGCTTTTTCGCCGCCGGAGAGGACGCGAACCTGCTTCTCGATGGAATCGTTGTCGCTAAACAGGAAGGCGCCCAGTAGGCTGCGCTGCTGCGGCACGGTCCACTTGGGCGTGACGGTGTCAATCTCTTGCAGGACGGTATTGGACTCGGTCATGCCCTCGAGCGCGTGCTGGGCGTAATAGGCCACGCCCACGTTGGTGCCCAGGTCGCGGGTGCCGGTGGTGGGCGGCTCCAGTCCGGCGATGATCTTCATGAGCGTGGACTTGCCGGCGCCGTTGGGGCCGACGAGCGCCACGTGCTCGCCGCGGTAGAGCTTGAGGTCGATATCGCTGTAGATGTGTTTGTTGCCGTAGGACTTGGAGACGCCCTCCAGGCCCACGACCATATCGCCGGAGCGCGGCGGGTCAGGGAACTTAAAGTCGATGTGCTTGTGGCCCTCGGGCAGGATGACGAGCTCCCTTTTGATCTGCTCGATCTTGCGGATGCGCTCCTGAGCCTGGGCAGCCTTGGTGGGCTTGTAGCGGAACTTGTCGACGAAGACCTGCATATGGGCGATGTCGCGCTCCTGGGCGGCGCGCTTGGCGCGCATCTGCTCCAGGTTGTCCTCGCGCTGCTTGAGGTAGCTACTGTAGTTGCCGGTGTAGGTGGTCACGCGGCGGTTTTCGAGAGCGGCGACATGGTTGACGCAGGCGTCCATGAAAGCGCGGTCGTGGCTGACGATGAGGACGGCGCCGTCGTAGTTGGCGATAAAGCCGCGCAGCCACTGGACGCTTTCGAGGTCCAGGTGGTTGGTGGGCTCGTCCAGCAGCAGCAGGTCGGGGTGGCGCAGGAAGAGCTTGGCGAGCGCGATACGCATCTGCCAGCCGCCCGAGAACTCGGAACACGGGCGCTCAAAGTCGGTGACCTTAAAGCCCAGGCCGGACAGGATTTTGCGGGCGTTGCTCTCGAGCTCGTAGCCGCCCAGGTGCTCAAAGCGGTCCTGGACCTGGCCGTACTCGTTGAGGAGTGCGTCGACGTCCTTGCCCTGCTCGGAGAGCTCGGTGATCTGGGCCTGCAGCTCGTTAGCGCGCTCGCCCATGCGGCGGATTTCCTTGGCGGCGGCCATGACCTCGGCGAGGATGGTGGTGTCCTTTTGTTCCAGATTAGTTTCCTGCTCTAGGTAGCCCACCTGGCAGTCCTTTGCGTACTGGACCTGGCCGGAGTCGGGACTGTCGATGCCCATGATGATTTTGAGCATGGTGGTTTTGCCGGCGCCGTTGGGGCCCACGAGCGCGAAGCGCTCGCCGGGGTTGATCTGGAAGGACGCGCCGCTAAAGAGGACGCGTGCGCCGAAGCTTTTTTCGATCTTGTCGACCAGGAGGATCATGCTGCCGCCTTTGACCTTGTGTGCCTATATGAAAAAAGGCCCCAACTTGCGTTGGAGCCTCATTCAATGCTCGGGTGGAGACGAGGGGGATCGAACCCCTGAC
>NZ_JBDGAW010000025.1:0-36565 GCF_040910265.1 Collinsella aerofaciens | reverse complement strand
CTGTCAGGCGGGGTGACTTTGTCCGGGGAAGTTCGCGAAGCCCACTTCCCCGGACAAAGTCACCCCGCCTGACAGGGCCCCAGCGCGAGACCGTCCCGGATGCTACACACACAGCATCGTTACTAATGGGATTGTCAAAATGGAGCAGATGATCGACAGGAAGGTGCACTGCATCATGGGGCGTGCGTCCTTGCCGTATTGGAGACAGTACAGCGTGCCGTTGCTGCCCACGGGCATGGCCATCTCGAGTACGAGCGTCGTGATAAACATAGGCGTCATGCCCGGCCACACGCGGGCCACGGCAAGGCACACCACCGGGACGATAACCAGGCGAAACGCCACGGCGACATAGGCACGCCAGTTGGTGAGCATGTCGAGCGGACGATACTTGGCGATGGACGACCCCATGAGCAGCAGCGCCGCCGGGGTGGTCATGGTGCCCACGATGGAGATCGAATCGCCCAGCACACCCCAATCGGTCCAACCCGTCAACACGATAACGAGCACGACAAGGCTCGCGATGAGACCGGGATTCTTGCAACAAGCAGCCAGATTTCGCAGTTGCTTCTTAAGACCGCCCTGCGCGCCACTAAAGAGCATGACGCCGACGGTGAACATAAATATGTTGAGGGGGATGAGCGCAATCGATGCGTAGAGCAACGCCTGCTTACCAAGCACTGCCTGGACAACCGGAAAACCGATAAAGCCGGCATTACCAAAGAGCACCGCAAAGCGATACGAGCACTCTGTTCCCTTAGGCACACGAAGAGCGGCGGTGACAACAAAAGCAATAACAATCGCCACAACATACATGACGACAGACAAGCCCATGAGCGAAAACGTATCGGCAACGCTCGGCAACTGCACATCATCGCCCAACGCCGACGAGAGCACCAAGCACGGCAACGCCACCTGCAGCAGCAAACGCGAAAGCTCGCGCTCAAACTCTGCCTTCATAAATCCCAGCTTGGAGATACACCACCCCAACAGGATCGGCAAAGAAACCGTCACCATCTGCAACGCCACGCTCGTAAAGCTCATCCATCCCCCTCTTAGCTATTCCACGAGGGCCGGGGTGCCTGCTTTGTTTTGAGAAGTGGGTTCCGCGAACTTCTCAAAACAAAGCAGGCACCCCGGCCCCGGCAATGCAATCCTAGCTGACCAAAGAAAGATGCGCAGCCTCCAGGGCAGCATCAGCAAAGTCACCGTTGCATTAAAAATTTTCAGCCCCGCAGATCGAAACGGTCGAGAGGGCCTTGCCCGGGAGGGTGACTTTGTCCGGGGAAGTTCGCGAAGCCCACTTCCCCGGACAAAGTCACCCTCCCGGGCAAGGCCCCAGCGCGAGGCCGTCCCGGATGCCTACTTACTCGTTGTCGCCCGCGGTCATTTGGGTTGCGGAGAGCGCGCCGTCGGCTGCGGTTGCGGCAGCGGCGTCAGGCCAGACCCAGTCGGTGAAGGTCGGGTGATCGTAGCCCTCGTCGCAGGCGAACTCGAAGGCCTCGGTGCGGAAGGCCTCCCACTCGTTGATTTGCTCGGCAAACTTGTCGGCGTCGACCATGCGCAGCACGTCGGCGGCCAGGGCCCAGCGGTCCATGTTGTTCAGGCGCAGCATGTCGAACGGCGTGGTCGTGGAGCCCTTCTCCTCATAGCCGTGGACGCGGAAGGCGTCGTGGCCGGGGCGGCTCCAGATCAGGCGGCGAATCGTGCCGGCATAGGCGTGGAAGGCAAAGAGGACGGGCTTCTCACCGCAGCCGAACAGCTCGGCCCAGCGCTCGTCGCTGATGGCCTGGTCGTTCTCGCAGACGTTCTGGATCTTGAGCAGGTCGACCACGTTGACGAACCACACCTTGATGCCCAGCTCGCGCAGCATGTCTGTCGCGGCCAAGGCCTCGAGCGTCGGCACGTCGCCGCAGGTGGAGACCACGACATCGGCCTCGGCGAGCGAATCGGCGGTCGATGCCCACTCCCAGGTCGCGACGCCCTCGGCGAGCTCCGCCTTGGCCTCGTCGACCGTCTGGAAGGTCGGGGCGGGCTGCTTGCCGCAGAAGATGGCGTTGACGCAATCGGTGGACTGGTAGACGCGCTCGGCCACGGCAATGGCCATGTTGGCGTCAGCCGGATAGTAGGCATTCACGATATGCGTATCGTTGGCCTTGTTGAGCAGCAGGTCGATAAAGCCCGGGTCCTGGTGCGAGAAGCCGTTGTGGTCCTGACGCCAGACGTGGCTCGACAGCAAAATGTTGAGGCCGCTGATGGGGGCACGCCACGGAATCTCGCGCTTGGTGGCCTCGAGCCACTTGCAGTGCTGATTGACCATGGAATCGACCACATGGACAAAGCTCTCGTAGGAGCTCCACACGCCGGAGCGGCCGGTGAGCACGTAAGCCTCGAGGAAGCCCTCGCACTGGTGCTCGGACAGCTGCTCGACGACCTTGCCGGAGCCGGCCAGCAGCTCGTCGTTGGCCTCGTCCTCGTAGAAGCCGGCATCCCACTGCTTTTTGGTCACCTTGTAGGCAGCCTGCAGGCGGTTGGACGCGGTCTCGTCGGGACCGAAGATGCGGAAGTCGTCCATGTTCTTAGCCAAGACATCGGCGGTGTACTCACCAAAGACGCGGGCGGCCTCGGTGGAGCCCCAGCCGTGGCCCTTCTCGGCAACGGGAATCTCGTGGGCGTGGATATCGGGCAGCTCAAGCTCGCGACGGACCTTACCGCCGTTTGCGTTGGGGTTGGCGCCGATGCGCAGCTCACCGGTCGGCATAAAGGCCGTCACCTCGGGGCGCACCTGGCCCTCGGGCGTAAAGAGCTCCTCGGGCTTGTAGGAGCGCAACCACTCACGCAGCACGCGGAAGTGCTCGTGGGTGTCCTTGGCGCTCGCCAGCGGCACCTGATGCGCGCGCCAGGAGTCTTCGGTCTTCTTGCCGTCGATCTGCTTGGGGCAGGTCCAGCCCTTGGGCGTGCGGAACACGATCATGGGGTAGGCCGGACGGACCACGGTCTCGCCCGCGGCGGCCTGGGCCTGAGCGGTGGCCTTGATGTCGCAGATCTCGTCAAAGACCTTTTCAAACAGGGCGGCGAAGCGCTCGTGGATGCTCGCATGGCTCTCGTCGTCAAAACCGGCGACAAAGAAGTGCGGATTATAGCCCATGCCCTCAAAAAACTTGGTGAGTTCTTCGTCGGACACGCGGGCAAGGATAGTGGGGTTGGCGATCTTATAGCCGTTGAGATGCAGGATCGGCAAAACGATACCGTCGGTTGCCGGGTTCACGAGCTTGTTGGACTGCCAAGAAGTCGCGAGCGGACCGGTCTCGGACTCGCCGTCGCCCACCACGGCCACGGCCAGCAGGCTCGGGTTGTCCATGACGGCGCCATAGGCGTGGCTGAGCGTGTAGCCGAGCTCGCCGCCCTCGTGGATGGAACCGGGCGTCTCGGGCGCAAAGTGGCTCGGAATGCCGCCGGGATAGGAGAACTGGCGGAAGAACTTCTGCAGGCCAGCCTCGTCATCGGTGATGTCGGGGCGAATCTCGCGGTAGGTGCCGTCGAGCAGCGACTGGGCAGTACCGGCGGGACCGCCGTGGCCAGGACCCATCAGGAAGATGGCGTTCTGGTTGTGGTCGGCGATGAGGCGGTTGACGTGGCCGAACAGGAAGTTGATGCCGGGCGTGGTTCCCCAGTGACCGACCAGGCGGTGCTTAACGTCCGGACGGCCGAAGTCACGCGTCTCGCCGGTCTTCTCGTCGACAAAGTCAGCACGCATCAGCGGGTTGGAGCGAAGGTAAATCTGGCCGACGGACAGATAGTTCGAGGCACGCCAATACAGGTCGACACCCTCGAGCTCGGAAGCCGGAACCTCATGTCCCAGTTTTTGCCACGGCGTTCCCAGTGTTTTAGCCATTGTTTATGTCCCTTCGCTGCGCGGTCACCCTCCGATACGGCAACCTTTCGTTGGGACTAGTATATTTGCTAAAACGTTTTATCAAGGTGAAAAAACGTTTTATCATCCTTATTTGCCTTATGAATCGGCAAAACGAGACATTCACCTGCGGCATTGCCTGTCACAGGTACTTCACAATCGATCTCTACGAATTGATAAACGTGTTTAGTTGTGTTTAGTAAGCTCGAGCACGCTGTCCTTTACGATGAGCACAGGCTCCAAAACCACCTCTTCGGCACGCCTGCCGCCCTTGCCGGCAAGCCGCTTGGACATGCAGCCAAAAGCATGCTCGGCGAGCACACCCGGATCCTGCTCAATCGCCGTCAGCGCTGGCTCAAAGAGAACGTCGGCCGCCGAGTTGTCATAGCTTACGACCGAGATATCGCCCGGAATGCTCTTCCCCATCTCGTGCAGGCGCTTGAGCAGGCCGAGGGCAATGTTGTCCGAGCTTGCGAACACGGCGGTGGCGTCGGTTGCGAGCACCGCCTCCGAGGCCTCGTAGGCACTCGGGATGTAATACTCGCTCTCGAACTCCAAGCGCGCATCGATGGGCAGCCCCACCTCGCGCAGCGCACGCTCGTAGCCGGCGAGACGCTTGCGGCCCGTGTTGGACCGGCGCGCGTTGACCAGGCAGGCGATACGACGGTGACCCTGTTCGATTAGATAGCGGGTGGCCATGTAGCCGCCCATCTCGTGGTCGAACATCACCTTATCGCACTCGAGTCCCTCGATTGCGCGGTCGACCATTACGGCCGGGATGGGAAGGTGACTCACTTCCTCGCGCAAAGCGCGGTCATCAGAGAACTCGTCGCCCACCACTAGGAAGACGCCATCGACGCCGCGCGTCACCAGCTGGCGCAGGAGCTCCAGATCGTCCTCGGCACTTCCACCCGAGCTGGTAATAAAGAGCGCGTAGCCGTCCTCGCGGCAGCGCTTTTCCAGGCTGCCGGCGAGCGAGGCAAAAAATCGGCTCTCGATGTTGGGAACGATAAGGCCCAGCGTGCGCGACTCTCGCATGACCAGGCTGCGCGCGATCTGGTTGGGAACATAGTGGTTGCGCGCCGCGACCTCCTTGATGAGCTTGCGGTTTTCTTCCGAGATGCGACAGGGCCGATTGTTGAGCACAAGCGAGACCGACGAGGGGGAAAGCCCCACCTCCTGGGCGATCTGCTTCAGGGTTACCTTGTTGGCCATCTCGCTCCTTCCGGGTTTACGCGCAATCTCTTGAAAGTATAGCGACCGCCCATCTACCTCGATGATAAACGCTTTACCAATCCGGTAGACGGCTGTTTTATCGCCGCGATTGGTGCAAAGCAACCTGACCCCTTTGCATTATGTGATGCATTGGGGTCAGGTTGCTTTGCACCAAATCCATCCGGGTGGGGTATATTGCATTCGATTGATGAAAACGACCACCATAAGGCGGATATACGTATGCACGAGAATGACTTTTTTAACGAGGACCTGCTCTGCGCGCTCGCTGGCGTTGCCGGCGAGGACAACGTGCTCATGAGCGAGCCCATGCGCGAGCACACCACGTTCAAGATCGGCGGCCCGGCCGACGTCTTTGTCACGCCCGACACCGAGCAGGGACTCGTCGCCACGCTCGATACCTGCTACCGCTGCGATCTGCCACTCACCATCGTGGGCAACGGCTCCGACCTGCTCGTCGGCGACAAGGGCATCCGCGGTGTCGTCGTGGCGCTGGGCGAAGGCCTCTCTAACATCACCGTCGACGGCACGCATGTTACGGCGGCAGCCGGCGCGCTGCTTTCCGATGTCGCCGCGGCTGCCGCCGAAGCCTGCCTGACCGGCATGGAGCCCCTCTCGGGCATCCCCGGCTCGGTCGGCGGCGCCTGCTATATGAACGCCGGTGCCTACGGCGCCTGCATGGCCGATGTTTTGGAGTCCGTGCGCGTCTATAAGCCCGCCCGCGCGCTCGACGACGGCACCCGCGGCAGCGGCAATATCATTGAGTTCGATGTCGACGAGCTTAACCTGGGCTATCGCAAGAGCCGCATCGCCGACGACGGCTTTATCGTGCTCTCTGCCACCTTTAACCTCGCCCCGGGCAACGCCGCGATGATCAAGGCCGACATGGACGACTACCGCCAGCGCCGCGAGGACAAGCAGCCGCTCGACATGCCGAGCGCCGGCTCCACCTTCAAGCGCCCCGAGGGCCATTTTGCTGGCAAGCTCATCATGGACGCCGGCCTGCGCGGCCACGCTATCGGCGGCGCCCAAGTGAGCGAGAAGCACTGCGGCTTCATCGTCAACGCCAACCACGCCACCGCCGCCGACGTCGACGAACTCATCCGCCACATCCAATCCGAGGTAAAGCAGCAGTTCGACGTAGACCTCGAACCCGAAGTCCACCGAGTAGGCGAATTTATTTAAAAAAAGAAGGCCCCGAAAGGGGCCTTCGCCATATTTATTCAGCTAACCCAGTCCGGAGCGAAGCGCACCGGACCCGAGAGGTCCGCGGCTGTCCGAAAGGTATAAGGTTGATCGCGAGTTCCGCACGAGCCGGAGAGCACTTAATGTGCTCTCCGTGCGAGCAGGACTGTCCGAGCAGGCAACCTTATACCTTTCGGACAGCCGCGGACCAACGGTCGTTAAGCCCCGCTACGACAGCGCAACGCCGCCAAGCCAGCCCCAGCGCACGCCAGAGCCCGTACCGTAGAAGCTAATAAACGAATCAAGCGACTTAGACGTAATGGCACCCTCGTTGCTCATAACGATGCCGCCGCCAACGTAGATGCCCACGTGGCCGTAGATCAGGCCCGGAGCACCAGTGCCGCTGTGCGAGGAGTCGGCCACGATCATGCCAACCTGCAGCGCCGAGCGATCGGAGCTGTAGCACCAGGCGTTGAACATGTCGCACGCGTTGCCGCCAAAGTAGCCCACGCCGGCATTACGGAAGACGTTGGTAACCCAAGCAGCGCACCAGCCCTGACCAGGCGAAGGCGTGGAGTAGCATGCGTTGACGACAGCCTGCTGCTTGCCCGAGCCGCCCGTCTGCTGCGGAGTGCCACCGGCATACGAGCCGCCACCCGAGCTCGAACCGCCCGAAGAAGAACCAGTATTCGCAGAGGCTGCGGCAGCCGCAGCCGCCTTCCTGGCAGCCTCCTCGGCCTGGGCGGCAGCGAGGATCTCGGAATCACGCTGGGCCATGAGCTCCTTGACATCGTCGGAAAGACCGTTCAGCACGGTCTGGACCTCTTGCTGCTTGGCCTGCATATCCTGCATCTGGGCCGTCTGCTGATCCTTGAGTTTCTCCAGGTCGGCCTTTTGTGCCTCGAGTTCGGTCTTCTGCGCGTCGAGCTCGGCCTGAATCGTCTGAATGTCCTCGATGGCGTCGCGGTCGCTCTTGTTGATCTTCTCGACGTAGTGTGCATTGGCAACGAGCTCTTCAAACGAGCCAGAGGCCAGCAGCAGCGACAAGATGTTGGTGCCGCCCGACTTGTAGCTGGCTGCCACGCGATCGGAAAGGTCGTTACGCTTCTTCTTGAGCTCGGCCTTCTTGGTGTCGATCTGAGCCTGTGTATCGTCAATCTTGCCCTGGACGTCTTCGATATCGTTAAGGGTCTGGGCATTCTTGTTTGCCAGCGCCGCATACTCATTTGCGATGCTGTCGAGCTGGGCCTGGACCTCGTCGAGCTGGGCCTGGGCGGCATTCAGTTTATCGGTGGTCTCTTTGGAAGCCTCCGCCGCATGGGCGCGGGCGGGCAGGCCAAAAAGAACTGCCGCCGAAGCAGCGCCGAACAGGGCCTTGAGGGCAGCGCGACGCGAGAGCTCCTGGGAGAGGATGGAATCGCTGTTTGGTGACATATGTACTCCGTTACATGCTTATTTATATGTCGCTCAATTCATACATATTAGCGTACATCGCGCGCATCCCAACGATTTCCACGAACGGCAGGAAACGGCAAGGTCGGCGGCTCGCAAGCAATTGGTAAAGTTGGGGTAACAATTGGGCAAACTCAGTTATGAGTACGTTAGCACAATCCTCTGCTTTTCCTACAGCGCACGATTTGGGCGTCCCTGCCTGCGCTATACTCCCCTCTAGAAGTGTTCCTGATTCGATAGGAGACTACATGTCCAAAGCACTCGACCCCAAAGACACCTGCGTCCTCGTTACCGGTGGCGCCGGCTTTATCGGCTCGCACACCGTCGTTCAGCTGCTCGAGGGTGGCTACCAGGTCGTCATCGTCGATGATCTCTCCAACTCCAGCGCCGTCGCCGTCGACCGCGTCAAGACCATCGTGGGCGACGAGGCCGCCAAGAACCTCACCTTCTACGAGGCCAACGTGCTCGACCGCGATGCAATGAACAAGATCTTCGATACCCATCAGATCGACCGCGTCATCCACTTCGCCGGTTTTAAGGCCGTCGGCGAGTCGGTGAGCAAGCCCGTCGAGTACTATCACAACAACATCGAGAACACCCTGGTGCTCATCGACGTCATGCGCAACCATGGCTGCAAGTCCATCATCTTTTCGAGCTCCTCGACCGTCTACGGCGACCCGGACAACCCGCCCGTCACCGAGGAGGATCCTAAGAAGCCCGCGACCAACCCCTATGGTTGGACCAAGTGGATGATCGAGCAGATTCTTATGGACGTCCACACCGCCGACCCCGAGTGGGACGTCGTGCTGCTCCGTTACTTCAACCCCATCGGCGCCCATCCGTCGGGTCTGATCGGCGAGGACCCCAAGGGCATCCCCAACAACCTGGTGCCCTATGTCGCCCAGGTCGCCGTGGGCAAGCTCGAGGCCGTTCAAGTCTTTGGCAACGACTACCCCACCCCCGACGGCACCGGCGTGCGCGACTACATCCACGTGTGCGATCTGGCCTCTGGTCACGTTGCCGCCCTTAACTGGATGAACGGCAAAACCGGCGTCGAGATCTTTAACCTGGGCACCGGCACCGGCACCTCGGTACTCGAGGTCGTCGCCGCCTTCTCCAAGGCTTGTGGCAAGGAGCTGCCCTACGTGATCCGCGAGCGCCGCGCCGGCGACATCGCTGCCAACTGGTGCGATGCCTCCAAGGCCGAGCGCATGATGGGCTGGAAGGCCCAGTACGACATCGCGGACATGTGCCGCGATAGCTGGAACTGGCAGAGCCACAACCCCAACGGCTTCGCCGACGCCGAGTAGCAAAAACCTACATACCGCTCTTGCCCCGATCTCACGTTGTGAGGTCGGGGCTTTTTCATGGCATGTAACCATTCGCCGAAAATCGACCAACTTTTTTATCTTGCCTGTACATGTTTAAACAACATGTTTTACAATAGGCGTATCGAATCAGAACATCGGAGGCGGACTGCACACCCATCGGCAGGCCGACCCCACAACAAGAAGGTTGGTGAGCGCATTCATGGAGCGTGCAAGCGGCGTCCTCATGCCCGTCTCATCTCTGCCCGGACCATACGGAATCGGCGGCTTTGGTTGGAATGCCTACGACTTCGTCGATTTTCTCGCCTCGTGCAAACAACATTACTGGCAGATTCTGCCCCTTACGACGACCAGCTATGGCGATTCGCCCTATCAGTCGTTCTCGGCCCGCGCAGGCAACCCCAACTTTATCGACTTTGCCGAGCTTGTCGAGGCAGGGTATCTGGAGCAGCGCGATATCGATGGCGTGTACCTGGGATCCGACCCCAGCAATGTCGACTACGGTGCTATCTTTGGCGGCCGCCGTCAGATTCTCGACCGCGCCGCCGAGCGCTTTGCTGCCGACAAGCCGGCCGATTTCGATGACTTTATCCAGGCCAACGAGGACTGGCTCATCCCCTACTGCGAGTTCATGACCGTCAAAGAGGAGTGCGGACTCAAGGCCTTTTGGGAGTGGCCCGCAGAACTGCGCACCCGCGGCGAAGCATCTGCCAAGGTCTGCGCCGCCCATCCCGCGCGCATGCTCTACCACCAGATGACGCAGTATTTCTTCGACCGCCAATGGAGCCGCCTCAAGGCCTATGCCAACGAGCGCGACATTCTCATCATCGGCGACCTGCCCATCTATGTCTCACGTGACTCCGTCGAGATGTGGGCGACGCCTGAGCTCTTTAAGATCGACGCCGCCGGCAATCCCGTGAGCGTCGCCGGCACGCCGCCCGACCAGTTCTCGGCCACCGGCCAGTACTGGGGCAACCCCATCTACGACTGGGACGCCATGGAGTCCGACGGCTTCTCCTGGTGGGAGGGCCGCATTCGCGCCGCCCTCGACATGTACGACGTCATCCGCCTGGATCACTTCCGCGGCTTCGAAGCCTATTGGGAGGTGCCGTTCTCCTCACCCGATTCGTCCTACGGTTCGTGGACGCAGGGTCCCGGCCTTAAGTTCTTCAAGACGCTCGAGGAAAAGCTCGGCACACTGCCCATCATCGCCGAGGACCTGGGCTTCCTCACCCCCGGCGTCATCGACATGCGCGACAACTCGGGCTTCCCCGGCATGAAGATCCTGCAGTTTGCCTTTGAGGGTACCAACTCGTACTACCTGCCGCATAACTACATCGCCAACACCGTCGCCTATGTGGGCACCCACGATAATGAGACGGCGCGCGGTTGGTTTGAGGGAACGGCCACCCCGCGTCAGCGCGAGCAGGCAGCCCTGTACACCCATCAGCAGGCCGGCGAACCCATGGCAGATGCACTCAATCGCACCATCGCCGCCAGCGTGAGCGACACGTGCATCTACACCATGCAGGATCTGCTCAACTTGGGCAACGAGGCGCGCATCAACACCCCTGCCACGCTGGGCGGCAACTGGACCTGGCGCATGCTCGACGGCGCCATCACCCGCGAGCTTGAGCACAAACTCACCGACTGGACCGAGACCTACTTCCGCATCCCATCGGAAGCCGAAATCGAGCTTCCTCAATAGGAGCTACCGCGCCCGACCCCCCACCGTGCGGACGCGCTTGCTTTTCCCGCGCGAGGCCACCCCAATCCCCTCGCGCGGGCTTCTTATGAATTGCAGACATGAAACAACCCATCACAGGAGAAAACATGCCCCGAATTAACCTCATGGAACTCGCCGAGCAGTCTTTTGGCACCTCACTCGAGCAGCTCGACGACCGTCGCATTTACAAGCTGCTGGTCAAACTCGTGCAGGAGCGCTCCGCCGCCTGCCCGCTCAACAACGGCAAGAAAAAGCTCTATTACATTTCCGCCGAATTTTTGATCGGCAAGCTGCTCATCAACAATATGATCGACCTCGGCATCTACGACGAGGTTAAGGACCAGCTCACCGCCGCAGGCCACGACCTCAACAAGATCGAGGAGTTCGAGGTCGAGCCGTCACTCGGCAACGGCGGCCTGGGCCGCTTGGCCGCATGCTTCCTGGATTCCATCGCCACGCTGGGCTTGACCGGCGATGGCGTGGGCCTCAACTATCACTACGGTCTGTTCCGTCAGCGCTTTGTCGACAACCAGCAGAAGGCCGTCCCCGACGAGTGGCTCGGTGAGCAGGACATCCTAGTCGACGATGACCGCTCCTACACCGTCGAGTTCGGCAATTTTGCCGTTACTTCCAAGCTCGTCAACATCGATGTGCCCGGTTACGGCCAGCCCACCAAGAACCGCCTGCGCCTGTTCGACCTGGCGAGCGTCGACGACGGCCTGGTCCCCGGCAGCTCCATCGACTTCGACAAGACCGAGATCGCCAAGAACCTCACCTTGTTCCTCTACCCCGACGATTCCGACGAGCAGGGCCGCCTACTTCGCATCTATCAGGAGTACTTCATGGTGAGCAACGCCGCCCAGCTCCTGATCGACGAGGCCGTCGAGCGCGGCAGCAACCTGCACGATCTGGCCGACTATGCCGTGGTCCAAATTAACGACACGCACCCCACCATGGTCATCCCCGAGCTCATTCGCTTGCTCACCACCGAGCATGGCATCGAGTTTGACGAGGCCGTGACCATCGTACGCTCCATGGTCGCCTACACTAACCACACGATTCTTGCCGAGGCGCTCGAGAAGTGGCCGCTCGCCAGCCTGCAGAAGGTCTCCCCTGCCATCGCCGACATTATCGTCAAGCTCGATGAGATCGCGAAAGCCGAGCACGATGACCCGCGCGTCGCCATCATCGACGAGCACGACACCGTCCACATGGCCCACATGGACATCCACTTTGGCTTCTCCATCAACGGCGTAGCCGCCCTCCACACCAAGATCCTGGAGGACACCGAGCTTCATCCGTTCTACGAAATCTATCCCAAGAAGTTCTCCAACAAGACCAACGGCATCACCTTCCGCCGCTGGATCCATGGGGCCAACCCCGCGCTCGCCAGCCTGCTCGACGATGTGATCGGCACCGACTGGCGCAGCACCGGCGATCTGAGCAAACTCGCCAAGTTCGCCGACGACAAGGACGTTCTTGAGCGCCTGGCCGCCACCAAGGTCGAGGCCAGGGCCATCATGCGCCAGTTCATGGCGCTCGAGCAGGGCGTGACCATTCCCTCCAACGCCATCATCGACGTCCAGGTCAAGCGCATCCACGAGTACAAGCGCCAGCAGATGCTCGCGCTCTACATCATCTGGAAGTACCTCGATATCAAGAACGGCAACAGGCCTAAGCACCCCGTCACCATCATCTTTGGCGGCAAGGCGGCGCCTGCCTACACTATCGCGCAGGACATCATCCATCTGATCTTGACGCTGTCGCAGTGGATTGCAAACGACCCCGACGTGGCTCCCTACCTGCAGGTCGTCATGATCGAGAACTACAACGTCACCGCCGCCGAGCGCGTGATCCCCGCCGCTGACATCTCCGAGCAGATCAGCCTGGCCTCCAAGGAGGCGAGCGGCACCTCCAACATGAAGTTCATGCTCAACGGCGCCCTAACCCTGTGCACGCTCGACGGTGCCAACGTGGAGATTGCCGAGCTCGTGGGCGACGAGAACATCTATACCTTTGGTGCCTCGTCCAAACAGGTCGAGCAGCTCTACGCCGACGGCGCCTATGACGCCGGTGCGCTCTACCGCAAGCCCGGCATTAAACTGCTGGTGGACTTCATCACCAACCCCGCCTTTATGGCGACCGGCAACGCCGAGCGCCTGCAGCGCCTGCACGACGACATTAAGGGCAAGGACTGGTTTATGGCCCTGCTCGACATTGAGGAGTACATCCAGACCAAGGAGCGCGTGCTAGCTGACTACGAGGACCAGGGTGCTTGGTTGCGCAAGGCGCTGATCAACATCGCCAACGCCGGCACCTTCTCGTCCGACCGCACGATCTCCCAGTACAACGACGAGATTTGGCACCTGGGCTAATTCGCTTCCCTTACCCATCCTCTTGAGAAACGGAGCCGTGGCAACGCGACTCCGTTTTTTGTGTCCCTGTGTTGCCCGTGGCCTGCCTCGACCAAAAATCTCGACCTGTAACATCTAGCCGACATAATTGGGTCTACCTGTTATAGATCAAGACAAACAGATTCCTCCGTTAAATTCATCTCGATCTGTAACAGGTAGACCCAATTTGGCCCTCCTCCTGTTACAGATCAAGACAAACTGACAGATGAACGGTCCCAACACAAAGAAAGGCTCCCCTCTCGCCCAGTGGACGGGAGGGGAGCCTTATATGTGACCGCGGCAAAAGGATGGCAATACCGCAGCCGCCCAAAGGGAGGGCCTGGATGCACCGGGCCTAGATAAGGTTCTTGCCAGAGACCTTATCGAAGAGGTGGGTCGCGTTCTTCTCGAACTTGAACCAGATGGTGTCGCCAGCCTTGAGCGCGCCCTTGGCCTCGAGGTCGACGACGGGGATAATCAGGACAAACTGGCCGTCGGGAGCGGTCACGTGGACATGCTCGGTCGAGCCCATGAGCTCGGTCACCTCGACGGTACCCTGGAGCGCGCCCTCCTCGCCCTTGTCGGCAAGCAGGATCTGCTCGGGACGCACGCCGGCCGTAATCTCCTTCACGTCGCCGCCGTCCCAGTTGAGGGCAAGCTGAGCGCAAGTCTCGGGGGCGAGCGCCACGTTCATATCCTCGGTCTTGACGGTAAAGCCGTTGCCCGAGCGCACCAGCTGGGCATCGAAGAAGTTCATCTGCGGCACGCCGATGAAGCCGGCGACGAAGATGTTCGCGGGATGGTTGAAGACCTCCTGCGGCGTGGCGATCTGCTGGACGACGCCGTCCTTCATGACCACGATACGGTCGCCAAGGGTCATGGCCTCGGTCTGGTCGTGAGTAACATAAATGAACGTGCCCTTGATCTCGTGGCGCAGCTTAATGAGCTCGGCACGCATCTGGTTACGAAGCTTGGCGTCCAGGTTGGACAGCGGCTCGTCCATCAGGAAGACCTTGGGGTCACGCACGATGGCGCGGCCGATAGCGACACGCTGGCGCTGGCCGCCGGAGAGCGCCTTGGGCTTACGGTCGAGGTACTCGGTAATGCCCAGAATCTCGGCAGCAGAGCGAACCTTGCGGTCGATCTCGTCCTTGGGAACCTTCTTGAGCTCGAGCGTAAATGCCATGTTCTCGTACACCGTCATATTGGGGTACAGAGCGTAGCTCTGGAACACCATGGCGATGTCGCGGTCCTTGGGCGCCACGTCGTTGACACGCTTGCCGTCGATGAGCACATCGCCCGAGGTAATGTCCTCCAGGCCGGCGACCATGCGCATCGTCGTGGACTTACCGCAGCCAGAGGGGCCAACGAGGACGACGAACTCCTGGTCGTGAACGGTGAGGTTGAAGTCCTCTACAGCGAGCACACCGTCCTCGGTAACCTTGAGGTTGTGCTTCTTCTCCTCGGTCTTCTTCTTTTTGCCAAAGAAGCCTTTCTTTTTTGACTCGTTGTTGGGATACACCTTCTGAACATGTTTGAGAACGATCTCGGCCATGTCTCTACCTTTCGATATGCGGCGCCGCGCTGAGGGGCGCCGCAGAAACTTGCAAAACAGTTACGGCATTAGCCCTTGACGGCACCTGCCACCACGCCGTCGATGATGTACTTCTGACAGAGGATGTACATGATAACGATGGGGATAACGACCATCATGATGCAGGCCATCATGGGGCCGAGCTCGACGTGGCCGTAGCCGCCGCGGAAGTACTGGATCAAGATAGGAATGGTCTTGTACTTGGTGGAGTCGAGCGTAAGGTAGGGCAGCAGATAGTCGTTCCAGACCCACATGGTCTCGAGGATGCCGACCGAAAGATAGGTGGGCTTCATGATGGGAAGGACGATCTTAAAGAACACCTGGACCGGGTTGCAGCCATCAATCATGGCCGCCTCCTCGATCTCGAGCGGGATGTTCTTTACAAAACCGGCGAACATAAAGACCGCCAGGCCCGCGCCAAAGCCCAGATAGATAAAGCAGATGTTGAACGGCGTGTTAAAGCCGATGCGGTCCGCCAAATTGGACAGCGTGAACATGAGCATCTGGAACGGCACGACCATCGAGAACACGAACAGGTAATAGAAGAAGTTCGAGATCTTGTTGTTGACACGAACCACGTACCAAGCGCACATGGAGCAGCACACCAAGATCAGCACGACCGACGTGACCGTGATGATGAGCGAGTACATAAATGCCGAGGCAAAGCCCTGCTCGTTAAGGGCGTGCATGTAGTTTGCGAGGCCGTTGAACGTCTCGGGCGTGAGCAGATCGAATGCCGTGGTGGTGCTGATTGCGGTCGCTTTCTTAAAAGAATTAAGCGCAATCATGAACACGGGGTAGATCCACGCGAGCGACAGGATCGTAAAGAAAATCGAGAGCGCGCGGTTGATAACCTTATCGCGTTTCATTACTGCTGCACCTCCTTGGACCTCGTGGCCTTAAGCTGGATCATGGAGATGGCCACGACCAGGATGCAGAAGATAACCGCCTTGGCCTGACCAATGCCCTGCCATGCGATACCGGCACGCGAATAGAACGTGTTGTAGATGTTCAGGGCGAGCATCTCGGTGGAGTGCGCGGGGGCGCCGCCGGTAAGGGCGAGGTTCTGGTCGAACAGCTTAAAGCCGTTGGTGATGGACAGGAACAGGCAGATGGTGATGGTCGGCATCAGGTTAGGGATCTTAACCTTCCAAAACGTCTGCCATGCCGTAGCGCCGTCGACCTTGGCGGCCTCGATGTAGTCGGACGGAATGGACTGCAGACCAGCGATGTAGATGATCATCATGTAGCCGACCTGCTGCCACAGGGTCAGGATGATAAGGCCCCAGAAGCCAGCAGCAGAGTTAAGAGCGATGAGCTGGGCGCCCACGTTGGAGAGCAGGCAGTTGATCAGAATCTGCCAAATGTAGCCCAGCACGATGCCGCCGATCAGGTTAGGCATAAAGAAGATCGTACGGAAGATGTTGGTGCCTTTGAGCGCCTTGCGGGTGAGCGCCTGCGCAATGGCCAGGGCGATCACGTTGATGAGCACCGTCGACAGGAAGGCAAACGCCACGGTAAAGAAGAACGACGTGGAGAACTGCGGATCGGACAGCGCGCGCACGTAGTTCTCGATACCGACAAAGTGCGCGTTACTAATGATAATAAACTGGCAGAACGAGAGATAGAAGCCCTGGATAAAAGGGATCACGAACCCGATCATAAACGCCAGGCACGTGGGCAGCATAAAGAGCGGCCACCAGCGCTTGAGTGCTTTGCCCATAAAAGGGTCCTTTCAATATGCAGGGGGCGGGCAAACCAACGTCTGCCCGCCCCCTGTCGCTAATCAGATAGCTTGGGCAGCAACTGCTTACTCGGAAGCGGCCTTCTCGGTCTTCCAGCCATCGACGAAGGCGTTCTTGACGCCGTCCCACTTGCTGTTATCGGCAGCGTAGGCAATCAGAGCCTGCTTGAGGTTCTTCTTCCACTCCTCGGAGGGAATGTAGACGAAGTCCCAAGCGACGGTCTTCTTGCCGTCCTTGGCCATGGCAACGGCCTGCTGCGAGAAGACGTTGGTGGTCTCCTTGGCGCTCTTGAACGGAGCGGTCAGGCCCATCTTGTCGGCGATGATGCTGGTCGGGGTGTCAGCGGTGACGCACCAATACATGAAGTCCTCGGTGGCCTTCTGGGCATCCTCGGAAGCCTGGGAACTGACGCACCAGTAGTTCTCGCCGCCGGAGCACAGGCCCTGGTTCTCCTCGCCGTCAACACCGATGTAGATCGGCATCATGCCAATCTGATCGTCGGTCATGCCGGCCTTGACGAGGTCAGAGTAGGCCCAAGAGCCGTTCTGGTAGAAGACGGCCTTGCCGGTTGCGAACTCGTTGGTGGCGTCGTCGCCGGTCTTGGAAGCAAGCTGCGAAGGATCGCAGGTGGAGTCGGTGATGTACAGGTCGAAGATCTGCTTGTAGTTGTCGAGGAACTCACCCTTGATCTCGTCGTCCTCCTGGTTGTGCTCCTTCTCAAACTCGTAGTAGAGCGGCATGTTGGCAAGGTGGGTGGTGTAGCGCCAGCTGGAGGAGTCGTCCATGCCGGCGGAAGTGAAGGCACCCTCGACACCAAGCTCGTCCTTGCGGGCCTGGATGTCGTCGGCACAAGCCTTCAGCTTGTCGAAGGAGTTGATGTCCTCGGCCTTGTAGCCAGCCTTCTCGAGCAGCTGCTTGTTGTAGATGATGCCGAAGCTCTCCTGGACCCAGTCGATGCACACATCCTTGCCGTCGGACTGCAGAGCCAGGGAGTCGTCAATGAGCTCACCGCGGAGCTTGGTATCGGACAGGTCGGCGCAGTAATCCTTCCAGTTCTTAAGACCGGTGGGGCCGTTGACCTGGAACAGGGTCGGAGCGGAGCTCTTGGACATCTCGGACTTAAGCTTCTCCTCGTAGGTGTTGGAAGCGGCGGTCACGATCTTGACCTCGACGCCCTTCTCCTTCTTATAGGCCTTGGCGATCTCCTTCCACTCCTTGTCGACCTCGGGCTTGAATTGGAGGAAGTAGACCTCGGCAGCGTCACCAGAAGCAGAGGAGCCGGAGCCGGCAGAACCACCGCAACCCACGAGGCCCAGACCAAGAACTGCAGCCGCGGAACCAGCAAAGCCCAGGAACTGCCTTCTGCTCATTTCGTTCTTCATTACAATCCACCCTTTCACACCGTGGCGGCACCCTTTGCCGCCGCCTTCGGAGATTGGCTCGGGGACTTTGCCCCTTTTGCTGATTTGAACGATACGCCATTTGGCTAGTTGTTTGAACAAGTATTACTAGAGCGGTAGAAAAACTTCGGTGAACGGTAATTTCAACTTGATACTTGACAAGTTTTGTATAAACAATTATTTGTTATCTAATGCAGAGAAAACGCCCGGTCAAGCCGATGTACCGTCGGTTTGACCGGGCGTTTTCTCTTTGAGGCCATGAGTCTCGTCAGGCTGCGAGCTAGCCGGCTATCGCTTGGAATTGACGCGGTAATGGAAGATCTCGGGGTGTGTGCGAGTGTGCGTCACCTCAAACAAGATGCCATCCGAGGTGTACGACTGACTCTCCATGACGGCAACGCAGTTATATTTGCCGAGGTCAAGATAGCTGCAGTCCTCATCGTTGGCGAGCTCGACACTCACCGTACGACGGCTCGCCATCACTTTGACACCGCGCTTGTGCTCCAGATAGCCGTAAATAGAATCTGCCGCGATCTCGGGAGTCAGGCCCTTGGCGATCGACGCCAAAAAATAGCCATGGTCCACTTGGCGCGCGTTGCCGTTGAGGCTTCGGACACGCACTACGCGAATCAACTCCTCGCCCACCTTAAAGCCCAGGTGACGAGAGAGTTGCTCGGTGCAAACCAGATGTTCGAAAGACTTAACGTCCGTCGATGCAACGGCATTGTTGCGCTTTGCAAACTCGCCAAACGACTCAACCTCTTCGAGTGCGCCCAACATGTCGGTTTCGCCCTTAAGCCAAATAACGCGCACGCCCTTGCCGTGTATAGGCTGCACAAACATCCCGTCGGCCAGCATACCCAAGGCGCGACGGACGGTATTGCGAGTGCATCCGAACTCCGCGGTCAGCTCGGCTTCGGTTGGCAGCATCTCCTGAAACGCATAGGTCCCATTAATGATGCGCGAGCGTATTTCTCGGTAGATTCCTTCGTATATCGCTTTTGGCATTGTTTCACCTCTACATTATTCATTTCCGGCTAGGCACGATAGCATTTCTTAAAGTTGTTTAAACCGAATATCGGTAAAGCGACAGGATTTAACCGTTGACGGTTTCTGTCATGCCCAAATCGGTTTCGCTCAAAACTGCCGGTACGACAATCGTCTGGTCCTCTACAATGAATCCATTGTTTAAACGTTTCCCCACGCGCAACGCGCCTCGATATTCGGAAGGCAGAACATGCTGCAAAAAATCCAACGCTTTGGCGGGGCAATGTTCGCGCCCGCCATGCTGTTTTCTATATCAGGCCTCATGGTCGGCGTCTCCGCTCTCGCAACGACTGCGGACATCGTCGGCGATCTCGCCGTATACGGAACCCCTTGGTACGTTTTCTGGGCTATCATCCAGCGCGGCTCGTGGACGGTCTTTAAACGCCTCCCGCTCCTTTTTGCCGTAGCGCTGCCCATCGGTCTTGCCCAAAAACAACCGGCTCGTTGCTGCCTCGAGGCTCTCGTCGCCTATTTTGCCTACTGCTTCTTTTTGAGCGAGATCATTAAGCTGAGCGGAGACAACCTTGGACTTGAGTACCCGTCATCTTTGACCTCCGCCAGCGGTATCACCGTCATCGACGGCATCAAGACGCTCGACACCGGCATTATCGGCCCGCTGGCGGTATCGGCAACCGTCGTCGCCATCCATGACCGCTTCTACGATGCCAAAATTCCCGATTGGCTCGGCACCTTCTCGGGCTCCTCGCTGGTCTACCTCATCAGCTTTTTTGCCGTGTTTGCCCTTGCCGCTATCTCGGCCGCCATCGTGCCCTACGTATACGATGTAACTGATACGCTGCGTCACGCGCTTGCAGGCATCGGTCCCTTTGGCGTGGGCATCTTTGTCTTTTTAGAACGAGCACTCGAGCCCTTTGGCCTGCACCACCTGCTCTACATGCCGATCTACTACGACAACCTGGTCATTAACGACGGCATCTACGCCACGTGGAGCAGTTTGCTCCCCATCCTCTCCCATAGCACGCGCCCCCTTAATGAACTTGCGCCGTGGGCCGGTTTTACCGCCACCGGCTGGGTCAAGCTCTTTGGCCTTCCTGCCATCGCAGCTGCGTTCTACTCCACCGCAAAACCCGAGCGCCGTGCCGGCCTCAGGGTCATCCTTGCTCCCGCCATCATCGCCTCGGTGGTTTGCGGCGTTACCGAGCCACTCGAGTTTCTCTTTATGTTCACCCACCCCGGGCTCTTTTTGCTCTACGCCGTCTTATCGTCTTGCCTTGCCACAACCATGAATCTCTTTGGCATCGTCGGCATCTTCTCGGGCGGCCTGATGGAGATGGCAGCCTTCAACTTTATTCCGCTCATGCGCACGCATGCCGGTGCCTATCTTTTGGCGCTCGGTATCGGCCTTGCCTTTAGCCTCATCTTTTTTGTTAGTTTTCGAGCACTCATCTTGGTCTATGACCTTAAGACACCGGGCCGCGAGGATCATGTTGCCAATCGCGCGGCAATCGATTGTTTAACGGGAAGCGACTTTGCCAAAGAGCAATCCCCCAATGACGAGGTCGATAGTCGATCCGATCAAGATCACGTCCTCGCTGAGCGGGTAATTCAGCTTTTAGGTGGCGTTGGCAATATCGTGGGCGCAACCAACTGCGCCACGCGCCTGCGCGTCGAGGTCGCAGACCCTTCCATCGTTGCAGATAACGCGTCGTTTGTCGCGGTGGGCGCCAAGGGCCTCATCATTACGGGCAAGACCGCCCAGGTGGTCATCGGCATCTCCGTTCCCCGCGTTAAAGAGCATTTTGACCAGATCATGGGCCTCGAGCCGGAATTTGTGCCCACCACCTCGGCCTCCCCTGCCGCCAGCGCAGCCCATAAGCGCGGCGCTATTTGCTTCTTCGATATCGACGGAACGCTCGCCTGGCAAGACCCCAGGCTCGCCCAAGACCTTCCCGAAGACGAGCGGGACCTCTCCCCCTATCCCAACGAGGCGGTTTCGCAGGCAATCCGCGAGTTTGTCGCCAACGGCAACATGGCCTTTATCTGCACGGGACGCACCCTGAGCTGCATCCACCCCAAACTTCTTGAGCTGCCCTGGACCGGCATCGTCTGTCTTGCGGGCGGTTACGCCGAGATCAACGGACACGCAATTCGCGATCTGTCGATGACGCCCAGTATGCTGCAGCGTCTTGCCCCCTACCTTGAGCAATCGGGCGAGGTCATCCGCTTTGAGGGCCTCAACGGCGTCGTGCGCATGAGTGCCGATGCGCCCGATGCTCCCGGATACGCGCGCACCCTGGGCGACGCAGTCACGCAGCTGCAACATTACAGTGTCTACAAGATCTTGATGTCTACATCGCTCGCCAACCACATCGCTCAAGATAAGGCACTTGAGCCGCTGCTGTGCTTTAATGAGCTCGAACTCGAGGTAACCGAAATCTCGCCCCGCGAATGCACGAAGCGCGGGGGCATCCAGTCTGTACTCGACGCCCTCGATCCCCACCACGGAACCGTATACGGCATCGGCGACGCCAGCAATGACGTCTCGCTGATGAACGCCGTCGATGTCGGTATCGCCATGGGCAATGCACCGGACTATCTCAAGGATAAGGCCGATTACGTGACCGACACCGTCGATCACGACGGTGTCGTTGCGGCGCTCGAGCATTTTAGGCTGATTTAGGCGCGCTCCATCAAACGCACGCCCGTTGTCCTAAATCGCCAAAACTGCCGCGCCAAACGCCCTGATGTGGCAATATGTTGTCTGCATATTGCACCAATGCAACCTCAGAAAGAATGCGAGAACCCGTGTCCAGTCCGTTTACCAGCTTTTTAGCCCAACACTTTGACCAGATTAACGACTATCTGGCCACGTTCTTTGACGGACAGGCGACCTCTGCCGATATCGAGCGCTACCTGTACGCGCCGCTCTCGGCTTTTACGGCCAACGCCGGCAAGCGCCACCGCCCGCTTATCTGCATGCTCGCCGCAACCGCAGTGGGCGGTAGCTTTGAGAGCGCCCGCAGCGCCGCGGCAGCCATCGAGCATTTCCAGTCGGGCGCGCTGATCCACGACGACATCGCCGACAACGGACAGCTTCGTCGAGGCAAGCCCTGCATGCACCTTACCGAGGGCACGGGCCTTGCCATCAATTGTGGCGACCTGGCGCTCACCATGGTCACCAAGACGGTTCTCGACGACCCTACGCTGGAGTCCGACGTGAAGCTGCGCGTGCTCCACGAGCTTACCGAGATGATCGTCCGCACCATTGAGGGTCAAGCACTCGACCTGGGTTGGGTCCGTGACGGGCGCTTTGATATCTCGGTTGATGACTACCTGGACATGGCGACGCACAAGACCGCGTTTTACAGCGGAGCCACGCCGCTTGCCGCCGGAGCCATTATCGGCGGCGGCAGCGATGAGCAAATCGAAGCGCTGCGCGCCTTTGGCCTGCACACAGGCCTTGCCTTTCAGATTCAGGACGACCTGCTCAACCTTGTCGGCACTAAGGAAGCCGCCAACAAGGACTTCCGCACCGACATCACCGAGGGCAAGCGCACGCTTGTCGCCGTACACGCCCTCTCTGATGAGCGCCACCACGACGAGGTCGAGGCGATTCTTTCCTCGGGCACCGATGATCCCGCGCAGCTCGCACGCGCCGTGGAGATCTTCCAGGAGACCGGCTCCATCGATTACGCCCACACTTACGCGCTCGACCTGACCGCTAAGGCCAAAGCGGCCATCGAGAACGTTGAGCTTGATCCGCACGCACGCGAGCTGTTCCTCTCCATGGCAGATTTCTTTGTGGAGCGTCTTAACTAACGGGGGTTATAAAACCTGTCAGCAGCGTATTTAGGCACAACTTGCTACACTGTTGAGTGCATGTTTATGCATCCCTTTGCGTTGTCTATCCGACAGACGCTCAAATAGTACGAATGGTACGCCGAAAGGGGTTCGTTCATGGAACCTATTACAACGGGCATGCAAGGAGCAGCCGTCGAGGACGTGCAGTCTCGTCTCCTGCAGCTCGGCTACACGATTGATGCCGCCGAAGTCACCGACAAGTACTTTGGAGCCACCACTGAGCAGGCCGTCAGCACCTTCAGGCTCGACAGCGGCCTTGCTGCCGGTCATGCCGTCGATATCCCCTGCTGGAGCGCCCTTGTAGACGCTTCGTATAAGCTGGGCGACCGCACTCTCTATCTGCGCATGCCCAACTTCCATGGCGCCGATGTGCAGGCCCTGCAGCGCGCTCTCAACGTTTTGGGCTTTGCCTGTGGCGAAGACGACGGCTACTTTGGTCCGCATACCGAGGCCGCCCTGCAGCAGTTCCAGGAAAATGTCGGCCTGTTTGCCGACGGCATGGCCTTCCAGGACACCTACGCCTACATCAACCGCCTGCACCATGTGTGGGAGGGCAAGCCCTCGGTCACCGAAGCCGAGTCCCGTATCGGTTTTGCTCGCGCCGCCAACGTGCTCGAGCGCTTCCAGATTGCCGTTATCGGCGAGGACCCCATCGCACGCAGCGTTGCGTCGCGCATGTGGAATATCGCCACGGCAACGACCGACAACAGCGGCATGATGCTCTGCGACTCCGAGGTCCCAACCGACGTTGACCTGGTGCTCGAGATCGCAAGCGATGAGCTGCCCGCAGATGCAGCGCCGCGCGCCACGATCGCCCTCGCCGAGTGCCACAACCTGGCCCAGCGCATCCGCACCGCCAATGTCGCCGCGCAGCAGAAGCCGGCACGCATTCGCATTGAGCTCACGGGCATGACGCGCTACAACGGCACCTTCACGGCCAGCGACGCGCAGACACTCGCCGTACGCCTGCTCGATGGCGTTTGCGATGCCCTCGCAGATTAGGTAAACTAGACGAGTTGCTTTTGGGCAACACCACACATTGGGACGTAGTTCAACGGTAGAACTCCGGTTTTTGGTGCCGGCTGTTGGGGGTTCGAATCCCTCCGTCCCAGCCCTTAAGAACACAGCGCTCCAGGCCCTTATGAACCTGGAGCGCTTTCTTGTGGGCAAGCGGAGGAATTCGAACCCGCAAGGGTGCGGAGCTGAGGAAACGCGAAGCGTTTTCCAGCGCAGCACGCAAGAAGCGAAGCGACGCAGCGGAACGCGGCCGCCGACCAGGCGGACGCGGAATCCCTCCGTCCCAGCCATTACAATTGAGCGCCCTGAGCCCATAACGGCCCAGGGCGCTTTCTTGTGGGCAAGCGGAGAAATTCGAACCCGCAAGGAATCTACCTATATAAGACAGACGCCCCAAGCCCGAAAGGACCAAGAGCGCCTAACATCAAGAAAATATCAGCCCAGTTCCGAAAAGCGAGCCGCATGCGACAACCAAGTAGCCGCAGGCCCCGGGAGAGTGGGGACACCGGCTTAGGTTTATCGCGAGTTCCGCACGAACAGGAGGCCACTTAATGTGGCCTCCGTCGTGAGCAGGACTGTAGAGCAGGAAACCTAAGCCGGTGTCCCCACTCTCCCGGGGCCGAACGCCCTAGTTGTTCAGCATGCGGTCGAAGCTTCCCGAGTCGCCATCCCGATAGTCTGCGGTCATCAGAATCTCCTGCGGAATGCGCCCGCCCTCGCGCAGCACGTTGCGGAACTGCACGCGCGTAACCATGGGCAGATCCTTGATCGTCGCTGCCAGGTTCTGCGGCACACCCTGGTTGGCAGCCGCGGGCTCGCACTCTCCGCCGGCCTTCACGCGACGCTTATGCTCGGCGAGCATGGCGCGGTACATGCCGGCATGCAGGCGAATCTCAACCACATTGGCATTGCGAGCCTGCTCGACGATGCGCGCGCCCTCGCGATCGATATCGCCCACGTAGTAGACGTAGTTAAAGCGATAGCCAATCTCGGCCAGATAATCATCCAGTGCGTGCGAGACGCTCGCTTTGCAGCCGCCGCCAAAAATCACGCCGCCCACCTTGATGCCAAAGAGCTTGGCGTGCTTGCGGCCACGCAGCAGCTTGACGATCTCGTCGTAGGTGTCCAGGTTCTCGACCATAATGAACGGCTTGTCGGCTCCCAGCGTAAAGAAGCCCGTAAAGTGCACGGGGCGATTGGGGGCGACCTTGATCGCCTGCATGCTGATGCCCTTTTCGGTCATACGCCTGATCAGGCGCTCACCGTGCTTGCCGTCAAAAGCCTTCTCGTCGTTAAAGATCTGGTAGGCACGCTGGCGGCGCGAGGCAACCGGCGTATCGGCACCTCGGTTCTGCTCGATCCAAGCCTGGATGATTGCGATTTCCTCGGCAATCTTGCGGTTGGACATCTCGTTGTGCTGAGTGCGCTGCGGAGCCTTTTTGCCGTCCTTGCCCTCGACCTTTACGATCTGTGTCTGCTGCTCCTTGATCTTGGAGAGCGCCATAGGCGTGGGGACAACCTTGAGCAGCTGCCTGCCTAAAACGCGGGCAAGGGCAAACGCCGAGACCTCGCCGTGGGCGGCCGACTCGGGCTGCTGGGCAGCAGTATCTACTGCGGCAGACTCCGGCTTCTTCTGAGACTTGCGCTTAGAATCGCCTTGGGAATTGCGCTCGCGCTTCGGCATAGATGCCTGCTTCTGCGGACGAACGGACTTGCTCTCCTTCGCCGGCTGGCGCTTAGGCTGCCCCGAAGAAACCTCGGCCTTCGCATCCTCGTTCTGCGGCGTGGTCTTCTCGGTTGCAGTCTCGGCATGGGAACTGCGGCCCCCACGATGGCGACGGCGGCGAGGCTTGCTCGACGCGCCCTGCTCCGTCTGCTCATCAGTAGGCTGCTGGCCCTTGGCCTCGGCATCAACCTCAAGCTGCGGCTCAACAGGCTTTTGCTCGCGAGCCACCGGCTCAACGGCCTTCTCGTCCTTCTCGCCCTGAGCGGTCGAAGCCGGCTCGCTCTTCTCCTGACGCCTTACGGGATACGCGCGTCCCGCAAAACCGCGGCCGGGACGACACGAACCCGGAGCCTTCTTGGCAGACTCCTCAACATCGTCTGCAACCTCAGAAGACTCTTCAACCTCACGCGCGGCATCCTGCTGTGCAGCCTTAAAGTGAGCACCGCGACGGCGCTTGGGCTCTTGGGCCTCCACGGGCTTTTGCTCCTTCGTGGGCTTCTGCGACTCGGCAGCAACCTCGGTCTCAACAGCCTCGGCATCCGTCTCGCCCTTTTGAGCAACGGCGCGACGGAAGCGCTCCTGTTGGGCGCGGCGCTGCGCATCGCGCTTGCCACCCCCACCAAAACCGCCGCGTCCTGCCTTGGCCGTAAAGGCACGCACGACGTTCTCATCGAGCAACTCATCGGTATCAACATGCTCACGCGGAGCAGTTTCTTCCACAGCAGGCACGTCAGCGGAATCCTCGACGACAAAATCCTCGACGGACTCGGCAGGCTGCTCCTGGGCATCGCGGATCTCGGCATTGATGGTATAGAACGCCGGGCGCCCGTTAATGCCGCTACCCTCGATCTTGGTCACGATCTTTGCCGCGATAAGCTCATCGCGCATCGCCTTGGTGTCGCACTCCTTATCGACGGAGCGGAAAATCTGCGCCAGCGCGCTCGACTTAATCTTGAGCGCCTTGCGGCAGAGCAGGTCGTAGGCAACCAGCTTGGCGCGCTCAGCAGAAAGCGACGTCTGGCTGCTCAGGCGCTCAGCCAAAGCATCGACATTGTTTTGATTATCGGAATATACCGTCTTGGCCACGGGGCCCCTTTCATATGTACACATATACGTCTATATGGTACAACGCACGCCCTTATCCACGCAAAACATCTGCGAGAACACTCGAGCGTCACCCGCTTTCGCATGAAAAAAAGACCGAGTCCGCGTCGTTGCGGACCCGGTCTTTCCGAGTCATATGGATGGAACGGTTAGTCCATCAAGCTGACTAGGCCTTGGCGGCCTCGGCGTCAGCGGGAGCCTCGGCGGCAGCGGCGCGGCCGTACTCGGCCTTGCCCATCTCGGACCACTCGGGCTCCTCGTCAGGCATGGAGCCAGCCTCCTTGCCGAAGAACTCCTTGAGGCAGTTGACGGCGACAATGAGGCCCAGGACCATCAGCAGGACGGCGAAGACGAGCTGCAGGCCCTTGGTGGCGGCGACGGAGACGGCGGCCGTGGTGGCGGTAGCCGGGATGGTGCCGAAGAAGCCGTAAGCCTGGACAGCGGCCATGCAGCCCATGGCGCTCTGGACCAGCGAGGTGAAGGTGCAGCAGAGCAGGAAGACGACGGGCACGTAGAGCATCCAACCCTTGCGGCCGGTGCACTTGCAGAACACGGCGAGGGTGATCATGGTCATGCCGCCGAGCAGCTGGTTGGAAGCACCAAAGAGCGGCCAGATGTTGGCATAGCCACCAAAAGCGAGGGCGAGACCGGGAAGCAGGGTAACGACCGTGGCGAACCAGGGGTTGCCGAGTACCTTCATGTAGCCGGCCTTGGACTCGATGGCCAGGGCGTCGTTGGTCTGGGCAAAGAACTCGGAGAACGAGGTGCGGGCGATGCGGGCGACGGCATCGAGCGAGGTCAGGGCCAGAGCGGAGACGTTCATGGTCATGAAGACGGTAGCGAGCGTGCCGTCAACACCGAAGGCCTGCATACCGCGGGAGATACCAGCGGCGAAGATCTGGAACGGGGTGGAAGCGACACCGGCGTTGAGGGCGCCAGTACCGGCGGTGTTCATATCGGAGAACATGATGCCAGCGACGATGATGGCAAGGATGCCGACGAAGGACTCGACGATCATGGCGCCGTAACCGACCTTGACGGCGTCCTGCTCCTTCTCGACCTGCTTAGAAGAGGTGCCGGAAGAAACGAGGCTGTGGAAACCGGAGAGAGCACCGCAAGCGACGGAGACGAACAGGACCGGGAACATCATGCCGGAGGCAGTGGAGAAGCCGGTGAAGACCGGAGCGGTGATAGTGGCCTGACCGTTGACGCCCAGGACGACGATGCCGAGGACAGCGCAGACGATCATGACGATCATCATGATGGAAGTGAGGTAGTCACGCGGGGTCTTGAGCATCTGGATGGGCATGGCGCCAGCAAAGACCAGGTAGACCATGACGACGGCAAACCACTGGAACTTATCCAGGTAGACCGGGAACTGCATACCGACGGCAAACATGAGAACCATGAGGACCACGCCGGTGACGAACTCGGCAGCGCCGGTGAGGTTGAACTTCTTCTGGGCCCAACCAAAGGCGATAGCGACGAAGGTGAACAGGATGGAGATGGTACCAGCGCAGCCGGCGGCATAGGACTTGGTGAAGTCGATGGCACCGGTAGCAGCACCAGAAGCGTCAACGGCCGGGGTGAACATGAACGTCTTGCAGACCATGTCGGTGAAGGCGGCGATGACGATGATGCAGAACAGCCAGCAGAACAGCAGGAACAGGCGACGGCCGGTCTTGCCGATGTACTTCTCAATGAGCTGAGCGAGCGACTTGCCGTTGTTCTTCATCGAAGCGTACAGGGCACCAAAGTCGTGGACGGCACCAAAGAAGATGCCGCCGACGAGGACCCAGAGCACGACGGGCAGCCAGCCAAAGGCCATGGCGACGATCGTACCCGTGACGGGGCCAGCACCGCAGATCGAGCTGAACTGGTGCGAGAACGCGGTGAAGGCGGAGACGGGCGAGAAGCTGTTGCCGTCCTTCATGCGCTTGGCCGGCGTGAGGGCATCCTTGTCAACGCCCCACTTGTTGGCCAGCCAGCGACCATAGCCCAGATAGCCGCAGGCGAGCACCGCCGCGGCCACAACCATGAGCAAAACTCCGTTCATTACATTTCCTCCTCTAAAAAGAACTTCCTAGACATAAAAAATGAGGGCCGTCGGTTGCGCTCGACGGCCCTCATCTTCATCAGCCGCCCGTTATCGTACGGGCTAGCTGTATGTGCTAACCCGCATCAGATAATTACTACGCTGATAATGTTTAGCTGATGCGTGAACATGTCTAAGAAATCCTCTTCAATCATGATGTGAACGATCCGTGCGTGTTCACATCCCCCAGTGGTTGAAAAGGAGTATGAAACTTTAGTTACCTAAAGTCAACGCAAATATGTAATGAATTTTCAACTTTTTTTGAATTTCTCGGTATAAAACGCCACTGACCTCGTACTTTACCTCACGACAGTTTTTGCATGAGAGATGCCCCTGAGAGCCGCGGGAGCCGGGCGGCGCATATGAACTTTCCTGCTCTACAGTCCTGCGCAAGACGGAAAGCACATTAAGTGCTTTCCTTTACGTGCGGAACTCGCGATAAAGTTCATATGCGCCGCCCGGCTCCCGCGGCTCTCAGGGGCTCCCATCCCAAATGCGGAGCAAAGCTCCGCACACCAACTTTTTTCTTTCAGCTAAAGAACGCCGGAAATTCGACACTGGCTTGTTAACTTTGCTGGACGTTGTCGACGCCAAACCAGCTCAGAAGCTATATCGACACAGAAAGGTCCCCGGACGGAGGGGCCGGATATAAGGTTTATCGCGAGTTCCGCACGCAAAGAAGGCCACTTAATGTGGCCTTCGTCTTGCGCAGGACTGTAGAGCAGGAAACCTTATATCCGGCCCCTCCGTCCGGGGACCGCGCCGTACCAGCTACAGCGTCATGTTCGGATCGGCGTCGACGTCGAACGGCGAGATTTCACCTCGGTCGAATTTACGGCGGGCGACCTCCGCGATCATGGCTGCGTTATCGGTACAGGCAGACAAGGGCGGCACCGTTACGCGAATCCCCTGACGCCCAAGCTTCTTGATCATCATCTCGCGCAGATGCGGATTAGCCGAGACGCCGCCACCGATGCAGTATTCCTTGCATCCGGTAGCGTGCAGTGCGTTTTTGGCCTTCTTGTACTGCACGTCAAAGACAGCTGCCTCAAACGAAGCTGCCAGATCGGGCAGGTGAATCGTGCGCCCGGCCTTGGTCTCCTGCTCGATGTAGAGCGTCACGGCCGTTTTAAGACCCGAAAGCGAGAAACGATAGTCTCCCCTGCTGTTAAGCGCACGGGGGAAATCGATCGCGCGGGGATTGCCCGTCTCGGCCAGCTTGGAAATGATGGGGCCACCGGGATAGCCCAGGCCCAACGCCTTGGCCACCTTGTCGAAGGCCTCGCCCACGGCGTCGTCGAGCGTCTCACCGAGCACCTCGTAGTCGCCCCATGCCTTTACGTGCACGAGCATGGTGTGCCCGCCCGAGACAAGCGTAAAGATAAACGGAGGCTTGAGGTCGGGCTGCGCCAGCAAGTTGGCAAACAGGTGCCCCTCCAGATGGTTGACGCATACGAGCGGCTTACCGGCAGCGCAGGCAAAGCCTTTGGCAAAGGCAACGCCCACCACGAGGGCGCCCACCAGGCCCGGACCCTGTGTCACGCCCACGGCGGCAAGCTCGCTGGGGGCAATGGCTCCACCCTCAAGGCCAAGCGATGCCGCGGCATCCTCGAGCGCCGCATCTACGACACTCACAATCACCTCAACGTGCTTGCGCGAGGCGATCTCGGGCACCACGCCGCCAAAGCGGGCGTGAAAATCAATCTGTGTCGACACCTGGTTGGCCAGCATATTGCCATCCGCATCGATAATCGCCACGGCCGTCTCGTCGCAGGAACTCTCGATAGCGAGCACTAGGCGACGGCGCTCAATTTCAGCGCGCTCCTCAACGGTTCGCTCGGGCGCAGGCAGCGGCCATACACGCTGCTCAGCCGCCGTCGGCTCGGGCGAAGCGTTGTTGACCGGAAGCACCAGGGGCAGCGGCGCCGTCATGACGATGGCATCTTTGCCAACACCGTAGTAACCGCGGCGACGGCCAGCCTCGGTAAAGCCCAGAGCGTTATAAAGCGCGATCGCTCCCTCGTTGCCGTCCTCGACCTCGAGCGAAGCCGTGGTGCAGCCGAGCATCTGGGCATCATAGCTCACGTGCGACAGCAGCTTGCGGGCAATGCCCTCACGGCGATGTGCCGGGTCGACGGCGACATCCAGAATCTGTACATCACCGTCCACGACCATACCGCCGGCAAGGCCCAGCAGCTTGCCATCGTCGTGTGCCACCCACCAACTACGCGGCGCAGCGACGTCCTCGCCCAGTTCGGACAAGAACATGCCCGGCGTCCACGCCTCGTGTCCGGCACCTTCAAAGCAGGCAGCCTCCAGCGCGCTCGCGCCCTCGGCATCCGCCGCGCCCATGGGACGGAACTGCAGATGACGACCGGCGAGCTCATCGGCAACGCCCGTAATTTCGCTCTGCGCACTCTCGGCAAGACCAAGACGCTTGCGCTCGTTTTCCTCGGCATCCGAAAGGCGCGTGTAAATCGGCAGGACGCGGGCCGGATCGCCGTCACCCGCAGCGTGTGCGAGCAGCAACCCCTCGCCCGAAGGCCACCACAGGTCGCGCTCCACGCAGCGGGCGGTCTCGTCCTCACCCAGCAGCTTGCCATAGCGCACGAGACCGTCACCGGTCAGCTGAACCTGGTCCCAGTCCGCCGCTTGGCGCCACTCATCGAGCGCCACGGCGGCCTTGACCACGTGTTCGCGCTCAAATTGACGCTCGGGACCCTCATCGACCAGCATATACAGCGCCGGATATACCTCACCGCGCATAGCATCGGCCAAGATACCAAGCTTGCCGCGCACGCCAGCCTTCCACGCCGTCCAAGCGCAAGCGTCGAGCGTCGACACGCCCAGCAGCGGAACATTGGCACCGCGCGCGAGGCCCTTGGCAGTGGAGATGCCGATGCGCACACCCGTAAACGACCCCGGGCCGCGGCCGACCACGTAGCAACCAACATCGCTGCGATCCAGACCGGCTTGAGCCAGCACGCCATCAACGGTATTCACGAGCTCAACGTTGGCGTGACGGCGACACATGTGGTCGCCACTCACGAGCTTCGTCTCGCCCGTCTGCCCATCAATCAAGCTTGCCGCGCAGGCAAGCATGTCGGTCGAAGTATCGAGCGCCACCACCAGCGCGTTGTCGTTATGCAAGCTCATCTTGTACAGCCTTATCAATCAAATGGGAAAGCTCCATTGCACGGTCACCGTGCGCCTCGAGCGTTATCGTTCGCACATCACTGTCGCCCTCATCACGCTTGAGCGTCACCGAAAGATACTCATCCGTCAGCTCGTCCTGGAATTGTTCGCCCCATTCCAGCAGGCAAGCACCCTCATAGCCCAGCACATCGAAAATGCCCGTATCCTCGAGCTCATAGGCATGCTCCAGGCGGTATAGATCAAAGTGAAACAGCGGAATACGACCTTGATCGTGAACGGCCATGAGCGCAAACGTAGGGCTCGTAACCATATGCCCATCGCCCAGCCCGCGCGAGACGCCCTTGGTAAAGTGAGTTTTGCCCACTCCCAGGCCACCGGTCAGGATGAGCACATCGCCGTCCTCAAGGCACGGTGCAATTAGCTCGCCAAAGTACTCCGTATCGGCAGCGCAAGTCGTTTTGTAAGTACCTACCCCCAGGCGCTCCAGGGACATATATGCTCCTTATTATTCCGAGGCGTCCTCTGGTGCGGGATGTCGCTCCAGATAGTCGCCCAGCATCTTAAAGTCTTCCTCCAGCAGTTCCTGCCACGCCGGATTGCGTAGCGCTGCTGCCGGATGGAACGTGGGCATTACTACAAAATGCCCCATCTGGTGGAACCTGCCGCGCAGCTTAGTAATGCCAATCTCGGTCTTAAGCACAAAGTGCGTCGCGGGGTTGCCGAGCGTCACGATAATATCGGGCCAGATGCTTCGAATCTGCTCACGCAAAAACGGCGAGCAAGCCAGCACTTCCTCGGGACGTGGATTGCGGTTTCCCGGCGGGCGGCACTTAAGCACGTTGGCAATGTAGACGTCTTCGCGTTTGAGCCCCGCCAGCGACAAAATGCCGTTGAGGTCCTCGCCTGCCGCCCCCACAAAGGGCTCGCCCTGCAAATCCTCATTGCGGCCCGGCGCCTCGCCAATAAACATCACACGAGCGTGGGGGTTTCCCACGCCAAACACGATATTGTGACGCGACTGGTAGAGCTGGCAGAGGTGACAATCGCCCAGAACGGCCTCAATTTCCTCGAGTGCGACCTCACGTGGTGCCTGATGGGTATGGCCGGGGATGTGCATGACGCCCATGGCGACTCCTACACGTAGACCTTGTCGAGGCGCATGCCAAAGCCGCAGGCGACCTCGTAGTTAATCGTTCCGCGCAGTCGGGCCATCTCGTCCATAGTGATCTCGGCATCGCCATCGCGGCCGACAATAATCATCTCGTCACCATACTCGGCCTCGGGAATCTCGTGTGCCGGGTTGGACTGAATGGCGACCATAAACTGGTCCATGCAGATATTGCCAACCTGATGCACGCGCTCGCCGCGATACAGCACATCCATACGATTGGAAAGCGTACGCGATAGGCCATCGGCATAACCGATCGGCAGCGTGCAGACCTGAACGCGCGTACGCGGTACGCGGTAGGTAAAACCGTAGCCCACGCCCTCACCCATCGCAGGGTGTGCCACGCGCGTCACACGCGCATGGACGCTCATAACGGGATCAAGCTGCATCACGCGGCCACTCAGCTCGCACGGCTGCATTCCATACAAGCCAACGCCGGCGCGAATCATATCAAAATGCATCGAAGGGTCGAGCATCGAGGACGGCGTGTTGGCGCAGTGCACGATACCGCACTCAAAACCCGCATCCTTAATGGCCTGAACGGCCTCGGTAAAGCGCTGACACTGCAGCTTGTAGTCCCAGCCCGAAGGTTCATCGGCCGTGGCGAAGTGCGTAAATACGCCGTCGCACTGAATACCGCGATGGAAATTAATACCGCGGACAAAGTCGAGCACCTGCGTGTAATGTACGCCAATGCGGTTCATGCCCGTCTCGATGGCGAGATGATACTTGCCCACCTTGCCCGCCGCGACGGCACATTCGCCATACGCAAGAGCAAAGTCAGACGTATAGACCGAAGGCATGATATCAAACTCGAGCAACGTCGGAATGGCCTCGATAGGCGGCTCGCTTAGGATGAGGATGGGCTTCGTAATCCCGCCCTGTCGGAGCTCAACGCCCTCGTTAACCGTCGCCACGGCAAACATGTCGGCACCGGCCGAATACATGATCTTGGCGCACTCAACAGCTCCATGACCATAAGCATCGGCCTTGACCACGCAGCACAGGCGCTGACGTGGATTCAGCAAGTTCTTATAGGCCCTCGTGTTGCGACGGAGCGCCCCACGGTCGATCTCGACCCAGGACCAGCGCGTCAAATCGGCTTTATTCATGATTAGTCATCCGACCCTTCGTCCATGATTCCCAGATCTTCGAGCGCATCCTTTGCCGCCAGCTCCATGGCAGGACCGATCAAGTCGATAAGATCGGTCGCGATAACGCTCTTCTCACCATACTCCGTCGCCGCGGCAAAACCGGCGTAGCTGTGAAGTGCGACGGCGTACGAATACAGCAACTCCCAACGATCCATCTCGTCGCGCATGGTGGCAAGCGTGCCGGCCAAAATACCCGCGAGAACATCACCCGAACCGGCAGTTGCCAGAGAAGCCGGACCCGAGAGCGGCAGCAGTACACGCTCAACGCCACAGATAGCCGTCGTCGGCCCCTTGGCAATGACCACCAGGTTGTCGGAGCCTGCAGCCCAGACAACCTTCTGCGCGGCTGCAATCGCGGTACCAAGGTCGTTCACCTCGTCACCGGCAACCAGACGCGAAAGTTCACGATAGTGCGGCGTCATAACCAACGGCTGCTCGCGACGATACATCTCAGGATTACTATCAATACCGTCAATGGCAATCTTAGCAAGGCAGTTGAGTGCATCGGCGTCCAAGATAAGCGGCACATCAAGCTCGAGCAAGCCCGAAACCACCTGCATAGCGCCGGCAGATGTCGTCATACCGGGACCGCACAGTACACAGCTGTACTTCTTTGCAATCTCGCACACAGTCATGCGCGCAGCGGCGCCAAAGGAGCCGCGGGAATCAGACGGAATAGCAAAGACGGGAATCGAAGGAAGTGCCATGCGAATAAGATTGGCGCAGGCGTCAGGAGCCGCGACTGCCACGTAACCAGCACCCGCGCGAGCTGCAGACTTGGCCGCCATAATGGCAGCACCAGGATATTGCGCAGATCCGGCGACAATAAGCACAGCGCCACGGGAATACTTATCGATATTCGTAGGTAGTGGGGCAAAGTAATCAACTAAGTCACCGGGCTCGACAATCTCGGCGGCGTGGTCGACATCATCGATGACCTCGTCAAGACGGTCGTAAAGATTGCCGCAGATCAAATCGCCAGCATACTCAGGACCATCAGCGCTATACAGACCAATCTTGGGCGCAATCATCGTCACCGTATGCTCGGCACGAATGCAGTCGTCATCAACAACGCCCGTCTCGGCATTCAGGCCCGAGGGAACATCAATGGATACGACACAATCGGAGCATTCATTGACCGTAGGAATCCAGATGGAGAACGGCGCACGCAGATTTCCGTGGAAACCGGTACCAAAAATGGCATCGACAACAACATCGGCCTTATCGATCAAAACCTCGAGTTCGTCACGCGAGGGGCCGACGCAAACGTGCACATCGCGGCCGGCAGTACGACGAGCAACATGACGTGCCAGAGCAGCAGGAATCTCATCCGGCTCAACCGGAGAAACGATATCCACGTCCACACCCTTATGGCTCAGGATATCGGCGGCAACCCAACCGTCGCCGCCATTATTACCAAAACCGACCAGAACGAGAACCCGATCGGGATTGAGCTTCAAGACCTCGTTGGCGGCAAACTCACCCGCTAGCTCCATAAGCTCGGCCTTCGAAGTCCCTTCGCGTTCGATGATATCCTCGAGACGAACGACTTCTTCGGTACTCAAAACCGGTTTCATCTATGCTCCTAGCGTATCTTGCGAAGCATCGCCCAGGTGCTCCGTCAATGCTGAATTCTGCAGCTGCTCAAGCTCATCTAAAACAGAGCGAGCCTCTTTAAATGTCTGCGCTACGCGTTTCTTGGTGCTCACCTTTTCCTCTTTTGGCTTAGGCCGAGCATCTTCGGTAATCGCGATGGCATTCGCAACGGCCAAGTCTCCTGTAAGCGTAATGGAAAGAGCGACCTCAACAACACCCAGTTCTTGAGCGATCTCGAGAGCACGGCCCGAAAGCAGCGCCTTCGGTTTGCCGAGTTTATCACGCGTAACCGAAACATCCTTGCGACCCACGCCTTGACTAAAACCCGTGCCGAGAGCTTTAAGTACCGCCTCGCGCGAAGCAAAGCGGCTCGCATAGTGAGCAGCGGGACGCGATGATGCATCGCAATACGCACGCTCTTCTTCGGTAAACACACGCCGAGCAAACGACGGCGTCTTTTCAAGAATTGATTTCATGCGGGAAATCTCGACGATATCAACGCCGATACCAGCTTCAGCCATGTTCACCTCCATATCGCACAGACTAAGTTATTGTAGCCCGTTCGCAGAAGATGCGACAAACGAGGGTTATAAAACACAGCTACTATGTGAGACAAAAGCCCGTAAACGCAAAAAAAGGGGAGGCCGCGAGGCCTCCCCCTTCTTCAAGTCATCCGACGGCTCGGTGCCGTCCACCGGTCAGCGGCGCCCTGGC
>NZ_JBDGAW010000024.1:0-40850 GCF_040910265.1 Collinsella aerofaciens | reverse complement strand
GCGGTGTCCCCTCCCTTTCAAGAAAGGGAAGAGGCGGGGCATGCCCCGCCTCTTACACCACATCTCTGCGCGCTACCAGCCTCGCGCCCGAGGGCAGAATCTTCGGGGCCGGAAGCTAGATCGGCTAACAAGGTGGGTACCCTAGCGATGTGCAAAATTGCGAGTATTCAGCAGGGTCGGCCCTCCAGCACCCACAGTCAATCCAAATGAGAAACAAAAACGCTATCGAACGGGAACGTTAGGCAACATTTGAGGAAGACCTTGACTGTTTACCGCCTTGGATAACTCTTGAGCGGCTTTATTTGGCCTGGAATAGATTAACGGACCCCCTATAGTTGCAGAATACTCCAATTTTTGCACGGCGCGGGGGCACCCACCCTGGTATCGGCTATCAAAACCGCTCAGTCCGGAATCTCGTCCACTATTCCCCATCATTTTGTGCGACGAATTACCTGAACGTCATTGACATATGAACATGCGCTCATATAATCGGAAGTAAGTTATATGAGCGCATGTTCATATGAAAGGATATTGCAATGAGCATCCGCGTTGACGAAACGAAACCCGACATCGAGGCCACCGAGCCGATCGTCCCCACCACCTGCTCGCCCGAGGACCTTCCCGACGAGGAGCTGTTGTACGACCTGGCCGACCTGTTCAAAGTCTTCAGCGACACCACACGCATCAAGATTCTCTACGCCCTCATGGGTCGCGAGCTCTGCGTGGCTGACATCGCCGAAGCGACCGCGACCTCGCAGTCTGCGGTGTCGCACCAGCTGCGCACGCTTAAGCAGTCGCACCTGGTCAAGTTCCGCCGCGACGGCCGCAACATTCTCTACTCGCTTGCCGACGATCACGTCTACACCATGCTCAACCAGGGCATGAGCCATATCTGCGAATAGCAATCAACCACGGTATCAGCGCGGCCGGCACCCAGACCGCTAACACAGGGAAAGGAACCCACCATGAAAAAGCAGTTTAAGCTCGACGAGATCGATTGCGCCAACTGCGCGCGTGAACTTCAGGACGAGCTGGCTAAGCTCGAGGGCGTCAAGTCCGTTTCGGTCAACTTTATGACCCAAAAGCTGACGCTCGAGGCCGACGACGCCAAGTTCGACGAGGTCCTGGACCGCGTCGTTGAGTTCACCGCCGACGCCGAGCCGGACTGCGAGATCATTCTCTAACCCGCGCATACGTTGACCTGCGAGGCCGTGCTTGCCGCGGCCTTTGCTCGCGAAATTATATGAGCGAGTGTTCATACACTCAAATGAGAGGTTTGAATCATGACAGCCGCCGATCCCAAAAAGAAAAAGAAGAAGCGCAAGAAGAAAGAGTCCCTTGAGCATAAGCGCAACCGCATCCTGGTAGCACTGGGCATTTTTGCCGTGGTGTACGCCCTCGATGAGCTCGGCACCCTCACCGCCGCATTCGGCACCCCGGGCGACATCTACGCCAGCTTTGTGCTGTTCCTCGTGCCGTTTTTGATTGCCGGCTACGACGTACTGCAAAAGGCATTCAATAACATCCGCCGCGGCAAGGCCTTCGACGAGAGCTTCCTCATGGCAGTCGCGACCATCGGCGCGTTTGCCATGGTGCTCTTCCCCGATACCGACCCGCACATGGCCGAAGGCGCCGCCGTCATGCTGTTCTACCAGGTCGGCGAGCTGTTCCAAGCATACGCCGTGGGCAAGAGCCGCAAGTCGATCAGTGCCATGATGGACATCGCGCCCGACTACGCTAACGTCGAGCAGCCCGACGGCACGCTCGAACAGGTCTTTCCCGATGACATCGCCGTGGGCACCGTGATCGTGGTCAAGCCCGGCGAGCGCGTGCCTATCGACGGCGTCATCGTCGAGGGCGAAACCCAGCTCGACACCGCCGCACTCACGGGCGAGTCAGTTCCCCGCCCCGCCAAGTCCGGCGACGATATCATCAGCGGCTGCATCAACATGACGGGCCTCATCCACGTGCGCACCACCAAGCCCTTTGGCGAGTCCACCGTTGCGCGCGTCCTGGAACTCGTGGAGAATGCCAGCGAAAAGAAGGCGCGCACCGAGAACTTCATCACGCGCTTTGCCCGCGTCTACACGCCCGCCGTCACCGGCGCGGCCGCGGTGCTCGCACTTGGCGGCGGCCTGATCACCGGTGCCTGGTCCGACTGGATTCTGCGCGGTCTGACCTTCCTGGTCGTCAGCTGCCCGTGCGCCCTCGTGATTAGCGTGCCGTTGAGTTTCTTTGGCGGCATCGGCGGCGCGTCCAAGCTGGGCGTTCTCATCAAGGGCTCCAACTACCTCGAGACGCTCGCCGACGTGGATACCGTCGTCTTCGACAAAACCGGCACGCTCACCAACGGTACGTTCTCGGTCGTCGCGGTGCACCCCGAGGCAGGCTATACCGAGCAGTCGCTACTCGAGGTCGCAGCCCTCGCCGAGTCGTTCTCCGACCATCCCATCGCGCAGTCGGTGCGCACCGCCTTCCAGGGCGAGCTCGATCCCAAGCGCGTAAGCGACTCCGCCAACGACGCGGGCCATGGCGTGACGGCGACTATCGACAGCAAGCATGTCGTCGTCGGCAACGCCAAGATGCTTGCTGCGGCCGGTATCGACGCTCCCAATTGCGAGGTCGTCGGTACGATCCTCCACGTGCTAGTCAATAGCACCTATGCCGGCCACATCGTGATTGCAGACACCGTTAAGGCCGATGCGGAGCAAACGATTCGCGACCTGCATGCCGCCGGTATCAACCGCACCGTCATGCTCACGGGCGACCGCGAGGAGGTTGCAGCGTCTGTGGCCAAGCAACTCGGTCTCGACGAGTTCCACGCGCAGCTCCTGCCGGGCGACAAGGTCGAGCGCGTTGAGGCGCTGCTCGCGGCCGAAAGCGGCAAGGGCAAGCTCGCCTTTGTCGGCGACGGTATCAACGACGCGCCTGTGCTTACGCGCGCTGATGTGGGCATTGCCATGGGCGCCATGGGCTCCGACGCCGCGATCGAGGCCGCCGACGTGGTGCTGATGGACGACAAGCCGTCCAACATCTCCCGCGCTATTCGCGTGGCGCGCAAGACCATGTCGATTGTTTGGCAGAACATCATCTTTGCGCTGGGCATTAAGCTGCTGATCCTTGTGCTGGCAGCGCTGGGCATCGCCAATATGTGGCTTGCCGTGTTCGGCGACGTGGGCGTGGCGATCATCGCTATCCTGAACGCCATGCGCGCGATGGGTGTAAAGAACCTGTAGCGCCTGTGGTCCCTCCGGCCGGGACCGGGCTTGGTTTTGAAAACGTCCTCGACCATTGAAACGCCCCCGTTCTGCTCCTTCGGAGCTACGAACGGGGGCGCTTCTGGTCTGCGGAATGTTTTCAAAACCAAGCCCGGTCCCGGCCTGCGGTAACGTTGCTGGCGGTTCTTGGGCATCGCTTGCTGGCGGGGCTCCTTGTCTGAGTTGGACTTGGTTGGCGGGGTTACTGATCCCGGTCGCCGTCCCGCCCCAGCATCGATTTCAGCTTCTCGAAGCTCTCCTCGCTCAGGCAGTGCTCCATGTGGCAGCCCTCTTGCGACGCGACCTCGGGCGTTACGCCTGCATCCTCTAGCAGCCCCACGAAAAAGCAGTGGCGCTCCCACATTTGACGGGCAACCTCAAGACCGCGTTCCGTCAGATGCACGTCGCGTTTGCCCATCTCCACGTAGCCGGTGCTCTCCAAGGCTGCCATGGCTTTAGAGACGCTTGCTTTGGTTACGCCCAAGTATTCGGCGACGTCGATTGAGCGCACCGTGCCTTGGCGCTGCGACAGAACGTAGATCGATTCGAGATAGTCTTCTCCGGATTCACGTAGGGCCATGGGCCGCCTTTCGCGATGGCTTCTAGTTAGCCTTTGGATACTTTTATTTGATTTACTTTACCGCAAAAGTTGCCCATGTCTTACTACGTTGTTTAAAAAGTTAACCGTGTTTCACAAAACGCACGAGACGAAAACAAAACGGGGACACGCCCCGCAAGGAGTGTCCCCAGCTGCCGGCAGATAAGGAACGTCCCCAAGTGCCGGGTCGCAGCTACACGAGGCCAAAGTGCTTCGCGGCGTTGTAGATGCCGTCATCGTCCACGGCGGTCGTCACGTAGGTCGCCGCGGCCTTCACGGTATCCTGCGCGTTGCCCATGGCCACGCTCGTGCCCACGGCGGAAAACATCGACAGGTCGTTCTCGCCATCGCCAAAGGCGATCGCCTCGCTCGCGTCGACACCCAGGCGCTCCAGCGTCGCCGCGACACCCAGGTCCTTGCCGCCGTTGGCCGGAATAATGTCGCAGAACAGGTCACACCAGCGCGTAGTGAGCGAATGCGACACGGCATCGGTCACGATATGCTCGTCGGCCGGATCCACAAAGGCGCAGAACTGGTAAACCGGCGCATCGAAGGCGTGTTCAAACGGCTCCTCGTGGTAGACGATTCCCGCGTTGCTGCCTGCCGTCACCACGCGCTCGGACAGGCGGTTCACAAACGAGTTCTCGCCCTGCATACACAGCGAGTCATAGCGCCCCTGCGCCACCTGGTCCACAATCACCGCAACGTCGTCCGGGTCAATCGGGCAGCTACGGTAAACGCCCTTGGCATCAAAACAGTGCTGGCCCGAAAGCGTAATGTACGCATCCCAACCCAAGTTGAACAGCCAATCGGGCATCTGGTAGGTCGGGCGACCCGTGGCGATCACGCACACAATCCCCTGCTCATGAAAGCTGTCGAGCACCTGCTGTGCCGACGCCGGAATCCGGTGGGTCTTAAAGCTCAGCAGCGTGCCGTCGATATCGAAAAACGCGGCCTTGATCATCCTCGCCTACTCCTCGCCCTCGAGCTTCTCGCTCGCCTCGAGCCACGCCATCTCCAACTCGTCCATGGCGGCGTGGGCCTCGTCGATCTTTGCCTGCTGCTCGCCCAGCGCCGTGTAGTTGGTGGGGTCGACCTGAGCCATCGCGGCCTCGGCCTCCTCCACGCGGGCGCGCTGCGTCTCCATTTTGCGCTCGAGCGAGCTCACCTCGCGGCGAAGCTTCTGGCGTTCGGCGTTGGAAAGGCCATTGGGCTGGCCGCTCGACTTGGGCTTTTCGGCCGCAGCCGCCGCGGCACCGGTATCAAACGTGCCGGTCTTGGCGCTCGGCGCACCCACGGGCTCGCCCTCGGCGGTAGCGTTGCACAGGCGCAGGTACTGGTCCACACCGCCGGGCATATGCGTCAGATGGCCATCGAGCAGTGCCCACTGCTGGTCGGTCACGCGCTCCATAAGGAAACGGTCGTGCGTCACCAGGATTAGCGTGCCGGGCCAGCCGTCGAGCAGGTCCTCGACAATCGCGAGCATGTCGGTATCCAGGTCGTTGCCGGGCTCGTCCAGGATGAGCACGTTGGGTTCGTCCAGGATCGTCAGCAACAGCGACAGGCGGCGGCGCTGGCCGCCCGAAAGATCGCCGATGCGGCTCCAGAGCTGCTGCGTCGTAAAGCCCAGACGCTCGCAAAGCTTCTCGGGCGAAGTCTCCTTGCCGTCGATGACGTAGTACTTCTTATAGTTGCTGAGCACCTCGCGAATCGTGTCGCCCATGTAGGGCTCGAGTTCCTCGAGCTGCTGCGACAGCACGCCAAAGCGCACCGTCTGGCCGATCTTTACACGACCGCGTAAGGGCGCAATCTTGCCCTGAATCACGTCGAGCAGTGTGGACTTGCCGGCGCCGTTCTCGCCCAAAAGACCATAGCGGTCGCCCGCACCAATAAGCCAGGTCACATCGGTGAGCACCTGTTTGGACGCGCCATCGGCATCCGCATAGCCGGCGTCCACGTCGACTACATCGATAACCTGCTTGCCCAGGCGGCTCACGGCCAGGCGCTTGAGCTCCAGCTCGTCGCGTACGGGCGGCACGTCGGCGATCAGCTCGCGAGCAGCCTCAACGCGAAACTTGGGCTTGGTGGAACGCGCCTGGGCGCCGCGGCTCAGCCACGCGAGCTCCTTGCGCGCCATATTGCGACGGCGCTCCTCGGTAACGGCGGCCATGCGGTCGCGCTCCACGCGCTGCAGGATATATGCCGAGTAGCCGCCCTCGAAGGGATCGACCTGGCCGTCGTGAACCTCCCACATGCTGGTGCAGACCTCGTCCAAGAACCAGCGATCGTGTGTGACCACGAGCATCGCGCCCTGACCGCGCTGCCAGCGGGCCTTTAAGTGACGCGCAAGCCAGTTGATGGTGCGCATGTCCAGGTGGTTGGTGGGCTCATCGAGCATGAGCACGTCATAGTCGCCGATCAGCAGGCGCGCGAGGTCCACGCGGCGGCGCTGACCGCCCGAGAGCTCGCCTACCATGCCCTCCCAGGGCACATCGCTAATGAGGCCGGCCAGGATCTGGCGCGTACGCGGGCTCGAGGCCCACTCGTACTCGGGCGTGTCGCCCACGACGGCATGATGCACGGTATCGGTGTCGACAAGCTGGTCCTTTTGGCCGAGCAATCCGATCGTCGTGCCGCGGCGGTGCGTCACGCGGCCGTCGTCGGGCTCCAACGTGCCGGCGAGCACGCTCAGCAGCGTCGACTTACCGTCGCCGTTTTTACCGACAATACCAATACGGTCGCCCTCGCCCACGCCGAGCGTCACGCTATCGAAAATATGCTTGGTGGGAAACTCTAGGCTGACGGAATCGCATCCCAAAAGAATCGCCATATGCCCTGCTCCTTCGTAGAAATTCAACGTTGTCCATGATAGCAGCGAAAAGGCAGGCCGCACACGACACAAAAAGGCGGGCCATCTCCCGCAAGAGATGACCCGCCTCTCCAATCAGTCCCGTGGCGACCGTGGCCGCCGCGGGCCTCAAGCATGTCCCGGACTAGGAGAACATGCCGGTGAGGTAATCATTCAGCCGCTGATCCTTGGGCCGTTGGAAAATCTCGTCGGTCTCGTCGTACTCGACCATATCGCCCATGTAGAAGAACGCCGTGCGGTTGGACACGCGCGACGCCTGCTCCATGTTGTGCGTCACGATGACGATAGCGCGCTCGGCCACAATCGACGACATAAGGTCCTCGATCGCCAGCGTCGAGATGGGGTCGAGCGCCGAGCAGGGCTCGTCGAACAAAATCACGTCGGGGTTGAGCGCCAGCGTGCGCGCGATGCACAGGCGCTGCTGCTGACCGCCCGAAAGCGCATAGGCGCTCTTGTCGAGCTTGTCCTTAACCTCATCCCACAGTGCCGCGCCGCGCAGGCTCTCCTCGACCATGCGGTCGAGCTCGTCGCGGTCGGTGATGCCGTGGCGCTTGGGCGCAAACGTGATGTTGTCGCGAATGGACTTGCGGAACGGGTTGGGCTGCTGGAACACCATGCCAATGGAACGACGCAGCTCGTACGTGTTCTCGGTCTTGGTGTTCACGTTGCGCCCGCGGTAGTTGATCTCGCCCTCTACGCGGCAGCCGCGAATCTCGCGGTTCATCAGGTTGAGGCTGCGCAAGAAGGTCGACTTGCCGCAGCCCGAAGGCCCGATGAGTGCCGTGATCTCGCCCTTGTGGAAATCGAGCGACGTGTCATGCAGCGCATGGTGGTCGCCATAGTACACGTTGACGTCCTTGGTGGAGAGCACGACCTCGTCGCTCACGGCCTTGCCGCTTATGCGAGCATGCTTCTCGCTCTCCCCCACGCTCGACAGAAAGCCCTGGGTCTCGGACGTGGCCGCCTCGGTTGCTGGCGTTGCATTCATCTCGCTCATTCGGCCGTCATCCTCCTTGCCAGTTGCTTGCCCACGATACGGGCGATTGCGTTAAACAGCAGCACGCAGATCATCAGCAGTGCCGCGGTGCCCCAAACGATCTGCTGCGCCTCGGGGCTGCCCTCGCCGTAAATCTTGTAGATGTGCACGGCGAGCGACTCGCCGGGACGGAACACATTCCAGGCGCAAGTGGGGCTCGACAGGTTAAAACTCAAGAAGTTGAGGCGAACCGGCGAGCTCATGCCCGAGGTAAAGAGCAGCGCTGCGGCCTCGCCAAACACGCGGCCGGCCGAAAGCACGATGCCGGTCACGATGGCGGGCATGGCCTCGGGAATCAGGATGTGCAGCGTGGCCTCCCAGCGGGTGAGGCCCATGGCCAGGCACGCATCGCGCTGCGCCTGCGGCACGTCCTCGAGCGCCTGCTGAATCACGCGCACCAGGATCGGGATGTTGAACATGGTGAGCGCGACGGCGCCGGAGATGATGGAGTACTTCCACCCCAGCTGCACCGAGAACACCAGAAAGCCGAACATGCCGACGACGATGGATGGCAGCGAGGACAGCGTCTCGATGGCCGTGGAGGCGATGTCGCGGACGGGGCCGTTCGGCGCGTACTCGACCAGGAAGACCGCGCCGCCCAGGCTGATGGGCACCGAGATGATCAGGGTGATCAGCAGCAGGTAGAACGAGTCGAACAGCTGGTAGAGCACGCCGCCCTGGGTGCCGTTGGCGCGCGACGGCTCCGTGAGGAAGCCCGGCTTAAACAGCGTCGAGATACCCTCGAACAGGATGTAGGCCACCATGGAAACGACGATGAGCATGACGATGGCGACGATTGCCGTCAACACGCCCGTGGCGATGCGGTCCTGTTTTTGGACACGCCCGAGTCTCGCCTCGTCGATATGGATGCGCGTGCTAGCCACGAGCCTTCGCCCCCTTGCGGCCAATGAGATGGATGATCAGGATGAAGATGAGGCTCATGCCCATCAGCAGCAGACCGAGTGCCCACAGAACGTCGTCCTGGGCCGTGCCCTCGGCATAGACCGCCATGGACGTGGTGAGCGTGGTCGTGATGGTCGAAGCCGGCGACAACAGCGACGTCGGCATGGCCTCGATACCGCCGATAACCATGCGCACGGCGAGCGTCTCGCCAAAGGCGCGGGTCATGCCAAGAATGACCGCGGTCATGAGCGACGGCATGGCGGACTTGAGCACCACGTGCCAGATAGTCTGCCAGCGGGTGTAGCCCAGCGCGAGTGAGCCCTGGCGGTAGCTGTCGGGTACGGCGCGCAGGCCATCGACCGAAAGCGTGGTCATGGTCGGCAGGATCATAACGGCCAGCACGATGGCGCCGGGCAGGATGCCCAGGCCCGTGCTCACGTGGAAGACGCTCTTCATAAGGCCGACGACCACGTGAAAGCCGATCAGGCCAAAGACGACCGAGGGGATGCCGGTCAAAAGCTCAATGAGCGGCTGAAAGACCTTGGAGCCAAATTTGGGCTGGATCTCGACCGCGAAGATGGCAGAGCCGATGGCGATCGGCAGCGCGATGAGCGTGGAGAGCACCATGACCGCAAACGAGGTGACGATCAGGGGCAGGGCGCCGGTATAGGGCAGGCCGTTTTCGGCCGTGTTGGCCAGGTCCCACTTAGTACCGGTGAAAAACTCGACGACCGAGACGCCGTCCTTAACGAAAGCCGAGAGGCCCTTTTGAGCGACCATGAAGATGAGCGCGGCAACAACAAGCGTCACGAGCGCTACGCACGCGCCCGTGACGCCCAGGCCCACGTTCTCAAGGTCGCGCTTTGGCAGCTGTTTTGCCATTGCAAACCTTTCCGGGGGCGATTACTTATTTAGCGGAAACCTTGCCGCTGGCGTCCTTGACGACCTTCATGGCAGAGACGGGGATGAAGCCCTGCTCTTCGACGAGCTTGCCCTGGACGTCGTCGGAAAGCATAAAGTCCAGGAAGGCCTTGGTGGCCTCGTCGGCATCCTTGGAGCAGTACATGTGCTCGGTCGCCCAAATCTTGAAGGAGTCATCGGTGACGTTCTTGCTCTTGGGCTCCACACCCTCGACCTTGACGGCGTTGAACTTGGAGTCATCGAAGTGCGAGAAGTCAAGGTAGGAGATGGCATTGTCAGTGCTGGCGATCTGAGTCTGGACGTCGCCGGACTTGTCGAGCTCGGCGTCGCCCTTAAAGTCGACGGCCTCGTCGCCAAAGACGGCGGCCTCGAAGGTGGCGCGGGTGCCGGAGCCGGCCTTGCGGTTGAGGACGACGATGGTGGCGTCGTCGCCGCCGACCTCCTTCCAGTTGGTGATCTGGCCGGAGAAGATGCCCTTGAGCTGCTCGAGGGACAGGTCGTCGACCTTGACGTTCTTGGAGACGACGGGACCCATGCCCACAACGGCGACCTCGTGGTCGACGAGGTTCTTGACCTGGTCGGCCTCGAGCTTGGTCTCGGCAAAGACGTCAGAGTTACCGATGGTGACGGTGCCGGCGGCGACAGCGGTCAGGCCCTTGCCCGAACCGTTACCCGAGCCGGAGATGGAGACGTCGGGGTTGGCGTCCATGAACTTCTCGGCAGCAGCCTCGACGAGAGCCTGGAACGAAGAGGCGCCGTCGTAGGTCACCTCGCCGGAGACGGACTCGGCAGCAGCGGCGGCGCTACCCTTGTCGGCGGCATCGGAAGCGTTGGAGCCACCGCAGCCAACGAGACCGAGACCGACAATGCTGGCAAGACCACCAGCGAGGCCGAGGAACTGACGACGAGAATAAGCCTGATCGAGCATGATCTTCCTTTCATACATGCGACTCGCGGGCACCCTGCCCGCTTTGCTGTTTGGAAAGATACGACCTCGATCAGGCGGCAGCCGCGCCAGCTGCGGTTTCTTACGGGCATCTGATAGACCCTTACTGCAAGCACGGCTCAGCCTTTACAAACGAATAACAATCCCCACCCCAAGCATGGCACACCTTTTACACCGATAAAAAGAAGTTGCGGTGAAATAGTTCCTGTTTGGCCGCTAGGCACCCCCTTCTAGGAACTATTCCACCGTAACTTATAGAAGCCTGGTCGGAAACCTATGCAGTTTGGTAAAACGCCGTAACCCTAAAGCTCCAACTCGTTGAGCTTTAAGATTGCCACGATATAGATCTTGAGCGCCTGCTTGAGCTGGACTTCGTTGGCACACTCGTTGGGGCCGTGCATCTGGCCGCCCCACGCGGGCAGCTCAAGGCCGGTCTCCTCGGGGCCAAACGACACGGCGCGGGCAAAGTTGCGCGCGTACGTGCCGCCGCCCATGGCGAAGGGCTCGGCATGCTTGTCCGTAAACTCGTTATAGGTATCGATGAGCGCCTTCACGGCCGGATCGTCGGCCGAAACCGAGAACGGCACCTTGGCGCGACCCACGCGATACGTCACGCCAAAGCGGCCCACGAGCGGCTCGAGCTGCTCGCACATGGTATCGGCACTCGTGCTATCGGGAAAACGCACGTCGATGACCTGCTCAATGTGGACATCTGCCACGCGGATGACGCCGGGGTTGCACGTGAGCGGGCCAAACGCCGCACTCGTCGCATCAATCCCCAGGCCGCGGCCATAGGCGTCCGCATGCACAAAAGCCAAAAACTTGACAAACTCGTGCTCCGCAGGCGTCAACAGGCGCTCGTCACGGGCGCCAAACGCATCCTCGGCCTCGCGCAGATACGCCACGATGAGGCCGACGGCATTGATCGCTCCCTCGGGCATCGAGGCATGACCGCCAATGCCGTGGGCGAAAATCTGGGCATGTCCGTTGTCGAGTGCTGTGATCTCCAGGCGGTCGGCGTTCTCGACCGGTGCCGGCAGCTCATCGGCGTCAATCGCAAGCTCGCAGATAGACTGCGACGGAATGGCATTGCTCGCCTCGGCGCCGCTCCACGACACGATGCGCCCGCCGTCGATCTTGGAGCTCACAAATGTCGCCCCAAACTGGCCCTTCTCGGCATTGCAGACCGGAAACTCGGCATCGGGCGTAAACAGAAAGTCGGGGTCTGCGTGGTTCTCCAGATAATGGCGAACGTCGGACATGCCCACTTCCTCATCGCAGCCCAGCAGCGCGCGGAAAGTATAGCGCGGGGTAATGCCGTGCTTGAGCAGATAGGCGCCGGCGTAGAGCGACAGCACCGCCGGACCCTTGTCGTCGATAACGCCGCGGCCGAGCAGCCAGCCCTCGCGACGCTCCATCGCAAACGGGTCGGTGTTCCAGCCCGGGCCGGCGGGCACCACGTCCACGTGGCAGATGGTCGCGAGCTGCTTGTCGCCGCGGCCAGGAATATCGGCAATGCCCACATAGCCCTCGTCGTCGCTCGTCTGATAGCCGAGCTTCTGCGCGATGCCGAGCGCACAGTCGAGCGCGTCACGGACCGGGCGGCCAAACGGCGCGCCGGGCTCTGCATCGGCAGAAACTGCCACGGACGGATAGCTCACCAGCTGCTCGATATCGGCGACGACATCTTCCCAGACCTCGTCGACATACTCGGCGACGCTCTGCTCCACCTGATTCATGGACGACCTCCTTACCAATGAGCGGCAAGCGTACCCGCCCCTCACATTTAGTTCCTAGATAGAGAAAAGTTTAGCAAGCTCGGCCACCGAGTGCACCACTGCATCGGCACCCGCCGCCTCATGCTCACCCGGCGCCGCCGCGCCCGAATAGATGCCGATGCACGGCACGCCCATCGCGTGCGCGCCCTCGACGTCGTTAAAGCGATCGCCGATCATCACGGCATCGTCCGCCGTCGCGCCGAGCGCCGCCAGGGCATCGCGAACCGAATCGGCCTTGGTCTCGCGCCCCTGCGGAGGATTCATGCCAACCACGGCTTCGAACTGAGAAAGACCAAGCTCATGCACCATGTCGATGCATTTGGCCTCCATGCGTGACGTCGCCACGGCCATACGCTTGCCCCGGGCGGCCAACTCATCCAGCAGCTCGGGAATCCCATCGAACACGGGGTACTCCTCCGGTCCCAGCTCATCAAAAAAGGCGCGGTACTCGTCGGCCACCACAAGCGACTCCTCGCGGGAAAAGCCGTAAAAGTCGTGAAAGCTCTTCCACAGGGGCGGCCCGATCATGCGGCGCAGATCACCCATCTGCGTCTCCGAAAACCCGCGCGCAGCCAGCGTCTTGCGCGTCGAGGTCATCACTGCCCGACCCGTATCGGCCACCGTACCGTCAAAATCGAACAGCACAACCGGCCGCTCGCAAAGTTGCAATGCCGCCATCGGCACCCTTCTTCCCCAGTTGATGATTTCCACACCACCGCTTCAAACTGTTGACTATTCAACAATCGAACCTAGCAATGTAGAGCAACTCCACTATACTTGTCGCACTTTGCTTTCAGAAGGCGGCGCTGCCGCGCCCCAACGAAAGGTGCAATTATGTCTTTTGCCATCATAACCGACTCCACGTCGGACATCTCCCCCGCCCGTGCCCAAGAGCTCGGCATTTACGTGATTCCGCTGCATGTGATTATCGAGGGCGAGGACCTGCTCGACCAGGTGCAGATTACCGCCGAGGAATACGTCGCCCGCATGGCTGGCTCCGAGCAGCTGCCGCACACCTCGCAGCCGAGCGCCGGCGAGTTCAAGGCGCTGTTTGACCGCGTACGCGCCGATGGCCACGACAGCGCGATCTTTATCTCGCTGTGCAGCGAGTGGTCCGCCTGCTATTCCAACGCATGCCTGGTCGCCGAGACCCACGAGCTCGACGTGCGCTGCATCGATTCGCGCACCGGCTCGGGCGCCGAGGGCCTGCTGGTGGAGTACGCGCTTGCCATGCGCGAGGACGGCCGCAGCTTGGACGAGACCGAGGCGCAGATCCGCGCGACGCTGCCCGACGCCCACCTGCTGCTGATTCCCCGCACGCTCGAGAACCTGGTCAAAAACGGCCGCGCCCCCAAGCTCGCCGGCCAGCTGACGCAGATGCTCAACATTCGCCTGGCCGTTTCGCCGGAGTGGAAATCGGGCGAGATCAAGGCAATCAAAAAGGGCCGCGGCGCCAAGCGCATCGTCGCCAACACCATGGCAGATTGCCTCGCGTTTTTGGACGAGCACCCGGGCTCAAGCGTGCGCGTGCTCACGACCGGCGCCGCCGAGGAGCAAGAGCTCGTCAACCAAGCGCTAGCAGGCCAGGACTACGTGGACGCCGGCACTGGCCCCATCGGCTGCACCATCGCCACCCACGTAGGCGTGGACGCCATCGCCATCAGCTACTGCCCCCGCTACCAGCCAACTCGCTAGGGACGCCCACACCGGTTGCGGTGAAATAGGGGGCGTTTTTGGCTTATTAGCCGTCAATCAATCCCTATTCCACCGCAACTTAGAAGCAGTTCATTTGGGACGGGGCTAAAAAGACTGGCATGTAACGTTACGCACCGGTCTTTTTAGCCCCGTCCCATTTTAGCTACTCTACATCAGTCCGCTCAGGGCAATGTCAACGGCCTCGTTGAGGTCGTCGGTAATGTGCACCAGATCCGGATCGAGCGGGCTGATCATACCGGCGCTCATCACCGGGCCATTGAGCCAGTCGAACAGGCCCTGCCAGTACTCGCTGCCCACCAGCACGAGCGGCATACGCTTGACCTTGTGCGTCTGCACCAGCGTGAGAACCTCGAACATCTCGTCGAGCGTACCAAAGCCGCCGGGAAATACGATGGCACCCGAGCTGTACTTAACGAACATGGTCTTGCGCACAAAAAAGTAGCGGAAGTCCATGCCGAGGTTCACGTATTTATTGAGCCCCCGCTCGTGCGGAAGCTCGATACCCAGGCCGACCGACTTGCCGTTGGCGCTCGCCGCTCCCCTGTTGGCTGCCTCCATGACGCCGGGACCGCCGCCGGTGATAACCGCCACGCCGCGCTGGGCGATTTTGCGCCCGACGGTACGCGCCGCCTTGTAGAGCGGATCGGTCTTGGGCGTGCGGGCACTGCCGAAGATGGTCACCGCGGGCCCGAGCTCGGCAAGCGCGCCAAAGCCATCGACGAATTCTGCCTGAATACGAAGGACGCGCCACGGATCGGCATGCAACCAGTCGGTTGAATCCTCGGGCGCCAGCAGGTTGGCGTAGGTGTTGTCCTTAGGAATCATGGGGCCGCGCATGACCACGGGGCCGCGGCGGTACGTCTCGTCGTAGGCAGGCTCGCCCTCGACGTTCTCATTCTTAATCATGGGTACTCCTATCGAGAAAAAGAAAAACGGGCGGGGTCGACGCCATGCGTCAAACACCCGCCCGAACATCAACTATTCGGTATGGTACCCACGATGCATCAAGTGCTTGCAAGGCATCGGTCAGCGGTCGTGCAACCGATGCCAGCGAAGGCGATGCCCGGCGCCGGCTGCGCGCGGTCGATTGGCACGCGATCTCGACACCGCGCGAGCGCCCCCGTAAGCGCACCCACAGCTCTTAGTAATCCACCGCCGCAGGGCTGTTCATCCAGTCGCTCACGAACGCGCCGTAGCGGCCCTCGATAATGGCCTGGCGGGCCCGCTGCATAAGGTTGAGCAGGTAGTAGATGTTGTGCATCGAAAGCAGAATGCCGCCGAGCATCTCCTTCTGCGTGACCATGTGACGGATGAGCGCACGGCTGTAACCGCCCGTGCACACCGGGCAGGTGCAGGTGGGATCGATGGGACCGTCGTCGTGCGCAAAGCGAGCGTTGCGGAAGTTAAGGCGACCCTCGCTGGAGAATGCCGTGCCCATACGGCCGGTGCGCGTCGGCAGCACGCAGTCAAACATGTCGATGCCCACGCCAACGCCGCGCACGAGCGTGGTCGGGTTGCCGACACCCATCAGATAGCGCGGCTTATGCTTGGGCATGTACTCGCTCACGAGCGGCGCCAGGGTCTCGAACATGGTCTCGTGATCCTCGCCCACCGAATAGCCACCGATACCATAGCCCGGGAAGTCGCCGCACTCCTCCAGATGGCGCAGCGAACGCAGGCGCAGATCCAGGTGCATGCCGCCCTGAACGATGCCAAAGAGCGCCTGGTCATCGCGGGTATGCGCCTTATAGCAGCGCTCGGCCCACATGCTCGACAGCTCAACGGCGCGCTCAACGTAGGCGCGCGTGGCGGGATAGCCCGGGCACTGGTCGAGCTGCATGCAGATATCGGAGCCGAGTTTCATGGCGATTTCCATGTTGTCCTCGGGCGTCCAAAACACGTGGCGGCCGTCGTAATCGTTGACGATAAAGCGCACGCCCTCATCGGTGAGCTTGACGGCATCGTTGTGGCTGAAGACCTGGAAACCGCCCGAGTCGGTGAGGATGGGGCCGTGCCAGTTCATGAACTTGTGCAGGCCGCCCAGCTCGGCGATGGTATCCTCGCCGGGACGCATGGACAGATGATAGGTATTGGCGAGCACGATCTGGGCGCCGAGCTTCTTGACAGTCTCGGTAGGAATGCCCTTGACGTTTGCCTTGGTGCCCACGGGCATAAAGATCGGCGTCTCGATGTCGCCGTGCGGGGTGCGCAGTACGCCGGCGCGCGCGTGCGTCGTCGGATCCTCGGCAATCAGGTCGAATTTAAAAAGGTTCTGGTCCATAAACTGGAACTCCTTGGTTGCGGTTCATACGCAAACCATTATACGGGCAACCCGCAAGAAGCACCGACTCGACAGAAACTGGTGCGAGGAGGATACGGCAGGGACACGGCAAATGAGCGTGGATTTTTGGACGCTTACCGGATGAGCGTGGATAATCTCCCACTTTTGCCCAAAGCACAGCCCAAAAACGGGAGATTATCCACTTTCATTCTGCGGGCACTCATTTAAGTACGTCCCCGATGAGTGGAGCTATTTACCAGCCACGGCAACGCCGATATTTTGGCAACGTCAGCGAGCGGGTCGCATTTGAGACAAGGTGCCGTGAAATGAAAGGGCGCTGACCTTCTGGTCGCGCCCTTGAAATTGAACGGCAGATTGTCCAAATGCGGCCCGCACAGCGTCGGCCGGTCCGCCGTTCGGTAGAACGGCGGAACCCCTAAGGACGCTGGCCCATGCCACCCTCGAGGGTGACGGTCTCGCCGTTCATATACTTAAAGTCGGGACCGCAGAGCTGAACGACAACGCGGCCGATTTCCTTCTCGACGTCGCCGTAGTGACCCGCCGGCGGCATGTGGACGTTGGCCTTGAACGCCTCGGGATAGGCATCCTGGAAGTTCTCGAGCGCGGCGGTCCAAGCAAGCGGGCAAACGATATTGACGTTGATGCCGTCCTTGCCCCACTCGTTGGCAGCGACGCGGGTCAGACCGCGGATGCCCTCCTTGGCAGCGGCGTAGCTGCACTGGCCATAGTTGCCAAACAGGCCGGCGCCCGAAGCAAAGTTGACCACGGAGCCCTTGGTCTCCTTCAGGTGCGGGTAGGCCTTCTGCATGTACAGGTAGGTGGCATACAGACCGGAGTAAATGGCGAGGTTGAACTGGTCCATGGTGTGATCGGCGATCGTCACGCCCGAAGCGCTGGCCTGAGCATTGTTGACGACGGCGTCGATGCGGCCGAACTCCTCAATGGCCTTGTCGATGACGTTCTGGACGACGGCCTCGTTGTCCTGACCAGCCGAGACATCGGCCTGAACAGGCAGAACCTTGACGCCGTACTCGGCCTCGAGGGATTCCTTGGCAGCCTCGAGCTTGGCAACGTTGCGGCCGGTAATGACGAGGTTTGCGCCCTCCTTGGCAAAAGCGATATCGATACCGTAGCCGATGGAGCCAGCGGAGCCGTCCTTGAGCGTGGCCTTGCCGCCGCCGGTGACGATCACGGTCTTACCAGTGAAAAGTCCCATATAAAGTCCTTTCAAATCGCGACGGGCCTGCCCGTCGACTGCGCGCATCCAACTTCACGCGCCAAAAGCTGAAATGCAACTTTAGCGGGTTCAAGTGAAAAATAAAGCCCATGGCAGGCGAACGGCGCAACGTCTTTCGGCGAAGGGAATGTCAAGTACAAACTGGATAAAGTGGCCGAGTTTTTGCTATCGACGCGAGCCATCGAACACGTTTTGAAACTTTGCTGCAGCGCGCGGGATGTCGGCGCGAGACTTTATCATAGGGTGACAAACAACGATGAGGAGCACATGCCTATGACAGACGAGCTGGACCCCCAGACTCAACAGCATATTGATGATTCCGCAGACGTCACTGCAGATGCCGACGCTGTGACCTGCGATGATATTGACCTCGACGGCCCATTCTTGGACGAAAGCGCTACGGCGGAAACCCCTGGCGCCGAAGATGCAGACGAGCAAAACGACGATGCGCCCGCTCAGGACGACCGCCCCGTACAGGATGCTGCTCCGCAAGCTGCGGGCCCTATCGAGGTTTCTTCGGAAGAAGAGCTCGACGCCGTCATGGACTCCATGATGGATGCCGTCAAAGCGATGAAAGACGCCGTGGCCGACGCTGACGTTGACGCCGAGGAAGAGGAGGCCGCCGAGGCAGCCTCGACCTTCGTACCCGGCGAGACTCCGGTTGCCGACCAGGGCAGCACCATGCCCTCGTTTCTGCAGCTCGAGCATCCCACGATTGGCACCGATGCGGTCGACCCGCACGCAGCAGGCTTTTCTGTGATCGAAGGCGGTACCGGCAATATCGCCGTGCCGCAGACTGCCGATGCGGACGCTGCCGACACCGCTCGCCCGACCGCCCCGCACTCCTCCGCCGCGAGCCGCGATCTGGGGACCGCTGTCTCGAACACTGCGAACGCCGTGGGCACCTTTATCGCCCAGGGTGCCTCGGCCATGCGCGAGATGAACGCCGCGAAAAAGGCACTTGCCGATGCCCGCGCCCACCTGGCCGAACTTGAGCAGCGCATTGCCGATCAGGCCGAGGAACTCGAGACGCGCCAGGATATCGCAGGCCGCTACGACCAGATCGTCGCCGACCAGCGCCAGGCGATTGCCACAGCCCAAAAGACTGCAGCGGCCGCCGAGATTGATCGTGATGCCCACGCCTCCAAAGCGACAGAGCTCAAGGGTCAGCTCGAACAAATGAAGACAGAGGATGACGCGACTGAGCTCCGTCTGAAGGCCGCGCTCGACGCCGTGGAGGCCCGCGAGGCGAGCTCGCGCGAGACCGGCAACCGCCTCGTTCGACGTCTTGAGGATTCCAAGCGCATCCGCGACAAGGTGAAGGCAGAGCGAGACGCCGGCATTGCCGCCGCACAACAAACCGTCGACGCCACGCGCGCCCAGCTCGAGACGCTGCGTCATGAGTATGCCGAGCTGCAACGCAATCCCTCGGCAAATCCCGCCAACTATACGGTGCGCACCAGCGAGCTCTCGATGCAGATTTCCGACACGGCAGATGCCCTGCGTAAAGCCGAAGAAGATGTCCCGCGCATCACCGCCGACCTTGAGCACTCGCTTGCCGCAGCCGAGCAGGCCGTCGAGCAGGCTCAAGCCCCTATCGCCGACGCAAAACGCGCGCACCAAGCCGTGACGACCGAAGCCGATGCCGCGCGCGACGAGCTGCAGACGGCGAAGACCGCCGCCGCGACTCGTCAGCGCGAACTGCGCGAGAAGATCGCCGCGGAGGACAAGGCACGCCGCGAGCAGGAGCAGACCATCGCCAACGCCCAAGCAGATGCCGCACATGCACAGTCGATCATCGAACAGGCGACCGAGGTGCACGACCACCCAGAAATCACTGAGTCGCTTGCAGGATCCTTGGCCCGAGACAAAGCCGAACACGCCGAGACCGAGCAAGAAGTCGACCAGCTCGAGGCCGCCGAAGACGACGTACGAGAGCGCACCCGCGACTCACGCATCAAATTCACCGGCGCCATCGTCTGCATCGTCGCCGCAATCCTGGCGATCATCCTAGTCTGGCTGTTCGCAAGCAAGTAGTCATTGGGGACGTTCTTAAACGACTAGTCAAACAAGAACGTCCCCAAAGACTAGTCCAATGACGAGAGTGGATAATCTCCCACTTTGAGCCCCCAAGCAGGCCAAAAACGGGAGATTATCCACTCTCATTCTGCAGGCACTCATTTAAGTACGTCCCCAATGAGTACCTGCCGATGCTTTGGCGAAGTCAGCGAAAACGCCCCTAAGCGAGCAAGGTGACGTGAAAGAGGAGGGCATTGACCTTCTGGTCATGCCCGACGATTGAACGTCAGATTGCCGCTTAGGGGCGTTTGCAGCGTCGGCCGGTTACGGCGTTTGGAAAACGCCGTAACCTACTGAATGAGCATCGCGTCGCCAAAGCTGAAGAAGCGGTAGCGCTCCTCGATGGCAGCAGCATAGGCATCCATGATCTGGTTGCGGGTAGCAAGCGCGCTCACGAGCATCATGAGCGTGGAGCGCGGCACGTGGAAGTTCGTGATCAGCGCGTCGACCACGTGATAGGTCGAGCCGGGCATGAGGTAGAGCTGCGTCGTCGCGTTCTCGCGCACCACGATGTCACCGCGGCCGAGCGTATCGGCCCCATCCTCGCGGCCCTCAAAATAGCGCGCCGTCACGGCCGGATCGGACACCGGCGCATCGGCGTCATACGCGCTTTCGAGCGAGCGCACCGCCGTGGTACCGACAGCGATCACACGATGGCCCTCGGCCTTCGCCTTATGCACGGCGTCGACAACCTCCTGCGACACGTGATAGCGCTCGGTGTGCATCACATGCTGCGTGGGATCGTCCTCCTCCACCAAACGGAAGGTATCGATGCCCACCTCGAGCTCGACGGCGGCAAACTTCGCGCCCTTGGCCTCGATAGCAGCCATAAGCTCGGGAGTAAAGTGCAGACCCGCCGTGGGAGCGGCAGCCGAGTGCTCCTCCTTCATGGCGTAGACGGTCTGGTACTTCTCGGGGTCGCCCTCGTAATCGGTAATGTAGGGCGGCAGCGGCACGTGACCGGCGGCGTGAATGGCCTCGTCGAGCGTGCGCGGCTCGCCGGCGGCATTGCAACCGGCCGGCTCAAAGCGCACCAGACGGCCACCGCGGCTATCAGTGACAAAGTCGATGACCTCGGCCGTCAGCACCACGGGAGCCCCCTGGGGCGCATGGGCGCCACCGGCGCGATACTCAATCTGAGCACCAGGCTTCAGGCGCTTACCCGGCTTGACCAGGCACTCCCAAACATGACCCAGCGGGTCAACATCCTCGCGGCGCTTGAGCAGCAGCGTCTCGACCACGCCACCCGAGCCCGACTTGCGACCGATCAGGCGGGCCGGCATCACACGCGTCTTGTTGATGACGAGTACGTCGCCCGGCTCGATATAGTCGATGATGTCGCGGAAGATGCGGTGCTCAACGGTGCCGCCATGCTCCAGCGGCGTTCCCGCCTGGGAGCCCTTGCGATCCACCACCAGCAGGCGGCAGGAGTCGCGCGGCTCGGCGGGAGCCTGGGCGATCAGTTCCTCGGGAAGGTTGTAGTCAAAATCATCGGTACGCATAGACACGTCGGATTCTCCTTATATAGCTAAAGTCCGCCCTACATCCTAGCAGGCTGACGTCCCAAATGAACTACTTTTTGGCAGCCTTGCGCTCGTCGCGAATGCGAGCGCGGTCCATGGCCGCCTCGACGGCAGAAAAGCGGCAACCGCAGTAGTTCTGTCGATACATGCCCAGTTCGCGCGAACGGCGCGTAGCCTCGGGATAATACGGGCGAAAATCGCGGATCACCGGGGTGAGCCCACGTGCCGCCGCCAGGCGCTCGAGTACGTCATTGCAGGTGTCGAACAGCTGGTACGGCGAGACGGCGAGCGTCGTACCCACATATTCAAACCTGCGCTCCTGGGCAACGCGGCATGCCTCGGCCAAGCGCAAGGCATAGCACACGCGACAGCGACGGGGACGATCGGCACCCAACGGGGCCACGCCGGTCTCCCAGCGTTCGCGGTCCTCCCCGGCCTCGATGAGCTCGATGTCGCCGTCGGCACACCACCGGCGCAGCTCGTCCAAACGGCGCCGCCATTCATCGCGCGGTTGAATATTGGGGTTGGTCCAGCAGATTGTGGGTTCAAACCCTTCCTCGCGCAGCAGGCGGACCGGCTCAAGCGAGCACGGCGCACAGCAGGCGTGCAACAACAACGGCTTCATCGACATCTCCTCACCCAAAAAAGCGCACGCCAAAGGACGTGTCCTCGCAGGCGACGATACGGCGATCGCGCAGAATGGTTCGCACGTAGTACCAGTCGCCCACGCACCCCGACAAATGCAAGCCGGCCGCTAGGTAGCACAGCAGCGGATAGCCCGAAAACGCAAACCCCAGGGCAAACGCTGCCGTCAAAAAGACCGTGGGCGCCAGGCAAATGGTCATGTAACGCCGATGCGAATACACAACGCCCTCGGCGCAGGCATAAATCATCGCAGTCTCGCGATTCGCCCCAAAGGTCACACGCACGCCCGCAGGCGCCAGCAGCTTAAAAAACACCGCATGCACCAGCTCGTGTACGGCAAACGACGCCGCACAAACAACAGCCACGCCGACTATCCAGCCCACGACCGCCGTCCAGCCGCCTGCCTCAGCCGCATCCAAGTCCGCAGGCCTGCCCAGCAGCATAAGCACCGGCACCAGGCACACGGCAAACACGCCGACTACGACCATCCCCCACACAAAGCAGGCGTGCAGAAAATCCTCGTCCTCAAACGCATGTATGTTGGAAATCTCATTCATAACATCTTAGGATAGCGCCCCTGCCACGCACCCGCCCGCATGTGCGATAATGTCGAACGATATGCACGAATTGACCACCGCGCAGCCGAGCCCCGCGCCCGGCTGCGCCCTCACCATATGCGAAGGAGTCCCATGGCATCCAAATACTCCATGAACGACCGTCCCAGCTGGCCGCGCCGCGCCATCGTTACCGCCGGCGAGCCCTACGGCAACAAGGGCCTGCACTTTGGCCACGTCGGCGGCGTCTTTGTCCCGGCCGACTTCTTCGCCCGCTTCCTGCGCGACCGCCTGGGCCGCGAAAACGTCATCTTCACCTCGGGCACCGACTGCTACGGTTCGCCCATCATGGAGAGCTACCGCAAGCTCAAGGAGAACGAGGGCTACGACAAGTCCATCGGCGAGTATGTCGAGTCCAATCACTCCCGCCAGGCCGCGACCCTCAACAACTACAACATCAGCTGCGACATCTACGGCGGCTCGGGCCTTGAGCCGGCTGCGCAGATTCACAACGAGGTAACCGCCGAGATTATCAAGCGCCTGCACGAGCAGGGCACCATCTCCAAGCGCTCCACGCTGCAGTTCTACGATGCCAAGGCCGGCACGTTCCTCAACGGCCGTCAGGTCATCGGCCGCTGCCCCATCCAGGGCTGCAAGTCCGAGAAGGCTTATGCCGACGAGTGCGATCTGGGCCACCAGTTTGAGCCCGAGGAGCTCATCGCGCCCAAGAGCCAGCTCACCGGCGAGGTGCCCGAGTTGCGTCCGGTCGACAACCTCTACTTCGACCTGCCGGCCTACCTCGACTTCATGAAAACCTACACCGCCAAGCTCGCCCAGAACCCGCAGGTTCGCTCCGTGGTCTCCAAGACTATGGAGGAGTGGCTGCTGCCGGCCCAGCTCTACATCCAGAACAAGTTCCGCGAGGCCTTCGATGCCGTCGAGGATCAGCTGCCCGAGCACACCGTGCTGGAGCCCGAGGGCAACAAGAGCAGCTTTACCGTCACCTTCCCCAGCTGGAAGGAGCGCGACGATGCCCACGCAGTGCTCGCCAACGGTGGCGTGCGCTTCCGCAGCGGCAAGGCGCTCGTGCCCTTCCGCATCACCGGCAACATCGACTGGGGCGTTCCGGTGCCCGAGGTCGATGGCGCCTCCGACGTCACCTGCTGGTGCTGGCCCGAGAGCCTGTGGGCGCCCATCAGCTATACGCGCACCGTGCTCGCGCGCGATGCCAAGGCCGCCGGCGTGACCGAGGGCGTCGCCGCCCAGGATGCCGCCCTCATGGGCGAGCCCGCCGCCGACTCCACGCAGGTGCCCGCACCCACCTACCAGCACAGCTCGCTCGACTGGCGCGACTGGTGGTGCTCTGACGACGCACAGATCTACCAGTTCATCGGTCAGGACAACATCTATTTCTACTGTATCGCGCAGACCGCCATGTGGGAGGCCCTGGGCTGGGACCTCACGCAGAGCACCGTCAGCGCCTGCTACCACCTGCTCTACATGGGCAAAAAGGCCAGCTCGTCCTCGCAGACGCCTCCCCCGCCGGCAGACGACCTGCTCAACCACTACACCTGCGAGCAGATGCGCGCGCACTGGCTGTCGCTCGGCCTGTCCGAGAAGCCGGTAAGCTTTAGCCCCAAGGCATACGACACGCGGGTGACCGGCAAGGACAAGGACGGCAACGAGGTGCGCGCCTGCGACGACAAGCGCGTCATCGATCCGGCCCTTAAGGAGAGCGCCCTTTTGACCGGCGTGTTCAACCGCCTGGCCCGCAGCTGCTTCTACGGCGTCGCCGTCAAGGAGGGCGACGAGAGCCCCTACCGCAACGGCTGCATCCCCGCCGGCGCAGCTTCTGACACCGTGGTCGAGGCCGCCGAGCAGGCTGCCCTTGCCTTTGAGCAGGCCATGTACAAGTTCGAGACGCACCGCGCGCTCGCCGTGTGCGACGACTACCTGCGTGCCGCCAACAAGCGCTGGAGCGATGCCTCCAAGGCCGCTAACAAGCTCGAGGGCGAGCCGGCCAATGCCGCAATGACGCAGGCCCTCGTCGACGCCTTTACCGAGCTGCGCGTGGCGACCGTGCTCATGCACGGCATCGTCCCCGCCGGCTGCGAGCTCATCTGCGAGTACTTCGACGTCGATCCGGTCGCCTTCTTTAGCTGGGATAACATCTTCGCCTCCACGGATGAGTTTGTGGAGAGCTTGGGCGAGAAGCCCGGCGAGCACCGCGTAAAGCCGCTGCCCCCGCGCTTCGACTTCTTCAGCAAGCACGAGAGCCAGTACTAAACACTCGACATGTAATGGAATGGGAAGGAAAGACGGATGTCCAAGCCACGTCGTCGTAAGCAGAAAAAGCAGGTTAAGCCCGAGCTCAACCTCAGGCAGTTTGCCGCTACCGAGCTTTCCGACCAGCTTGCCGCCCAACACTCCGCCGCCGACCTGCCGCGCTTTATGGTCGACACGGTCGCCGGCGCCTATGCGCCCGCCGATGCCGAGCTCATGATCGAGGGTTTCGGCGCCGCGGCCACACGCCCGGTCACGCTGCGCGCCAACACGCTCAAGGCAACCGCCGAGGACATCGCTGCGGCGCTCGATGCCGCCGGCATCGCCCACAACCCCGTCACCTGGTACCCAGACGCCTTCATCCTGCCCGAGGCCCAGGTTTCCGATCTGTGGGATCTCGACATCTACCGCGACGGCAAGATCTACCTGCAGAGCCTGTCGTCCATGATGCCGCCGCTGGTCCTGGGCACTCAGGCAGGCGAGGACATCCTGGACATGTGCGCAGCCCCTGGCGGCAAGACGACGCAGATCGCCGCCCTCACGCAGGGGCAGGCGCACCTTACCGCCTGCGAGATGAGCATTCCCCGCGCCGAGAAACTCGAAGCCAACCTCCACCGCCAAGGTGCCAAAAACGTGCCCGTCATGCGCACCGACGCACGCGAGCTCGACGAGTTCTTCCGCTTTGACCGCATCCTGCTCGACGCTCCCTGCACCGGCACGGGCACCGTCATCAGCGGCAACGAGAAAAGCCTGCGCGGCCTGACCGAGCAGCTGCTCGTCAAATGCGCCCGCTCGCAGCGTGCGCTTCTGGACCGCGCCATGGGAGCCCTAAAACCGGGCGGCACGCTCGTCTATTCGACTTGTTCGATCTTGCCGCAGGAAAACGAGGACGCCCTGCAAGAGGCCCTCGACAAGCATATGGACTGCGAGCTCATCCCCCTCGACGGCACGCCAAGCGAAAGTGAGGCACGCCGCGCCCAGGAAGCTGGCGAGGAGCCGCGCATCGAGTCCAACGCCCTGACCGAGGCCATTGCCACGGGTCAGGTATCGGCCATCGCCAACGGCCTGCCCGGCACGCTCACCATTCCGCCCAGCCGCGAATTTGAGGGCTTCTACATTGCCCTGATCCGAAAACGCAGCTAGCGCACGGATCCAAAACTCAACAAGCTATCTCCGTGCGCGTTTGCCCTGCTGGTCGCGATGCTGTTTAAGCATCGCGCGCTCCTTGCGTTCGGCCCTTTTGCCCTTAATGGCCGTGACCACAAAGTAGATGACCGCGGCGGCAACGATTGCGCCCACACACAGGCCAATCGAGCCAAACATTGCTGTCAATTCCATACCGCGTCACCTCTCTTTTAAACGGGACATTCAAGATAGCACCTCAATACCCGCCACCACAGCTCCTTCACGTTCGCCGGCCCTTCGGTCTAACGGATGGCGCGGCGGGGAAAAATCAACTCGTCAAACGATTTAGCATTCGCAATTCCGGCTGCATCGCGCCGGCCGTCATCACATAGAATCGAGCTTCCATGGATACCCTCAACGATCTAAATGAGCGCGTCGACGCCTTCGTCGGCACCAGCTCCTTCGACACGCCTGCCGCGGCAAACGACCAAGCCCCCATCGATGTGCCCGCCGAGGTTCACGAGGACATCGTCGCCTCGGTCGATTTCTCCGAGGTCGAGCTCGCAGACGAGTTCACCGAACCCCAGGTAGCCGTGACCCCCAACGGACTGCTTCCCATGGAGCCGCTGCCCATCGACGGGCGCCTGCGCAAGGCGGCCCTTCGCATGCCTGACGAGATTGAGGAGGCCAGCGGCTTCACGCTCTTCGGCCGTCGTATCAAATCGCTCATCTACACCACCGACGTCGCGGTCATCCGCAACTCCAACGCCGATGCCGTCTTTGCCGTTTACCCCTTCACGCCGCAGCCCGCCATTACGCAGGCGCTGCTGACCGTCGCCGAGTGCCCGGTCTTCGTAGGCGTGGGCGGTGGCACCACCACCGGCAAGCGCTCCGTTCAGATGGCAGCCGTCTCCGAGATGCAGGGCGCGGCGGGCTGTGTGGTCAACTCCCCCGCCACCGCCGAGATGGTCGAGCACATCACCAACATCGCCGACATCCCCGTCATCGCTACGGTCGTTCGCTGCGACGACGATGCCCACGCCAAGGTGCGCGCTGGAGCCAAGATTCTCAACATCGCCGCCGGCAAGAACACGCCCCAGGTCCTACGCGAGCTGCGCAAGCACTATCCCAACCTGCCGCTCATCGCGCCGGGCGGCAAGACGCCCGAGAGCATCCGTGAAACCATCGCCGCCGGCGCCAACGCCATCATCTGGACGCCGCCTTCGGCCCAGCAGCTACAGACCGACATGATGCAGCGTTATCGCAAGATGAAGGAAGACGCCACACCTGTCATCTCGCACGACGATGTCCCCATTATCGACCAGGTCGCCGCCGCCGAGGTCAGCCAGGTCGAGAACATGAATCCCGACGTGCCGATTCCCGACGAAGTCATCGAGCGCGTCGCTTCGATCCACGAGCGCGTCGAGGAGCATCGCGCCAACCGCGGCCTCAAGCCGTCACTGCACGGCTTCTTCTTCCGCGGAAAGAAACGCTAACCCCAACAGCAAGGCCCGCCCCACAAACGTGAGGCGGGCCGTTTTCGTTTGAGCAATCATGCAGCGATGTGATGGGGCAAACTAATCCACGCGCTTGTCGCCCATAAAGAAGAGCGCCACCGTACCAGGTCCGGTATGCGAGCCAATCAGAGTACCGATGTTATTGATCTCAATCTTGCCTTTAAGCTGCGGAACCTGTTTCTCGATCAGCGCCGCAACTGCCTCGGCATCCTCGCGGCACGCCGAGTGCGACATGACGCACTTACCCGAATAATCCGCACCGTCCTGCACGTGTGCCATCATGGTCTTAGCCATCTCGGAAATCGCGCGCTTCTTAGTGCGAATCTTCTCACGTGGCGACAGCCCACCTTCACAATCGACCGTCATAAGCGGGCAAATCTTAAGCGCCGTGCCGATGATCGCGCTCGCAGCCGAAATGCGACCGCCGCGCAGGTAGCTCGACAGATCGGTCGAGAAGAACCAGTGGTGCAGGTTGAGCTTGTGCTCCTCGATCCAGGCAGCCGTCTCGTCGAGTGAAGCCCCGCTATCGCGCACGTCGGCGGCACATTCCGCCAGCAGGCCAAAGCCCGAAGACGCCGCCAGCGAATCGATGACGCGCACCTTGCCGCCCTGGGGATAGCGATCCGCGAGCATCTGCGCCGCAACGCAAGCCGAGCCATACGTACCCGAAATACCCGACGACAACGTCAGGTGCAGCACGTCTTTACCCTCGGCAACAAGCGGCTCCCAAAACTCCTCGTACTCACCCACGCTCACCTGAGACGTCTTGGGCATGGCGCCTGCGGCAATCTGGGCAAAAAACTCGTCCGGCGTAATCGACTGATACAGATCGTCCGTATAGACAACATCGTCGATCTCGTAATGAAAACACACGACAGGGATATTGCGCGATTCAAAGAACTCCCGAGTTCGATCGGCGGCGGATTCACAGGTCAGGACAAAATCACTCATATGAGGCTCCTTACTCATTGCTGCGCAAATTATCGCACAGTGAGCCTACATACGGTACATATGTCCACTATTTACCAAATCGAACCAAAAATAGCGAACATCTTTACCACCATCGTTTCCACCGACCCCACGCATAAATATCTGAGAAAACACCCTCTATCGTCTCCACTCAACCGCCATATCTACCTCCACTAAATCGATTTACCAAACCGTTCGGCTAACAATTCGGCCGCCCTTCCCCAATCGAAACAAAAGCGGCGCATACTGATAAACGTTTGACGCTGTTTATCAGTTTTACCAGCCCTATCGGAAGGTGTTTCATGGTCGCATTCGATCGCAATCCGCAAGACTTCAAGTATCTGCGCCTGCTGTCGAGACAGTTTCCCACCGAGCAATCCGCGTTTACCGAGATCATCAACCTCTCGGCCATCCTCAACCTGCCCAAAGGCACTGAGCATTTTATGAGCGACGTGCATGGCGAGTACGAAGCCTTTATGCACATCCTCAACAACTGCTCGGGCGTCGTGCGCGAACATGTCGACGAGATCTTTGGCGACACGCTCTCCTTTGACGAGAAGGGCGAGCTGTGCACGCTCATCTACTACCCGCGCGAGAAGATCGAGCTAGTCCGCAGCCGGCGCGAGGACTCGCCCACCTGGTACAAGACGATGCTTGACCAGCTCATCATGGTCGCCCGCTCGCTTTCGAGCCGCTATACGCGCTCCAAGGTGCGTAAGGCCATCCCACGCGATTACGCCTACATCATCGACGAGCTGCTGCACACGCATCCGGACGAGAACAACTATCGCGTGCGCTATCACGAGCGCATCGTGGAGTCCATCCTGGAAACCGCCAGCGCCGACGACTTTATCGAGTCGCTTGCCTCGCTCATCAAGCGCCTGGCCGTCGACCACCTGCACCTGGTGGGCGACATCTTCGACCGCGGCGGCGGCGCGGCCAAGATTATGGACCGCCTGCTCACCTACCATTCACTCGACATCCAGTGGGGCAACCACGACCTGCTGTGGATGGGCGCTGCGGCCGGTGAGCCCGCCTGCATCGCCACGGTGCTGCGCAACAACCTACGCTACGACAATTACGAGATCCTCGAGAACGACTACGGTATCTCGCTGCGTGAGCTTGTCGCCTTTGCCGATGCCACCTACACCGCCGGTGAGTCCATCACCCCGCTGATCAAGGCCATCAACGTGCTGCTCTTTAAGCTCGAGGGCCAGATTATCCAGCGCCATCCCGAGTTCGACATGACCGACCGCCTGTTACTCGACAAGATCGATCACGACACCGGCACGGTCACGCTCGCCGACGGCAGCGTGTGGCCGCTCACGACCAACGACTTCCCCACCGTCGACCCGGCGGACCCCTATACGCTCACGTCTCAGGAGCAGCACATCATCGACAAGCTCGTGTCCGAGTTTGTCACCGCCGATCATCTACATCGCCATATCGATTTCCTCTATTCCCACGGCTCGATGTACAAGGTCGCCAACGGCAACCTGCTGTTCCATGGCTGCGTGCCACTCAACGAAGACGGCACCTTTAGCAGCATGAACTGCCTGGGCACCTGGCACGCTGGCCGCGATTATCTCGATTTTTGCGACCACATCGCCCGCCGCGCCTGGCGCATGGGCGACCGCGACGCCCTCGACTGGATGTGGTACCTGTGGATCGGCTTTAACTCACCCGCCAGCGGACGCCTGGTGCGTACCTTTGAGCGCGCCTATATCGCCGATAAGAGCACCTGGGTCGAGCCGATGGACCCGTACTTTACGCTTACCAAGTCGCCCTCGGTCTGCGACGACATCATGCGCGAGTTTGGCGTCGCGCCCATGGCATGCTCACCGACCGGTCACATCATCAACGGCCACACGCCCGTTAAAACCACCAAGGGCGAGCAGCCCATCCGCGCCGAGGGCAAGCTGCTGGTCATCGATGGCGGCTTCTGCCGCGCTTACCATCCCAAGACGGGTATCGCCGGCTATACGCTCATCTCGAGCTCGCGCGGCTGCCGTCTCAAGTCGCACCGGGCCTTTACGACGGTTGCCGAGGCACTCACACGCAACGTGGACATCGAGAGCGAGACCAACCGTTTTGACCAAGCAGACCGTCGCCGCATGGTGAGCGACACCGATACCGGCGCCAAGATTCGCAGCCAGATCCAGGACCTGCGCCAGCTGCTCGATGCATATAGAAACGGTGCTATCGAACAGCGCGCCTAGCCCCACCCGCGGGGATTGGCTAAACTTGCTGAGTTTGTCATCCCCACGGCGTCCCGGCGCCACCCTAAGGCAGGTACCATGCAAAAGCTCCTTGCGCAGATCATGAAGTTTGGCGTCGTCGGCGTCATTGCCACGGTCATCGACTTTGGCATCATGAATCTGCTCCACTACGGTCTGGGCCTTAACATCCTAATCGCCAACACCAGCGGCTTTATCATCTCACTCATCTTTAACTACCTCGCCAGCATGAAGTACGTGTTTGCGCACAAGGAGGGCATGAGCCGCCGCCGCGAGTTCATTATCTTTGTCGTGCTGTCCGTGATCGGCCTGGCACTCAACGACGGTATCGTGTTGACGCTCAACGCCGGCCTGGGACTCGAGGCCAATATCGCCAAGATCTGCGCCACCGCGCTTGTCATGGTCTACAACTTTGTGACCCGAAAGATCTTCCTGGAAGGCGACGAGACCAAGTAACTCGCAACCTTACAGCTTTACGATGCCCACGGATGACGCGCGTCGAGCGCTGTGTTGTTCGTGGGCTTTGCTCGTTTACGGGCAAATTTTCAACGTTTGCGGATTAGCTCTTGAAAATTTGGCGAGTTCGTATAGTTCTTGGCAAAGACCTTACGTTTCCCTTGCAAAAGCTCTAAAGTATCCTCTGCTCGATTCATCAACGCATTGGATGTGATTACGTGCGCAAGGCACTGGCACAACCTCATACCAAGCAGTTCCTCAAGTTCGCTGTCGTGGGTCTTATCTCCTTTGGCATCGACTGGGGTATGCTCATTGCGCTCGTCGAGCTGTTTCACCTCGACTTTTTGATGAGCACCACGGTTTCGTTCATCACGTCCGTCGTGGTCAACTACTGGCTCAGCATGAAGTACGTGTTCGACCATCGCGAGGGAATGAGCCGCAAGCGCGAGTTCACGATCTTCACCATCCTGTCGGTGATCGGTCTGGGCCTCAACGATCTGTATATGTTTGTGGGCGTCACGTTTTTGAGCATCGGCTACCAAGCCATGAAGGCCATCGCCACGTTCCTCGTCACCTGGTACAACTACTTCAGCCGCCGCTTCTTCCTCGAGGGCGCACGGTCGTAGTCGATTCGCTATTTGCTTGAATGTATAACCGGTTGGAATTCCCATTCCAACCGGTTTTTTGTTTGCCAAGAGACCCGGCGACCCAGTCCCATTCGCATGAAAAACGGGCGGCCCGGATGTTTGTCCGAACCGCCCGTCCGGCGCGCTATGTCGAGGCCTCTAGCCTGTAACGTAATACCAGACCACGTTGTCGCCGTTGGAGAGAACGTAGTTGCTGCAGGCCGTCATAGGCGTTGTGCCGTTGACGGAGTACATCCAGCCGCTCGTGCCGCCGTACTGTTTCTCGGCCAAACCACCAATCGCAGAAACATACGTGCCGTACGATGAGCCGTGTGCGTTGACAGAAAGACCCAGCGCGCACAGGGCATCGTAGACGGTAGCGCCTTCGTTAAAGGTAAAGGTGCCACCGGAAGACACAGGATTGCCCACAGCGCTCGATGTGACCGAAACAGTCACTGTTACGTAGCTGGACTCCTGCGAGCCGCTCTGGCCGCCCGAGGAGGCGTTTCCACCATTAGAGGATGAAACTCCATCAGACGACTGGCCACCGCCCGAAGAAGCACCGCCAGACACATTGGGAGTATCGCCAGCTCCCGTATTCTGGGCAGCGGATTTATCTCCAGACTTCTTGCTGTCCTGGTCCTCGGACTTCTTGTTATCCGAGTTCTTGTCCGATTCCTTGTTTGAAGACCCGGAATCGTCCTTGGACTTGGACTCATCTTTTTCGTCATTCGATGACTTGGAATCCTTGGAACTGGCCTCGCCCGAAGTCGTAGTCGAGCCAGACACCTTGGTGTCCTTGGTGACGACGCTCTCCCCCGTCACGGTCTGAACGATCCAGTCGATGGACCAGGCACCGCTTGCGGAAGGATGGACGAAACCCAGCGAGACGACGATCAGAATGGTGCACGCGGCAGTCAGAACGCCGAGGAGCGCCTTGCGGCGAGGGGCGGACGCCGCCGAAGCGGCGTCCTTTTGCTTTGCATCGTCGAACTGAATGAACGAGGAATCTGGTTGCTTGGGGTCAGCGTCCTTGGATTTATTGGACACAGCCCTCACCTACCGACGTTTGGTGAACACGAACACGCCGACGATGGCGAGACCGATGACGCCGGCGGCAACGCCAACAATGGCGAGCGGGTTGGTGCCAGCCTCCTGCTCGGAAGCACTAGAGGACTTCTTAGCAGTGGTCGTGGATGCAGCACCCGTATCGGACTTGGAATCGGACTTCTTGTCGGACTTGCTGTCCTTCTTGTCAGACTTCTTGTCAGACTTCTTGTCAGACTTCTTGTCAGACTTCTTCTCGTCCTTCTTATCGGACTTATCGGTGTCCTTCTTGTCGGACTTGTTGTCCTTGGTCTCGGTCTTGGTCGACACCGTCGTCTTGGTCACCGGCTTCTGACCCGGGGCGATAGCGCCGCCGGCCTCCTGGCCCTTAGAGCCGGAGCCGGAACCCGTGCCAGTGCCGGCACCAGCACCAGAACCGTTGCCAGCGCCACCGTTGCCACCATTAGCGCCAGAACCGCCATTGCCGCCAGGGTTAACGGCATTCTTGGTCCACTTGGCATACAGCGTCAGATCGGCCGTCACCGGTGTACTGAAATCATACGCCTGCGTGCAAGCCTCATCGGTGAACCAACCGCCGAAAGTGTAGCCATCGCGCGTCGGATCGGCCGGCTTGACCAGCTTGCCATCGGCCGTAGCAACAAACTTAGTGTCGCAAGCAGACCCGCCGTTGGAATTAAAGGCAACCGTCCAAGACTCAACGGCCCCAAGCTTGAACAGCGTGCCCGAATCATTGATGTAGTACAGGTTGCCAGATGCATCGGCAATGACCGGAGAGTCACAGTACTGGTAATGGCCAGCCGCATCATAAATCTGCGTCGCCTCTGCATCGCCGAGCGTATAGCGATACACGCCACCACCAGCAGAGTAGTTGACGTAATCCTTGCTATCCGCGCTGTTAACGGTGAAGTACACATAGGTCTTGCCGCCCTGAACACTCACCAGCGGAGTAGCAGCAATACCGTTGAGGCCAGCCGGCAGCGCCTTGCCGTCGGCAGCAGCGACCATCGTGGTCTTGCCCGTCTTCAGGTTATAGAGAACCAGAGCAGAGCCCGTAGCCGTCTGTCCGCCGACAATCAGATTGTCACCAGACACCGCAGGGGCGCTCAGATTATTCGCAAGGCCCAGATCAACCGTCTTCTGTTCACTCAGCACGCCCTTCGCCGAAAGCGAAATCACGTGGAGCTTTCCGTCGTGCGTCATCTGATAGAAGGTCGAACCATTGGACGGATCGGCAATGCAATCGGCATTTGCGACAGCGTCGAGCTTCATGGTCGAAACGACATCGCCCGTCGTCTTATCAATGCACTTAAGCGTGCCCGCGCTCGTAGGAACAATGGTGTACTTATCCGTCAGCGCAGCGCCAGTCCAATAATAGCCCTCGGAAGCGTCAATGTTCTGCCAAGAGACTTCGCCCGTGGCAATCTTGATACGCTTCAGGGAGCCGTTGCCGTAGGTCGCGTTGTAGTTCTCGTCATACGAAATATCGACCGTACCAACATAGACGTACTCGCCGTCCGAAACCACGGTACAGGAGCTCTGCGTCAAGTCCGTCAAACCAGGCGTCAGCCACTTGCAGATCAGCTTGTCCGCAGTAATCGCCTGGACCGCACCGCCGTTGAGCGGAACGATGATAAGGCCGTTGGTATAGATCGGACGAGAGGTGTAGCTCACCTTGGAGGCAAGCGGCGCAGAGGCAACCTTTTTGCCCGTGGACGAATCGATCTTAATGAGCTCGTTCTCGGTCGCGATGTACACAAAACCGTTAACAATGACAGGCTCGCTGCAGTTGGCATACTGCTGGCCAGACTCGGCCTTCCAATCGAAGGCCCACTTAAGACCGGCGGCCTGCGCAGGCGTCTTGGCATCCGTTACGGTCGAACCGTTGCCACTGTTGCCGTAGCCGGCCCACTCGGCATCCCAATCAGGAGTCGTCGCACTCGGGTCCACGACAATCTTGTCGGGATCGGGCATGGCCGAATCGTCGGTGGTATAGGCAAACGTAACCTTATCGCCGCTCTTGAGCGTAATCTGATTGGCGCAGAGTAAGGAGGGCTCTCCATTGATATACAGATGCCAATATTTCTTGGTCGCACCATCCCAGCCATACGGCTTGTGATCGAACGGCGAAGTAATGGAATTCAGGAACCAATATGCACCGCTCTGGGAGGCGTTGTACGTAACGCCCTTCGCCTTCAGAACCGTCTCAATAAGGTCCTGGGCCGTAGAGCCTTCGGGCAGGGAAACATTGCTTGCCGAGCCCCAGCGAGTATTGTTGCCGTTGACATCGGGACCGATAACATCGACGGACCCAAGAACCTGACCGGGGAGGGCATCGGCGTCAGCACCATACATAAAGGTGACGGCGTCGCCCTCTTGGAGTTCGTAGTTGCCGGCCCCGACCTGGGCGAACTTGCCATTTACATAGAACTGCCAATAACTTTTGGTCGCAGGATCATACCCATAGGTCTTACCGTCAAGCGGCGAGGTAATGCCGCTGAGGTACCAACCCCAAGACTCTTCTTTAGCATCGAGGGTAAGACCAGTCTGCTCCAGCAAATCCTTAGCAGTGGAACCAGCCTTGAGACTCGTCTGGCCCGTCGAGGCCCAAACCTGCTGCTTGCCGTCCTTGTCCTTACCGAGGACCTGAACGGAAGCATGGACGGAATCAGAGGGCAACTGGTCGCCCCAGCCACCGTAGAACCACGTAACGGTATCGCCAGCATGAATGGTGACATTGTCCGCCGTGTAGTCGCTCGACTTGCCGTTGATGAACAGCTGCCAACAGGTCGAATAATCGAACGGCGTACCCAGCTCAACGCCGTTGTACTTAAGGCTCAGAATGAAGGAGCCCGCAGCAACGGCGTCGATGCCATTCGCCTCGAGCGCGACCTTCGTAAGGTCAAGTGCGCTCGAGCCGGACGTCACCACATACTGCGCGTTATCGACCCAAGTCTGAGTCTTGCCCTGGGCATCGCGACCAATGACGGTCACATTCGCAGCAAGTTGGTCCTTAACGACAGGGGACGAGCTACCAGCCGTATAGGCAAACTCAATCTTCTGCCCCTGGGTGAGCTTGACGCTGCTCGCGCCAACCGAGGAAGACGCACCATCAACAAAGAGCTGCCAGAAGGCACCGGTTGTCGCGTCGTAGGCAAGCGTGCGGCTATCTGTCGAGGACGTGATGCTCTTGAGGTAGAACCCATATGCTGTGCTTGCATCGTAGTCTGCCTTGAAGCCCGTCTTCTCCTGCAGCTTAATGAAGGCATCCGCAGCCGTCGCGCCCTCGTCGAGCTTGAGCTGCGTAGGTGCCACCCAGGTCTGAGCCTTGCCGTCGGCATCGGTGCCGATAATCGAGAACGAGACCTCGACTTGCTTCTTGGCGACATCGCCGGTTTCTGTCGGGCTCTCCGTCTGGACGGCAGCCGCGGCGGCGGATCCTGCGTGGCCATCGGATACCGTCGAAGACTGCTCGCTCGCGGCAGGGTTCTCCCCCGTCGCCGAACCTTCGTCGCCAGCTGCCGCCCCTGTTGTGGCGGCACTAGCTGCGGGCGCGCTCCCAGAATCCGAAGCCTCGGCCTTGCCCTGGTCGGCAGCACCGCCCGCGGCCCCCGTGCCCTCACTCGGCGTCGTAGCCTGAGCCACAGCCTCGGCAATGCCCTCGGCGCCCTCGGCCCACAGCTGAGCCGGCGTGGTGCCAAAGGCCATCGCGAAGGCCAGGAATGCCACCAGGCCGCGCTTGGCTACACCGCGTGCAATCGCGCCACGGCGATGCAACGAGGCGCGCTCGCGCTCGTCCTCAAACATATCCATTTGTCCCCCATTGTCTGTACTTGGAGCGTTGCCTTGAGGCTGCCCCACGTCATCGCGCATGTTGCGCTCGAGTTCCCCCATCGGGGTCCCCCTTCCCTCCAGAGCCCTATGCACACCGGCGGCATACGCCGCAGCCGCATACAAGATGGGAGGCGATCCGACTTAACCTTAACGACTCGGGCACGTCGTCCGATCTGCGACGCGAACATCCCGAGCCAAGAGGAATTACGGTTACTGGTACAGCCGGGGACTTGCACCCCAATTCTCCCAAACGCGCAGGAAAACCGCGCGTTCGTGCGTCTCCGCACCACCATCTATGCCATCGATTATTACCGTCAGTATGGTATCACGCAAAAGGGCCTCGCACGCAGGCGAAGCCCAAGGTAAAAGCTATTATTTGCGATAGGAAAATACGGTGACCGCAGCCCCTAGTGCTTGCCGCCGTGACTGTTGAGCCAGATATTTCGGCCCAGCATAAGCGCCAGCACCAACGCGCTCACGTAGCCCAAAAAGCCAATGACCGGAATGCCAAACACAACCGGCTCGATGCGCGCGTAGTACACCACCGACGAACCGATAAACAGACCGGCGATCACAATTGCCATCGACATGCGGTCGATAATTCCACCCAGCTGTCGCAGCGCCTTATCGCTGCTCATGATCTGCGTGTTCACCTTAAGCTGGCCGCGCGTGAGCATGCGCGAAGCCAGGCCCAGATACTCGGCCGCCTCGAGCGAGCCCTTCGCCGCGCGATAGCTGCTCGCGGCAAGATCGCGTCCCATGTCGCGCACGCGCGCATAGGTGCTCTTCTCGTTTTTGATGTGCGTCTGGATGATCTGGATCATGTTGACGTTGGGCATATACTCAGTCAGCAGGCCCTCGAGCGTCACCATGCCGCGGGCGAACATCGTCACCACGCTCGGCAGCTCAACGTCGTTTTTGCGCGCCAGGTTTAACAGCGAGGTCAAAAACTCGCCGATATCCAGATCCTTCAGGTCAAGGCCCGCAAAGTCTGCGACGATAAAGTCCAAATCGGACAAAAAGGCCGAATGATCGAGCTCAGCCGAGTCGCCGCGCGTCACGGCAAAGCGCATGAGCGAATCCTTGAGCTTGGGCACGTCACCCTCGGCCACGGCGAAAATCATGTCCTTGACGATACCGCGATCGTGACTCGACATGCGTCCGACCATGCCCAAGTCGATAAAGTAAACGATGCCGTCCTTGAGAATAATGTTTCCCGCATGCGGGTCGGCATGGAAAAAGCCGTCATCGAGCACCTGCGTCGAGTAATCCTCGACGATCGCGGCACCGATCTTTTCCAAGTCATAGCCCTCGGCCACCAAGCGTTCAGGATCGGCGATCGAAATGCCGTCGACGTAATCCATGACCACCACGTGCTCGGTGCATAGGTCCAGATAGGATTTAGGGCACGTCACGCCATGAACGCTCTTATGGAACTCGTAGAAGTCGTTGAGGTTTTTGGCCTCGGCCAAAAAGTTGGTCTCCTCGCGAAACGAGGTCCACAACTCCTCGACTACGCCGTGCAGGTCAACGAATTGATCGGTGTTGACGAACTTGGAAACGATACGCACCACCGAGCGGATGATATCGATGTCCTGCGCCATAACCTGCTGCGCACCGGGGCGCTGCACCTTGACGGCCACGTCCTCGCCCGTCACCAGACGAGCGCGGTGCACCTGCGCGAGCGATGCGCTACCAAGCGGATTGGGGTCGATCGCATCGAACATCTCCCCCAGGCGCAGGCCGTATTCTTCTTCCAGACAACTGAGTACGACCTCGTACGGTACGGGCTCCACGTCGGAGCGCAGACGACGCAGCTCGTCGCAAAAGCGTTGCGGCAGAATCTCGGACCGGTTGGCCAGAATCTGCCCCATCTTGACGAACATGGGGCCGAGTTCCTCGAGCAGGCGGCGCAAACGAACCGGCGTGAGGTTATCCCACACGCGGTACTTTTTGACCAGGCGAACAATCTGTCCGATGCGCTCGCGGCGACCCGCCGGCGTGAGCTGGTATTCCTCGTCCGGCGCCATCGCGTCGGGCTCCTCGGGGACCATATCGACAGCGCGCGGCTTCTTGCGAGCGCCCGAGACGACGGCATCGACCTCATCGACAACCGCCGCCTCGTCACCCAAGGGATCTAGATTGTTGTAATCGGTGGTGGAATCTGCCATCTGCGCTGCTACTCGGCCTCTTCGGTATCCTTCGCATCGTCGGGCTCAACGGACTCGACGGGCACCGAGGTCACGTTGTCCTCGACCGAATCGACGATGTCGCGCACATGGGCCAGGAAAGCCGTGCGCTCGGGGGCGGTCATAACGCGGACGCGGGCAAGGATGAGCTCGTCGAGCACGCGCTGGGCCGCGGTCTCGCCCTGCATGCCCAAGCGCTCGGTCAGATCGGAGATGGTACCGCCGGCCTGCTCGAACATGTCGGACACACTGCGGGCGATATCGGGGGTGGCGGTGTCCTTGCGGACCTGCTCGCCCTTGGTGTTAAGGTCGTCGAGGACCTTCTTGCCGCCTTCGACAGCAACGGCGGCAGCGCCAAAGCCCACGTTAATGGCGCCGTTAACAAGCTGATCGAGTTTCATAACCATGGTTGTCTCCAATCACAAACAACTGCATTGGCGTTCTTGTACCCAAGATTGAGCGAAAGCGACAAAGCGTTTTAGCGCTATTCGATTGACGGGAAATCCCTACCTCACGTTGTCGTTCATCGCGAAAGAGTTCTTCATGGCGCAGCTCGTGGTGTAGAGCACCTTGCCCAGTAGAGCATCGGTCTCCACGCGAACACGCTCGGCAAAGGCCTCATTGGCGCGTGCAAGCTCGGCAGGCACTTCGGCCTCGGGCAGAACGGCTACGGCAGCGTCGATGTCATGGATCTGCTTGTGGCCCATGCCACCGACCTTCTCCTGATAATCCTCGACTGCGCGGCCGCACTCATGGAAGCGGACGTCGGCCAGCGCGCCGATCAGGCGGTTGGCCCAGTAGAAGTTTTCGGACGTCACGCGAGCCTGCGTGTCGGCAAAGTACTCGGGCATGGTCTCGACGTTGGCGTACAGCGGAACCAGCGCGTTAAACGAGTTGGAGCCAAAGGCCATCCACTGCACGGCGCGGTAGGCCGGATGCGCATAGGGGCGCAGCTGCAGCACAGCGAGCTGGCTGTTGCGGTTGATGCCGATGGGGCGATAGGCGCCACGCGTGGCGGGCGTGCCCTTGCTGCCGTAGCAGTCGTACTCCGTGCCCTGGTAGTGGCTCGAGAGTACGTACTTGATGTCCTCGATGGTCACCTTGCGCTCGGGCACGCGGCTCCAGGGAATATCGTCGCTCTCGGGCGTGTAGTCGGCCTCGGGACCGTCCCACACATCGCTGGGGTTAAGGCAGCGCTGCATATACCAGGCGCGCGGCGTGTTGTAAACGTGGTCGCTGTCGCTGTGCGAGCCAAAGGCCTCGCGCGGGTTAAAGACCGCGGCCGGACCGTCGCCCTCAACGCCCAGCGTCAAGTCCAGATGCCACTCGGCCATCCAAGCGCGCAGGTCGGCGGAGCACATGTGATCGGCCTGGGCGCCCTCGGCGTCATCCAGGTCAAAGCTGTCGATACCCAGCTGGTTGGGCATGGTCACATAGGCGTCATCGGGCACGCGCTTGGCGATCCAGTGGTGACCGCCGATGGTCTCGAGCCACCAGATCTCGTCCACGTCGCTAAAGGCGATGCCGTTGTTCTCGTAGGTGCCATAGCGCTCGAGCAGGTCACCCAGAATGCGTACGCCGTCGCGGGCGGATTTGGCATATGGCAGCACCAGGGTCACCATGTCCTCCTCGCCCAGACCGCCGGGCTGCGCCGGAACATAGCCGTCCTCGTCCTCGTTGCCCTTGGCGGGCACGTAGTCGACGAGCGGGTCGGCGCCGCGAACGCGCTCGTTGGTGGTGAGCGTCTCGGTTGCGGACATGCCCACATTGAGCTCGTTGAAACCGGCCTCGGCCCAGATGCCGTGGCCCGGGACAACATCGGGGACGCTCGTGTAGCGCATGGGGTTATCGGGCAACTCAACGGTCAGGTGACTCAGGACGCTCGTGTAGACGCGCGGCTGCTCGTCGGGATGCACCACGCGCATACGCTTGGGCTCAAACACCCCGTTGGACGAGTCCTCGTTGCGGGCAACCAACGTCGACCCGTCGTAGCTCGCGTTCTTACCAACCAAAATCGTTGTGCACGGCATGCGCATCCTCCTTGAGCGAAGAAATCAAACGATAACAGTGTATCGCTTCGGCGCAGAAAGGGCGAAACCGCGGCGCTGGCAGGTCGCGCGCGCAGACGTGGTGTAAGAGCGTCCTGAGGTCCGTCGCTGCAAGTCCCGATGTTACTCCTTCTTGA
>NZ_JBDGAW010000023.1:0-41361 GCF_040910265.1 Collinsella aerofaciens | reverse complement strand
CGTTTGTCTCCACCCGCATAGCGGGTGGGTTGAAGCTGGCCGCTGCGCGCCCAGCAGACTAAAGTCTTGAACCAAAAAGCCCGAGTGTCACTGAGACACCCGGGCTCGTGGAAAGGGGTTGATCCTTATTCGGACTTAGGCGGAAACTGCAGCGGAAGCAGTGTTGGTCTCGTCCTCGTCGGTCCAAGCGTGCTTGGGCATAGGACGGAAAATCTGGAAGAGCATCGCGACCAGCAGCACGATAGCCACAACCGTCCAGAAGCCAAACTGCCCAAGGACAAGCAGGTTATAGAACTGGTTGATGAACAGGCCGATCACCCAAGCGAAGGCGCACTCGTAGCCGAGGGCAATCGCGGTCCACTTGCCGGAATCCATCTGGTTGCGGATGGTACCCATAGCGGCAAAGCACGGAGCGCACAGCAGGTTGAACGCGCCGAAGGCAACGCAGGCGCCCATGGTGGGGAACATGCCGGCAAACGCGGTCCACAGGCTCGGGTCGGTCTCGCCCGCGTCGGCGACGGACAGCAGCGAGCCGGCGGTGGCGACGACGTTCTCCTTGGCGACGAGGCCAGAGACAGTCAGCGCGGTTGCCTGCCAGGTGCTAAAGCCGAGCGGGGCGAAGATCCAAGCGACCAGATTGCCCAGCATGGCGAGCACGGAGTAGTCCATGAACTCCTCGGGGATGCCGTCCATCGCAGGCAGGAAGCCAAAGGAGCCGTTGTAGCTACCAAAGTTGGAGAGGAACCAAACCACGACGGTGGACGCGAAGATGACCGTGCCGGCCTTCTTGATAAAGGCCCAGCAGCGCTCCCACACGTGCAGCGCCCAAGAGCGGATCGCCGGGAAGTGGTAAGCAGGAAGCTCCATAACAAACGGCGTCGGGCGACCGGCGAAGAGCTTGGTCTTCTTGAGCATGAGGCCCGAGGCGATGACGGCAAAGACGCCCAGGAAGTAGAAGAGCGGGCTGATCCACGCGGCGGTGGTGGAAGAATCGCCGATGATGGAACCCATGAGCAGGGCGATGATCGGCAGCTTAGCGCCACAGGGAATGAACGTGGTGGTCATGACCGTCATGCGGCGGTCCTTCTCGTTCTCGATGGTCTTGGTAGCCATGACGCCGGGGACGCCGCAGCCCGAGGACACGAGCATGGGGATAAAGGACTTACCGGACAGGCCAAAGCGGCGGAACACGCGGTCCATGATGAAGGCGACGCGGGCCATGTAGCCGCAGTCCTCCAGGAAGGACAGCATGACGAACAGCAGGAACATCTGCGGCACAAAGCCGAAGATGGCGCCCAGGCCGCCGACGATACCGTCGCAGACCAGCGAATCGACCAGGCCACCGTCCTCGGTGCCGCCCGCCACAAGGGCGTCGTGCACCACGGTGGTGATGCCGGGGACATAGGGGCCGTACTGTGCCGGGTCGACCGAGTCGGCATCGTCGCCCGCAGCCTCAACAGCTGCGTCATAGGCGTCGCGACCCTGACCGAGCACGTACCAGCCATCGGTACCAAAGAGCTGGTCGTTGGTGAAGTCGGTCACCGTGCCGCCCAGGGTGGAGACGGCGATGTAGTACACGCAGAACATGATGACCACAAAGATCGGCAGACCCAGGATACGGTTGGTAACCACGCGGTCGATCTTCTCGGAGGTGCTCATCTTGGCAGGAGCCTTGGTCATGCACTCGTCGATGATGTGGGCGATGACGCCGTAGCGCTCGCCGGTGATGATGGACTCGGCGTCGTCGTCGCAATCCTGCTCGCACTGGGCGACCAGCTGCTCTACGCGAGCGGCCTTCTCCTTGCTGAGGTTGATGAGCTTGCAGGCGTCCGCATCGCGCTCGAACAGCTTGACGGCGTAGTAGCGGCGCTTGTTGGCGGGAACGCTCGCCGGAAGGTTGTTCTCGATGTGGGACAGAACGTCCTCGATGGAGGAGTCGAACTTGTGCTCCGGCACCTGGCCCTTGGTGGCAGCGGACTTCTTGACCTGCTCGAACAGCTCCGTGATGCCCTTGTTCTTAAGAGCCGAGATCATCATAACCGGGCAGCCGAGCTTCTTGGAAAGCTTGTCGGTGTCGATCTTGTCGCCGTTCTTCTCGACCAGGTCGGCCATGTTGAGGGCGACGACCACGGGCAGGCCGGTCTCGATAACCTGAAGCGCCAGGTACAGGTTGCGCTCGAGGTTGGTGGCATCGACGACTTGGACGACCACATCGGGCTCGCCGCTCATGAGGTAATCGCGCGAGCACTGCTCCTCGGGGCTGTAGGGGGAAAGCGAGTAGATGCCAGGGAGGTCCGTGATGGTAACGTTCTTGTCGCTTAGGAGCTTGGCCTCCTTTTTCTCAACCGTGACGCCGGGCCAGTTGCCAACGTAGCCGTTGGCGCCGGTGATCAGGTTGAAAAGCGTGGTCTTGCCGCAGTTGGGGTTACCCGCCAGCGCGACATGGATCTGAGAATCCGCCATTCAATCCTTCTTCCTTGTGTGCCCGCGCTGCTTTCTCCGCGCAGGCTGGATAATGTGCTTCAAAGATGCTGCATTAAGTTAGAAAAACCTAACTTTATCTGCAGAAATATGCGCCACGAGTCCTTACTGAACCTCGACGACGGCGGCCTCCTCCTTGCGGATGGAAAGCTCGTAGCCGCGCACGTTGATCTCGACCGGATCGCCGAGCGGTGCAACCTTCACGACCTTGAACGAAGTGCCCTTGATGAGCCCCAGGTCCATAAGGTGGCGGCGAAGCGCACCCTCACCGTGAAGCTTGACGATGGTAGAGCTCTCGCCCACCTTAACGTCACCCAACGTCTTCATCCTCTTGTCCCCCTTTCGGTTTTTATGAAATGCTGCAGACTAGCCGACGGTCATGATGTGCATGGCAACCTTGGAATCGATACCAAAGCGTGCGCCCAGCACAGTGACGATGATATTGGCGCCACTCGAGCTCACCACGTGGATTTCGCTGCCCTCGACAAAGCCGAGGTCCTTGAGGTGGTGTTTCATGTCCTCATTGCCCTTTACACGGGACACGCGTACGGTTTCGCCCGCTTTTACCATCGAAAGCGGCATGGCCGGCATCTGCGGTCCGCAAGACATGAGTTGCTCCTAACGTCAGTTCGTCCTCAACATCGACGCGATAAAAGTTAACCACGTCTATGTTCGCTTTAGTAAACTAACACGTGGTTAACTTTTTGGAAAGGGTCCCCATTCAGATTTCGAAAAAGTTTCCTATACGAAACAAAAGGGCGCGGCAAAGGACCATCCTTTACCACGCCCTGTCATGCTTAAAGCGAGAGATTTCTGATCGATGCGACACAGGAGGCCTCATCTACGCCAGAAACGCGGAAGATGATGTCTTCGCCACATTCGCCGCAGAGTGCCATGAGCCCTATAACGTCGCGGCCATCGGTGTAGCGGTCACCAATCGAAACCGACACGTCACTACGGTGCTTGGCAATGATGTCATAGAGCAGCGCAACCGGGCGGGCATGTAATCCCAACGGATCTTTAATCGTCTTCGTAAACTCGACCATGTCCCCTCCCGCGGCATCGCACATTCGGCCGGCAAACCCAGCCACGTGGTAGTTATTGTAGCGTTAGATGCTTGTTGAGGGCGGGACGGAAATCGCATCCCATTTCGAGCGTCAATGATGGGACACAGTTTCCGCCAGAAGGCTCAACCGGAAAGTGCGACCCGTTATTTGGCTGGATTCTGGGACGCAGTTTCCGCTGAGCGACCCTGGCGGAAAGTACATCCCATTCTGGACGCAAATTCCGGGACGCAGTTTCCTCGACGTCCGGTCACCCCATGCCCTCACAACCTCGGCGCATAAAAAACGAGGGAAGGCACGCGTCCTTCCCTCGTTGCGGGCAATATGTAGCCGCTCGCCTACATCAGGCGCAGGCTGACGTCCTTGAGCTGGGCGCCGGAAACGGCACTCGGGGCGCCCGACATAAGGTCGGAGCCGCTGGCCGTCTTGGGGAACGCCATGACGTCGCGGATGGAGTCGGAGCCGGTGAGCAGCATGCACACGCGGTCCAGGCCCAAAGCGAAACCGCCCATCGGGGGCGCACCAAACTTGAGAGCCTCCATGAGGAAGCCAAACTGCGACTCGGCGCGCTCCTCGGTAAAGCCCAGGAGCTTGAGCATGGACATCTGCATCTCGGCGTTGTGGATACGCATACCACCGCCGCCGGCCTCAAAGCCGTCCATGACAAAGTCGTAGGTGCAAGAACCGGCCGCCAACGGGTCGGCCTCGATCTTGGCGATGTCAGTCTCGGTCGGCAGGGTAAAGGGCTGATGCTCGGCAGCGTAAGCCTTGCGGTCCTCATCCCAGTGGAACAGCGGGAAGTTGACGACCCACAGGAAGTCGTGGCCCTCGCGCTTGATCTCGAGCGCGTTGGCCATGTGGGAACGCATGCCACCCAGGATCTCGTCAGAGAGCAGGCGCGGGCCGGCGGCGAACATCACAAGGTCGCCGGGCTCGACATCCATGCGCTCGCGCAGAGCCGCCATCTCCTCGTCCGAGAAGAACTTGACGATGGGGCTGTTGATGGAGCCGTCCTCGCGGAAGGCGATCCAGGCCAGACCCTTGGCGCCAAACGTGGAGGCCACGCCGGCAAGCTTATCGATCTTGGCACGTGCCCAGGCACCGGCGCCCTTGGCGTTGATGGCCTTGACGACAGAGCCCTCCTCGTTTGCGGCGGTCGCAAAGACCTTGAACTTGGAGTTGGCAAAGATGTCGGTCAGGTCGACCAGGTGCATGCCGTAGCGGGTATCGGGCTTGTCGGAGCCATAGGTGTCCATGGCCTCCCAGTAGTTCATGCGACGCAGCGGCGTGGGCATCTCGACGCCCATGCGGCCGAAGGCATCGGACAGGACTTCTTCGAGCGCGCTCATGACATCGTTCTGGTCCACGAAGGACATCTCGATATCGACCTGGGTGAACTCGGGCTGGCGGTCGGCACGCAGGTCCTCGTCGCGGAAGCACTTGGCAACCTGATAGTAGCGCTCGACGCCACCGACCATAAGCAGCTGCTTCAGGAGCTGCGGGGACTGCGGCAGAGCGTAGAAGTTGCCCGGCTGAATACGGCTGGGAACGATGAAGTCGCGAGCGCCCTCGGGCGTGGACTTAAACAGGGAGGGCGTCTCGACCTCCATGAACTCACGGTTGTGCAGCGCCTCGCGAATGGCAAAGGTGAAGTCGGAGCGCAGCTTGAGGTTGGCCATCATCTCGGGACGGCGGAGGTCCAGATAGCGATAGCGCAGACGGGTGTCCTCGCTGGTCTCGATGCCGTCCTCGATCTGGAAAGGCGGGGTGACAGACGTGTTGAGCACCTCAGCGTGGTCGGTCAGGACCTCGATCTCGCCGGTCGCGAGCTTGGCGTTGGTGGTCTCCTCGCCACGGGAGCGCACGACGCCGTGAATCTTGATGGGCCACTCGGGACGCATGGTCTCGGCGATCTTAAAGGCATCGCCGTCGGAGTGCTCGGGGTCGAAAGTGAGCTGCGTGATGCCCTCGCGGTCGCGAAGGTCGCAGAAGATAAGGCCGCCGTGGTCGCGGCGACGGCTCACCCAACCGGTGAGGGTGACCTCTTCGCCCACGTTCTCGAAGCGAAGCTCGCCGCAGGTACGGGTGTGCATGGAATGCTCGTCAATGGGACGGGTCTGGCTCATACCAGTGATCCTCCTTTATGGATCTGTGCCGCCCCGTGTCGTTCCGGGCGGCGTCGTACAGATTTGCCCAGCCTGCGTAAACCGCGCAGCCAGACATGGCGTTCTATGTTATCGCACCCGCGTCGATGTGCCGCGAAAAAGTAGCTCTTACCCAAAGACTTGACGGAGACGAAACAATTGACGCACCGCGGCACCCGCCCGCGCTATTCACGTGCGACAATATGCCCCAATAAAACAGCACTTGGAAAGGCCCATCATGACTGCACGCCTCATTGTTATGGATATCGACTCCACGCTCATCAACCAGGAGGTCATCGACCTGTTGGGCGAGGAGGCCGGCGTGGGCGAGCAAGTTGCGCAAATCACCGATCGCGCTATGCGCGGCGAGCTGGACTTTAGGCAAGCGCTCGAGAAGCGCGTGGGGCTGCTCGCCGGCCTGGACGAGAGCGTGTTCGAGCGCACCTTTGAGCGCGTGACGTTTACCCCCGGCGCGTTGGAGCTTGTGCGCTCGGCACACAGCAAGGGCTGGAAGGTCGGCGTGGTGAGCGGCGGCTTCCACGAGGTCGCCGACAAGATCGTGGCCGCCGCGGGCATCGACTTCTGCCTGGCTAACCGCCTGGAGGTCGTGGACGGCAAGCTCACCGGTAAGTTGGCGGCAGACATTGTGACCAAGGAGTCCAAGCTCATCCAGCTGCTGGATTGGGCAGTCGAGTGCGGTGTCGATATGGCCCATACCGTCGCGATCGGTGACGGCGCCAACGACATCCCCATGATTCAGGCCGCAGGCACGGGCATCGCATTTTGCGCCAAGCCCAAGACGCGCGAGGCCGCCCCATTTGCCATCGACGAGCGCAACCTGATGCTCGCCATGGACATCATCCTGCGCGACTAGTCAGTTTGCCTCACAACTTCATCTAATCTGACATGTCAGATTTCCGAACAATTATGCTCTAATGTTCGGAAACAACCCTTCGCGTGCTAAACTTTTCTGCGTCGAAGGGAACTTATATGGACAAACGAGATCTTGAGCAATTGCTAAGTGACGTGGCAGACGGAAGCATTATGCCGGCCGATGCCCTCATGCGCATCCAGACGGCGCCGACCGCCGACCTGGGCTTTGCACAGCTCGATCTTTCGCGCGGGGTGCGCCAGGGAGCCGGCGAGGTTGTCTACGGTGCCGGTAAAACCGCCGAGCAGATTACCGCCATTATCGAAGCGCTGCGCGATGCCGGCCAGGAGCGCGTCCTGGTCACGCGCCTGGACAGCGAAAAAGCAGCCCGTACCTCGGAGCTCCTCGGCAACGGCATCGACCTGGGATATATCCCGAACACACAGCTCGCCCTCGTGGGCGGCAAGCCCTCCCCTACTGGCAACGGACGCATCGTCGTCGCCTGCGCCGGCACGAGCGACTTGCCCGTCGCCGAGGAAGCCGCGTTGACGGCCGAATTCTATGGCAACGAGGTCGACCGCCTCTACGACGTGGGTGTTGCCGGCCTGCACCGCCTGCTCGCGCATGCCGAGGAACTTGCACAGGCGCAGGTGGTCATCGCCATCGCCGGCATGGAGGGCGCGTTGGCGAGCGTGGTCGGCGGCCTGGTGAGCTGTCCGGTCATCGCCGTTCCCACCAGCGTGGGCTACGGCGCAAGTTTTGGTGGCGTAGCCGCACTGCTCGCCATGCTCAACTCCTGTGCCAGCGGCGTATCGGTCGTCAATATCGACAACGGCTTTGGTGCCGCCTACCAGGCAAGTCTTATCAATCATCTGAGCGCCGGCACACCCCGCGCCCGCTAAGGAGCATTCCATGTCCAATCATCAGCACACACTTATCATCGACGGCACCTCGGGCATCAGCGGCGATATGACCGTCGCGGCCCTGCTCGACCTGGGCGCCAGCGAGGAGCACCTGCGCGAACAGCTCGCTACGCTGCCGGTCGACGGCTTTACGATCGCCGTCACGCGTGCAAACAAGCATGGCATCGACGCCTGTGATTTTGACGTCCAGCTTGCAGAGGAGCTCGAGAACCACGACCACGATATGGCCTGGCTCTACGGCAACGAAGCAGCTGCCGAGCACACGCACGAGCACGAGCACGGGCATGAGCATGAGCATCACCATCATGATCATGGCGGGCACGAACACGAGCACTGCCATGAGCACGACCATGAGGGCCACGCCCATGAGCACGAAGATCATCACCACACCCACCACCATCACCACCGTTCTTTGGCGGATGTCGCCGCCATCATCGATGGCTCGCAGTTAAGCGATGGCGCCAAGCGCCGCGCGCTCGCCATCTTTACCGCGCTCGCCGCCGCCGAGGCCAAGGCCCACGGCAAAACGCCCGAGACCGTCATGTTCCACGAGGTAGGCGCCATCGACTCCATCGTCGACATCTGCTCGGTCGCCATCTGTCTCGATGACCTGGGTATCGAGGACATTGTCGTCGAGTCGCTCTCCGAGGGTCACGGCACCATCCACTGTGCCCACGGCCTTATGCCCATCCCGGTGCCCGCCGTCGTCAACCTATGCCAAGCAGGCAATATCGCCCTCACGCCCGCACCGGTCGCCGGCGAGCTCGTGACGCCCACGGGCGCCGCCATCGTCGCCGCACTGCGCACGTCCGAGCACCTACCGGCCCGCTACCGCATCGAGGCCGTCGGCTACGGCGCCGGTAAGCGCCCCTACGAGGGTTGCTCCGGCACGCTCCGTTGTCTGCTCGTTCACGTGGATGCATAGCCATGGATGCCCGCAAAGAAAAAAGCCGCGCTGCCATCGTTGCGGCGTTCTCCGAGCTGCTACGCGAAGTGGACTACGGCAAGATTACCGTCGGCGACATCATCGCGCGCGCTCACGTAGGCCGCGCGACATTCTACGGCCTCTTTAAGAGCAAAGACGACCTACTGTCCGAGCTCGTGAGCGACATCTGTACCCACGCCCTCGACGACGATGGCACACCGCTCGACGACCCACTCGTGCAGGTCGAGCATATCCTCAACAACCTCTGGGAGCGCCGCCAGGGCGTTCGAGCCCTCGTAGCCGGCGCCGGCTCCCGCGCCTTCGCCGACTGCTTACGCAAGACCATCATGTCACGAGCAGCCGAAACCGTCCCCGCCGACTCCACAGGCCCCGCTGGCACCATGGACCGCAGTTTCTTACTACACCACATAGCCTCAAGCTTCGTAGCCACCGTCCAATGGTGGGCCTGGCACAACTTCCAAGCAGACAAAGCCGACGTAGCCAAAGACTACTTATCAGCCATAAAGCCCCTCTTCAACTAGGTAACCACTCCACCCCAAAGAAAAACTTCATCCCAAAGCACCGCCCCACCCCAAGGCGCCACGTATCCCAAAGTGCCACTCTCACCCCAAAGCCCCGCCCAACCAAAAGCACAACCCATCCCAAAGTGCTAGCAGCAGCCCAACGCCCCTACCAGCAACAAGCCCCTCCCACCCAAATTCAGATATATATGTAGTGTTGCTTGTCCCAACGCGACTAAGATCCCGCAGCTGGCCGCATAGGGTAACTTCCCAGCGCATTCCGCAGGACGAAAGAACCCCCGCCGCACGAAGTGCGCAGCGGGGGTTCTTTCATGTCCGAGGACGCGCTGGGAAGTTACCCTATGCGGCCAGCGGACAACTATGTAGCCTCGGACTAGAACATGCCCAAGAAACCATGCACAAACAGCGCGGCCAGAGCGGCACCGACAAACGGAGCGATGCCAGGAACAAGCAGGCCGTACTTCCAGTTGTTGTCAGCCTTGTTCTTGATCGGCAGCACCTGATAGGCCATGCGAGGACCAAGGTCACGGGCCTGGTTCATGGCGAAGCCAGTGATACCGCCCATGCCCATGCCAACGGCCCAAACGATCAGGCCGACGCAGATGGCGAGCATCAAGACGTTCTCGCCAGCACGGTTAGCAGCAGCAAGGATGGCGCTGATGAACACAAAGGTGCAGATAGCCTCGCAGAAGAAGTTGCGGGCATAGTTCGTACCCTCGGTGGTGGGGTTGGTCGAGAAGATGTTGCGCTGGGCAATGGGATCGACGACACCATCGGAAGCCTTGAACTCATCGGCATACATCAACCACGCGATCACGGCACCCGCAAAGCCACCGAGCATATCGGCAATCATGAAGGGGATGCAGCTGCTCCACGGCACCAGGCCCACGATGCACTGGGCAAGCACCATGGCGGGGTTCATGCACACGGCGCCGCCAAAGATAAACAAGGCGACCGAGATGCCAAAAGACCAGGTGGTGATGGCAAACATGTGGCCGGAGCCCTGATACTTGGTGCCCTTAAGCACGGTATCGCAGTGCACGCCCACGCCAAAGATGATCATGAGGGCCGTTGCGCCGAATTCGCAGAGGAGTTTGGTAAGCATAAAACCTTATCTTTCTTGTCGGTTATAAACGATTCGTTTAGGCCGCGTACTAGTGCTGTGCGACGACAACGCCCAGGCCATCGGGAATGACGGCCACCTTGGCATCGGCACCCTTCATCTCAAAGGCGAGCTTGAGCGCCTCATCGAGGGTGTTAACCGGCGTCATGTGCATATCCTTGATCATCTGGTGATCGCACAGGTCGGTAACCATGATCACAGGGTGATGCGCCAGGATGCGGGCAAAGATCTGGCTCGTCCACTGATCGGGCAGGGTCTCGTCCTTAGGACGGTCGATGCAGGCGCGCTCAAACTCTGCCGGATCATTGTCGGCGATGTTGTGATAGAAGCCCTCGCCACCGTGACCGTCGGCACAACCGGCGACATCGATGATCACGCCGCCCTCGGGAAGCGTAGCCTCGGCAGAGCACATGCCCTTCACGGCCTGATAGATGTTCTGGTCGAGCGGGTAGCCGCCGTTGGTGGTAATGGCAATCTCGCACTCGACGGGCTCAACGCCGGCAAGGCTCTTCACGAACTCGCAGCCAGCCTCGTGCGCCTTGTGGATGTCGCCGGCAAAGGAGCCGATGACCTCGTGCTTGCCGTTGAGCACCACGTTGAGCACAAAGGCAAGGTGAGCCATCTCGGCAGCGGCAAACATGTCCTCGCTCACGTGGTTGTGGCACAGGTTGCCGGCACGCGAATGGGAATCGTTCACAAACTGACCGTTGTGGTTGTACATGATGGTCTTGTAGCTGGCGATACCAGGCAGGACGGACTTGCGGCTACCAGAGAAACCGGCAAAGAAGTGCGGCTCAATAAAGCCCTCGGCAAGCAGCAGATCGCAATCGGCAGCAATCTTGTTGATGATGCACTCGCCGCCAGAAGGCAGGGTGCCGATCTTTTTCATCATGCTGTCATCGGTCGCGACGTGCATAACGATTTCCTCGTTGGCAACGATCTCCTCGCCGTACTTGTTGACGAGCTCCTCGTGCGTCGACGGACGATGCATACCCGTAGCAACCAGAATACGCACGCGAGCCTCGGGCGCAGCAGAATGGATGTGATGCAGCAGAATAGGCATCGTCACACGCGAGGGAACGGGACGCGTATGATCGGAGCTAATGATGACGATATCCTTCTTGCCAGCACAAAGCTCCTCGAGCGAAGGCGAGCCATAAGGATTGGCAAGCGACTCCTCTACCAGCTCTTCCTGCGATTTCGTGGTCTTAAACTCGTTTTGATGACCTTCCATCACACCCGCGAAGTTCTTATCCTCGAGCTCCAGATGCAACGTCTTGTGGTCAAACGGCAGTTCACATTCAAACAATGACGAGCGCCCTCTTCCTTTTCAACTGACACACTAGATAAACCGTTGGAAGGATACGCCGCTCACCGAAAAACACCACCGTCCACCGACTCATTAACACAACGTTCATATTTGACCCACAACAAAACGACCGCGATCCCAAACGGAGCCGCGGCCGCTACAGTCGTAAGGCGAGAAGCGCGCCTTTCTTCTCCTCAGCTTTAATTCCAGAAGACCGAGGACGAAGGGGCCCGAAGGGTTTCCCTCTGAATGCATTCCGCAGCACGAAGCCCCCTTATCCGCAGCTCCGAAGGAGCAGGATAAGGGGGCTTCAAGTGCGAGGACGCATTCAGAGGGAAACCCTTCGGGTCCCGGTGAGAGCCACAGGGCTATCGATTACCCCGTGTTCTGCAATCCTGCCGAGACGCCGGTCACAGTCGAAAGAATCAGGCTCATGTACTCGGCCTTCTTCTCCTCGGCCATCTCGTCCTGGTTCATACGCACCTCGCGAAGGGCGCGGACCTGGGCGATGGACAGGGCGTCGACGTAGGGGTTACGCACGCGAACGGCGCAGCCGAGCACGCGGCGGCGCTGCAGCGGCCACTCGTCACCGACGATGGCAAGGACCCACTTACGCGTGAGCTGCATCTCGGTGAAGACCTTCTCGGACAGATCCTGGCGATCGCCCAGGTGCAGATACATCTTGGCGATGCGCTGGTCGGTCTTGGCAATCGACATCTCGATGTTGTCGATGAACGTGCGGAAGAACGGCCACTCCTGGTAGGCAGCCTTAAGCTGGTCAAGGTCGCCCAACTGCTCGCAGGCGGTGCCCAGGCCGTACCAAGCGGCCAGGTTAATGCGCGCTTGGCTCCAGCTGAAGATCCACGGAATGGTACGCAGGTCGTCGAGCGACTTGGCACCCAGACCGCGCTTGGCGGGACGCGAGCCGATCGGCAGCAGACCGACTTCGGTCAGCGGCGTCACGGTCGAGAACCACGGTGTAAAGTCCTCGGTGTTCAGCAGGTCCAGATAGCGCTCGTGGCTTGCGGTGTTGAGCTTCTCGGCCATACCCCAGAACTTCTGCGTGGTCTCGGTGTTGGTCTTCTCGACACTCGGGGCCGACTGCAAAAGCGTTGCGGCGGCAACGGACTCAACATGGCGCTGAGCCAGCGTGCGGTTGCCGTAACGGGCAAAGATGACCTCGCCCTGCTCGGTGAGCTTAAAGAAGCAGTTGACCGAACCCTTGGGCTGCGCCAGCACGGCCTTGTTGGCCGGGCCGCCGCCACGGCCCACGGCACCGCCGCGACCGTGCATGAGCACCAGGTCGATATTGTTCTTCTCGGCCCACTTGGCGATGCGCTCCTGCGCGGAGTGCAGCGCGAGCATGGCCGTGGTAGGACCGGCGTCCTTGGAGGAATCGGAGTAGCCCAGCATAACCTCCATGCGGCGGTTGGTCTGGGCAAGGCGCTTTTGCACCACGGGCAGCGTAAGCATCTGATCGAGCACGTCGACGCAGCCCTCGAGGTCCTCGAGCTGCTCGAACAACGGGATCACGTCGAGCTCGGGGACATCCTCCTCGTGTGCAAAGGACAGGTGCGCCAGCTCAAAGACGTCGGCCACATGCTGAGCGCTCTTGGTAAACGAGATGATGTAGCGGTGCGCCATCTTCTTGCCGTAGCGCTTTTGGATGGAGCCGATAGCGCGGAAGGTATCGATGACCTCGCGCGTCATGGGCTGCAGGTCGCCATGGATACCGTTCTCGTGGATATCCTTAAGGGCGCGGGCATGCACCACGGAGTGCTGACGGAACTCCATCTCGACCATATGGAAGCCGAAGGACTCGACCTGCCAGATGATGGTTTGGACCGGGCCGTAGGCAGCACGGACGGCACCGCAGGCGGCCAGCGAACGCTGGACGACGCGCAGGTCATCCAGGAACTCGTCGGCGCTGTGGTACATGGTGTCGGTGATACGACGGACGGTGGCGTTCAGGCGGTCGGCCATGACGAGCATGACGGCGCGATGCGGCTCGTGCTCGGAGATCAGCTCGGCGCGGGCCGTGTAACGAGGGCTCATCTCGACCTGATGGTTCCACAGGTTAATGAGCTCGGCCGACGGCTTGCTGTAGGTAGCCTCGAGCGTGAGGTTGCGGCCGATGTGGCGGCACTTGTCCTCGAGCTTGAGCACCATGTGCGTAAAGTACTTGGCGGCGACCTCACGGCTCACCTTGGCGGTGACGTTGGGGTTACCGTCGCGGTCGGAACCGATCCAGCTGCCGGGATGGAAGAACGCCGGGCACAGCGGCGGCACAGTACCGGCCTTGTCGCCCAGCACCCAATCGTCAAAACGACGATAGATAACGGGGATGACGTCGAACAGCGTGTTATCGAAGATGTCGATGATGGTATCGGCTTCCTCGACCGGCGTGGGCTTCTTGAGCGCGATGGGACTCGTACGCACCAGGGCGTCGATCTCCTGCAGCATATGGCGCTCGTTCTCCACCAGGTCGGAGCCGCCCAGACGCGGACGCTCCTCCAGCAGGTTGGAGATACGGCGGATCTTGCCCTCGACGGCCTTACGACGGGCCTCGGTGGGATGTGCGGTAAAGACAGGGTGGAACTCGAGCTTGTCGAGCAGCTCGTTGGCACCCTCGACACCCAGCTCATTCACCAGCTGGTGATAGGCAACGGTAAGCTCGTTGGCAGGATCGACCTCGGTATCGGTCGACGCACCGGCCTCGCGCTCGCGCAGCTGCGCCACACGGTAGTTCTCCTCCGACAGGTTTGCCAGATGGAAAAAGCTCGTAAAGGCGCGAACGATGACCTGCTGCTTATCGAGCGGCAAGCTGTCGATCAAATCGACGACCTCACGAAATGCCACGGCAGTGGGCTCGTCGGCGGTGGGCACGCCCTGCTCGTCGACGGCTTCGTCGGCAGCGCAGGTACCGGGGTTGCCGGCATTGACCACAATCTCGGCTGTCAAAATCTTGTCGAACAGGTCCGCGATCTCAGGATCATACTCGCTAAGCACACGGCGCTCCAGGCGCAAGAACAGCGCCAGATTGTCGCGCAGCTCCTCGGGGATCTCGATCTCGGCGAGACGCTCCCTGGACTCGGCATTCGAGCCGATTCGGTTAACGAGGCGGTTGACCACGGCAGCGACGCGCGCCGCGGCTTCGGGTACAGACTGGTTGCTTAGGTTCTCAGCCACGTTTCCTCCCATTCCTCCTTCTATGCACGTAACATGCGGTATTCATTATAGGCGCTTGAGAAATACTTTCGACACTGATTGCGCTTTACCACACAAAAGTATTTTCTGCATTGCAAAGGTTTTTGCCCTAAATGGTCGTATTTCTCGGTGGGCGGCATACGTAAACGGGGGCATTCCGCATAAAAGCGAAACACCCCCGTAACAATCGCTCTCCATGAGCAGGGCACGTTAGCAGGCCCGAAGCTCAAAAAGATGCGCTACAGGCGCTCGCGAACCGCCTCGACGACGTTGGCCAGATCGGCAAGGACCTCTTCATGGCTCTCCATGTCGCGCACCTTGACCTTGCCGGCGGCAAGCTCGTCGCCGCCCAGGACTAGGATGAGCTTGGCGCCTACCTTATCGGCCTGCTTAAACTGGGCCTTGAGCGAACGGCCCTGATAGTCGGCCTCGGTCACGATACCTGCGGCGCGAAGCTCCTGCGTAATGGCAAAGACGTTCTGGCGCAGCTCCTTGCCGGCGTTGGCGACATAGACGCACGGGGCCTCCTCGGCACCCAGATCGCTGCCAAAGGCCTGCAGGGCCAGCAGGGCGCGCTCAAAACCGACGGCAAAGCCGACGCCCGCCGTGGGCTTGCCACCCTCGAGCTCGACCAGACCGTCGTAGCGGCCGCCGCCGCCGATGGAGCCGACGCCGGCGCCAGGGGCCTCGACCTCAAAGACAGTACGGGTGTAGTAGTCCAGGCCGCGCACCAAGGTGGGATCCTCGACATACTCGATACCGGCGGCATCCAGATAGCGCTTGACCTGCTCGTAGTGCTCGCGGCACTCATCGCACAGGTTGTCACCCATCAGCGGAGCCTCGGCCATGATCTCGCGGCAGTGGTCGTTCTTGCAGTCGAAGGCACGCAGCGGGTTGAGCTCGGCGCGCTCGCGGCACTCATCGCACATCTCGTCGGCGTGATCGAGGATGAACTGCTTAACCTGCTCGCGATAAGCCGGACGGCACTGGGCGTCACCCATCGAGTTGATGAGCAGACGAAGCTTGGAAAGATCGAAGCCCAGGCGCTTGTAGAACTCCATGAGCATGATGATGCACTCGGCGTCTGCCGCCGGATCGGGAGCGCCGAGCCACTCGATGCCCACCTGGTGGAACTGGCGCAGGCGGCCCTTCTGGGGACGCTCGCCGCGGAACATGGCCTCGGCGTAGTAAGCCTTAAACGGCGTGGAGCCCTGGGGCACCAGATTGTTCTCGACGACGGCGCGCACCACGCCGGCCGTGCCCTCGGGGCGAAGTGCCAGGCGCTGCTTGGGCTTGAGTTTGGTGTCGGTGCCCTCGGTAAAGACGCGCTCCAGGTTGGCACCGCTGAACACGCGGAACATTTCCTTGCGCACGACGTCGGTCGACTGGCCGATACCGTGGACAAACACGTCAACCTGCTCGATCGCGGGCGTCTCGATGGGTTTAAAACCAAACGGCTCGAACACGCCGGCCGCAATCTGCTGCATCTTTTGCCAGGCGCGCATCTCGGCGCCGATAAGGTCGCGGGTTCCCTCCGCCTTCTGTGCCTGCATGGGCAAACACCTTTCTTTTGTATCGCGTCATAGGTAACGGTCATTATACGGCACAAAGCAGCAACGCGGCGGCGCGTCTGACCGAACGAGGGTATGGGGACTCGTTCGGCCAGACGCGCCGCCGCTGTTTGTGATCCGTTTTCCTCCGTCCCCTTCGGATCACGTGATCTGTTGGGGACGGAGGAAAAGGGACCATTTCGTAGGCCCGTGGCCGCCTTGGAAACCGAATGATGGTACGAGCATCCATTCGGCTTCCAAGGCGGCCACGGACAGAACGGAGCGAACAGAAAAGAGCGACGGACGTCTACTCCCCCGCCACGCTCGCGCGCAGCTTGGCGGCGATGGGCTCGGATGCCAGCAGGAACACGAGCATGACCACGGAGCACGCCAGGCACACGATCCAGGTGCTCGCAAAGGAGCCCGTGGCATCGAACAGCACGCCCGAGACGATGGCGCCCACGGTGCCCAAGATTGCCTTGAAAGACAAGGGCATAGGCCTTATGGCCATGCCCGCAGGCTTGAAAGACAAGGTTGGGCGCTACCGGTGGTCGGCGATATAGCCCAAAGCGACTGCCGCATAAGCCGCGGCGCCGAGCGGCAGCTCGGCATCGCTAAAGCGTGCCTTGGGATGGTGTTGGGCAAAGTGCTCGTCCGTATCGGTCACAGCTGCGCCCACGGTAAAGTACGCACTCGGGATCTCGCTCGAGATCAGCGCGAAGTCCTCGCTCGCCATGGCGTGGAACAGCGGCAGGAAGGCGGCCTTGGGCAGCACCGCGCTCACGTAGCCAAGCGACGCCTGGGTCATGTCGTCATCGAGTACGAGCGGGGGAACATCCGAGAGTGTCTCGAGGGTCGCCGGCGTGCGATACGTTGCGGCCACGCCGTTAACGACCTCGGCGATACGCTCCTTGAGATGAGCCATGAGCTCGACATCGAAGCCACGCAGCGTTCCCTCGAGCACACAAGTGTCGGGGATGACATTTGCGGCCTGACCGCCGGCGAACTTGCCAACGGTAAGCGCGACCTCCTTAGCCGCCGGCACTTCGCGAGCGATAAGCTCCTGAAGCGCCAGATGCACATGCACGCCGGCCGTGATGGGGTCGATGCAAATCTCGGGGCTCGAGCCATGGCCGCCCTTGCCCTGAAGCGTGATACGAAAACCGTACACGCCCGAGAGCGCCGGGCTGCCGTAGAGCACCAGGCCGAGCGGCGACTGGCTATTGACATGCATGGCAAAGGCGACCTGAGGACGCGGGTTCTGCAGCAGACCGTCGGCGATGGCGGCGCGGGCACCCTCAAAGGTTTCCTCGCCCGGCTGGAACAGCAACTTAACCGTAGCGTTGGCATCAACAAGCTCTGCCTCGCGAGCTTTGAGCATACGAGCCGCACCAAGCAGCGCCGTCGCGTGCATATCGTGACCGCAAGCGTGCATGCAGCCGTTGGTGGATGCAAAGGGCTCGCCGGATTCCTCGGCAACGGGCAGGGCGTCCATGTCGCCACGAAGCATGATGACCGTACCGGCCTGCTCATTCGTGCAGACGCCATTGCCTTGGGCCGCGGCGGCACCGGCGCCGACAAGGCCCACAACGCAGGAACCATCGACGAGCGTTGCAAATGGGATGTCCATCTCGGTCAGGCGCGCTTGGATATACGTAGAGGTCTGCGGGAGGCTATTACCCAGCTCGGGCATCTGATGTAAATCGTGTCGCCACGCAGCGAGCTCGTCTGCAAAAGCCTGAGCTTCTGCAACAAGACCGTCACCGATAGCGGTCTGCGCCGCCGCGGTGGCCTTGGGCGCTGATTGCGGTTGAAGATCGGACAGTGCTGGTGCCATAGATGCCCTCCAGTAACGTTTTTGCAGCAAGCACTTTGATAGCGTAAAGTGCAAGGTACTACTTTAAGGGCGACGCATAAAAAATGCCGCCCCGGGAGGCGGCGCAACAAATTGTTTACAATTGCGGACGCGGCTTTCGACGCAAAAAATCGAAATGCGTCTCGCTCAAGATAATCGAAAGAAAGATGAGCGCGAAGCCGGCGAGCAGGCGCGAGGCGAGCGCCTCCCCCATCAGCAGCACCGAGAACAGCACGCCCGAAGGCGACTCCATCGAAAGGAGCAGTGAGCCCGTCGAGGCCGAGACATGCGCCAGGCCGACGTTTTGGATGAGCAGAGCCGCGCATGTGCAACCAACCGAGAGAAACGCCATCGCGCTGATAAAGCTCGGCGTCCACACGGACAGAGGCGCTTGGGTCTCGAATAGCAGCGACGTTGCCAGGCTCAGCACGCCGTTGCCCACAAACATCCAAAACGTGATGACGTTGATGTCCATTTTGCGACCGTACTTGGCAGTCACCGCCATCTGGATGGCGAAAAAGACCGCACCCGCCAGCGTAATGACATCACCGATGTTGAATTCAACGCTATCGAGCGCCACCAAGCCAATGCCCGCCAAGCACAGCAGCGCCGCGCCCAGGTTATAGCGGGTGAGTTTTTCGCCGCTCAGAAAATAGCTCGCGAACGGCACAACGATGCAATACGTGCCCGTCAAAAAAGCATTCTTGCCCGCCGTGGTGTGCGCCAGACCGACTGTCTGCAGGGCGTAGGCGGCCCACATAAGTGCGCCCATGCCAAGTCCGACGATAAGGTTGCGGGCGTTGAGGTGCGCGATGATGCGCTTGTGGAAGATGAAAAACATGACCAACGCCGCAGGCAGAAAGCGCACGTAGAGCAGTTCGAACACCGGAATGGTGTCGAGCGCGTCCTTCATGGTCGTAAAGGAGTAGCCCCAGACGACTGCCACCGAAAGCAGCAGGACTTTCCAGAACAGCGGCGAGCGAGCGCCGGCGCCGCGGGAGGTGCCGCCCGCGCCCAGGTCCTCGCGAGCAACAGGGCTATCGGGCATCATTTCGATATTGTCAGTGGCATGCTGGGCCATAGGGCATCCTCGCGCTCAATCTGGGCGTGGTGTCCGCACGCGCATGGCTGCGTGCCGCCTCATGGTCAAATAAAAGCAGGGCGCACCGGACCCCCGGCACGCCCCGCTACTGTAGCAACAACCAAGCAGCCCGTGCAATTCACTACGCTAAAGCATCGGGTTGGAAGATCTCGATGTTCCGACGGTGTTTACGTTGCTGAACTAAATCAATTTGGTTGACTCCAGTTTTTCGATGATCCAGTCGTTGGCTTTGATGACCGGGCGGCGGAAGACGACGCCCAGGGCCAGCGACGGAATCAGATAGCTCGCCAGAATGCCTAGCTCAATCCAATACTCCATATGGTAGGCACCGGCCATAGCGGCGTGCATGGCGTTGATGCCGTGAGTAAACGGCAGGAACGGATAGATCGCCTGGAACACGGGGCCGGTCATCTCGATGGGGAACGTGCCGCCCGAACCGCCGACCTGCATGACCAGCAGCACGACGGCGAGCGCCTTGCCGATATCGCCAAACGAAACCGTAAGCGTGTAGACGATATTGGAGAACACGAGACTCGCGACCCAGCCCGCCAGCACAAACTGCAGCGGGTCGTCGCACTGGATGCCAAAGAACAGGATGTCGCCCGCGCACACGAGCGTTGCCTGCAGCAGGGCCAGACCGCCAAAGAACAGGTAACGGCCCAGGTAGATCTCGTGCAAGCGCACGGGGATGAGCTCGTTGATAAGCTCATCGTCAACCGAGACCTTCATCATGGCCGCCAGCACGATCGAGCCGACCCAGAGCGACAGAATCGTGTAGAACGGTGCCATGGCCGAACCGTAGTTGCGGATCGGATAGACCGGCTTGCGATCGAGCGCGACGGGGCCGGAAAGCGACACGGCCAGACCCTCGGGATCATTGCCGATCATCGTCTTGATCGTAGCGAGGTCATCCGACATCAAGGCACCGTCGAGCTCGTCCTTAAACGCACTGATCTTGTCCGACGCCTCGCCTAGCTGATCGGAAGCCTTGTTGACCAGCTTGGCGGCCTTGGAGAGGCCCTTCGCCAACGAGCCGGATGCATCGGTGAGGCCGCCTACGGCGCTATCCAGGTCGCCCGAGATGCCATCAAGCGAGTCCAGAATGCCCGAAACCGTCTTCTTGAGCTCCTTGGCCTTAACCGAGAACGTGGAATCGTAATCGGATTTGGCACCCGCGATGCCGGCCTTGGCATCAGCGATGGCCTGATCGACCTCGGCACGCGAGTTGTTGACCTCGGCCATGCTATCGGAGAGAGACTTCGCGGTAGCCGCCAGATCCTTGGCATTGTTGCGGTACTCAACGGCGATTCTGCCCAGCGACGTCGCGGCGGACTTGAGGCCGTCTTTGAGCTTGTCATCACTCACCTGGTCGGCAAGGTTGCGGAGCCGATCGGCCATCGCATCGATATCGTCAGCACGCGTATTGAGCGCCGCTGCGGCTTCGTTGAGCTGAGACACCGTAAGGTCAACATGCTGGTTTGCGGTGTCGAACGCCTTCGCGAGCTCGGCAGACACATTGTCGAACGAACCCGCACTTCCATCGATTGCGGCATCGATGGCATCGTTTGCCGCCTTAAGCGCTTCTTTGGAATCATCGATGCCGCTTTTGGCATGTTCCATGAGCTGCTTTGTCGACTCATCGACGGCACCGGTCTGCTTGAGCATGCCGCTCGCCGACGTCAGCGAATCGGACGTGGAGCTCAAAATGCCCGCCAGCGACGAAGCATTTGCCTGAACGTCTCGCAGGTCCTCAATCGAATCGCCAAGCGTCGAGGACAGGTTGGCGATAAAGTTGCTGACCTGGTCGGTGCTCATGTAATCGAGCAGGCTGGACACCGTCTTAAGACCGATGCTCGTAATGGTCTCGGTAAAAGTTTCGTTAACCTGGCTCTGAACGGCACTCGAACCCTTCTCGGTCACGATCTGCGCAATGGCGTTGGCCTTCTGGTTCTCGTAAAACTCGATATCGGCGTGTTTCACGTCGGTCGAGAAAAGCGTCATCATGTCAGCGCTAAACGTTTTGGGGATAACGACGGCAGCATAGTACGCGCCCGACTTAACGCCCTCGATAGCCTTTTCGCGATTGTTGAGCACAACCCAATCGAAGCTCTCGTTGCCGCGTAGGGTGGCGGTCACGTTTTCGCCCACGTTAACCTCGACGGGGATCAAATCGCTCTCGTAACCCTCATCGGTGTTGACCACGGCGATCTTAAGATTGCCGGTGTTGCCGTACGGATCCCAGCTGCCGGCGATGTTAAACCACGCGTACAGACACGGTACGATAATGAGGCCCATCACGACAACCAAGCCGATCACGGAGCGAGACACGTTTTGGACATCGCGCTTAAACAGATGCAGGATGTTCTTCATTTATGCCTCACCTCCTTTGGAGTGCTTGCCAAGCGCGGTGGTATCTCCATCATTTGTGGCTGTGCTGTCGCTGCCCTGAGATTTATGGTGCGAGCCGATATGCGGCAAGCGGCCCGTGGACTGATCGCCGCCCTTGGCACCACGCTCGCTGGCGTTGAGGCCAAACATGTGGCGGGCGGCAGGAATGGCGGCCGTGTGTTCGCGCATCTCGCGACGCAGGTCCTCATCCGAAAGCGCCGAGATGCGCATCTGGGTATTGAGGCTCGCTCGGATATATTCGATATTGATCAGCCAGCCGCAGATGGCAATAACCGAGATGATCCAAATGACAAGCAGGATGATCTTGCCGTTATTGTCGATATCGAGAACCGTCGACAGGACAAAGAGCAGGACCTGAACGCCCACCACGGCGGCAAAACCGCCCTTGATGTAGTACGGGTAGCGATGTTCAAAGGCGACCGCATGATCGAGCAGTTCGCGACGGTACGAATCGGAATCGAGCATGACGCGCATGGCCGTGCGCAGCGAGTAGCGCTGGCGCGGCAGGTCGTTGGACTCGCAAATCATCATACCGGTCGTGGAGAGCTGTTTATCAAAGAGCAGGTTAAGGTTGAGCAGCAGCGGACGCAGCTGCAGGCCGATAAAGAGCGCCACGATCAAGAACACGCCCAAGATGCACAGGTTGAACAGGTAGTTGAACGAGTACATGCCGCCGACGGTCTCGCGCAGCAGATTGATGCCGTAGGTAAAGGGCAGCAGCGGATGCAGCCATTGGAAGAAGCCGGGCATCATCTCGATGGGATACATGCCCGACGAACCGGGAATCTGCACGATAACCAGGATGACGCCAATCGCCTTGCCGATATGCTTAAACGTAGTGGACAGCGCATAGATGATGTTGACGTACGTAAACGAGATGGCGATGCCACCCAGCACGAACAGCAGTGGGTTGACGCACTGTACGCCAATGACCAAATCACCCACCGTAACGATGATGGCCTGCAACGCGCCCAGGATCACCAGGAGCATCCAACGACCGAAGTAGCCCTGGCGCGCCGTAAAGCTGCCAATGCCCTCGCGATCGACCTCGAGCTTGTAGATGGCGATGAGTACGTAACCGCCCACCCAAAGCGCAAGGTTAGTGTAGAAGGGGGCGATACCCGAACCAAAGCTCTTGACCGGATAGATCGACTTGGACGCGAGCTCAACCGGAGATGCCATGAAGTCTGCGACGTCATTGACGTCGACGCCCATCAGGTCGGCCAGCTCGCCCATGGACTCGGAGGTCTGTAGCGCCGCGATGTCGTTGGCGGCGGTTGCGAGCTTGTCCTGGACCTTGGCAAGCGAGGAATCGGTCTGGGACAGCGTGGTCTTGGCCTGGCCGAGCGTAGCGCTAAGCTGCGCCAACGTGCCGCGCGCATTTGCAAGTGTAGGTGTCATACCCGAGACGATACCGGTCAGGTCGCCCGAAACGGCAGCAAAAGAGTCGAGCGCGCTCGAGGCCTTCGGCAGCGCGTTTTGGCCCAAGTCCGTCTGGGCTTGGCCAAGGTTGGTCGCACCGGTATGAATTGCGTTATTGATAGCGTCACTGGCACCCGAAACAGCCGCTGCGTCATTCGCCATGGCGCTCGACTGCGCGGACAGACCGTCCTTGATGCTCTGAAGCTTTTCATTCTGCTCTCGAAGCAAATCGATGGTCGATACAATGCGCGCGTCAATTTCCTCGGAACCTGTCGACGTGTCATTGGCGAGAATCTCCAAGTGCCCGATAACGGCCTTATTGTGGTCGATCGTCGCTTGAAGAGACTCGAGCGAGTTGTCGATACGGGTGGTCGTAGATGTGACCGCGCCCGTCAGCTTGCCGATGGCAGCGTTCGCAGAGGCCGACGTCTTGGTGAGCGCAAGGCTGCCTTCCGAGAGCGCCTTGGAGAGCGAGGTGATGGAGTTGCCCGCCGTGGTGCGAGCTTCGCTCAGCAGGTCGTTGCCCTGGGAGATCGCCTGCGTCAGCGACGGTGCCTGGCCTTGCAAGCCGGCAAGTGCCGCATCAGCCGAGGCGATAGCGCCACTCGTCTTATCGATGGCGGCATTCATATCGCCAATCGAATCGCGCACCTCGCCCAAGGTGTCGGACGCCTCGGACACCGAACTTGCCAGCGAGTCCTGAGTCTGGGTTGCCTTGTCCTTTAAATCGACTCCGGCATCCTTGGCAATGCTGGCAACGGTCTCGCCCACCGTGGAGACAAATTCCGAGTTGATCTGCTCCTCGATGGTGCTTGCACCGGTGTCGGTAACCTTGGGCGCAATAGCGCTCTTCTTCTCATTGACGTAGTACGTAAGCTTGGGCTGATGGTAGTTACCGTCGAGCATCGAAACCAGGTTATCCGAGAAGTTCTTGGGGATTACGATGGCCGCATAGTACTCACCGCTCTCGACGCCCTCCTTGGCATCGGACGCCGAATCGACGAAGGTCCAGCCCAGCTGATCGTTCTCCTTGAGCTGATCGACGACCTGGTCGCCCGCGTTGAGCTCGCCCACCAAGTCGTTTTGGGTGCCCCGATCGTTGTTGGCGATGGCAATCTTGATACCCTGGGTGTTTCCGTACGGATCCCAGTTGGCCACGATGTTGTACCAGGCATACAGCGAGGGAATAACGCACACGCCAAGGGTAACCACCAAGGCGACGGGGTTCACAAGCAGTCGCTTAATGTCGCGCTTAAATATCGCAAAGGACACCTTTGCATTGGATAGTTTGCTGCCGAGACTCACGCTTGGACCATCCATCCTGTCGTTAAATCGAATCGTACTATCGACAACCATTGTACGTAGGCGCTTTAGCGTCTCAGAGCACAATGGTATTGAGTTTTGCGGGTAGCAATATACTACGAAGACAAATTAACGTACAGTTGTACAGTATCTTAAATTTCAGCAGGTCACAAAACCACAACCCGCACAAATTAGCAATTCAAATAGTCATCGGGGACGTTCTTAAATGACTAGTCAAACAAGAACGTCCCCAATGACTACTTAGGACCACGGCAACGTCGATGTTTTGGCAATGCCAGACACTATGACCCAATCCAGGGGCACGGAAACGACAGGAGCCCCCGCTCGTGACCGCGGGTCGGGGCTGCGACAATGTTGTTGAAGTGCCAGAGGCGCAGCCGCGCCGCAACGAGGTTGGGAGGCTCCCGTGCCTAGATATTCTACCGCCTTCGGAATGGACGTACACCTCAGGTCCACCACCGTCTGCGCGCTCGACGCGGAGACGGGCGAGGCAGTGACGAGGAGGTTCCGCGGCAACCCGTGGGGCGAGGTCGCGGAGTGGATGTCGGGCTTCCCCGGCCCGTCGCTCGCCGCCTACGAGAGCGGCTACCTCGGCTTCGCCCCGCAGAGGGAGCTGTCGGCCCTCGGCGTCGACTGCGTCGTCGCGGCCGTCTCCAAGGTCCCGAGGTCGGCGGCAGACCTCTCGTCCAAGAACGACCGCAACGACGCGGCCAGGATGGACAAGGCGATACTGTCGCACGATATCTCCCCGGTATGGGTGCCGTCCCCCGAGATCGAGGGGCTCAGGGACCTCGCCGGGGCCCACGACGCCGCGACTGCGAGGCTCGCGGCGGCGAAGCAGCGGCTCCTGGCGTTCCTGGCCCGCCGCGGCTACGCCTACGGCGGCACGACGCCGGCCGGCAACCCCCGGAGGTACTGGACGTACGGCTTCCTCAGGTGGCTCGACGGCATACACCCCGCCGACGACGGCGGCATCCGGGCGCTTGCGGCGCTGAGGAGCGAGGTCGAGGCGGCCGACGAGACGAGGGAGGCCGTCCTCGCCGAATACAGGGCCGCCGTCGCGGCGGGCCCCCTCTCGGCCGAGGTCGAGGCGCTCCAGTCGATCAAGGGGTGCGGGTTCGCGCTCGCCGCCGCCTTCGCGGCCGAGGTCGGCGACTTCTCGAGGTTCCGCTCCGGCAGGCAGGTGACGGCCTACTTCGGCCTCGCCCCGAAGCAGAGGTCGAGCGCGGACTCCGTGCGCCTCGGCGGGATCAGCGGGGCCGGCAACGCCCTCGTCAGGAGGCTGGCCGTCGAGGGGTCCTGGAGCTACGTCCAGGCGAGCCACCAACCGAAGCTGATGCCCAAGGGCAGCGGCGTCCCGCTCGAGATAAGGATGCACGGGAGGAAGGGTTCCGAGCGCCTGCTCCGGCGCCGCGAGGAGATGCTCGCCAGGGGCATGCCCCAGGCGAAGGCGAACGCCGCCACCGCCGCCGAGCTCGTGAGGTGGCTGTGGGCCCTCGGCGCGATGTGCCGGGAGGCAACCGAATAGACATAGCCACCGTCCCGGCGAGCCGGGCAGCCTTCGGGGATACCCCCGTTCTCGCTGTGCGCGCGGCGGCCGCCGCATCCGCGTCGACAGACTTGGGGAGCCCCGCCGAAGGAGAGGATTGCGGGCCGCCGGAGCGGTATCCGCGGATATGAGACTGAGCCGAAGGCGTCGACGACATGCCGGGGGCGGACCGGGACGGGTTCAACGGCAGGCCCCGCCGACCGATTGCAAGCGGTCGGCGGGGCCATTGTGACTCTTGACAGCGGATTGGGTCATATGAGCGAGCGGGCGCCAGAGCGAACAAATTGGCATGAAAAGAGGACGGCATAGACCTTCTGGTCATGCCGTCCTCTTTGAATGACAAGTTGTCGCTCTAGCGCCCGCGCAGCGTCGACTGGTCCGCCGTTCGTTAGAACGGCGGAACTGAGGGCAGCGTCGAGCCGTTACGCGGTTTGGTAAAACCGCGTAAATACCTAACTACATCAAGTTGCAAACAGCCGCCGCGAAGGCAACGGGATCCTCGGGGAGAATGCCCTCGACCAGCAGGGCCTGGTCATAGAGCAGACCGGAGTACTGCTTGATCTTGTCGGCGTCGCCTGCCTTCTGGGCAGCGACAAGCTTGTCAAAGACCGGGTGCTTGGCGTTGAGCTCGAGCACGCGTTGGCTCTTGGGCATGCCGTCGGGCGCGCCCTCGGGTCCCTTCTGGAGCACCTTCTCCATCTCGAGCGAAAGTGGGCCCTCGGTGGTGATGCAAGCGGGGGCATCGGTCAGACGCGCGGAGACGGCAACTTTCTCGACCTTGTCACCGAGTGCCTCCTTCATAGCGCTAAAGAGGTCCTCGTTTTCCTTGGTGGCGTCCTCGGCCTCCTTCTTCTCGTCCTCGGTCGCCAGATCAAGATCGCCAGTCGCAACGTTCTTGAGCTCCAGATGACGATCCTCGACCTCGGGCTCGGCACCGTCGGCCACAGCCTTCTCGGCAGCCTCGCGGGCAGCATCGTCCTCGTAGATCTTGGGCATATCGGCAGCAACGTACTCACGCATAGCTTGGAACGTGAACTCATCCACATCCTGCGTCAGCAGCAGCACGTCATAGCCGCGGTCGAGCACGCCCTTTACCACGGGCATCTTGGCCAAGCGCTCGCGCGAATCGCCGGCGGCGTAGTAGATGGCCTTCTGATCCTCGGGCATGCCCTTGGCATACTCGGCCAGGGTAATCATCTTCTGTTCCTTGGCAGACCAGAACAGCAACAGGTCGGCGAGCTCATCGGCCTTCATGCCATAGCTCGAGTAGATGCCGTACTTAAGGCCGCGGCCAAAGTTCTCAAAGAACTTCTCGTAGGCCTCGCGGTCGTTGTCACGCATATCCTCAAGATCGGCAGTAATCTTCTTCTCCACGCGCTTGGCGATGGCCTTGAGCTGACGGTTCTGCTGCAGCGTCTCACGCGAGATGTTGAGCGACACGTCGGCGGAATCCACGACGCCGCGGACAAAGTTGTAGTAGTCGGGCAGCAGGTCGTCGCACTTCTCCATGATCAGGACGTTGGAGCTGTAAAGCGCCAGGCCCTTCTCGTAGTCCTTGCTGTACAAATCGAACGGCGCGCGTCCCGGCACAAACAGCAGGGCGTCATACTCGAGCGTGCCCTCGGCGTGGAAGCTGATGGTGCGCGCAGGATCGTCAAAGTCGTGGAACGTGGACTTGTAGAACTCGTCGTAGTCCTTCTGCTCGACATCGGAGCTGCGCTTCTTCCAGATCGGTGTCATGGAATTGACGGTCTCGAGCTCCTGGTAGTCCTCGTACTCGGGCTTGTAATCGTCGCCAGCGTCCTCGGGCTTGGGTTTCTGGCGGCTCTTGGACACCATCATCTGAATCGGGTAGCGCACATAGTTGCTGTACTGCTGAATCAGGCTCTTGAGGCCCCACTCGGTCAGGAAGCGATCGTAGGTCTCGGCCTCGCCGTCGGCATCGAGCTTCTCGTTCTCGCGCAGCGTCAGGATGACATCGGTACCGTGCTCGGCACGCTCGCCGTCCTCGATGGTGTAGCCCTCAAGACCGTCGGATTCCCACACATGGGCGACATCCTCGCCGTAGGCGCGGCTGACGACCTTCACATGGCTGGCGACCATAAAAGCCGAGTAGAAGCCCACGCCAAACTGGCCGATGATGTCAACATCCGAACCCTGCTGCTCGGCGTTCTCGGTCTTAAACTCCTCGGAGCCGGAATGGGCGATGGTGCCCAGATTGCACTCGAGCTCCTCGGCGGTCATGCCAATGCCGTTATCCGAGATGGTAATGGTGCGGGCGTCTTTATCAAAGGAAACGCGAATAGCCAGGTCGCCCTGGTCGATCTTGACGCTCGGATCCTGCAGGCTCTTAAAGTTGAGCTTGTCGACGGCGTCGCTCGCGTTAGAGATAAGCTCGCGCAGGAAGATTTCCTTATTGGTGTAGATGGAGTTGATCATGAGGTCGAGCAGTTTTTTGCTCTCGGTCTTAAATTGACGCATGTGCAGTCCTTTCGCGCTACCCCTGTCCGCAAAAACGGCCCGGTCGCCCGAGCCGCATCGCAGACCTGCTATGTTCAGACTTAGATTTTATAACCCATTAACGCGCATATATACATACGGAATCGAAAAACTGTATGTCCGAGCGCTCCAATGCGTCAATTGCCAAGGAGTGTCCCCAACTGCCGGCAGAAAAGGAACGTCCCTATCTGCCATCTACGCGCTTGGCCATCCAGGCGTGGGGCTGGCCTTCGTCTTCGTAATCTACCGGGGCAATTTGCGTGTAGCCCGCCTTTACATAGAGCGGCAGCACGTATTCCTGCGCATGCAGCTTAATAAGCTTGGCGCCGGCATCGCGTGCACACGCAGCACTGGCCTCGACGATCGCACTCGCCAGTCCGCGACGACGCATAGCCGGCAGCACGGCGACGCGCCCCATAATGTAGGTCTCCCCCGCCGCAACGCCTTCGTCCATGTCGCATGCCGGCAACACTGGGGCCTCTGCGTCAGCCACGCGCTCAAGCTCTTCGGGAAACACGCGCGAGCAACCGGCAAGCTCGCCGTCTACATAGAGCGTCACATGAATGCAGTTCGGATCCTCGTCGATAGCGTCGAACTCATTCTCGTAGCCCTGCTCGTCCATAAAAACGACGCGGCGCACCAACGCCGCGTCATCAAAGCATCCCGTCTTAAGTTGAATATCCATGGCTGCCCCTTCATTCAATGCGAACGTTAGGAACAGATTTTAGCGAAAATGAGCTCCGCGTACGCTAAACTTCGCGCGAGCCTTTGCCAGGCAGTCGTAATGACCCACGTTATGGGCATCGCTCGCGATATAGCTGTACAGGTTCTGATCGAACAGACGCTGTGCAGGCTTTTTCTCGCGACCAAAACGACCGCCGGCAATAAAGTCCGCCGAAGCCTGCAGCTTACAACCCATATCGACCAGACGCTCCGCCACGCTCACATCCTTTTGGACCGCGCGATAACGCTCAGGATGAGCGATGATCACCTGGTAGCCAAGGCACTGCAAATCGTAAATCGTGTTCTCGTACTCTCTAAACGCATACGCATCGGCATGGGTCGAAAGCTCGAGCAGAAACTCATTGGTCCCATCGAAATGCAAGTGCTCCGCGGCATCAATACCAAGCTCGACAAGCTTACGATGGTTGACCTCAAAGCCCATCTGGAGCGGAAAACCATCGGCGTTATCACGCAGCAGCTCAAAGGCATCCCACATTTTGTCGTAATCAAAATAAGGATCACGACAGTGCGGAGTGCAAACGATTCTGGTAACACCGGCCCGCTTGGCAGCCTCGAGCATCGCCAGGCTCTCATCGAGATCGGCGGCGCCGTCGTCTACACCCGGCAAGATATGGCAATGAATGTCACGCATAGATCGGCCTTAATCAGCTAAACGTTTGCTCGGTTGGTGAAGATGCCCTTTTTGGAAGCACCCTGATCGTCAGAGCCCTTCTTTACCTTCTTACCATCCTTGGTGTAGTAAGAATAGTAGTACTCGCTGGTCTCGGTCTCGCAATAATTCATAACGGTACCGATGAGCTTGACCTTCTCGGACTTCTTGAGCTGGCCGATAGCGTTGAGTGCCTCCTCGCGCTTGGTAAAGTCCTCGCGCACCACGAACAGCGTACCGTCGGTCAGGCTGGCGATCTCGGCAGCATCAATGAAGGTGCCGACCGGAGGAGCGTCGAAGATAACGTACTGGAACTTAGCAGACAGCGCCTTTACCAGCTTGGAAAAACGATGGGAGACGATGATGTCGGCAGGATTGGGAATGTGCGGCTCGGCATCGAGGAAGTAGAAGTTCTTCTGACCCGTCTCGACGATTGCCTGGTCGATGGAGATCTGCTCGGACAGGACCGCGTAGAGTCCGCCGCGCGAACGGACGCTGAGCATATCGGAAAGGGACCTGCGGCGCATATCGGCCTCGACCAGGAGCACGGACTTGCCGCTCGTGGCGATTGCCTGAGCAAGGTTGATGGAAACCGTAGACTTGCCCTCGTTGGGAATCGAGGACGTAACGGTGATGGTACGAATGGGATCGTCCACGCTCGCAAAGCGGATGTTGGCCAGAAGGGTCTTGGCGGCATTCTGTACAACGAGCTTATCGGTGTTCTTTGCCTTAGCCATGCCTATTTACCACCTTTCATAGCCGGAATTCGGCCAACAACGGGAATACCCAGGAGCTCTTCTGCCTCTTCGGCACCGCGGATGCGGGTGTTGAGCATGTCTGCCAAGACGACATAGGCAACTGCGATAAAGATGCCCGCGAGGAACGCGACGGCAACGTACAGCATGCGCTTGGGACCGCTGGGGGCCTCGGGGGTCTTGGCCTCGTCGATAACGTTGATGCTCTGAGCAGCGCCGACGTTCTGGGCGACCGTACTCACCGAGCTGGCCATGGCCTTAGCGACCTCAGCCGTCTCCTTGGCATCGGTGCCGGTGACCGAAAGCGTAATAACGCGCGTGGTCGTCTCGGAGGAAACAGAGACCTTGTAGTCATCCAGATCGGAAAGGCCCAGCTCATTGGCAGCGCCGCTCTTAACGCTATCGCTATCGAGCAGCGTGGCGATATCGTTGGAAAGCATCTGGCTCGCCGAGAGGTCGTTGTAGCTCATCTGACCGCTATCGTCGGTCTTGGCGAGAATGTACATGCTCGTCGTGGCGGTGTAGGTGTTATCCATCGCAGCGAGGGACACGATGCCCATGGCGATCGCGCAAACCACCGGAAGGGTGATGACCAGCTTAAGGTGCTTTTTCAGCAGCTGGAACAATTCGAGAAGGGTCATGCAGCTTGCCTTTCAGTTCCCCAGTTCGTATTGACAAAACTGTCCGTATGTTATCGCATCTTTTTACCGAGACCAAACTCTATACATAAGAAACAGCCTCTACGGTAAAAATGCCAGAAGCATCCGTAAAATTGCGCAACAACAACGCCGCACCTGAAAGACAGATGCGGCGTTCACGTCAATATCCATATCGTTGCCGTTACGCAAACGGCTCGTCCTGTTGCACGGGAAACGTCACCGTGATGGTGGTTCCCACGCCCAATTCGCTCGACAGATCGAGCGTTGCGTGATGATACAGGGCGGCATGCTTGACAATGGCAAGCCCCAAGCCAGTTCCGCCACGCGCCTTGGACCTGCTCTTGTCCACGCGATAGAACCGCTCAAACACCTTGCCCTGCTCTTCGGGCGCGATGCCGATTCCCGTGTCGGCGACCGCGAGGAACGGATGGCCCTCGTCGTTGGTACCGCACTGCAGCGTAACCGTACCGCCGGGTCGGTTGTAGCGGATGGCGTTGCTTGCCAGATTATAGATGAGCTCGTCGATCAAGCGCGACACGCCTTTGATGACCACGGGCTTGGTCTCATGACTTATCGTCACATTCGCCTGACGGGCGACCTGTTCAAGACGCTGCTCCACCGTCAAGATGGCACGGGAGAGCTCAATGGGCTCCGTGGACCCAATGGGCACCGCCTCGCCCTCGGTCGCACGCTCGGCCTCGTCCAAGTTAGATAGCGTAAGGATATCGTTGACGAGCGCCGCCAGACGGCCCGCCTCGCGATAGATGCGACCGCCAAAGTTGCGCAGGTCATCCTCGCCCTCGACCATACCGTTTGCAATAAGCTCGGCATAGCCCGAGATCGCGGTAAGCGGGGTCTTGAGCTCATGGGTGATATTTGCCGTAAACTCACGACGCATGCGGTCGTTATCCGCCAGCACCGCCATCTGGCGCTTGAGCTCCTGGCGCTGCGACTCAATGCGTTCGAGCATGGGGACCATCTCGGCATAGGCGTGCTCATAGCTACGGCGCGGGTGGTCCAAATCCACCTCTTGCAACGGCGCGATGATGGCACGGGATTCACGGCGTGCCATAAAAAACGAGAGCACCGCGCCGGCTGCCGCGATAAGCAACATCGGCGCCACCATCGACAGCAAAATCGCCGCAACGCCAGGCTGAGCTTGCGCCAGGCGGACAACTTGACCGTTATCGAGCCGGACGGCGCGGTATAGCATGATCTCATCGAGCGTAGAGCTCGAGCGCTCCGCGGAGCCCGAGCCGCTCTCGAAGGCCTCGACGACCTCGGGGCGATCACCATGGTTGGGCAGCATGGCAGGCGACGCCTCGTTGTCGTAGGCAACCGATCCATCCTTGTTAATCAGCGTGATGCGCAAGTCCTCGCGATCGAGGCTACGCAAGAACGGGATGGGCTCCTGCTGCTCGTCGAGGGCGGCAGCAATGAGCTCGGTTTCCTGCGCCAGATTGGCACTCGTGGCATCCGCCAAGGTGTTTTGCACAAAGAACGCACCCAGCACCGTAAACGCCACGATAACCGCCATAGCGCAGACAAAGATCGTCGCAAAAACGCGGTGCGACAGCGTGTGTTTTCCCTGGGGGGCAAAGACCACGGGTTACTCCTCCGATGCGGTGGCCGCGGCATCGTCACCTTCGGCACCATCACCGGCCGAAAGCTCGGCCAAGCGGTAGCCCACGCCGCGCACGGTCTCGATGGCACTGGCATGCTCGCCCAGTTTTTGACGAAGCGTCTGCACGTGCACGTCAACGGTGCGCGAACCGCCGTCGAAATCCCAGCCCCATACGCTCTGCAGCAACGACTCGCGGGTAAAGACCACGCCGGGCTTGCGCATGAGATACTCAAGCAGGTCGAACTCGCGCAGGGTGAGCTTGAGCGGCTCGCCGGCAACGGTTACCTCGCGGTGGCTAGGCGAAAGCACGATATCGCCCACGCTCAGCACATCGCTCGCCTGCTTGACCATGCCGCCGCGACGCAGCAGCGCGCGGCAACGGCTGGCAAGCTCCATGAGCGAGAACGGCTTGGTCAGGTAATCGTCGGCGCCGCCATCGAGCGCCATCACCTTGTCGAGCTCGGTGTCCTTGGCGGTGAGCATCATGATGGGCACCGTCGCCGTCAGGCGATCGGCGCGCAGGCGACGCATAATTGCCAGGCCATCGGTATCGGGCAGCATGATGTCGAGCAGGACAGCATCGGGCACCCGTCGCGCCACGGCAGCTTTAAACTCGCCATCGCACGAAAAGCCCTCGGCCTCGATCCCCTGCTTGCGCAGCGCATAGACCGTCAAATCCCTGATGTTGTCATCGTCCTCGACGTAATAGATCATGTTGAACCCCTTTGCGGCCGGTATGACCGCATCTTAACCCTAAAGGCGCCTGCACTCGATAGTATCAGCCAAAACGGCCCGTCAAATAATCCGCCGTACGCGGATCGGTCGGATTCTTAAAGAGCTGCGCGGTGGGCGCATGCTCCACCAGCTCGCCCAGCAAGAAAAAAGCGACCGAATCGGAAATGCGCGCGGCCTGCTGCATGTTGTGCGTAACGACTACCAACGTGCAGGTCTCCTTGAGCTCGCAGGCCAGCTGCTCAACCACCAGCGTCGACACGGGATCGAGGGCGCTCGTGGGCTCATCCATCAGTAGGATGTCGGGCTGCACGGCAAGAGCACGAGCGATGCACAGGCGCTGCTGCTGTCCGCCCGAAAGACCCAGACCCGACTCCTTGAGCTTGTCCTTGACCTCGTCCCACAGTGCGGCGCGGCGCAAGGAGTCCTCGACGAGCTCGTCCAGCACGGCGCGGTCGCGCACACCCATGCCGCGGGGACCGTAAGCAACGTTGTCATAGATGCTCATGGGAAACGGATTGGGGCGCTGGAACACCATGCCCACACGCTGGCGCAGACGGCAGATGTCGTAATCGCCCAGGATATCCTGGCCGTCGAGTGCAATCTTGCCCTCGATGCGACAATCCTTGATGCCGTCGTTCATGCGGTTAAAGCAGCGCAGCAGCGTGGACTTTCCGCAGCCCGAAGGCCCGATGAACGAGGTAATCTGCTTGTCGCGGATTTTGATGTTCACGTCCTTGAGCGCATGATGGTCGCCATAGAACAGGTCGAGGCCCTCAACATCGATGCGCGTCGGCGAGGCCGCAAGGTCCTCCGCCGTGGGACGAGTCGCATCCCCAACTTCGCGCTCGTGCGCGGCCTCTGCCTGCGCCTCCATGAGTTCCTCAAGCTCCGTGGGCTCCGTAGCCGCAGCAGCCGTCATACCGCATACCTCCACGTCGATATCAATTCAGCAGTATCGATAGTAGAAATTGCGGCTCATACGCACGTGAGCGCATTGTCAAGTGTTTGTAAGGACACGCTGGCTATGCGGCGGGCAGCTCAATGGTAAACACCGTGTGTTCGGGCGTCGATTCGCACACGATGGTGCCGCCGTGTGCCGCGACGATTTCCCTGGCGATGGCAAGACCGAGCCCGGCGCCACCGCGATTGGTCGCACGCGCCGCATCCAAGCGATAGAACTTCTCAAAGATAACCTTGAGCTTGGCCTCAGGGATAGGATCTCCCTGGTTGATAAAGCGCACGCATGCGCCGCCATCGTCCATACGTCTGGCCTCGATCGTAATGGTCGAACCTTCGTAGCTATAGGCGATGGCGTTTTTCATGATGTTGTTGAACACGCGGGCCATCTTGTCGCCATCAATAAGCACCGTCAGATCCCCGCGCACATCGACTTGTGCTTCCTTGTGCTGCTCGTTGAGAATGGGATAGAACTCGTCGGCCACCTGCGCCAGCAGCAACCCCAAGTCGACGTAGCCGCGCGTGAGCACGATATCGTGGAAATCGAAGCGCGTGATATCGAAGAACTCCTCGACAAGGGCGTCAAGCCGGTGCGCCTTGTCGAGCGCCACGCCCGTAAAGTGCGCGCGCTGCTCGAGCGGCAGCTCGGGAGCCTCCTGCAGCAGCGAAAGGTAGCCCACCACGCTGGCAAGCGGCGTGCGAAGGTCATGTGCCAGATAGGTAACCAAATCGTCCTTGCGATGCGACTCGTCACGTAGGGCCTGCTGAACCTTGCGCTCTCGATCGCGCACGCAGTTGAGAGCGCCCTCGACCTCAAGAAAGTCGCCGTCGATGTTATCCCACGCATCGGGGTGATCGATCAGGCGGTCCTGGATACGGGCGGCAAGCAAACGGTCGGCATGCCGTTCACCCTGCTCATAGCCTTGGTAGTACAGGGCGCGACCGCAAAAGAACAGGACGCACACGGCAAGTGCCAGCACAAAGCCGAGCATGTTGAACACAAAGCCGGCATCAAAGAGCACCGGCCCCTCGATGTCGCCGAGCGCCATGGCGCCGATCGCCAGTGTCATAACCCACGCCGCCCCGCCGATCGCCACGCAGCGACGTACGATTTCAAAGCGATCGATCAGCAAAAAGCCGATGAGTAGCACCGCCAGAATACCGACGATATTGTCGATGCCGACCAGCAACAGGCTCAGCAAAAAGAGCAGCACCGTCGCAAGTGCGCGGTTATCGACGACCGCCTTTACATATTCAAAGAGTCGATCGGGGGCCTCAAATGCCTGCCTATCGTCTTTTTCCATATCAAGATCCTCACAAGCGAAAAGCGCTATTCGATGATGTAGCCGACGCCCCAGACGTTTTTGATAAAGCGCGGTTTTTGGGCGTCGTCGCCGATCTTTTCGCGCAGATGGCGAATGTGCACCATCACCGTGTTGTTGGAGCCGGGCATAAAGTCCTCGTTCCACACCGCGCGGAACAAGTCCTCCACGGCCACCACGCTGCCACGGTGCTCGGCAAGATACAGCAGGATGGAATACTCGATGGGCGTCAGGCGAACCTGCTTGCCGTCTACCGTCACGGCGCGGGCGTCACGATTGATCTCGAGACCGTCGAGCTGAATGAGCGGGGACTCGGTCGCTTGTGCGCGGCTGCCGTAGCTGGTGTAACGGCGCAGCTGGGCACGCACGCGCGCGACGAGTTCCAACGGCCGGAACGGCTTGACCACGTAATCGTCCGCACCGAGCGAAAGCCCCTCAATCTTGTCTTGTTGGGCATCGCGCGCCGTCAGCATAATTACCGGATAGGTATGGCTGGCACGAATCGTGCGCAGCAGCTCAAAGCCGTCGATATCGGGCAGCATGACATCCAGTAGCGCCAGATCAAACTCTTGCTCCAAGATCGCCTTGGCCGCATCGGCCCCGCTGTAGGCGATCTGGACGTCAAAGCCCTCTTTTGTAAGGTAGATGCCGACCAGGTCGGCAATGGCCTTCTCGTCGTCGACCACCAAAATGCGTTCGTTCATGCGTGCTCCTCTCGCGCTCCATTATGCCCGAGGGGACGCTTACCACACACAACAAGCGCGGGCGATTAAGCCGACCTTAAGCACCGACATGCCCGTTCGGGCGCAGACGCAGCCCGCGCACGCACGCGATGACCGTCATCACCGCCAAACGATATACTCTAGAGCCAGAAGAGACCGTCCCGTCGAAAGCGAAATCTGTGAAGTCCCTCACCTCTTTTGCAAAGCGCTCTACCAAGCTTGCCGCTAGCTTTGCCTGTGCCGTTGCCCTTGCTCTTGGCGTACCCACCGTTGCCGGCGCCCAGGTGCTCACGACCGACAACGTGTGCGGCAAAACCGCCGATGCACGCGGCATCACGGCCGAGAACCTACCCGATATCGATGCGACCAATGCCCTCGTCATGGGCAAAGACGGCACCGTCTACTATGGGCGCGGCGCCGATGAGCAGGTCAAAATCGCCTCGATCACCAAGGTCATGACCGCAATCCTAACCGTCGAGAATTGCAAGATGGACGAGAAGGTCACGGTGAGCAACGCCGCAGCCACCGTGGGTAATTCGACCGCCGGCTTGCTCGAAGGCGACGAGCTTACCGTGGAGCAGGCGCTGCGCGGCCTGATGATTCCCTCGGGCAACGACGCCGCCGTCGTGCTCGCCGAATATGTGGGCAAGAAGATCGAGCCTAAGACCAAAGACGCCGAGGCAACCTTTGTGAAGGCCATGAACGAGCGCGCTAAGAAGCTCGGCTGCACCGGTACGCTTTTTGAAAACCCGCATGGTCTGGACTTTGATGAGTGGGCTGGCGATATGCACTCAACCGCACACGACGTAGCGCTGATGATGCAAGAGGCCATGAAGAACGACACGATCCGCGAGGTCGTAGCGAGCGAGGATTCCTGGATCGAGGTCACAGGCGCCGACGGCACCGACCATTCGCATTCCATGGACACGCATAACTATTTGCTGGGCCAAGATGGCAACATCGGTGGCAAGACCGGCACCACCGACGATGCAGGCTATTGCTTTACGGGTGCCTACAACCGCGATGGCGACGAGATCTACACCGTCGTTTTGAACTCCACCACCACCGACCAGCGCTTTACCGATACCGCAACCCTTGCCAATTGGTACTACGGTCACAAGGTGACGGTCGCAATCGCCAACACGCAGGAAAAGACCGCCAACGGCAACCCGCTTATGGCGCGTATTGGCCAAGCCGACTGGACGGATAAGACGATCGACGCCACACTCGCCGATCCTACGGCGCAAGCGACCGTGTTTTCCCTTGCCGGCGAGGTGACCGAAAAGGTTAGCTACGACGATCTTTCGGGCACGGTGCATGTGGGCGACAAGGTGGGCAGCGTTACGCTCAAGCAGGACGGCACCAAGATCGCCGTTATGGATCTGGTTGCCGACGAGGAAGGCGCAGGGCCGAATCCCATTGAATGGCTACTCGTGAAGCTCGATCGCTTGGGCCGTCGCATCGACAACCGCCCACTCACAGCCGAGAGCGAGACCGTCGCCAAGGCGCCCGAGGTGTAGGGCCGGAGCGATTTCACATCGAACCAAATGAGGCGTCCAACGGGGCGCCTCATTTTTGAGGGTTCGAATCCCCAGTGCCCTTTCTCGATAATAAAAAAGGGCCCCCAATGGGACCCTTCTTTAAAGTTAAACTGGCGGAGAGCTGGGGATGTCCGGGCATGCTGCGCATGCCCTCCGGCTTCAAAGCCTGGCGGCTTTTCGCCCACGGGCTACAAACGCTTTCGCGTTTGCTTAACGCCCGTGCCCTCTCGGGTTCGAATCCCCAGCCTCCTTTCTCCACACAAAAAAGGGCCCCAAATGGGACCCTTCTTTCAAGTCATACTGGCGGAGAGCTGGGGATTCGAACCCCAGATGCCCTTTTGGGGCATACTCGCTTAGCAGGCGAGCACCTTCGGCCTCTCGGTCAGCTCTCCGTAACAGCCGTTCTATAGTAACCAAACAGCCAAGGATGGGCAAGAGGAAATTTTCTAATTGCCTAGCATCCGTTCCTCCTTGGAAGCTTCGCCTACCCCAGCGAGCGGTTGAGGGAGCCGAGCTCGTCGTTGCCCATGGTGCGCCACATTTGGAAGATACAACCGCGTGCCAGGAAAAAGAACCCGTTGTCGACCAGTTGCACAGCGGCATCTGCCAGTTGATTCGTCACGGCGGACACTGGCGGCAGCTCGAGTCCAGCCTTGTGGATGGTCTCGACCGCTTCCTCGAACGTCGGAGGCTCGCTGACACCCATCTCGTTCATAAGGCCCTGCATTTCTTCCAGCGCGCTGCTGCCCGACTCCTCGCCGCGCGGCACCAGACGGTAACAAGCCAGTGCCAGGTCGAGCTGATCGCAATTCCAATAGGCAAACGCCAAGCGATAGAACAGGTAGCCGATTGCAGAACGATCGCTGGCAATGCGCAAGCCGTGGCGCGCCACCTCGATAATCTCGTCAAAGCGCTCCAGACGCGCAAGTACGTTGATGAGCGCAAAGTGCGACTGCATGGACGAGCGCGCCAGATCGTAAAGATGGCGCACCTCGGGCAGTGCTCGTTCAAAGTCCTCTTGCTCGGCGTAAAAGCTGCAGATCTCGTGCTGGGCAAAGTACAGCGCATCGGGCGCACGAAGGATTCGCACAGAGCGGTCTTCTTCCAACACCGGTAGCACCATGCGCACCAGCTGGTTATCGCAAAACTGCGTTTGAACCGGACCTGTCGCCAAAAGCTCGGCGACGGCGCACTTAGCCTCCAACTCCTCAATAAGACGGGAAAAGCCTTCAAAAGCACCTGTACGGTCGACTTTTGCCTGCTCGCGCAATTCAACAACACGGGCCACGTATGGGTCGTCGTCCTCTTCCATGACCTCCAACTCGTCAGCCGTATCGGCAAGCAGCAAATCGCGCAGCGCCGGCGGCAGCGTGCGATGGTCATCACGCGGACGAGCATGAACCTCCGCCGGTTCAATCGTCTCCGGAGCGGTTGACTCATACGCCTCAAGCACACGCTTGCACGGCATATCGTCCATGTCCATGCTCTCAAGATCCTTGGCGACAGGCACGCAATCGGCCAGATAGGCCGCGCGCCCAAAGAAATACGTTGCGACAACGCGCTCGCCCTGCTCACTGTCGGGAGCAGCAATCTGCACATAGCAGCGCGTGATGCAGGTGCCCGCGGCAAAACACGCTGCCGCAAGCGTGAGTGCCACGCGCGCATCGTGCTCCGCGGCCCAGATCTCACGCACACCCTCGTCCAGCTCGCGCCAGGCGTCATCCTGAGCATCGTATTCACGTTGCGGCATGGCATCCACGACAGACTGCCCAAACCGAACGAGCATAATCCCCTCGGCAACGTTTGCCCGATAGGTATAGTCGAGCCGTGTGACCACGTTAAGCGCCTCGACGATACGCGCGAAGCGGGTACGCACATCCCACTCACCGCCCGGCTGGCAAGCCACCGTACCCGGTTTGCCCCACGGGTTATCGCTCGAGGCCGTATCGAGCAGTCGGGGAACATCGTTGGTCGTCTTGGCGATATGCCACGCATCAAAGAGCGCGCAGCCCTCAAGGCTCGGCGAGGATGCCGCAGGGACCAATCCGGCCCCGATGCGCTCAAGGATACCGGAGAGGCGGTTGAGACGGCACTCGATGGCAAGCAGCATGTCAATCTCGTCCTGGTCCAGCAGGCTGCGATCAAAATTGAGATAGAAAAGCTTTGAGCGATCGATGCGAGCCAGGCTCATCTCGGACTTAGCGGCGATGGTGCGCAAGCGAGGCAAGTCAATTTCACTCATAAGGGCGGCGGCATAGCGCTCGATACCGCTCGGATTCTCGGCATGGTCAACGCGGTAGAGCAGCGTCTCGATAGCGTCAGGTAGCGGTGTCGTGTTAAAGCCCAAAAACACCTCGACCGGCTCGGGCAGCTTTACGAGCTTGATCTTGTCGACATCGTTTTGCATACCCTCGTCGAGTCCGTCGGCGTCCGCCGTGCTCGCAATGGTATTTTCGGAGTCAGCGAATATCACGTAGCGCAGGAACATCGATGCCATGAACTCACCGTAAGGAAGGGAGCGGGTCGAATTCCATGTCTCGTGATCGGACTGTTCGCGCATGGGACCTTCGGGAGAGCCGACGGTTCGCGCGCACGCGCGCATCGTGTCGTTTGCTCCCCTCACCATAATCTCACCAATACCGGAGTCCGACTCGTCAAGGACCAGTTCCATGTCGGGATCGTTGGGCAGCGGAGCCTCGCTGACGGGGCGGTCCACCTTGTACACCTCACCCGAAACGCTTACGTAGCCCAAAAGCGACACATGGCTTTTGCCAACGAATTCGACGACATAACAAGATTCATGCTGATCCTCGCCAAAGAGTTTCCAGACCACGCCATATGAGCGTCCCGCAGGCTGCTCGGGCATCGCCGGAAAGCGCTTCTTGGGATCGAGAAACCTGAGCTTGTATGTCGGACGCTCTGCCACGAAATATCACCCTGATCGGTCGCTTGAGAAGGAGTGGTCGCGAATAAGTCGCGACATCTACTCGGAATCTTACACGAGTCGACAGGAAATCGTCCCTTTGGACAAAAGCACTCAAGCTGGCGCAAAAGAAAAGCCCCCGTTGCCGGGAGCTTTAATCTCAAATGGTGCGGCGTATAGGATTCCGCGCATCCGCTGCGCGGATCCGCACCGGCTTCGCCCGCCTGCCGGCGCGCTCGCCCGCGGGCTAAAAACGCTCCGCGTTTTCTTTACGCCCGCGCCTCGACCGAGGTTCGAATCCATGCGGTGTTTACGTAAAAGAAAAGCCCCCGTTGCCGGGAGCTTTAATCTCAAATGGTGCGGCGTATAGGATTCGAACCTATGACGTTCTGATTCGTAGTCAGACCCTCTATCCAGCTGAGGTAACGCCGC
>NZ_JBDGAW010000022.1:0-44980 GCF_040910265.1 Collinsella aerofaciens | reverse complement strand
CGCCTTTAGACGCGAGCCCGGAGCCCGTGGGTTATACCCTAAGAGCAAACCACCCTTTTTAAGGGTGGTTCTGATTGGGAGAGATGTGGCGTTTCCGCAGATAAAACCGACCAAAACAAACCTGTCCCTTTTTGGTAGGTGGAGAATGGGGTAAAGTAAGTGGTGGCTAACTAGAGGAGGCTTGCTATGGCACCTATCGATATTGTTGTACTGGCTGTTATTGGTATTGCGTTTGTCGCGGTATGCGTGCGCATCTACCGCAAGGGCACCTGCGCCGACTGCGCTCAGGGTGGCGTTTGCACGGGGCATTGCTCCAACAAAAAGACGTGCGCCGCACTTAAGGGCGTGGACAAAATCGCCGAAGACTTGGGCCGCGGTATCAAATAAGGTCTAGACATCCAAGCGCCTCGCGAGCATCCGTTCGCGGGGCGCTTTGCGCATTTGGGCGCGAGCGCGGCGAGTTGAAGAGTATTTTTGGGGTATCGTTAACTGAACTGTAAATTGGCAACTTATCTATAACGGAGTAATCCCATGAGCGCTCGTGTAACCATGAAGGACATAGCCGCCGAGCTTGGCGTTTCCATCAATACCGTGCACAAGGCCCTGACGGGAAAGGCCGGCGTGAGCGAATCCGTGCGCGCCAAGGTGAACGCCAAGGCCGAGGCCATGGGCTATCACCGCAACACAAGTGCCTCAAGCCTGCGCCGCAAGGACATCAACCTGGTGTTTTGCCTGCCCCGCGCATCGCGCGAGGGAGCGTACTTTTTCCGTTACCTGTGGGAAGGCTGCAATCGCTTTGAACAGGAGGTCATCGACCAGGGCATTACGGTTGAGCGTGTTGAATTTGGCGTGGGCGGCTACGCTGATGCGCTCGAGCAAATCGACGAGCGTTTGCAGGTGGGCGAGAAGATCGATGGCTTGCTCGCCTATGCGCCGGGCGACGATCGTGCAACTGAGCTTTTGGGGCAGATTGCCGAGGCGGGCGTGACGATCGAGCTCGTCGACGGTGACCGTCCGCACCTCGACCGTCTGGGCGCCAGTCTGGCGGACTATTCCGCGGCGGGCAGTCTTATGGCGGAGCAGGCGGCAAATCTGGTCCACGCTTCTGGGGTTGACGCCCGCGTGCTCCTGTTGGCGGGCGACCCCTATACCGATTCACACTACCTGACCGCCCGCGCCTTTCATAATTACCTGCGCGAACACGATATTCCATGGCAGGTTGAGGACCTTGCCGGCGCCCATGCGCAAGTCAAACAGCTCGAGCGCGAGCTTGAGCAGCGCTTGAGTGCGCCGGATGCTCCCGAGCTCATCTGTAGCGTTTTTGCCGTTGGTTCCGAGGTGGTCGCCGACGCGCTTGTTTCAAGCGGCAAGGCCGGCAAGGTCATGGTAATCGGCAACGACCTGTTCCCCGAGAGCGCCTTGGCCTTGCGCCGTGGCATCTTTACCAATATTGTCTATAAGGACCCGGTGAGCCTGGCCTACCGTGGCGCCAAGACCTTGGGCGAGTATCTGCTGTGGGGTAAAACTCCGGCGGAGCCCGTGCAGAAGGGTGCTGTGGAGATGGTGTTTGCCAGCAACGTCGACCGCTACTGCGAGCTTGCGGGAATTTAGCCGTTTAGTCAGGTGCCCCCTCTTGCGACGTGCATTTTTTGGAGTATTCAGCAATGGCGTGTCCCGAAAGAGGTTAGGACGACTGTTTTAAGTGCCCCCGATGGCGTAATTCGCCATCGGGGGCATTTATTTATGCCGATTGGGCGCAATATGAGCATCAGATAGGGCTTCGAAGACGGTGCGCGGTGCGCTCCGATGCTGAATACTCCCAAAAATGCACGGCGGAACATGACCCACCTGGCCAAAGCGCTCAAGTTCGGTATTCGGGGACGCCTGCCAATTCGCAATACATACAAGTCACGGCTCCAGTAACCGTTGAACGGGCAAAATCGACCGTTCACCCCATGGTGGTTAGGTGAACGTTCACCTTTTAAGTCGCAATGAATTAGTATAGTGAACGTTCACCTAGAGGATAACGAGCGCATCGTGCGCCCGCTCCGCCAACAAAGGGGTTGTTTGATGAAAAACTTCATGGACGATCAGGATTTCCTGCTAAGCACCAAAACCGGTGAGGAGCTGTTCCACAACTTTGCCGAGGGCATGCCCATCGTTGACTACCACTGCCACATTTCTCCCAAGGAGATCTGGGACGACAAGCGTTTTGAGAACATCACCGAGGTTTGGCTGGGCGGTGACCACTACAAGTGGCGCCTGATGCGTGCCAACGGCGTCGACGAGCGCGTCATTACCGGCGATGCCCCTGCTCGCGAGAAGTTCCAGAAGTGGGCCGAGACCCTGGGCCGTTGCGTGGGCAATCCCGTCTTTGAGTGGAGCCACCTGGAGCTCAAGCGCTTCTTTGGCTACGAGGGCGTCCTCAACGGCAATACTGCCCAGGAGGTCTGGGACCTCGCCAACGCCAAGCTCGCCGAGGCCAGCTTTACCTGCCGCAACCTGATCAAGCAGTCCAACGTCCGCATGATCTGCACCACCGACGACCCCGCCGACAGCTTTGAGTGGCACAAGAAGATTGCCGCCGACGAGAGCTTTGACGTCCAGGTCGTCCCGGCCATGCGCCCCGACGCCGCCCTGCGCATCGAGCGCGGTCAAGAGTTCGCCGACTACTGCAAGCACCTCTCCGAGGTCGCCGGCGTCGATGTCAACGACTTCGAGGGCATGAAGGCTGCCATCTCCAAGCGCTACGATGTTGCCCACGAGCTGGGCTGCCGCGCCTCCGACCACGCTCTCGACTACGTCATGTATGTCCCGGCTACCGCCGATGAGATCGAGGCCATCTTCGCCAAGGGCCTGGCTGCCGAGCCGCTCACCGAGGAAGAGGTCCTCAAGTACAAGACCGCCTTTATGCAGTTCGTCGCCGGCGAGTATGTCCGCCTGGGTTGGGCCATGCAGCTGCACTTTGGCTGCAAGCGCGACAACAACCGCGCTATGTTCGCCAAGCTCGGCCCCGACACCGGTTACGACTGCATCTCCAACTACACGCCGTCTGACCAGCTCGCGGATTTCCTCAACTCCATCCAGGAGACCTGCGGCCTGCCCAAGACCATCCTGTATAGCCTGAACCCCATCGATAACACCATGATCGACACCGTCATGGGCTGCTTCCAGGAGGCCCCGACTGCCGGCAAGATCCAGAACGGTTCCGCTTGGTGGTTCAACGACAACGAGGTCGGCATGCGCGAGCAGCTCACGGCCCTTGCCAATGAGGGCGTTCTGGGCAACTTTGTCGGCATGCTCACCGACTCCCGTTCTTTCCTGTCCTACCCGCGCCACGAGTACTTCCGCCGCGTGCTGTGCAGCGTGATCGGCGAGTGGGTCGAGCAGGGCAAGTACCCGGCCGACATGGAGCTGCTGGGCACCATCGTGCGCGACATCAGCTACAACAACTCCGTCCGCTACTTCGGTTTTGACCTGGACACCGTCGAGGCCTAATTCCACAGCGAACCACATCGAACCCGGGAGCGCCGTTGCCACACGCGGCGCCCCCGTTTTACTTGCACGCTAACAAACGCCTAAGGAGATACATAGATGGAGAACATCAGCTACGAGACGCTCGAGAAGATCGGCTACGAGGGCTACGTGTTGCCCAAGGACGCCCCCGAGAAGGTCCTGCAATTTGGCGAGGGCAACTTCCTGCGCGCTTTCGTGGACCGCTTCTTTGACATGGGCAACGAGGCCACCGGCTGGAACGGCAAGGTCGTTATGGTACAGCCCATCAGCGGTGCCTTTGGCTTTGCCGACGGCATCAATGCCCAGGACGACCTGTACACCGTGCTGGTTCGCGGCAAGGAGAACGGCAACACGGTTGACGAGTCCCGCGTGATCAGCGCCTGCAGCCGCTGCCTCAACCCGTACCGCGAGGACGACTACCACGCCATCATGGAGGTTGCCGTCTCTGACGACCTGGAGATCATCGTCTCCAACACCACCGAGGCCGGCATCGCCTACGACCCGTCCTGCAAGGCCGACGACATGCCGCCCGCGAGCTTCCCGGCCAAGCTTGCCCAGGTGCTCCACACCCGCTGGGCTGCCGGTAAGCCGGGCGTTATCGTGCTCGCCTGCGAGCTCATCGACCACAACGGCGAGGAGCTGCTGCGCATCATGAACCAGTACGTGAGCGACTGGGGCTGGGAGGACGAGTTCTCGCAGTGGATGGCCAACGACTGCACCGTCTGCACCACGCTCGTCGACACCATCGTTCCCGGCCGCATCCGCGACCCCAAGGAGGCCGCCGCGGTTGCCGAGCGTCTGGGCTACGAGGATCCCTTCCTGGCCGTGCGCGAGCCCTTCCAGATGTGGGGCATCCAGGGTGATGAGTCGCTCAAGGAGCGTCTGCCCTTCGTGAAGGCCGGCCTGCCGGGCGTCTTTGTGACCCCCGACGTCACCCCGTACAAGAAGCGCAAGGTCCGCATCCTCAACGGCGCCCACACCGCCTTTGTTCCGGGCTCTTGGGTTGTCGGTTTTGACATCGTGCGCGACTGCATGCACGACGAGACCATCCGCGGCTTTATGAACACTATGCTCTACGACGAGGTCATCCCGACGCTTGCCGCCGATCTTGATGTCGAGGACTGCAAGGCCTTTGCCGCTGCCGTCGAGAACCGTTTCGATAACCCGTTTATCGACCACGCGCTGCTCTCCATCTGCCTCAACTCCACCGCCAAGTGGCGCGCCCGCGACCTGCCCACGCTCAAGGACTACGTTGCCGAGACCGGTAACCTGCCCAAGTGCCTGTCCACGAGCCTGGCTACGCTCATCGCGTTCTATACGCAGGAGCTCGTTGCCCGCGAGGGTGACGGCCTGCATCTGCGCCGCGCCGACGGCACCGAGTACACCGCTCAGGACGACGCCTTCGTGCTCGATTTCTACGCCGCCCACGCCGGTGCAGACGATGCCGAGCTGGTGCACGACGTGCTCAGCAACGAGAAGATGTGGGGCGAGGACCTTACGCAGATCGCCGGCCTTGAGGAGTTTGTCGTCAACGCACTCGCCGTCGTGCGTGTCGAGGGCGTCAAGCAGGCATTCGCCAACGCTCAGGCCTAAATCCCTTTGTGCGCCCGCCGGTCAACCGGTGGGCGCCGCTCGATTTTTGCTCAACCTGTAGGGTTAGGACTCTTTGTAATGAACACTATCCAGATCAATCCGGCCGACAACGTGATCGTTGCGCTGTCACCGCTCGCCAAGGGCACCGCCGTCGCGGTCCCCGGTGTGGGCGAGGTCGTGGCCGTGGAGGATATCCCGCAGGGCCACAAGATGGCCGTGCGTGCGATTTCCGCGGGGGAGGACGTCATCAAGTACGGCCTGCCCATCGGACACGTGACGGGCGACATCCAGCCCGGTCAGTGGCTCCACACGCATAATGTGAAGACCAACCTTTCGGGTGAGGTCGAGTACACGTACAACCCCACGCATCCGGTTGTGGATTCCGTTGAGCCCGAGACCTTTATGGGTTTCCGCCGTGCCGACGGCCGTGCCGCCACGCGCAATGAGCTGTGGATCATCCCCACGGTCGGCTGCGTTAATGAGGTCGCGCGCGCTATGTGCGAGCAGGCCCAGGATTTGGTCGACGGTTCGCTCGAGGGCGTCTATTACTTCCCGCATCCCTTTGGCTGCTCGCAGACCGGCGCCGACCACGCCCAGACTCGTCGTCTGCTGGTGGCGCTTTCGCGTCACCCCAATGCGGCGGGCGTGCTGTTCCTGTCGCTCGGCTGCGAAAACTGCACGCACCAGCAGGTGCTCGATGAGCTCGGTGACTTCGATCACGAGCGCGTCCGCTTCCTCACCTGCCAGGACGTTGCCGACGAGCAGGTTGAGGGTCACAAGATTCTAGCCGAGCTGGCCGACCTCGCCAAGCAGGCCAAGCGTGAGCCCATCCCGGCTTCCGAGCTGGTCATTGGCCTCAAGTGCGGCGGCTCTGACGGCCTTTCGGGCATTACCGCCAACCCCACGATCGGTCGTGTGAGCGATATGGTCGTTGACCGCGGCGGCACGTCGGTGCTGACCGAGGTGCCCGAGATGTTCGGCGCCGAGAGCATCCTGCTCGACCGTTGCGAGAACGAGCAGGTCTTTAACGCCGCCTCGGACATGCTCAACGGCTTTAAGGACTACTTTATCAGCCACGGCGAGGTCGTCTATGAGAACCCGAGCCCCGGCAACAAGGACGGCGGCATTACCACGCTCGAGGACAAGAGCTGCGGCTGCGTGCAAAAGGGCGGCTCCGCGCCCATCGTCGACGTGCTGCCGTACGCCGGCCAGGCCACCAAGCATGGCTTGAATATGCTGTGTGGCCCGGGCAACGACATGGTGTCGACCACGGCGCTCACCGCTGCCGGTTGCCACGTGATCCTGTTCTCCACTGGCCGCGGTACGCCGTTTGGCGCGCCGGCGCCCACGCTCAAGGTGTTCACCAACCAGCGCCTGTGCGACCACAAGGCCAACTGGATGGACTTTAACGCCGGTGTGGTGGCTACGGGCGAGCGTACGCTCGATGAGGCTGCCAGCGACCTGTATCAGCTGGTGCTGGACACGGCGAGCGGCAAGCTTACGAGTGCCGAGCGTCGCGGTTGCCACGAGATCAGCATCTGGAAGGACGGGGTCTGCCTGTAGCGGTAAATGGGTTCGCATAGGACGCTATTGACCATGGCCCCGTCGGGAGTGTTCCCGGCGGGGCCATGTTTGTTCTGTCTGTTCGGGCGTGTCTTTCTGAGGGTACGGGAGCGGCGAAAACAATAAACGTTCACCTAATCGACCTCAAATTGAAACCCACTCAATACCTATGTAATCGTGATTTTTTTCAAGTCAGACGTCCGTTTAACGGCAAAAAACGACCGTTCAAGGATAATATACAAGTGAACGTTCACCTATCATAAGCAATCGCGCATAATCTAGCTAAACGTTCACCCTACGAGTGGGCGACATGCAGACAGACATCGGTATGGACTCCAATGTCTTGTTACAAGACAATCGAGAAAAGAGAGGGAGCTCGATGACTAACAAGATCGGTAAAAAGCGCAAGATCACATTCTGGACGCGCTTGGGCTTTGGTATGGGCGGCATGCTCAACTCCGGTGCCCTGAGCTTTACGCACAGCTACATGGTGCTGTTCCTGTCCACGGAGTGCGGCCTGTCCGCAGGCGAGGCTGCTCTGATCAGCTCGTTCGCCATTTACCTCAACGCCATCCTTTGCCCGCTGATGGGCTTCGTGGCCGATAACTTCTACGCCACCAAGGTCGGCCGTATCTTCGGTCGTCGCCGTTTCTGGATTCTGCTGGCCATCCCGATGATGGTTGCCGAGCCGCTCATCTTCGTGGCTACGCCGTTCGGTTTCCCGTACTACTTTGTGCTGTACCTGATCTACAACGTCGCGTACACGTTCTGCACCGCCAACCTGTCGCCGCTGACCATCGAGATGACTGACGACTTCAAGGAGCGCACGTATCTCACCGGATACAAGCACCTCTTTGGTAACGCCGCCGGCTTCCTGATGGCAGCGCTCGTCGGCTTTGGCTTTGGCACCTTTGGCGAGACCAATCCGTTCAGCTACTTCATCATCGCTACGATCAACGCTTCGGTCATGGCAATCTCGCTGCTCTGCGTGTACCTGTCCACGTGGGAGCACACCCCCGAGGAGGTCGCTCAGGAGAAGATCGAGAGTGTCGGCGAGGGCATCAAGAAGTTCTTCATCGATGTTGTCTCTACCTTCCGCAACAAGTCCTTCCGCAAGGTCCTGTATGCGCAGGTTTCCACGAAGCTCGCTGCTGCCTGCTGGTCTGCCTGCCTGTCCTTCTTCATCGTCTACTGTCTGCAGATTCCTAAGTCCTACGAGTCCGTGATGGAGATGCCCGGCAAGGTCGTCGCTATCGTCTGCACCGCTATCTGGGTCGCTCTCATGGCCAAGAAGGGCTTCCACAAGTCTTGGTACCTGGCCAACGTCGGTTGCGCTGCGTGCATCATCGCCTACAACTACTTCGCCTTTGGTCAGATCAACGGCACCTCCACGATCGCCATCGCCATGATCGCTTACCCCATCATCTTCGCCATCTGGAAGTTCTTCTACGTTGGCTTCCAGTATCTGCCCGATGTCCTGCTCAACTACATCCCCGATGTCGATGAGCTCATCACCCTGCGTCGCCGCGAGGGCATCTACAGCTCCGCCCAGCAGCTCTGCCAGCAGGTTGCCCAGGCAATTGCCGTTAACGCATGGGCTATCGTCCTTGCTGCCTCCGGCTTCATTCAGACCGCCGGCAACAGCGACGCCGTGACCCAGCCCGCTACCGTGCCTCTGTACATCTGCGGCTACATGCTCATCGGCTGCGCCGGCTTCTTCCTGCTCGCGGCTGTCCTTGCCCGCGGCATCAAGATCGACAAGGAGCAGTGCGACATCCTTTGCGACGAGATCCACCGTGTCAAGGAGGGTGGCAAGATGGCCGACGTCAAGCCCGAGGTCAAGGCGCTTTGCGAGGAGCTCTCCGGCTTTAAGTACGAGGACTGCTTCGCCCACAACAATGTTGGCTTCCAGGACGGCAGCGTAATTCCCGCCGAGTAGGGCAGGCGCATCGTCCAAACCACAGGGCCGTGCCACCGGAGATCCACCGGCGGGTACGGCCCTTTTTTAAAACGAGTAGTATGAACTTCTGATTACATTTGAGGGAGAGACCCATGGAGACGAACGTTATCTGGCGCAATGCCCGCGCGGCCGTTATCGAGCTCGACGATGGCGGCTACTTTACCTGTGCCGATACGTGGGAGATCTTTGTCAACGATGAGCCCGCCGGTACCACGAATACGGTCGAGACCTATGTCGATGGCCTGACCCCCGGCAAGCGCAACCTGATCCGCTTTGTCTGCGGCGAGCGCGAGCTGAGCGTAGGCGTCACCACGCCGGCGGAGCCCTTTACCATCAACGTTCGCGACTGCGGCGCCAAGGGCGATGCCGAGCACGACGACACCACCAATATCCAAGCTGCCATCATGGCCTGTCCCAAGGGCGGGCGCGTGCTGATCCCCGCCGGCAACTACCGCATCAAGTCCCTCTTCCTTAAGAGCAATATCAACATCGAGCTTGCCGAGGGCGCGGTGCTGCTGGCCCGTCACGACCGCGCGGCGCTTGCCTACATTCCGGGCACGGTCGCGGGTGACGAGGGCGCCGGGTATGCCGGCACCGACATGCTGCCCCTGGGTCGCTGGGAGGGCGAGAGCTTCTCGACCTACTGTTCGACCTTTACGGGTCTGAGCGTGCACGACGTGTGCATCTATGGTCGCGGCGCCATCGACGGCCAGACCGATTTTGCCGAGGACAACTGGTGGAACAAGGACTTTAAGAACATCTTCCGTCCCGAGGAGGGCCGCGAGGTCGCCCGCCCGCGCATGATTTTCCTGTCCGAGTGCGAAAACGTGAGCCTTGCCGGCTTTACCGTACGCAACAGCCCGGCGTGGAATATCCATCCCATCCTGTGCGAGCGCGTCGATGCTCTGTGCCTGTCCATCGAGGGTCCCAAGAACTCCCACAACACCGACGGCTTCGATCCCGAGAGCTGCGGTTTTGTCCGCATCCTTGGCTGCCAGTTCTCGGTGGGCGACGACTGCATCGCCATCAAGAGCGGCAAACTGGGCATTGAACCCGAGCTCCGTCCCGCCACGCACGACGTGCTGATCTCGCACTGCTACATGCACGACGGCCACGGCGCCGTGGTGCTGGGATCCGAGGCCGCCGGCGGCATCAAGGACCTCACCGTGAACAAGTGCCTCTTTGAGCGCACCGACCGCGGCCTGCGCGTCAAGACCCGCCGTGGGCGCGGCAAGGACGCCGTCAACGAGGGCATCACCTTCGAGCACATTCGCATGGATAAGGTGCTCACGCCCTTCGTGGTCAACTCGTTCTACTTCTGCGATAAGGACGGCAAGACCGACTATGTCCAGAGCCGCGACGCGCTGCCCGTCGACGACCGTACGCCCGGCTTTGGCGCCACGACGTTTTGCGATATCGAGGCCACCAACTGCCATGCGGCCGCGGCCTATATCACGGGCCTTCCCGAGAGCAAGGTGACGCGCCTGACGTTTCAGGATGTCCATGTGACCTTTGCCGCCGATGCCGAGCCCTTTGTGCCGGCCATGGCCTGCGGCGTGGAGCCTATGGTGCGCCAGGGCATCATCGCGCAGAACGTGAAAGTCCTCGACCTGCAGAACGTGCGCATCGAGGGTCAGGATGGCGACGAGCTGCAGCTGCAGAACGTCGACAAAGTTATCCGCGCGTAGGGTAGTGCTCCTGTACAAGTGAATACGGCATGTTGAGGCGTGCGACGGTCGGGTCTGCCCGGCTGTCGCACGCAATCTATAGGTGCCAGTATTGCATGGTGGGTGTTCTGTGATAGAAAGCGTAATGACAGATGAGTGGTAAAGAACAGCTCTTTGAGGTATCGCTCGAACGCGAAGGCGCGTATCGCAGCATTTCGGCGGCGCTCGAGGCGGCGGAGCGGTGTGTGCCCGATGCGACCGTGCCGGTGCGCGTGCTGGTGGCGCCGGGCGAGTACCGCGAACAGGTCGAAATTCGTCGTCCGCATGTGACGCTCGAGGGCGAGACCGCCGACAGCGTGCGTATCGTGGGAGGCCTGGGTGCCAAGATGCCTTCGGAAGACGGTAGCGGCCAGGATGGAAGACTCGGCACCTTCCGTACGTACACGGTGCTGGTCGATGCCGACGACGTGACGCTTGCGGGCCTAACGATCGAAAACGATGCCGGTGATGGGCGCGAGGTCGGTCAGGCGATTGCCCTGTATGCCGACGGCGACCGCCTGGCGGTCGATACCTGCCGCATCCTGGGCCATCAGGACACGCTCTTTTTGGGGCCGCTGCCGCCGCGCGAGGCCAAGCCGGGCGGCTTTATAGGCCCCAAGCAGTTCGCCCCGCGCCGCGTGGGGCGGCAGTATTTTCGACGTTGCCGGATCGAGGGCGATGTCGACTTTATCTTTGGCGGCGCGCGTGCCTACTTTGAGGGGTGTGAGATTCGCTCGCTCAACCGCGATATGGATGTCAACGGGTATGTAACGGCAGCCTCCACGCCTCAGGGCGAGCCGTACGGATTTGTGTTTCATGGCTGTTCGTTTACAGCCGATGAGGGCATTGCCCCCGGATCGGTCTATCTGGGTCGTCCATGGCGCGAGTGGGCCCAGACCGTTTTGCTCGAATGCTGGCTGGGCCCCCATATTTCACTCGAGGGTTGGTGGGATTGGAATAAGCCAGCGGCACATGACGGCACCCTGTATGCCGGCGGTGCCCTGTTTGGCCCGGCGGGTGATACTGCCGCTTGGGTGCCGTGGGCGCATTGCCTGACCGGTCAGGATTCCGAACGCTATGCGCGTGACCGAGTGCTTGCCGGCACGGATGGTTGGGATCCCGAGGGCGGCGACGGTGATGCGGTAGAGACGGCCGGGCTATCTGCCAATGGCCGCACCGTGCACATCGAGACGTACTACGAGGACGAACCTGCGCTGCGCGCCCGACTGAAGCGCGAGGGGCGCTCGGCCGCATTTACGGGCAAGACTCCCACAGACTTTGAGGCATGGAAGGCTGCGACCAGGACTCGTCTGTACGATATTTTGGGTCTTTCGCTTATGGACCGCGCCCCGATTGAGATTCGTGAGCTCAATCGCGTGCGGGTTGCCGGCAGCATCGTGCGTACTCATGCGGTGTTGCAGGTTGAGCACGATGTGTGGATGCCGTTTTACCTGTTGGAGCCGTCCCGCCCCAAGCTTGACGAGCGGGGACTCAAGCGCTGCTATATCTGCCCGCATGGTCACCAGGGGGCGGGTGCTGCAAGCATAGCCGGCGTTGCGGGCGTGCCGGCGGTCGACGATGCCGTGCGTAAGTTCAATTACGACTACGGTCTGCGTTTGGCGCGCATGGGTTACGTGACCGTCTGCCCCGATGCGCGTGGTTGGGGATACCGTCGTGACTGGAAGGGTCAGGGCGACGACGAGAACAGCTACCTGCGCGGTACGTGTCTGAATCAAGCACGTATGGCCGAGCCGCTGGGTCTTACGGTCGCGGGCCTCAACGCCTGGGACAACATGCGCTTGATTGATTACTTGGAGACACGCGGTGACATTGCCATGGACGACCTGGGCTGCTTTGGTTTTTCGGGCGGCGGTTACATGACGTTGTACCTGTCCGCGCTCGACCCGCGCGTGCGCAAGGCGTTTGTCTCGGGCTATCTGTACGGCGTTGATGATTCGCTACTGCACCTCAACGGCAATTGCAGCTGCAATTACACGCCTGGACTCTGGCGTCTGCTCGACATGGGCGACATTGCATCGCTTGTCGCGCCACGGCCGCTCTTGGTTCAGAGCTGCGAGAAAGACCATCTCAACGGCGCCCGCGGGCTTGCGAACGTAGACGAGCAGCTCGATATCGTTCGCGACGCCTACGCGCTGCTGGGCAAGGACGAAAACCTTCTGCACGAGGTCTGTCCGGGTGGACACCATCTTGGCGTGGCGCATCTTGCCGAGGATATCGAATGGCTCGATTCGCAAGTTGCGGAATGCGCCCACGCATAGCCCCACGGATGTTGCGAATGAACGGTATGTACCTGTATGACCGCCGGTGTGCGGGTGAGGAGAAGAATATGGAAACGAAAAACTTGAGCGAATCGACCATCTGCTGCTTTGGCGATTCGACCACCTGGGGCGATAACGGATGCGGCGGGGGAGGCAACGATATCTCCTGGACTTCGCACCTGGGTGCGCTGCTGGGCGGCGCTACGATCGAGAACTATGGTATTAAGGGTTCGCGTATTGCCGTCAAGGCCGACCGTAGCGATTCGTTTGTCGAGCGCTTGGACGGCATCGATCACACGGCAGATATCTGCATCGTCTTTGGCGGCGTTAACGACTTTAGCCGTAACGTGCCGCTGGGAGAGCTGGGCAGCACGGACGTGCACGAGTTCTACGGTGCGCTCGACTACCTGATCCGCACCATCACGGCGCGCTCGCCTCAGGCAAAGCTGGTGTTTATGACGCCGTGCAAGACGAGCGGCAAACACGAGAAGGATATCCCGGCAAGCAACGAGGCCAACCATCTGGGCCTGACGCAAGACGCCTATGTGCGCGCGATGCTGGAGGTCTGCGATCGCTACTCGGTGCCGGTGATCGACCTGTATGCGCAAAGCGGCATCAGCCCGTTTTTGCCGGAGCACCGCGAGCTCTACATGCCGGACGGTCTGCATTACAGCCCTGCCGGCTATGAGCGCCTGGCGCATCGCATCGCTGTGGGCCTCACCGCCGTTTGCCGTTAAAAGTTTGCCGTTCACGGGGATTATAGGGTTAACGTTCACCCTATAATCCCCGTTCGCGTTACACTAGGGGAAACGTTCACCCATCAATAACGTCAGAGGGGACAGCAATGGGTTGCAATCAGATTCTGGACCGTTATATCGAGCAGTTGATCGAGACCTCTACGCCTCAGGCGCCGGCCTGGAATATCGAAAAGCTTCGCGCCGGCAAGGAGAACACCTGGAATTACATTGACGGCTGCATGATCAAGGCACTCATCGAGCTGTACGAGATCACCGGCGAGCAGCGTTACCTGACCTTCGCCGACGACTATATCGACTTCTTTGTCCAGGATGACGGCACCATCAAGCATTACGATCCCCAGGAGTACAACCTCGACAACGTCAACGCGGGCAAAACCCTCTACAAACTCTATGACCTGGTGGGCAAGCCCAAGTACCGTGCCGCCATGGATACCATCTATCGTCAGCTCGAAACCCAGCCGCGTACCAAAGAGGGTGTGTTTTGGCACAAGGCCGTCTACCCCAACCAGATCTGGCTCGACGGCATGTACATGGCGCAGCCGTTCTACATGCAGTACGAGCTGAGCTTCCACAACCGCCGTGCCTGCTCGGATAGCTTCCATATGTTCCAAGTGGTGCACGATTTGATGCGCAACCCCCTCAACGGTCTGTACTATCACGCCTACGACGCGAGCCGCAAGCAGTTCTGGTGCGATCCCGTCACCGGCCTTTCGGCCAACTTCTGGCTGCGCGCCGAGGGCTGGTTCGCCATGGCGCTCATCGATACCTGGGAGCTCATGCCGCCCTCGATGTCGGCCGAGAAGGACGAGATCCGCAAGATGTTCCACGACCTGATCGACGCCATGCTGCCGTATCAGGACGAGAAGACCGGCATGTGGCACCAGGTCATCAACCTGCCCAATATCGCCCCCAACTATCTGGAGGAGTCGGGCAGCGCCATCTTTGCCAACGCCATCATGAAGGGCGTGCGCCTGGGCGTGCTGGGCGAGCGCTACTACCAGTACGGCCGTCGCGCTTTTGATGGCATCTGCGACACGTGCCTGTCCGAGCGCGACGGACAGCTGGCGCTCGACAACATCTGCCTGGTGGCGGGTCTTGGCAACACCGCGCACCGCGAGGGCACGTTTGGCTACTACATGAGCGAGCCCGTTGTCAAAAACGACGCGAAGGGCGTGGCGCCGCTGGTGCTTGCCTATATCGAGACCATGCATCATGACAAGCTTGCCGGTAAGCGCGATCCGCTTGCCCCTTCGGGCGTGTGCTCCATCGACGACCCGTTTGGCGGCTACACGCCGGGCATCAATGCGTGCAAGGAGGTCTAGGCATGGCGCAGTCAAAAGGCGCACTGAGCGTCGGCGTGCGCCTGCACGACCTGCCCGAGGGTACGGTCGAGGAGCGCATTCGCATGGCGGGCAAACTGGGTTTCTCGTGCATTCAGCTACCGAGCAAAGTACTCTACAAGTCCTTTGGCATTAACCGTTCCGGCCTTACGCACGAACTCGCCGACCATCTGCGCGAGGTGCTCGACACCAACGGCGTGCAGGTGGCGGTGCTCGGCTGCTATAAAAACCTGGCAACGCCCGATCAGAATCAACTGGTGGATACCTATGCCGAGTACGAGGCGTGCCTGAGGTTCGCGCGCTGGCTTGGGGGCTGTCCGGTGGGGACCGAGACGGGGCGCCCTAACGCGCGGAACAAGATGGCCGATGACCGTTTTTCGGCCGCTGCGCTCGATACGTTTTGCAAAGGACTCGCATGCGTGTGCTCGATGGCCGAAAAGGAGGGCGGCGAGCTTCTGATCGAGCCCGGCTGGAACGAGATCGTCAATACGCCCGAGCGCTGCCGCGAGGTTCTGGAGCGCGTTTCGAGCGCCGCACTCGGTGTGATCTACGATCCGGTGTCGCTGCTGCATCCCACGATCGTCGGTGAGGCTTCCGAGCAGGTGTCGCGCATGTTGCACCTGTGCGGCAGCAAGATTCGCGTGCTGCATGCCAAGGACTACGAGATCGTAGACAACGAGGACCAGGATGGCTGGTGTGATGGCTCGGGCTCTCGTTTGGTATGCCACGGCGCCTGTACGTGCGGAAACTTTGATTTTGAGGCTATTGCCGCCTGGGCCGCGGCCGCGCGACCGGGCATTATGACCGTTATCGAGAACAGCACACCGTCCACGGTCGAGCGTTCGCGCGACGAGCTGCTGCGCATGGGGCGCAGCGTGATGTGCGAGCACGTGATTCTGTAACGAAGCAGGTTGGCGAAAGAGATTGTCGTAGAGGTCCAGGAGAGGAACCGATGGCTATTCATATTGTTGAGGAAGCGAACCGTTGCCTTGGGTGCAAGAAGGCGTTCTGCCAGCTTAAAGGCTGCCCGGTGCAGACGCCTATTCCGCAGGTCATCGACCTGTTTAAGCAGCGTCGTCTGGAAGAGGCGGGTGAGCTGCTGTTCCAGAACAATCCCATGAGCGCGGTCTGCTCCATGATCTGCAACCATTCGGGTCAGTGCGAGGGCGCGTGCATCCAGGGCCGCAAGGGTGCGCCGGTGCACTTCTCGAGCATCGAGAACTATATCTCGACTGCGTATTTGGATCGTAGGGAGTGGAAGCCTGCGCCGTCGTGCGGCAAGCAGGTTGCCGTGGTCGGTTCCGGTCCTGCCGGCATTACCGTGGCCATTAAGATGGCCCAGCTGGGCTGTGCCGTCACGGTGTTTGAGCAACGCCCCGAGATCGGCGGCGTGCTGGAGTACGGCATCCCCGAGTTTCGCCTGCCCCGTGCTCTCGTGCAAAAGTACCGTCACGTGATGTGCTCGCTTGGCGTACGCGTCCGTCCCTCGACCACCATCGGTGGCGCGCTGCATATCGACGACCTGTTGCGCGACGGCTACGATGCGGTCTTTGTCGGTACCGGTACCTGGCGCGCCCGCAAGCTGGGTATTCCCGGCGAGTCGCGTGGTAACGTACTGTTTGGTATCGATTACCTGGTCGATCCCACGAGCGTGGCGATCGGTCAGAACGTGGCGGTTATCGGCGCCGGCAACGTGGCCATGGATGTTGCCCGCACGGCTCTGCGCTCGGGCGCTCGCAAGGTTACCGTGTATGCCCGATCGCGCCATATCTCGGCCATCGATGACGAGGTGGAGCTGACCGAGCTTGACGGTGCCGAGATCGTGCGCGGCAAGGCGATCTGCGCCATCGACGATAACGGTCCGGTGTTCGAGACGGCTATCTTTGACGAGGACGACAACGTGGTGGGCTACGAGGAAGAACTTGACCATGTGCCCGCCGACACGGTTGTGATTGCGGCCTCGCAAGTGCCTAAGGACAAGCTGGTGCTTACGACGGGCGGTCTGGAGACCGACCATCGCGGTCTTCTTTCGGTCGATGAGTGCGGCATGACCACCGTGCCTGGCGTCTTTGCCGCCGGCGACGTGGTCAACGGCCCGCTCACCGTGGTCCATGCCGTAGCCGGCGCCAAGCTCGCCGTCGAAGGCATGACGAGCTACCTGGGCCTCTAACCCATCCCATCCATCAGTTGCGGTGGAATACGGACTGTTTTGGCTGTCAAAGGCCTTATCTACTCCGTATTCCACCGCAACTTTTTTGTGAGGGTCGGGATTGAAGATGAGGAGTGCGAGCGAGTGCGGATACGGCGGTTCCTGATACGATAAGTACGTTAGCAACTGCCGCCGAGCGGCTCAAACGAAAGGAACCCTGTATGGAGTCTTCCGCCTACCCGATGCTCTTTAGCCCGATCAAGGTCGGTACGACCGAGGTCAAGAACCGCGTCTTTATGCCGCCGGTGTCCACGAACCTGGCCGATCATGGCTATGTGACCGACGACTTGGTCGATCATTACCGTGCCCGTGCCAAGGGCGGCGTTGGCCTGATCATCACCGAGGTCGTGACGGTCGAGCCCACCTATACCTATCTGCCGGGTGACATGTGCTGCTACGACGACACGTTTATCCCTGGCTGGGAAAAGCTCGCCGCGGCCGTCCACGAGTATGGCTGCAAGATCATGCCGCAGCTCTTCCACCCCGCCTACATGGCCTTTAACATTCCGGGCACGCCGCGCCTGATCGCTCCGTCCTTTGTGGGCCCGTCCTATGCCCGCGAGGCGCCGCGCCCCATCACGGTCGATGAGATCCACGAGCTCACGCATCAGTTTGGTGACGCTGCTGTGCGCATGCAGAAGGCCGGTGTCGACGGCGTCGAGGTCCATGCGGCACACGCCCACGGCATGCTCGGCGGCTTTTTGACCCCGCTCTATAACAAGCGCACCGACGAGTACGGTGGCTCGCTCGACGCCCGCATGCGCTTCCTGCTCGAGGTCATCGCCGAGATTCGCGAGCGCTGCGGCAAGGACTTTATCATCGACGTCCGTATCTCGGGCGACGAGTACACCGATGGCGGCCTGACCCTCAACGACATGATCTATGTCTCGCGTCGCTTGGAGAAGGCCGGCGTCGACATGATCCACGTGTCGGGCGGCACTACCATCAAGCGCGGCTCCGCCATTCCCGCCGCCGGCACCCAGCAGGCCTCGCACGCCGCCTGTTCGCGCGAGATCAAGAAGCACGTCAACATTCCCGTTGCCACGGTCGGCCGCATCAATGAGGCCTGGATTGCCGAGGAGCTGATCGAGGACGGCGCCGCCGACATCTGCATGATGGGTCGCGCCAACCTGTGCGATGCCGAGTTCTGCAATAAGGCGGCTGCCGGCAACGCCGACGAGATCCGCCCCTGCATCGGCTGCCTGCGCTGCCTGAACGGCATCATGTTTGGCAAGCGTATCTCCTGCACCGTCAACCCGGACGTGGAGCGCGACGAGGCTGGCTACGAGCCTGCCGCAGAGGCAAAGAACGTGCTGGTTGTGGGCGCTGGTCCTGCGGGCATGGAGGCTGCCTACATTGCCGCCAAGCGCGGCCACAACGTGGTGCTCGTGGATAAGCAGGACGAACCGGGCGGCGAGATGCGCATCGCGGCCGTTCCGCCGGCAAAGCAGGAACTCACCCGCGTGATCAAGTACCAGTACCGCCGTCTTGCTGAGGCTGGCGTGAAGTGCGTATTTGGCACCGAGCTTACTGCCGAGGACATTCAGCGCGACTACGCGGGCTACGAGGTTGTCTTGGCTTATGGCGCCGAGCCCATCGCTCCGGCCTTCATGCAGGGCTTTAAGCAGGTCATGACGGCTGACGACCTGCTGGGTGGCAAGGCTTTCCCGGGCAAGAAGATCGTCATTGTGGGCGGCGGCACCGTTGGCTGCGAAACGGCCGATTATCTGGCCCCGTTGGTCAACGACCTGTCGCCGGCCAACCGCGATGTCACCGTCATCGAGATGACCAAGACGCTCGCTGCCAACGAGGGCGGCGCCGGCCGAGCGGTGCTCATCACGCGCATGCTCTCTAAGGGCGTCCACGTGCTGACCGAGGCCAAGGTGACCGAGATCACCGAGGACACCATCAGCTACGAGAAGGATGGCGAGATCCACACTATCGCCGATGCGGATACGCTGGTGCTTGCCATGGGCTACCGCCCCAATACCAAGCTGGCCGATGACCTTGCCTCCGCCGGCGTTGCCATCCACGTGCTGGGCGACGCCAACAAGTGCGGCAACATCCGCGACGCCATCGGCGATGGCTACAAGGTCGCCTGCGAGCTGTAGGCTCTTGGCAAATAGGGGAGCGGCCGCCTTGCGGTGACTCAAGCGATAGCCAATCTAAAAAGGCGCCGCGACACATGGATCGTCGCGGCGCCTTTTGTCTGGCGGTTTGTTGGGGGTCGGTGCGCCCCGTGGGCCTTATTACAGGCCCAAGATCTCCTTGACCTTGGCGATGATGGCCTCGTCGGTGGCGTTGGCAAAGAAGTACTCTTGGAAGTGCTCGCCGGCAAGTGCGCCCTTCACCAGGTCCTGATCGATCTCGCCCAGGACGTCGACGAGCGGACGCATGGTCACAGCGCGCACGCCGTCGAGGATCTTCTTGTTGCGCTGCTCGGGCTCAACGCGCTCGGCGGGGTAGCCGTTGCCCGAACCAAAGCCAAAGAGCTTCTCGAAGGTGTACTCGAGGTTGAGCTCCTGGCCCCAGCCGTTCTTGAGGGCGAAGGGCATGGCGACGGCGTTGCCATCGTTGACCTGGGCAAAGGTGTAGGCATCCAGCGGGTCGGCAACGTGGCCGCACAGCACACCGGGGAAGGAGTTGCAGGCGAGCATGGCGCCCTCGCCGGTGCCGCAGCCGGTCACGACGTAGTCGGCAGCGCCGGAGTTGAGCAGCACGGCGGCAAGGATGCCGTTCTGCACGTAGGTGAGGGGCTTGGAGTCGGCGTCGGCATACATGCCATAGTTAAAGACGGTGTGCCCCATGGGCTCGACAACCTTCTTAAGGGCAGCCTCGATCATGGGGTTCTTGGAGTTCTGGGAATTCTCATTAATAAGTGCGATTTTCATTCGAGTTAACCTATCTACTAAGTGTTTTCATTTCTTGTTTCTGTGCGCGGGCGGCGGCTAATCCGACCCGCGATGAGCCATGCGGGCGGTCGGCAGTTAAGTCTGTCGCGAGTTCCGCACAAACCGAAGCGCCTGTGTTGGCTGGTGCGTGACGGTGGCGAGGGCGCGCGGAGTGCGGCAGATTGGCGTGAAAGAGGAGCGAAGCGTACTTCGGTACGCGAGCGACGGTTTGAGCGCCAAGGTGCCGTGCTCCGCGCGGCCGCAGCCTATTGCGGCTGTTTGCCGATGTAGGCGAGTATGCCGCCGTCCACGTACAGAATGTGCCCGTTGACGAAGTTCGATGCGTCGGAAGCCAGGAACACGGCGGGGCCCTTCAGGTCCTCGGGCGTGCCCCAACGGGCGGCCGGCGTCTTGGCAATGATGAACTGGTCAAACGGGTGGCGGCTGCCGTCGGGCTGCGTCTCGCGCAGCGGTGCGGTCTGCGGCGTGGCGATGTAGCCGGGCCCAATGCCGTTGCACTGGATATTGGCCTCGCCAAACTCGGAGCAGATGTTCTTGGTGAGCATCTTGAGTCCGCCCTTGGCGGCGGCATAGCCGGCGATGGTCTCGCGGCCCAGCTCGCTCATCATGGAGCAGATATTGATGATCTTGCCGTGACCCTTGGCGATCATGCCCGGCAGGCAGGCCTTGGACACGATGAACGGGGCATTGAGGTCGATGTCGACGACGCGACGGAAGTCCTCGGCGCTCATGTCGAGCATCGGGGTGCGCTGGATAACACCGGCATTGTTGACCAGGATATCGGGCGTGGTGCCAAAATCGGCCTCGATCTTGGCGATGAGTTCGGCGACGACGGCCTCGTCGGTAACGTCGGCTACGTAGCCGTGAGCCTCAAAGCCCAGCTCGCGGTAGTGCTTCTCGGCCTCGGCGACCTTGTCGGCGTGACGCGCGTTAAAGGCGATCTTGGCGCCGGCCTCACCGAGCGCCTCGGCAATCGCCATGCCGATGCCGTACGTGGCACCGGTCACGAGCGCGACCTTGCCGTTCAGTCGGAAGCTGTCCATGGAAAACGTAACGGAATCTGCCATCTTGCTCCAATCGTTGTGGAATGTGCTGGCATACCTAGTTTCGGCTAGTAAACCGGTTTTGTCAATGAAGGAAGCAGACTTCATAATTTACGTGGTGATATGCAGATCGGTATGGTTCCATAAAACGTAAATTGGTTTTGCAAGTTGGCTTGAAAATGGCCCGGGCGGTCATGCCTAGGCCATCGCCGACTTACAGCGTGCTCTCGTTCCAGCACACGTGACAGTCGAGCACCTGGTGCGTCTCGACCTGCTCTTTCTCGGCGATCAGGTCGAGCAAGACCTTGGCTGCCGTCTGTCCCTCCTCAAGTGCGGGCTGCTCCACGACCGAGACGGAGGGCGACGCCACTCCGACCCATTCGGTGTTGTCGAAGCCCAAAAGGCCTACGGTATCGGGCATGAGGGGATAGTAGGCCTTGCAGCACTTGTAGATCTCGGGCAGAGCCCAGCAGTTGGGCGCGAAGACGAGCGTCGGGGTGCTGCCGTCGATGTTCGCCGCCAGAAATGCCTCAAGCTTCTCGCTATCGACCTTGTCGTTCTCGATCAAGAACTGGGTGAAGCCCAGGTCGTGTGCCTCGAGCGCGTCCACAAAACCGCTGAAGCGCTCGATACGGCTCGAGATGAGACCCGGCGTCGCCGTGATGACCAAAAAGCGCTTATAGCCCTTTTCGACACAGGCTTCGACGGCCTTATAGGAGGCCTCGTAGTTATCGGTCTTGACCCAGTTGGAATTGAAATCGTAGAGCTTCGAGTCGATGAAGACGAGTGGCTTGCCCGCGTCGCTGATGGATTTGCTGATCTCCTTGAAGCGGGCGGTCGGCTGCACGATGAAGCCGTCGACACCGAGGGCAATCAGGCGGTCGATGTAGGCGAGCTCGCTTTGCTTATCGAAGTTCGAGGCGCAGACGAGCATGCGGTAGCCCTCGGCACCGGCAACGGAATCGATGCCCTTTACCAGCTGGTTCGAGAACGTGTTGGTGATGTCGCCGATGATCACGCCGATCATCTGGCTCGTCTTGGCGTTCATGCCGCGTGCCAGCGGGCTCGGCTCGTAGCCCGTGTCGTGGATGGCCTTGCGGATTCGGGCCTGCGTCTCGTCGCTCATGCGGTCGGTCTTGCCGTTGAGGTAGAAGGACACGGTCGTCTTGGAAGTGCCGGCCATAGCGGCGATCTCTTTGATGGTGACACGCTTTTTTGTGTTGTTTGAGTTGGCCATGGGTCGGTTCCTTTATTTGATTACATTGAAGGAATTGTAAATCAGTTTACTACAGCTTCTCGGAGGTGTTGCAGCGCAGCTCTGCATTTCAAGCCTACTATTTCATCTATTAATCGGTTTACGTAAACATGACAACGTCCATACCGATATGATGGTGGGTTGAAAAGAGCGCAAAGGGGGCTCCGTGAATCCAAAACCAAAACGTCCATCGCTGTCGACCAGGCAGGACTTGGTCGAATGGGCTCTTGTCCTGTTGCCCGACCCATATGCGTGCCCGCAGGACGTCGGTGCTTCGTTCCGTGCGAATATCCGTCGTCTGGAGTGGGGCTCGCGCCCGCTCTGGGCCGTCTTCTCACTCGTCAAGGGCGGCATGTCTCCCGATGACCCCCGTATCGCCCCGTTTTTCGAATACATCGCTCGGGGCCTGACGCCCGGTGATCCCGATGCATTCGAAGACCCCACGGTCGAGACCCGTCAGATCGTCTTCGAGCAGGTTGTGTACGGCTACGGTCTTTTGTGCTTGGGAGATGAGCTTTTGGGGCGGCTGACGCCCGAGCAGCAGGAGCGTCTGGTCTCGTGGCTCAACGTGGCCAACCGGACCGAACTGCCCTGGGGTAGCTGGTTTCTTGCCCGCGTGCTCATCAACTGCGGACTGCGCAAGTGCGGGCTCGCCTATGATGCGGAGCGTCTTGCCGCCGATTCCGCCGCCGTCGAGAACATGTATGCCGGCAACGGATGGTACGAGGACGGCACGCCGTTCCAACTCGATACCTATGTGGGATCTGCCTTCCACCTCATCGCGCTCTTGCTCGAGCGCTACGCCGCCTCCAACCCCCTGGGGGACTGCATCGAGCGGGCGCGCGCTTTTGCACGGGACTATCGATACTGGTTTGACGGCGCAGGCCGTGCGTTGCCGTTTGGACGCAGCCTTACCTACCGCTTTTCGCAGGCGGCGTTTTGGAGCGCTGCTGCCCTCATGGGCGATAGGGTCGCCCCGGCCTCTCAGATCAAGGACATCCTGCTGCGCCATCTGTCCTGGTGGCACTATCACGTGGGGGAGGACTGCCTATCCACGATCGGCTATCGCTATCCCGGCGCCCCGGTGCGCGAGGACTACTCGAGTCCCGGAGCATCGTTTTGGGCGCTCAGAGCGTTTATCGTCCTCGCCCTGCCCGACGACGACCCGTTCTGGCGGGTCGAGCCAGTCGCCCCTGAGCTCGACGGGCTTCATATGGAGAAGGAACCGGCCGTCTTGATCCAGACCGGTAAGCATCACACCTGCATGTTCTCGGCCAAACAGTACTGCGCTGCGGGCGTTATCGGGCGTCTCTCGAAGTATGGCAAGCTGTGTTATTCGACAGCGTTTGGTTGGAACGCCTCGGTTGATGGCACAGGCATCGGCAACTTCGCTGTCGATAGCGCATTGGCCCTATCAATCGCCGGGACCGATCAATTCCACGGCCGTGGGCGCATTGAGAGCTATGAGGTGCACGACCGCTATGTCTACAGCGTGTGGGGCTTCGGTTCGGTGGCCCGTGTCGAGACATGGCTTATCCCGGTCGATGAATTGAGGCACATCCGCATCCATCATGTCGAGTCGGCGTATCCGCTCGAGACCTACGAGGGTGGTTTTCCCGTATTTGGCTGGAGCGGCAAGTTCGATTGCGCGGAACGTGGGGAGGGCTCGATCACGCTCGCGCGCGATCCTGGAGCTCCCCGCGGAGAAGCCGATGCCTTTGGACAAGTCGCGGGAATCATGGATATATCGGTCTGCCGCTATACGGTCGAGGCGAAGCTCGCGGAAGTCGGACTCTCTCATCTGGTCGACGAGTTCGCTGCCGAATGGGACGCGCGCGAAGGCGTGGCCGTGCGGCAGAATCCCGCGACCAACATTTATAGCTGGGAGCAGAACGCCGTGCCTGCGCTCAAGACCAAGGGTGGTGCGGCGAGCTCTCTTCATCTGGGCTGCCTGGTATACGGCGACCCCGGAGACCTCAGATAGAGTCCATCGTCGTCCGGTAAACGGTTGGTTTTAAACCGTGGGCGGTCAAATTTGGCGATAACGAAAGAAAATACTGCAAGCTGAGCACATTTTCTGTACAATGCAAATCGGTTAGTAAACCAGTTTGCTAAACAAGTAACCAAGGGAGTCAGATGAGCAAGCAAGTCGTATTGATCTCGCATGGCAAGCTGTCCGCCGGCGTCGCCGACGCCGTCTCGATGGTGTTTGGCAAGAATGAGGAACTTTCGTATTTGGGGCTCGCTCCCGACGGCAACGTCGTCGAGCTTATCGGCGGCTTGCGCGACCGTGTCGCCGCCGATCCCGACGATCAGTTCATCGTCATCGCCGATATCTTCGGCGGCAGCGTGTGCAACCAGAGCCTCGAGCAGCTTTCCCAGTTCGATAACGTCGTCCTGCTCTCGGGCCTCTCGATGGGTCTGGTGCTGTCGATCCTGGCCATGCCCGGCGAGCTGAGCCAGGCCCAGATTGACCAGGCGGTCGCGGATGCCCGCGAGGGCACCAAGGTCGTCGAGCTCATCAAGGCCGACGCTCCCGTCGATAACGGCGAGGACGATTTCTTCTAAGAAGAGGCTCATGTATCACGGAAACAAGGATCAAAGGTAAAGGAGTACCGACATGATCACCATGGCACGCGTCGACGACCGTCTCATCCACGGGCAAGTTGCCGTCAAGTGGAGCAAGGAGCTCAACATCAGCCGCATCATCGTGGCTTCCGATGTCGTGGCGGCCAACAAGCTTCAAGTTGCTGCTCTTAAGGCGGCTGCCCCCGACGGGGTCAAGGCTGCCGTCGTTTCAACCGATAAGGCGGCCGGTCTTGTGTCCGACCCCCGTTCGAAGGATATGCGGATCCTTCTGCTTTCCAACGATCCTCGCGATTTGCTTGCGGTTTATCGAAAGATCGAAGAGCGTCCCGTGCTTGATATCGCGAATTTCGGCCGCATCGGCGGAAACCTAGCCGATAAGCAAAAACTTTCCGATTCGGTATACCTCACTGAAGATGACAAGAAAGTTATCCAAGAGATCGCCGACTTGGGCGTCGAGATTATCCATCAGGCGCTTCCGGGTGATCCCCGTAAGGAGTTTCTGCCCATGATGGGCTGCTGATCGAAAGATGTGCATTCGCGTCTGGATGACGCATGCGATAGCTCTGATATGAGAAAAGAGAAAGGCAGGTATGAACATGGATCTGTTGGGTCCTGCGTTGGTTGTGGGCTTCTGCACCGCGTTGTTCAAGTTCTTGGATTGGTTCTGCTGGACGCAGCTTTCCCGCCCCATTTTCTGTGTGGCGTTTGAAGGTCTTTTGTTGTCGCTAGTTACAGGCGATTCCTCTCTAGCCACTACCGGCGTTTTGCTTGCCGCCCAGCTCGAGCTGGTATTCATCGGCAACGTGAGCATGGGCGGCGTCATGCCTTCCGATTACTGCCTGGGATCGTTGTTCGGCGGTGCATTCGCAATGGTGCTCGGCCAGGATATCGCGACGGCCATCACGCTCGCCGTCCCGCTTTCGATGCTTGGCTCGGTTTTGTTCAACGTCATGGAGGTCGGCGTCTGCGCAATCGTCCCCAAGTTCGACGAGCTGCTCGACCAGCATAAGCTTGCTTCCTATAAAGCGCTGTGGTGGGCCCAGTTCGCGGTGTATCACCTCTGCTGGTTCCTGCTTGGTTTCGTGTGCATCCTCGCCGGTGCCGATGCGGTCGGAGCGTTTGTAAACGCGCTGCCCGCCTGGTTTACCAACGGTATGTCTGTCGCCGCCAGCATGGTTCCCGCCCTGGGCCTTGCGCTCCTTCTCAAATCCCTGTACACCAAGGAGAGTATGCCTTGGTATTTCATCGGCTTCGGTCTCATGGCGTTTTTGACATATAACGCAACTACGGGGGCGACGCTTGGCGCTGACAAAGCGATTACCCTTGCCACTGCTCCCACGTCCGTCATGACCCTTGTCGAGATCGCGTTCTTTGGCTTTGCCGTGGCTGCAATCATCATTTTCAAGGACCTGAAAGAGATTAAGGAGCGTCAGGCCGCTCCCGTTTTGAATGCTGCTTCCGATGACGAGGATGAGGATTTCTTCAATGACTAACGTTGCTGTTACTACGGGAGCCGCCCCCGTACTGGACGAGAAGGCCCAGAAAAAGACGCTGGCGCGCATTATTACCCGCAACTGGTGGCTGCTCTTCGTGAACTCCTACACCAAGCTTGAAGGTACCACGTTTGCTCGAGTCATGATGCCGTTTCTCGAGGATATCTATGGTAAAGAGACCGACGAGTTCTATGAGGCGATGAAGCGTCATTCTAACTTCTTTAACACGACGCCGATGGTGAATCCCTTCATCCTCGCCCTCGTGGTGACGATGGAGTACGAGCGCAAGGCTGCCATCGATGCGGGCAAGGAGTTTGACGACAACTCGATTGAGTCCCTCAAAGTTGCCCTCATGGGGCCATTTGCCGGCATTGGTGACTCAATCGCAGTTGGAGTTCTTCGTATTCTCGCAACCGGCATCGCGCTCGGTTTTTCCCAGCAGGGCCTTTGGCTGGGGCCGATTTTGTTCCTGCTCGTCTATAACATCCCCAACTTGCTGATTCAATGGTTTACCGGAACGTTGGGCATGAAGCTTGGTTCAAACTTCGTTGCTGAGGCACTTGAGAGTGGCATGATTGCTTCCTTTACTAAGGGTTTGAACGTCCTTGGTATGCTGATGGTCGGTGCTATGACCGCATCGTTTGTGAGCTTCAAGACGTCTCTCGTGCTTGATATGGGTAGCGGTGTCACGTTCGATCTCCAAAGTGTGCTGAATCAGATCATGCCCGGCATCCTTCCGTTGAGCCTGACCCTCGGCATCTTCTTCTATCTGCGGAAGAAGAACAGCCCGATGCTCGTGATGCTTCTCATCTTTGTGGTAGCCATCATCCTGACCGCATTGGGCGTTTGCGGATAACAGTGACGGATCATTCCGTCTTACGGTGGGACACGTGGGCGCAGGCGCGCGTGCCCCACATTTTATTAAAGGGGCAATGATGGACAGGCTAATCGTTTCGTTGTGCTTGATTGCGGTCGCAGCTGCAGCTTGCTGGTGTTTGATGCTTAAGGCGAGATCGAGTCGTTACAACCGACTGATAACACTTGCCAAAGCGGGAGATGCGGAGGGCTTTAAATCGTGCATGTCGTCAAACCTGTCAAGGATGTTGATTTCGCCGTTCGCCAAATGCAGGCTTCAGCTTGAGCTTGCCGGGAGCACGGGAAACCGCGAGGAGATTCGCTCCGCAGTCAACGAGCTCATGAAGCTCAAGATTTCGGATAGTCAGCGCTATCAAGTTGCAACGACGGCGTTTGTGATGCTCGCCGAGCTTGACGACAAAAAGGGCTGTAAACGATTGGTGGAGGAGATCGAGTCCATCTCCCCCGAAAATTCCGAAGGATATCGAATCTATTACGACACGGTCATGTGCGAAAAGGGCAGGTATCGCTCAGTTCTCGAAAGTCGTTTATCGGCACTTGAGCGAACGCCGGCCCGGAAGACGCGGGGACATTTGGAATACCTGCTTTCATGCGCATATCGCGCCGACGGGGATGATCGGAGGGCCCGTATGATGCGCGAGCGTGCGGCACACGACCTTGATGTTGAAGAAGAGCGACTGGAAGGTGCCATTGATGTTGCAGCTTGCATATGAGATGAGTGATGAGGACGCGCGTTGGGTTGATGACACACTCGCGAAGCTGATCGAGCGCTTTGGTGCCGAGCGCGATCGCATCGGCGGTAAGATCCCCTATATCGCCGAGGACGGCACCTATAAGAAGGATATGGCCGCCACCCCCGAGGACCTGATCTGGTGGACCAACGGCTTCTGGCCCGGCATCCTGTGGCAGTGCTACGGCGCTACGCAGGACGAGAAGTTCCTGCAGGCCGCGCGCGAGGTCGAGGACAAGCTCGATGGGGCATTCGACCGCTACACGGGCCTTCACCACGACGTCGGGTTCATGTGGCTGCTTTCGGCCGTCGCCGACTATCGTCTGACGGGCAACGAGCGCAGCCAGGCGCGCGGCCTGCATGCGGCCCATCTGCTGGCCGGCCGTTATAACCCCCGTGGTAAGTTCATCCGCTCGTGGAACCGCGACCGCGCCGGCTGGGTGATCGTCGATTCCATGATGAACATCCCACTGCTGTACTGGGCAAGCGATACGTTGGGCGATCCCCGCTTCACCTATGTCGCCGAGGACCACGCCGACACCGTCATGAACAATACGGTTCGTGGTGACGGTTCGTGCAACCATATCATCGTGCTCGATCCTCATAACGGCGATCTGCTCGAGACGCCGGCCGGTCAGGGCTGCGCCTCGGGTTCGAGCTGGAGCCGCGGCCAGGCATGGGCGGTCTATGGCTTTGCCCTTTCTTATCGTCATACCGGCGAGCAGCGCTATCTCGACACCGCCAAGCGCGTCGCCAACTACTTTACGAGTCAGGTTTCCCTCACCGGCAACGTGGCCAAACTCGACTTTCGTCAACCTGCCGATGTCGACTGGTGGGACGCTCTCGCCGGTTGCATCGCCGCATGCGGCATGCTCGAGATCGCCCGCGCCTGTGAGGGCACCGAGCGTGACGAGTGGGTCACCTGGGCTATCAAGCTCCTGCGTGCCACCGATGAGCGTTTCTGCGACTGGAACATCGAGCATGACGGTGTCGTCACGATGTGCTCCGGTGCGTACTTCTCCGAGAAGGACCGTCACGTTCCCATGGTCTATGGCGATTACTACTTCCTCGAGGCCGTACTGCGTCTGGCTGGAAAGGATACGCTGCTGTGGTAGATCTCCGTCGTTGAAACACGACGGTGCATACGTCCGGGTAGACGTTTCCACATGTCTCATGGGGTGAATTGAGGAATGACGGGTTGCGATGAAGCTTGCATTAATACAGGAGAAACAGAACAAGCTCTATCGGTTTCATGACGAGGATGTCTTTTCCCGTGATGAGGCTATCGAGATGCAACGTGAGATGGTCGAGCAGAATGTATCCCTGATACGTGATGCGGCTGACGAGGATGTGGACATCGCTCTTACTAGCGAGGCAATCAACTATCCCGGTCAGGTTCGTTGCCTGCCCGGGTTGTCGAGCGCGGAGCTCGTTCATTCAACGCAGGGCTGGGTTTGTGGCGAACTATCTAGAACCGCGCGTGAGTGCAACATGAATGTGGTTGCAGGTATTCTGCGCGTTGGTCGTGACGGAGCGTTGCGCAATCAAGCTGTCGTTTTCAATCGAGCGGGCACTGAGGTTCACGCGTATTCGAAAGTGTTCCTTGCGGGCGATGAGAATGATTACATGACTCCAGGCACTGGTTTTCCGGTTTGGGAGAGCGAGTTTGGCAAGATCGGTGTCGGAATCTGTTGGGATATGCAATTTCCCGAAACCTGTCGTGCCTATGCGCGACAGGGTGTCGATTTAGTCCTCGCTCCGACATGGGGTTGGGAATACATGTATGCCAAAGCACGAGCCTACGAGAATGGAATCTTCGTCGCGGCCGCCATGGCTGTTCCCGAATATAAGGACATTGAGGGGAAGCGTGCACCGAGTCAGGTCATATCACCGGATGGAACGGTTCTTGCGGAAGGCCCCCATGATCGTGCCTCCGTTGTGGCGATGGAGATTGATGACCTGAAGGCATGTGAACCGTACCGTTCATTTCGGATGAATTGTCTTGATCGGTGGGAATCGTCTCGCCTTGCAGGTGATAACGGGTGGGCCAAATAATGACGACGATCGCCAATCCGGTGCTGAGGGGCTTTCATCCCGATCCCTGCCTGTGTCAGGCGCGCGGAAAGTGCTATCTTGCAACGTCGACCTTCCAGTGGGTGCCGGCGGTTTCGCTCTATGAATCCGACGATTTGATCGAATGGAGGCCTCTCGGCGGTGCTCTGCCCGATCTTGATTTGCGCGGTGTTCCCGATTCGGCAGGTGTTTGGGCTCCCGACCTCACCTATGACGAGGCGAGCGAACGCTTTTGGCTGACCTATACGATCGCGTATCAGATCGACGGCATCTTCAAGGATGTCCGTAACTATGTGGTCACTGCCGAGGACCCTTGCGGCCCGTGGTCGGAACCCGTCTTCGTCAACGCATCGGGCTTCGACCCGGGATTCTTCCATGAGGACGGGCGACATTACGTCATCAACCCGCAGTGGGATCCTCGCCCTGCCGGGGGACATCATAAGTTCAACGGTTTGGTGATGCAGGAATTCTCGCTCGAGGACGGCCTGGTCGGCGAGGCCCGGGTGGTGCTCGGCAACAGCGATGCGGTCAACTGGCTGCGTGAGGGCCCGCACGTGCTCAAGCACGACGGCTGGTACTACATCGCCTGTGCCGAGGGCGGCACCGGTCGCCGGCACCGTATCCGCATGGCGCGGTCGCGTGGGCTGTGGGGTCCCTATGAGATGTGCCCCGAGCCTTTGGTGTGCGCTTGGTGCACCGACAGTTCCTTGCGCAAATCCGGACACGGTAATTTTGCCCAAGCTCCCGACGGTTCTTGGTACGTCACGTTCCTCTGCAGTCGTTACCTGCCCGAGCGCGATGGGTCGGTGCATGTGTTCGATGAGCATGAGGCTGGTTGCTCCCCGCTCGGTCGCGAGACCGGTATGGCGCAGATCGTGTGGCGTGACGGTTGGCCGCGTCTGGCAGATGGCGGCGTCGCCGCGCCCGCCACGCTCGATGCTGCGGGGGATGCTCCGGTGCCGAGTACGCGTCTTGCGTACGAGACGGACTTTGCCGCCGATACCGATCTTTGGAAAGAGGGCTGGCTGTGCTCCCGACGCCTGGCGGGCGATTGGTGGGGCACCGACGCCGAAGGCCTGACGCTTAAGGGCGGCGATTCGCCGAGCTCCTCGTTCGAGCGGTCCGAGATCGTCAGGCGTGCCCGCAGCCATGCGTGGCACGCCGAGTGTTCGCTGCGTTTCGACCCACGCCATTACAACCAGTCCGCCGGCTTGATCTGCGAGTACGATTCGCGTGCGTTTCATTACCTGTATCTGGGGTGGGACGAGAAACGCGCCTGCAGGACGATCCAGGTGCTGTCTTGCGACAAGGGCTCGTTCGCGATGCCGTTGGGCGATGCGGGTATCGAGGTGCCCGCATCCGTCGCGACGGTGCGGCTCGATGTTTCCGTCGACGGCTACGACCTCGTGTTCTCCTATGCCTTTGATGACGCGGAATGGCAGACGGTCGAGCACGGCGACGGCAACCCGTTGGTGCTCGACGCCTCCATCATGAGCGACGAGCACGTGGGCTTTGGCGCCTATACCGGAACGGTCGTCGGGCTCACCTGCATCGATATGTGGGATAAGAGCGCGGTCGCCACGTTCGGCTCATTTACCTATTGCGATCGTTAGGGGGTTCTGTATGGCTATGCTTTCCCTGAGTGTCGTGCGCGAGACGGGGGAGACCGTCTATTCCACCGAGTGCAAAGACGAGGTGACGCTTTCTTGGCGCGGGGCATACGAGCCAGGCGACAAGCTTGTCATCCATTGCGATGAGGCACCGGTGCATCTGGTGCTCAAACTCGATGCCGCGCTCGTCGAGAGCCACGTGTTGATGGAGCGGGACACGTTTGAGTTTCCCATCCCGCTCGGCGAGGGCCAGAAGGCGTATGGCAAGGGATGGGCGTTTGAGGATGAACGTCACTATGCCTATGCGCGCATCGAGGATACTCGCGAGGCGGGTGCCTGGCGGTGCCTCTCACGCAATTCATGCGATTACGAGGGCGCACAGGGCATCTATCCCCATGCGACGTCGAACATCCCCATGGATAACCCCCAGTTTATCGCTCGCAATGCCATCGACGGCGTGATCGAGACCTCGAGTCATGGCAGCTGGCCGCATGAGTCGTGGGGCGTCGCCGGCCGCGCCGACGCCTGGCTCAAAATCGACTTTGGCGAGAAGGTCGTAGCCGATGAGCTGCGGCTGTATCTACGTGCCGATTTTCCGCACGACACGTGTTGGGAATCCGCGAAGCTCGAGCTTTCGGATGGGTCGGTGCTCGACCTTTCGCTCGAGAAGACGGGGGAGCGCCAGGCGTTCGATCTGGGCGGCAGGCGCCTTTCCTGGGTCAAGATCGGGCAACCGGTCAAACGCGATGAGGACGGTTTTCCCGGCTTGAGCCAGATCGAGGTCTGGGGTCGCCGGGGTGAGACGGCACAAAACGGAGGCCCGAATGACCGCTTTTCCGGCGTCGCCCCGCAAGAGGGTACGGACGCCTAAGACAAAGAAAGGAAACCCATGTCTCTCACTATCCTCCATGTTCCCGCGGAGCTTGCCCAGGCCGAGGGTCTGGTAACCGCTGAGTTCCAGGCGGTACTCGACCAGGCGCGCGACGCGCAAGGTGCGCGTGTCGTCGTTCCGGCCGGCACCTATCGCGTCGGCTCCATCCGCATGTACGGCGACACCGAGCTCCATCTTGAGTCCGGTGCCAAGATCCAGGGGTCCGAAGACATCGCGGACTACACCGACTGGGACATTCCCACCACGCTCCGCTACGCGACCGACCCCGAGATCGTACGCATCCAGCGCCTTCCGCCGCATTACACGCGTGCCCTGCTCACGATTGCCGATGCCAAGAACGTCGCGATCACCGGCGAGCCAGACAGCTCGTTCGACGGTGTCGACTGCACCGACCCCGCCGGCGAGGAGGGATTCCGTGGCGCCATGGGCATCCGCATCTGCCGCTGCCAGAACGTGACGCTCAAGGGCTACACGTTTGAGCACAGCGCCAACTGGAGCCACCAGATGGATTCGTGCACCAATCTCCTTGCCGAGAATGTGAGTATCCTGGGCGGCCACGACGGCTTCAACATCCATCACTGCGACAACGTGACCATCCGCTCTTGCACGCTCAAGACGGGCGATGACTGCGTCGCCGGATTCGACGCACGTAACGTCGTCGTCGAGGACTGCCTGCTCAATACGGCGTGCAACGCCATTCGCCTTGGCTGTGTTAACTTGCTGGTCGACAATTGCCGCTTTGTGGGTCCGGGCGAGTACGAGCATATTCTCGAGGGTACTCATCACATGCACGCGGCCGTGAAATACTATTCGCCGGCGGGTGACGTCTACCGCTCGGACGCCTGCAACTGGCGCCTGCATGACTGCACGTTTACCAACCCTGGACGTCTGATCAACTACGATTTCGGTTCCGAGAAGGGTTATCAGACGGAGCGCCCGCTCGTCGACTTGCATTTCGATGCCTGTAAGGCGACGGGCGTGACCATGAGCTCGTTCTTCAACGGCGGCGATGAAGTTCCCGGCACGCTCGAGTTCAACGATTGCGAGATCTCGTACGAGCCCGACGCTGACTCTGCCGGCAGCCCCTGCATTCAGCTTGGCCGGGGCGCCAAGCTCATCGAGCGCGATGTCACGTATCGCTGCGAGGACGGAGAGCCTCTGCAGGGTTCGCGCGTCATTAAGGAGTCCGAGGTCAGAGCCGAGGTGCTCCAAAGGAGGTAGAAGTGTCGACGGCACTGCATTCGCGTCGCGATTTCGAGGCGCTGCTCATGCGCTTCCTCGATCCGCTGCGCAAACACTATGACGCATCTTGCTCGCGCATCGAACTCGCGGGCGGGGGAGCACAGTATGAGGACGAGGTTATTCCCATGGAGGCTTGGGCGCGGCTCCTGTGGGGCCTCGCTCCGTTTTGGGCGGGCGGTTCACGTAGTGCCGATGACTTCTACGAGCATGCATACTGCAACGGACTTATTGCCGGAACCGATCCTCAGTCGGATGCTTATTGGGGCGATTGCCGTGACCACGATCAGAAGTTTGTCGAGATGGCGGCTATCGCTTATGCCCTCTTGCTTGCTCCCGATGTGCTTTGGGAGCCGTTGACCGACGGACAGCGCGAGCGCGCTGCGGCATGGCTTGGCAAAATCAATGAGCATAGCTGCCCGGCGGGCAATTGGCTATGGTTCCAGGCGCTCGTCAACCTCGCCTTGCGTGAGCTCGGCATGCCCTATAACGCGGGGCTTTTGCGGGAAGACCTCGATACGCTTGACAGCTTCTATGAGGACGACGGCTGGTACAAAGACGGCCCAGCGGGTCTGCCCGACTACTATAACGCCATGACGTTCCAGTTCTTCTCGGTGCTCTATATCTGGAAGTTCGGATTGAGAGACACCGTCCGCGCGACGGGATATCTCGACCGTCTTAAGCTTTTCGCTTCCGATTACGTCAAGCTATTCTCGGCGCGCGGCGAGGGCGTGCCGTATGGTCGTTCCATGACGTACCGCTTCGCGCAGGCGGGTTTCTGGTCCATCGCAGTCGCCGCCGGCGTTAACTTGGGCGAGGGCTTTGATACCGCCTGCCTCAAGGGTCTGATCATGCGGAACCTCGAGGCGTGGAATCGGACGCGTATCTGCGATAACGGTGGGGTCGTGACGGTGGGCTACCGCTATCCCAACCAGCATATGTGCGAGAGTTACAACGCCGCCGGTTCCCCTTATTGGTGCCTTATGGCCTTCGCGTGTCTGGCGTTGCCCGAGGACGATTCATTTTGGACCCTGCCGGCCTCGGGAACGATGCCTGTCCACGACGGTGTTGTCTCCGCTCTGGGTGGCACCGGACTTGTGGCACGCGATACCGGGGGCGAGGTCGTGCTGTATCCGAGCGGCCGCGTACCGGGACATCCCTTTGCCCAGTCGGACAACAAGTACAGCAAGTTCGCCTATTCGAGCCGCTTCGGCTTCAGCGTGGCACGCTCCCAACGCACCCTCGAAGAGGCTGCGCCTGATAGCGTGCTTTCGTTCGTTGTCGGTGGGCGCGTGTTTGTTCGTGACGGCGTGGACAAAAGCGAGATCGTAACGCTCGGCGACGGGAAATGTGCTGTACGGACGCGCTGGAGCCCGTGTCCGGGTATCGATGTGGTAACCGATATCATTCCTCTTACGAACGGACAGCTTCGTAGCCATATTGTTACGAGCGCGATTGATTGCGTTGCATTCGATGCGGGCTTTGCCGTGCCGGGCGACTACCATTGGGTGACGTTGGAGGATACCGATAAAGTATGCCGCGTTGAGGCTGTGGGGCACGTGGAGGGTGAGCGTGTTTTGCTCCGTCCTGAGGCGAACACGAATATCGAGTGCTGCAAGACGGTGATTCCCGCCGTAAAGTACGTCATTAATGCAGGAATCAATAAACTCGCGACGCGTGTTGCCGTTATCGAATAAGGGCGACACGCGTTTTTGTCACGACTGCGCCTGTGCGCCTTCCGCGATCATGTTGCGGTTGTAGACCAGGTGCAGATACATCGCATCGTGCGCGGCGGTGGAGTTGCGCGCGGCGATGGCGTCGGCCACGCCGCGGTGCGTGCGGATGGTCTCCTCGACGAGCTTTTTGCCTGTTACGTCGATAAAGAGGGGAACGGATGCCTTGAGCACGCCCATCAGGCGGGGAACGACGAGGTTGCCGCAGCTCTCGGCAATGGCGTTGTGGAATGCGGTGTCGGCGGCGGAGTATGCAGTTTCCGCCATTCAGGGCGGCTACATGGAGTAGCGCCCGTACGCATCGAATTTCTCCTCTCATAGATGCGCGGCACAAAGAGCCCCGAGTTTATACGAGCTCGGGGCTCTTTTCGTTTGGATTGCGGACGTATCGTCAGACGAAAGCGCGTTGCGTCTGGAGCAAAATCGTACGAAAACGCAATTTGCGTCTTAGTTCCGGACGCAAATCAAGACGAAAACCATTTGCGTCTTGATTAGAACCGTACGCAAACGGTTTTCGTCTTATAATACGATCATGAATAGTACGAAACGAAGGGGTTGTGCATATGGTTGTTAGAGAGAGCCCTACAGTCGAATACAAGGAAAGCGTTACGCCGACGTTTCTTAAAACGGTGAGCGCCTATGCAAACTACGGGACGGGCAAGATTGAGTTTGGCGTTGATGACGAGGGCGTTGCTGTCGGTCTTGCCAATCCGGTTGAAGAATGTCTCCGCATCGAGAACATGATTAATGACAGTCTTGACCCCGCACCCCGTTACTCACTTGAACCCGATGAGAAGAACGGGACCGTAATCCTTACGGTTTATGAGGGCCAGGACAAACCCTATCGAAGCAAAGGAAAGGCCTATAGGCGTAACGATTCGGCAACGGTGGAGGTCGATCGGTTTGAGTACGGCAGACTGACGCTCGAAGGCAGCAACGTAACGTTCGATGCGCTCACGTCGGCTTTTCAGGACTTGAGTTTTCACACGCTCGAGCATAAGTGTGTTGAACACCTCGGCATTTCCGAGCTAACACCGGATATCATGCGTACGCTTCGCTTGCTCGGCAAGGACGGCTATACCAATGCCGCGGCGATTTTGGCGGATAAGAATGATTTTCCGGGCATCGACTGCGTCCGTTTTGGCGATACCGAGGATGTGATTCTGGATCGCGAGACGGCGACAGGTCTATCTGCAATTGAGCAGGTGGACAGGGCGGTGGCTATGTTTGCACGCTACTACCGTTATGAGCGTATCGAGGGGATGGAACGCGTCCAAACCGATCGAATTCCCCTTGAGGCGTTTCGCGAAGCTGTCGCAAACGCTTTGGTGCATCGAACGTGGGACGTTCGGGCGAACGTTCAAATTGCCCTGTACGACGATCGCGTCGTTGTGACTTCCCCCGGATCGCTGCCCGCCGGTTTGACGACAGAACAATACCTGTATGGGCAGATATCCGTGCTCAGAAACCCAATTGTCGCCGAGGTCTTTTTGAAGCTGGATTACATCGAGAAATTTGGCACGGGGATCGCGCGAATCAGGCGTGCGTATCGAGATTCTTTGAGCCAGCCGGTATTTGATGTTCGCGGCGGCATGGTGGCCGTCACGTTGCCCGTTATCGATGCCTTTGAAGGGTCTGAGGAAGAGGTCCAGGTTCTCAAGGCTTTGTCAGGTGGACGAATACTGTCGCGGGGCGAGATTGAGCAACAAACGGGATTGAGCCGCGCGCGCACGTTGGCGGCGCTTGAATCTTTGCTCAACCGAAACTCGATCGTAAGGCGGGGGACAGGACGCGCCACGAAATACGAGCGCGCATAGCTCAAAAGAGCAAAGCTACAAAACAGGCCCCAAGCCTACACCGGCTTGGGGCCTGCTGTCCTCTGGGATATTGGCGCTTCTACAGTTCAGCTTCCAGTTCGGCTTTGTGTTCGTTGAGGTAGTCGCGCATGTAGGGGATGGCAAATGAGACCTTGCCGTACGAGGGCGCCTCAATGATCGACTCTCTCAGCAGACGACTGCGGATGGAACTTACCTGTTGAGGTGTCTTGTTTAAGTCATCGGCAACCATGCTGGTCGAGCTCGTCTGCCCTAAGGACGCCATGCTCAGCAGATAAGCGATGCACGTGGGCGGAATGCGCTGCAGCGCGGGCTCAATCACCATTGCGCAGAAGCGTTCGCGTGCTGTTGCGATGCCTCGCTTTGCCTCTTCCTCTCCAATTACAGTTGTATGGGCGCGTCGTGCCAGTTGCCATGCGTAATATCCAACGAGCTGAATCATAAAGGGGTAGCCTTGCGTTGCCTCGGCAAGTTGGCCGGCAATACCTGGTTGCAGCTCCATGCCAGACGCTTCAATGGTTTCTTCGAGGGAGTACGACACTTCGGTTACTGCCACAGCCTTCAGGTCAAAGGGGAGGGCACGGCGCAAAAACGTAAGTGTCTTTCCGTTGATGACGCTTTCTATCATCGAAGGCAGCCCCGCAAAAACAAAGGCGATATCAAGGTCTTCGCCGATAACCTGTTGAATCGCAATGGAGAGCGTTCGGACCTCATCGAGCTCTGCGTCTTGAACCTCGTCGAGGGTGATGAGCAGGCCATTTCCATTCTTGGATATAGCCTGCCTCATGGCGTCGCGCAGCGATGGACCGATTCGCTCAATGTCTATGCTGCCGATGGATATGCCAGCTACGGTGGGCTCAAATCTGGCGTGTTTGGCCTGGAATTTGGGCTGCAGCTGCTCGAGAATGCGCTGACAAAGTCCTTCGGTTGCGACTTCTTTTATGACCGTCCAGCCACGGCTTTGCGCCAAACGTGAGCACTCGTCAAGGAGGACCGTCTTGCCCGTTCCGCGGACGCCGGCTATGCGCATAAGGCGCCCCGGGGCGCCAGGACCGTTGACGAGGCCTTCATTGAATTCCTCGAGGACATCTTCGCGGCCGATAATCGTGGGAGGTGTTTTGCCTGCTGTGGGCTTAAAAGGGTTTGTTTGCATGCGAGTCACCTTTGCTCAAGATATAGCAAGATATAGCAAAGTATAGCAACGTATAGCAAGATATAGCAAAGTATAGTGAGATATAGCAACGTATAGCGCTGCTCGCGAGTTCTTGCGGTGGCGCTATTTTCCAAAGGCCACGCGGATAAAGCGCTGGGCGAAGAGCTTATTGGCGACGTTGATGACATGGCCCAGGAACAGTGCCGAGATGGCGGTCGTGACGCCAAAGCCGCCCAGGTTGTGCATAAAGACCAGCGACAGCGCGAGCGAGGCGGCGACGTGCGAGCAATCGAATACGACCTTCACATCGCCAAAGCGGCATTTGAGCTTTTCGGCAATGACCTGTACCAAGCCGTCGGGTGCGTTGGGAACGACGCCCATATTGACGACGAGGCTTACGCCAAACGCGGTGATGGCAAGCGAGAGCAGCATGGTTACGACCTGTGCCGGCAGCGCGGTGGGGTGCAGAGGGTTAACGTTCATAAAGAAATCGGTAAAGCCGCCGATCAGCGTTGAGAAAAAGAGCTCGAGCAAAATGCGCGGCTGAAACTCGCGGCGCAAGATGGCTGCCTGTGCGGCAATGTAGGCGACATAGGTCGCGGTAATCCAAAAGCCGAGCGTCTTGCCGGTGAGCATGGACAGCGTCGTGGCAAAACAGGTAAGCGCTGCCACGCCTAGGCCCGACGCAGTCTGGATGCTCATGCCGAGGGCGAGCGTCGCGACGCCTGCTAAATACATCAACATCCTGATGACGGTATGGCACCAATCGATCTTCTCGCCATTCATAATGATGAGCGGTCGCATGCTGCTACCCGTCCTTTCGGTTGTGAAGAAAAGGCTGACCTGGGCCGGCAAAAGAGGGTTATCGGAGGCACTGCTGTAAAAGCAGAAAAGCCGGCCCCACGGTCAGTCGTCTAGGAAATGTCTCGCTGTGCCGGAATGGGACTGAAGGGCCAACGAGACGGGAGGAAAGCAAATGACATAGCGTGGGCAATAGGATGCCAAGATGGTAGGGTGCGTCTTAGCATCCTATTGCCCACGCTTGACGAAATCGGTTTCGTTTGAGCCTTAGTATACGCACGGGATTCTATTTGCAAAGAGAAAAATAATAAAAAGGTGAACGTTCACCTAATCGCAACAACTCGTTGGCTGTATTATGACAAGGACATACTCGAAACCGATTTCGCAACGGTTAGAGAGTGCATTGTACGTTCGTCGTAGATTGCCGGGCAGCTTGGTCGCGCCCGCCGGTCGCATTGCGGCGAACGCCTTCACCCGGATCGAAAGGATCACCATGGAACAGCACACCGATTGCTCGTACTGCATGTGCGGGACCGACAACACGCTCGTCGATGCCTTTGGCATCCCCATGCTCGATCTGCCCGCCAGCAAGCTCATCTTGTTTAAGGAGCAGAGCCACAAGGGCCGCGTGATCGTGGCCTCCAAGCAGCATGTCGACGACATCTCCTGCATGTCCGAGGAGGACGCCGCCGCCTTTATGGCCGATGTCCGCCACGTCGCAGCTGCGCTGCACAAGGCGTTCAGCCCCGACAAGATTAACTTTGGTGCCTACGGCGACACCATGCATCACCTGCACGTGCATATCGTCCCCAAGTACAAGGACGACCCGTTTGAGTTTGGCGATGTGTTCGCCATGAATCCCGGTCGCGTCATGCTCGAGCCGGCTCAGTACGACGAGATTGCCCAGGCAATTATCGCCAACTTGTAAAACCCTTCGTCCCTCATAAGCTGCGGTGAAATACGGACTGTTTAGCGGCTCCAGCGGCGCCATCAGTCCCTATTTCACCGCAACTTATGGGGGGGAGCGGCATTGCGATAGTATTACGTGTTGGTATTCGACTAACCGAGGACATATCCGAGGGCTTTATGGAACAGCACCAGCATTATCAGAGTCTGCAAGACCAGGCATACAACGCATTGCGCTCCAAGATCATCTATGCCGAGCTCAAGCCCGGCACGCGCCTTTCGGCGATTGGTCTGGAAAAGGAGACCGGAATTGGGCGCACTCCCATCCGTGAGTCATTTGTGCGCCTGCGCGAGCAGGAGCTGGTGGAAACGCGTCCCAAGAGCGGTACCTATGTCTCAAAGATCAGCATGGAGCGTGCCGAGAACGCCTGCTTTTTGCGCGAGAAGCTCGAGAGAAGTGTGCTGATCAAATGCTGCTCGGCTGCTACGCCCGAGCAAAAGTGCCAGCTTGAGCAGATTCTCGCCGAGTCAGAGTCGCTCGACCACAGCGAGACGCGCCGCTTCTTTGACCTAGACAACCTGTTCCACGAGACGTGTTTTGAGATTGCCGGCCGCCATATGCTGTGGGATTGGATGAAGAGCATCAACACGCATTTTGAGCGGTATAACTGGCTGCGCGCAGTGTCGCAGGATCTGGACTGGGAACCGATTCGTCGGCAGCATCGTCGAATTCTTGAGGCCATTAAAGAGGGCGATACCGATACGGCGAGCTATCTGGCGGAGACACACCTGCATCTGATGCCCGAGGAGCAGGGCCCAGTTATCGCCCTGCATCCCGATTACTTTGAGCTGCCCAAAGATTCGTTCATCTAATCTATCCCCTCATAAATTGCGGTGAAATAGGGATTGTTTTGCGGCCCAGGCGGCGCAAACAGTCCCTATTTCACCGCAACTGCGTTGGGGCATGGCCGGGGCACAAAGATGCGGTGCCGTTTGGAGGAACAGACCGGAAGCAAGGGGTCAATTCCTCCAGACGGCACCGCATTTATTTTGGCACTCTGGGCTATGTTGAAAAGTTTAATCGGTCAAGAAAAAGCGGCTCGGGGGCGTGTCGCTTCCGTCACGTTCTATCAGCATACAAGACGGTTTCGGTTCTTGTCCGTGACGGAAACGGCACGCTTCCGAGCCGCTTCAAAAATGGGGGTGCGGTCTAGGTCGCACCCCCACGATAGAGAGCTGGATTAGGCGCGGACCTTCTTGACGACGTCCATGGCCTCGCGAGCGATCTGCTCGACCTTGGAGAAGTCGCCGTCGGCGAACAGGGCCGGCTTGACCATCCAAGTGCCACCGCAGGCGATGATGGCGGAGGAGCTCAGGTACTCCTCGACGTTAGCGGTGCTCACGCCGCCGGTGGGCATAAAGCGGTGGCCGACAAACGGAGCAGCGAGGGCCTTGATGGTGTTAAGACCGCCGTACTGGGCTGCCGGGAAGAACTTGGTGACCTTGAGGCCCAGGTTCTCGGCTGCAGTGACCTCGGAGGGAGTCACGGTGCCGGGCAGCACGGGCAGATCGATGTCGATACAATGCTTGACGACGTCCTCGTTGTAGCCCGGGGAGACGATGAACTTAGCACCGGCGGCACGGGCCTGCTCAACCTGCTCGACGGTCAGGACGGTGCCGGCGCCCACGCACATCTCGGGCTCGGCCTCGGCCATGGCGGCGATGCACTCGGCGGCGCAAGCGGTGCGGAAGGTGACCTCGGCGGACTTCATGCCGGCGGCCATCAGGGCGTGAGCGAGCGGGGCGGCGTCCTCGACCTTGTCGAGCACGACGACCGGCACGATGCCCAGGGACTCAAGCGTGGTGTAGAACTGATCGAACATGATGTTCCTTTCGATGTGCGGCGCGCGAGTGCGCGTAATTGCTAAAGAAGATTGGCCATGAGCCGGTTCCGGATTGGTTATCGGAGGCACTGCTTGGGTCACAAGCAATTTCGGAACCGGCTACGAGGCCAGTCGTGAAGGAATGCCAGGCAGAGCCGGAATGGGACTAAGTGGTTCTACCTGGCCGGAGGAATCGGGGAGCGGGCTGCAGAGGTATGGGTATGGGAAACTGCAGCCCGCGGAATGGGGAACGAATTAACGGGCGACGCGGGTGCCACCGTCGGCGGCGTTTGCCACGGCGGCGATCTCGTCGGCGGTCACCAGGTTGGAATCGCCCTTGATGGTGAGCTTGAGGATCGAGGCCGCGATGGCGTAGTTGACGGCGTCCTGCGGATCGAAGTCGTTGATGAGGGCATGGACGAGGCCAGCGTTGAAAGCGTCGCCAGCGGCAACGCCCTCGAGCACGTGCACGTCGTGAGCAGGGGAGAACCAGTGCTCGCCGCTCTCGGCGTCATAGAGCATACCCATCCAGATGGAGCGCTCGACGCAGGAGATGTTGCGAACGACCGAGGCGACCTTCTTGCAGCCGTACTCGGCGCAGATCTGACGCGCCATCTCGACGTAGGTGTCGCGCTCCTCGATGCCGTGGGCAAGGGAGCCGGAGACGCAGGTCATGCCGAGGCCGGCGGGGGCGTCCTCGTCGTTGGCGATGCAGATGTCGACGAGCGGCAGGAGCTCCTTCATGGTTGCCTGCGACTTCTCGGGCGACCACATCTTGCCGCGGTAGTTAACGTCGCACACGGTGGTGATGCCCTTGGCGCGGCAAGCGGTGAGGGCATCCTTGCAGGCGGCGGCCATCTCGTCGGAGACAGCAGGCGTCACGCCAGAGAAATAGAAGACGTCGATGCCCTTGAGGATCTCGTCCCAGTCAAAGACGTCGCGCTTGGCCATGTTGATGGCGGAGTACTTGCGGTCGTAGACGCAGCCGTTACCGCGCTGCGAGGCGCCGACCTCAAATACATAGGAGCCAAGGCGGTCACCCTGACGCACGACGCGCGTGGTGTCGACGTCGTAGACCTTCAGCGAGCGCAGCGCGCACTCGCCCAAGCGGTTGGCCGGAACGACGGAAACATAAGCGGCCTTGTCGCCCTGGTAGGCCAGGGAAAGCGCGGTGTTGGCCTCGGCTCCGCCGTAACGGACGTCGAACTCGGTGGCCTGCTCAATACGCAGATGATCTTTGGGCGAGAGCCTCATCATGATCTCGCCGAAGGTAAGAACCGTTTTACCCATGGTCGCGTAGCTCCTTCTTGTCTGTGCGTACACCTTTGATATGGCGTTGGCACGGAGGTGCCAAGACGGTAGGGTGCATCTTTGCACCTCCGTGCCAACGCTTACCGAAATCGGTTTACGAAATCGGTTTCGTTTCAGCTTGTAGTATACTCACCTACAACGTTTTGCAACCGAGATTTTTAAAAAATGCTTAAATGGCTAAGATTGCCGACACATGGGAAACGAGGGGCGCTATGGCGCATATGAGAATCAAGGACATTGCCGCCGAGGCGGGCGTGAGCCCGGCCACCGTTTCGCGCTATCTCAACAACCGCCCCGGGCAGATGACCGAGGAGACCCGCGCCCGCATCGCGGAGGTCATCGAGCGCACCGGCTATCGTCCCCGCGCCGCCGCACGCAACCTGCGCAGCTCGCGCACCAACCTTATCGGCGTGATCCTGGCCGACATCGCCAACCCGTTCTCCAGTGCCATGCTCGAGGGGCTTTCCGCCAGCGCCGCCGCGCGCGGCTGCTCGCTCATGACGGCCATCAGCGGCAACGACTCCGCCAAGGAGGCCGAGTCACTCACCAGGCTCATCGATGCGGGCGTTGACGGCTTGGTCGTCAACACCTGCGGCGGCAACGACGCGGCGATCGCCGCGGCTGCGGGTCGCCTGCCGGTCGTGCTGCTCGACCGCGGCATCGAGGACGGCGGCATCGACTTGGTGACGTCTAACAACCGCGAGCTGGTCGCCGGCCTGGTCGACGCCTTGGCTGCTGCGGGCAGTGAGCGCCTGTGCCTGCTCACCGAGGCAAGCGACGACAGCCCCGTCCGTCGCGAGCGTGCCGAGGCCTTTACCGATGAGCTCTCGCGTCGCGGTCTTGCCGGCGAGGTCGTCACCCTCACCGACGGCGGCGCTGAGGGCATCAGCCGTCTGGACGAGGCCATTCGCGATTATGCGGGTAAAAAGCTCGGCCTTATCGCCGTAAACGGCTTGGTCTTCTTGCGCCTGACCGAGGCGCTGGCCCAGCTTGGCCCCTCGCTGCCGGCGGGTCTTAAGATCGCGACGTTCGACGACTATCCCTGGAACCACGTGCTCTTTGGCGGCGTGACCACGGCCGCGCAGGACACCCTGGCGATTGCCGAGCGCGTTGTCGAGCGCCTGTCCGAGCGCATCGATGTCGTCACCACCACGGTGGGCGAGGCCGCAAGGCTCGCGCCCAAGCACATCGAGATCCCCGGCCACATCGAGTCCCGAGCCTCCACTTCGCGCTAGGCCACCGACCAGCACTCGCCTGCTCGCGCACGTTTTTTGAGCGCCGGACACGCTTTAACCCTGCGGAAACATTTTTCTGCGATAGTATCTGCGATATAGAACAGTCGAAACCCGCCCGAAAGAAAGGGGAGCGACATGAACCAGCAGAACATCGATTACGTACTCCGCTCTGTAGAGCAGCGTGACATCCGCTTTGTGCGTCTGTGGTTTGTCGACATTCTCGGTCGCCTCAAGAACTTTGCTATCAGCCCCGAGGACCTCGAGGTCGCTTTTGAGGAGGGCATTGGCTTTGACGGCTCGGCCATCGAGGGCTTTGCCACGCCCGAGGAAGCCGACATGCTCGCGTTTCCCGATGCCTCGACCTTCCAGATTCTGCCGTGGCGCCCGAGCCATAACGGCGTCGCCCGCGTGTTCTGCGACGTGTGCACCCCCGATCGCAAGCCTTTCGCCGGCGATCCGCGCGATGCCCTGCGCCGTATGTTCCACA
>NZ_JBDGAW010000021.1:3752-46075 GCF_040910265.1 Collinsella aerofaciens | reverse complement strand
GGATGCGACACATCTGGTGTGTCCATCCTCGCAGTATCCGGTTCTCAAGGTGCACGCCCTCGCGGCTCATCCGGTTCGACCGGGCCGCGCGGCAAGGAGATATATTGCCAGACCGGAGGGGCGCCGGGGGCGGGAATCCAGCACTCCATATTTTGTTCACAAATAAATAGAACCCTCAGTTGCTTCACTGAGGCCGTATTCGAAGCAGCAGCTTCTGATATTGGCGATGACCAGCTGGTTTAAAGGTGTTAAGGCATCGGTCATCTCTGGAGCGCCACTTTACTCCAAAAGCATCAGCTATTTGTTTCCCGTCGGTAAAAGGCAGATTTTGTTCGCCAAGCGTTCTTATATATAGAGAAGTTCGGGTTCGAACCCGTGCCGCGGCAACAAAAAAGCGACCAACCGGAGTCGATCGCTTTCTATTCTATGGTGGAGCATCCAGAAGATGCTTCCGAACTCGTTTTCTCGGTGCCATTCATGCTTTCGAAGCATCGTTCGACCTTCGCAGCCTCATGTTTTGAGGATCTGCCGTGTTTATCACTGTTATTAATGAGTGTGCGGAAGTGATCCTCATACAGATACGTGCGATCCGCCAGAGAACTGAGAAGCATCTTTCTGCAGCCCTCGTTGTCTATCCTCGCATCTCTCAGGTCTTCCGGAAATTCACAAGCAGTCTTAGGGTCAGTTTGTTTCTGCTTTCATAGACTTGTTTGAGAGTTATTAAAGACAGTTCAAAACAATAAGTGAGACACCATAAAGCAGAGCAAGATGTGCCGGATAGAAAATGTAGAAGAAGTATTTCAGCTTCAGCCCTCGCTTGCCATTATAAAGATTGATAAGCAGCAACGAAACGACCGCGGCAGCAACATCAGGATTAAATACATTAGCTGTAGCAAACTCAAATCCGCCGCCAACTATATGGCATGACGAAAGGAGCACTGCGCATACTGCAGCAAAGAACATCTTGGCCTTGCTGTCGTGGAATAAATAGAATGCAGCCACAAGCAGAATGCCATACACGCCGCCATCTAGTTTAGTGTATTCAGCTGCCAGTGCTGTCAAAACAATCAGAGCAATTTCTGCGATGTGCCTCTTCCATTTTGAAAGACTTTGTATCTTTTCCAGAATAATCAAAAAGACCAAGGAAAGCAGGAGCTCGCACATAACATTTTGTTGCCGAAGGTCAAAGAGTTGCCCGGTTTGAACGAAATCGTATATGGGCTCCGCAATGATTGCGAAGACAAGCATATTTCGCAGGTACTTCTTTATGTCATGAGTATGCAAAAATCCCTCAACTATCAAAAAGCAAAATAAGGGAAATGCAATTCTGCCAAGAACATGAAGCACATCCGAAGCCTCGCTTAGAATCGCCCACTGCTCGTCTGATATCTGATTGTACGATGCGTGAGTCATGATTCCATTGGTCAGGACGATCCTGCTTACATGATCGAGAACCATCGAAATGGCCGCTATTATCTTTAATGTGCTGCCGCTAATTCCGTATCTATCTGTTTTCATTTCGTTTTCCTTTCTTTGGGTGGGCCGTCAGGGGTTCAGCCTGCTTCGCAGGCGGCCGCTGCGTTGCTTTCGCGCCTTGCGCGCTGCGCTGGCAAACGCTCACGCGTTTACTCAGCTCCGCGCCCCGACGGGTTCGAACCCGTGCACCGGCAACAAAAAAAGCGACCAACCGGAGTCGATCGCTTTCTATTCTATGGTGGGCCGTCAGGGGTTCGAACCCTGGACCTTGGGATTAAAAGTCCCCTGCTCTGCCAGCTGAGCTAACGGCCCGCGGGTGGCATTGTACCACGGTCTGGGACTATTCCCAACTCCATTGGCCGTTCTGGAAAATCACAACTTCACGTCCATCAGGCGTAATGCCCTTAATATCGATGTCGTCCGTGCCGATCATAAAATCGACGTGCGCGCTCGAGACGTTAACGCCATGCTCCAGGAGCTCTTCCTTGGACATGTCGTACCCACCCTCGATGCATTCGGGGAAACCGACACCTAGCGCGAGATGGCAGCTAGCGTTCTCGTCATAGAGCGTGTCATAGAACAGAACGCCGCTTTCGCGGATCGGAGTGTTCTTGGAAATGAGCGCGACCTCGCCCAGATGAGCGGCACCTTCATCGGTGTCAATAATGCTCGCAAGCGTCGCCTTGCCCACACGGGCATCGTAGTCCACTACGCGGCCGGCCTCGAACTTAATCCAAAAATCGTCGACCTTGTTGCCGTGATGGATGAGCGGCATTGCGGAATAGACGATTCCGTCAGCACGCATGCGGTCGGGCGAGGTGAAGACCTCCTCGGTGGGGATGTTGGGGAAGAAGGGATGACCGTCGGGAGTCTCACCCTTACCGCCGGCCCACTCATGCCCCTTCGTCATACCAATTACCAGGTCGGTTCCATTCGAAGCGGTATAGCGCAGGCAGTCAAAACGATTTTCGTTCAGAAAGCGCAGGTTCTTTTCAAACGCCGCATCGTGAAGCTCCCAGTCACTCTCCGGATCTTGACCGTCAGCACGGGCGGTATGCAGGATCGCATTCCACAGCTTGTAGACTGCAACCTCATCCGGATCACCCGAGAATACCTCGCGCGCCCAGGCAACAACCGGCGCACCGGCAATGCACCACGGGTTGATGTTGTAATCCAGTCCGCGGCGGAAAATCTTGCACTGCGTGTTCCTCGCCTTGGATGCCGCGGCAGGCTTAGCGGGGTCAATACCCTTCAAAGCAGCAGGGTCAGCACCCTCGATAAAGATAAAGCAGGCACCGTCCTGGGCCAACGAATCCAGCTGCATGCGCTTCCACTCGGGAGTCTGCTCAAAATAGCTTTTCTCGACATGCTCGTACGTAAGCCTCGTCACGGCGTCGTCGGCCCAGATGACCGTCACGTGGCCGGCGCCGGCGTCATAAGCCTCCGCAACCACCACGCGCGCAAACGAGGCGCACTCGACGGGAGACTGAACGACGACTTCCTGGCCGGGCTTAACGTTTACGCCCTTGCGGACAACCAGGCGCGCATAGTTTTTAATCTTAGGCTCAAGGGACTTCATACCCTCCAGAGCCTCTTCGACCGTCAGGGCAGCTCGAATCATGTGCCACTCCATCTATCTATAGGACAGTAAAAAGGCGCGCCGCAAAAAACGACGCGCCTTATATCTTAGCGATATCTATAGGTTGTAACGCTGCTACTTCTTCTTGGAGGCCTTCTTGTCCTCTTCGGCAGCCGAGCGCTCGATAACAGCGTTGAGCTTGTTATCGGACATGCCCTCGGCCTGCGTGCGATACATATTACGCAGGGGACGGATGCGCACGAAGTCATAGATGAAGTCACCCAGAATGACGACGTAGGACAAAACAATGCCGACCATCTGGACGGGGCTGGACACCATGCCAGCGGGAGCGAAGTACAGCGAAGCCCAAATGGCCACGACGAGCACCATGCCGATAGCGAGCACGGCCCACCAGATGCGGCGGCGCTTGGTGTAGTCCTCATCCTGCTTGAGGAGGATATTCGACACCGTGTAGATGCGATCCTCCTTGGCGCGCTGCTTAGCCTTGCGGGCGCGCTTCTCCTCTTTAGAAAGGCCTTCGAGGCTCTCGCCCTTCTCGAGCTCCTTGCGGCGTGCCTTGGATGATGCTGGCACGACGTGAACAGAGCTCGCTGCCTGACGAGCGGGCTTGGCGGATGCGGCGGACTTGCGCGCAACCCCGGTAACCTCGTGGGATTGCGTGCGCTTGTTCGTGGCGCTGCGGGTACTCACTTACGCGTTCTCCTTCATGCTTGTGAACTGGGAGCCCGTGATGATCTGGAAGGCCTCGCGATAGCGCTCGGATGTGCCATCGATGACCTCGGCGGGCAGATGCGGGGTCTCCCCCGTCATATCCCAGTTGGCCTTGAGCCAATTGCGGACAAATTGTTTGTCGTAGCTAGGCTGGATCTTGCCCTCCTCGTAGCTGGCGGCGGGCCAGAAACGGCTGGAGTCGGGCGTGAGGCACTCATCGATCAGCGTGACCTTGCCATCGATAACACCAAACTCAAACTTGGTGTCGGCAATGATAATGCCACGGGTCGCTGCATACTCGGCGGCAGCCTTGTAGATCTTAAGAGACAGATCGCGGATCTGCGTGGCGATGTCCTCGCCAACGATCTCGCAGCAACGCTCAAACGAGATGTTCTCGTCGTGATCACCGATCTCGGCCTTCGTGGACGGGGTGAACAGCGGCTCGGGGAGCTTGGAGGCCTCGGTTAGGCCCTCAGGCAGCTGAATGCCGCAGACGGTTCCGTTCTCGTCGTAGGTCTTCTTACCCGAACCGGTCAGATAACCGCGGACGATGCACTCGATAGGAATCGTCTGGGCCTTCTTAACCAGCATGGCGCGGCCTGCGAGATAGTCACGATACTCGGCAAACTCCTCGGGAAAATCCGCCGGATCGATGGAAACGAGGTGGTTAGGAACAATGTCGGCAAACTTGTCGAACCAGAACGCCGAGATGCGATTGAGCACCTCTCCCTTAAACGGAATCTCGTCGGGAAGAATAAAGTCGAACGCAGAAATGCGATCGGTGGCGACCATTAACAGGTTTTCGCCGGCATCGTAGATATCACGAACCTTGCCACGGGAATCCGGACGACGCTCCATCGTTGTCACGTGAGTCACTCCTTACCTAAATACGACAGAAATGCGGGTTTTTCCCGCACGTTTTCGCAAACGCGGAGCGGCAGGGACGAGGCCCCTCCTTCACCGAATAGCGAAAAGCTAGTGCTCCATTGTAGTAGATGCCGCGTCCGCCGTGTGCTCGCGGGGCAGATGAATCGTAAAAGTCGTACCCTTTCCAAGCTCCGACTCCACGGATATGTAGCCATGGTGACGCTCGACGATCTGCTTGGTCACGGCGAGGCCAACACCCAGGCCGCCGGCTTCGCGGGCGCGACTGGCATCGGCGCGCCAAAATCGTCCGAAGATGCGCGACAGATCGTCCTTGGCAATGCCGATACCGGTATCCGAAACGGCAATACTGACATGTTTGCGGTCACTGAGTACCGACACCACGACCCAACCGCCCTCGGGGGTGTAGCGCATGGCGTTGCTCATGAGGTTGATGACGCACTGCGTGATCATGTCGGGATCGGCCTCGACGACATCGTCGTGACCTTGGGTTTCATCTGCAAAGCGAAGGCGAAGGTCGCGGTCGGCAAACAGACGCTCCTGGCCGTTCACAATCGATCGCACAAACGGAACCATGTCCACCGGTTCGAGATTGAGCGGAGCCGTGCTGTTTTCCATACGCGATAGGTCGAGCATCTGCTGTACTAAACGAGCCAGGCGACGCGTCTCGGAAGCGACCGTCTCCAGATGCTCGTCGTCGGTGGGGTACACGCCGTCTTGCATGGCCTCGACCGTTGCAAGCATTGCCATGAGCGGCGTGCGCAGCTCATGAGCCACATCGGAAGTCAGGCGCTTTTCGTGCTTCATATCCTTCTCGAGCGAGGTGGCCATCTCGTCAAAGGTCTCGCCCAGCTGATCGATCTCATCGTCGCCGCGCAAGCCGGTACGAGCGGACAGATCGCCGTCGCGAATTTGCTTGGCCGTGCTGGTAATACGATGAATCGGTCTGGTAAGCATGCGCGACACGAACGATCCGATAACAACCGAGATGCAGACCGCAACAACCGCGGCAAGAGCCATGGCGTTAAAGGTCTTCTCCCTAAACGCAGAATCTGCCTTGGTGAGCAGGGCATCGGAGCCGATGGCCCATAGCTTTACCTGTCCGACATGCTCGCCGGAAGACGTTATGATTTCGACGTTGGCAACGCTGTCGGAGTCGGTGGGCGCCGACGAGACCGGACTATGCGATGCTTTTTTCCCACTCGAGCTGCTAGACGCCGATTCGCTCTCGCGCACATCGGCGGTCGCGCTTGCCGAAGGCCATGAGTCGTCATAAACGACAACGCCTTTCTTGTTGACGACCTGCATACTCAGGTCGTCGGACACCAAACTCGATGTCGCGACCGTGCGCAGCTCGCCCGCAGTCCAATTGCCGTTTTCCTCATACGACGTCGCAAGCTTTTCGGCAGCAGAATTGGCGATCTCGACGATATTGGAGCGCGTGTAATCCGAAAAGACGGTGCCCCACACAACGGAGACAACGCCCACCAGCACCAATACCGTCATGAGCGACGTCAGGGCAAAAGCCAATGCCATGCGCGAGGGATAGCTCATCGCTGGCCGTGAATCGGAACGAGGCGTGTTCCAACTTGCCTTGGAACCCGCCTCGTTCTCCTGCTTGTGCTTTTGTCCGATTTCAAAGCGCGCAGGTGTCATATGTGATTTCCCTATTTCTCGTCCGACTTATCGGTCTTGGCCGGAGCCTCGAAGCGATAGCCGACACCGTGAACGGTGTAGAGCCACTTAGGCTTCTTGGGGTCATCGCCCAGCTTGGCGCGAAGGTTCTTCACGTGGCTGTCGATGGTGCGCTCGTAGCCCTCAAAGTCGTAGCCGAGCACCTTCTCGACCAGCTCCATACGGTTATAGACGCGACCAGGATGGCGAGCAAGCGTGGTGAGCAGCTTAAACTCGGAGGCAGTCAGGTCTACTTCCTTGTCCTCGACCAAGATCTTGTGGCCCGAGATATCAATGACCAGATCGCCAAAGTCGAGCACCTCAACGGCAGGCTCGTCTGCCTGGTGAGCACGACGGAACAGGGCGCGTACGCGGGCGACAAGCTCGCGCGGCGAGAACGGCTTAATCAGGTAGTCGTCGGCGCCGAGCTCAAGACCGATAATACGGTCCTCGATCTCGCCCTTGGCAGTCAGCATGATGATGGGAACATCCGAGGTATCGCGAATGGTGCGGCAAACGCGCTCGCCGGGGATCTTGGGGAGCATAAGGTCGAGCACGACCAGGTCGAACTGATGCTTCTCGAACTCCTCGATCGCGGACTGACCGTCGCCGACGCCCACAACCCAGTAGCCTTCGCGCTCGAGATAGGCAGCGACGGCGTCACGGATTGCCTTCTCATCCTCGACCAGCAGAATCTTTTTTGCATCTGAAGCCATAACACGGCCCCCCTGTCTCAATTAGCTAAGAACAAGCCCATTTTAACGCACCTGAGCCCGCCGGATGCCGCTATGACGTGGCAGCTCGGCGGGCGGTACTCACAATTACAACGCGTTTATTCCCCTGTTGGCGCCTTTTTAACCCCTCTAAGCTTAAAGAGAGAATAGGCGTGCGGTGACCGTCTCGGGTATACCCTGGCTGTTGCGCACCGTGGCGTACGTAAGGAATGAGTCCGATTTTCCCGCCGTAGCTGGATAATCGCCATACTCCAAAGCGCGGTCGGGCGACAGCAGCGAGCCATAGGTCTTGGCAGAGGTGTCGATGAGAAAATGCGATGCTTGCACCTTAACGAGATATTTATTCTTCTTGCCGGCAGCACATGCGAGCGGCTCGCGTGACAGAAAGAGGTACGGCCCTCCCTCATTACCGATATACGTGCCCATGTTGCCCAGACTGCCCACGCCACTATAGGTCGCCTCGATAGAAAACACGAAGGTATCGCCCATATATACGGCCTCGAAAGGCGAGACTGACGAGGGAAGGACTAGCTGGGCACGTTTGGTGTTGTTGCCATCGGTCAGATCGATTGCCGTTATGCCGTAGTAGACGCCCTCGTCGTTGCGGACACGCGGCGAGATGGTCAAAATGCCGTCGCTCGCGCGTGGGGCCGACGCAAAGCGGCCCGTCGATTTCCAAATTGTCTCGGCCTTAGATTCATCAAGCGAGCGACGATAGCAAAACGAATCGTTACTCGTTTTATTGCCGCCTGCCGAAGGCATTTTATACCAGATGACTGATGACCCGAACGCCGTAAACAGTGGCGGATCGTAGTCCTTGCCACCTCGATCGAGCTCAACCACGTCGCCAGAGAGCGAAGCGCCCGACAGATTTTGAGCGTAGAGCTTCCACGATGAATTGGCGAAGTTCATCTCAACCCACGCAAACACGCCATCGCCGGCACGAACATCGTAAAAAGCATATCCCGTGCCCTCGATAGGATCCTCAATTAATGTGGTAAGTGAGCCATCGCCCAGGTTGAGCACACCGAGTGTGTTGGCGTGCAGTGCCGATGCGGGCGCCATCATTGCCGCAGCATAGTCACCCTCGCAGTAGTACAGCAATGTGCCCAGCGGCAGCGTCCACGATGCCACCGGCTCAAGATCGATGTCGACTGCCTCGTACTCATCCGTAATCGAGATGATCTTGGAATCGTCCTTGATAACCTGCGGCTCGCCAGCGGCATCATCACTGGTGCCTGTTTTTTTCGAACATCCGGCAAGCACCGTGGCAGCGCCCGCGGCAGCTCCACCGAGTACAAAACCGCGGCGCGATATTCCGTTCTTGATGTGGTCGACGATACCCATTAGGCGATCTCGGCGCGGGCGGCCTCGATAGCGCGCGTAAGCTGATCGGCGCAAGAGGTCTTCTTCATGCCGCAGGTATTGCCGGCAAGAACCTCGATCACACGGTCGGCAGGAGCGCCCTCGACCAGTTTGGAGATGGCCTTGAGGTTGCCATCGCAGCCGCCGGTAAACTCAACGCCCAGCACCTTGCTGCCGTCATCGGAAAGGTCAAGGTGAATATTGCGAGCACACACGCCCTGAGGCTTGTAATCAAACGAAATCATGCGATCCCCTCTCAGAATGTTATTCGAGACGACTATTATCCCCGTCTTTCCCTAAATGCAACGAGGCGCTTTGCCGGCAACACACATTACCAGCAAAGCGCCCTAAAAAGCTAACGTTATGCCCGAACCTACTCGAAGCTCAGCTGCTCCAGACGATCAAAGACCGTGTCGATACGGGTGAGGAAGTCCCACGGATCAAAGATCTCGTCGAGCTTCTCCTGACTGACGGTGCAGCGCGGGTCGGCCTCGAGACGTTCCTTAAAGGTGGGGCCGGAGACACAATCCTGCACCTCGTGCCAAGTTGCCATGGCGTTCTCCTGCACAATGGCGTACGCGTCCTCGCGGGTGATACCCGTGTCGACGAGGGCCAGCAGCACCTTGGAGGAGAAGATGAGGCCGCGGGTCTTATTGAGGTTGGCCATCATGCGGGCAGGGTACAGCTGCAGGCCGTCGATAACGCGGATGAGGCACTGGAACATGTGGTCGAGGGCGATGAAGCTGTCGGCCTGGGCGACACGCTCGGCAGAGGAGTGCGAAATGTCACGCTCGTGCCACAGGGCGACGTTATCGAAGGCAACCTGGGCGTTGGACTTCACGACGCGCGACAGACCGCAGACCTTCTCCATGGTGATGGGGTTGCGCTTGTGCGGCATGGCGGAGCTGCCCTTTTGGCCCTTACGGAACGGCTCCTCGGCCTCGAGCGTATCGGTCTTCTGTAGATTGCGAACCTCGGTAGCGATGCGCTCGCAGGTGGCCGCGGTGGTGGCGAGAACGCCGGCGAGATAGGCGTGATGGTCGCGGCTGATAACCTGCGTGGACAGCGGGTCGTGAACCAGACCCAGGTGCTCGCAGACATACTCCTCGACAAACGGCTCAATGGAGCTGTACGTGCCAACAGCGCCCGAGATGGCACCGAAGGCAACGTTCTTGCGGGCGTCCTCAAGACGATCCAGATCGCGCTTGAGTTCCCAGGCCCAAGAGCCGAACTTCATGCCGAAGGTCATCGGCTCGGCGTGGATGCCATGAGTGCGGCCGGCACAGAGCGTGTTGCGCTCCTCAAAGGCGCGACGCTTGCAAATCTCGCCGAGCTTCTTGACGTCCTCGATGATCAGGTCGCAGGCCTGGGTGAGCTGGTAGCACAGAGCCGTGTCGCCCAGATCGGAGCTGGTCATGCCATAGTGAACCCAGCGGCTGGGCTTGGGGTCGCCCTCGGGAACATCGGCGTCGATGTACTCCTTCATGTTGGTCAGGAAGGCGATGACGTCGTGGCGCGTGACCTCCTCGATCTCGTCGACCTTTGCCTTCTCAAAGTTGGCATGGTCGCGGATCCACTGGGCTTCGTCTTTAGAAATGCCGATCTTGCCGAGCTCCGCCTGGGCCTCGCAGGCCAGGACCTCGATCTCCTGCCAAATGGCGTACTTGTTCTCGAGGGAGAAAATGTGTCCCATCTCCGGGCGGGTATAGCGATCGATCATAGCGGCTCCTTTTTGGTTATTGGCACGTTGGTCGTAACCCAACCATTGTACCGTGCGCGCGTGCCAGTATGGGCAGCAGGCATTAACCTAACATTTTGGAATTGGAGCAAGCAACGGGACGTCTGCGCATTTGCTTCGCAAATCCGCACCGGCTGCGGTCGATCTCCTCGGATTCACGGAGACGATGGGGAAGACTTTGTTGAATTGGCCGCCCCAAAGTCTCCCGCGCTCGATGGAGCGGGCAACGGGACGTCCGCGTATTTGCTTCGCAAATCCGTACCGGCTTCAGGCGCCTGCCGGCGCCTTCGCCTGCTCGCTACAAACGCTTCGCGTTTGTTTTACGCTCGCACCCTGGCGGGTTCGAGTCCCGGCGCTTTATTGAAAAAAGCACGGCACCGGAACGGTGTCGTGCTTTTACTTTTTCTGGAGCGGGCAACGGGACTCGAACCCGCGAGTGTCAGCTTGGGAAGCTGATGCCTTACCACTTGGCGATGCCCGCTTGTGTGTTGGCTAGTATAACGCGGTTGTCTTGTTCGATACAAGGGTGGCGATACTTGTTTTAGCTGTGGAGATTCGTTTGAAAATCGCATCAATTGTGGAGACGAGGACCTTTGGCCTCCTGTTCTCCTTATCTTCTACCTGCGCTTTTGCCTGATTGTTGTATTTGAGCTCATTTTGTCAGGAATTGGGCAAGCTTTTGGTCAGGCTCCGGTACTTACCCGCATGAACCTCGGGGGTAGCCTCATCCTACGCGTCGCAACCTCCCCATGCGGCGCATGAGGGATAAGGAGCAGCCATGTCCAACGCACCCACGCACTCTGTCCACAGCGCAATCGCAACAGGTCCGCTGCTCCTGCTCCTCTTCCTGCTGTTCGGCTGCCTGGCACCGGGAGCCGCATTTGCCGTCGATGGCTACGACCAGCTCGGCTTCCGTACTATTAGCGATGATTGTGGGCCCTTCTTCATCGGCAAATATGAAGCTCAAGACGCCTCGATTGCCTATTGCATGAACCAGGAACGCCCCGGGCCCACCAAGCCGGGCGGCCCATGGCTCAACTTTGATCAAGGCTGGGTGTGGCTCGACGACGAGTTCGCGGCAATCGTTTGTCACGGATATCCTACCGCCACGTCGTTTGGCGGTTACCATCTTTCACCCGATCGCGCCCGCGCCGCCACCCAGCTTGCCGTATGGATGCTCAACGGCACTACCCATGTCGACGGCACCTACTCCTACACGACCGCTCAGGGCAAAACCAAGAGTGGGCACTTTACCGCCGACAATGAAGTCGTGGCGGCTGCGCGATGGCTCCACGACAGCGCAAAATCAGGAAGCATCAAAGCCGCTCCGCACCGCGCGCGGCGCTATCTAGGAACCGTATCGGGCGGCAGCAAACGTCAAGACATGCTCTATGTACTACCGGCGGTCTCTGTTTCCTTCCAAAAGCAGTCTGCAAACGCTGCCATTACCAGCGGAAACAATACTTATCAGTTTGATGGGGCAACATTCGATGTTTTTGAGAGCGCCAGCGGCGCGCGTGTCGGCACCGTCCAGATGGACAGCAACGGTCGAGCGCAGGCAACACTCCTACCCAACACGGCATACTACCTAGTTGAGACAACAGCGCCAGCTGGTTATATCCCCCGGCACGATCGCATTGCCTTTACCACGACGGATAACGGCGGATACGTCACCATTGATGAACAACCCGGCACCATTACCTTGCGCATTGTAAAGCTCGACGCCGCAACGAATGCAGGCCCCCAAGTTGGGGCTTCGCTCGCAGGAGCAGAATTCGTGTGCGTATCGCAATCAACCCCTGGATGGACACAAACTCTCAGGACCGATGAAAGCGGTCGAGCTACCCTCACCGATGTCCCCCTGGGAACCTTTACCATCTATGAATCGAAGGCGCCCGAGGGCTATTTGCCCTCCGGTGACAGTTGGTCTTACACCGTTGGAGCCGACCAACTCGGCGATTCAGGCGTGGTCGAGATCGAATCTCGCATTTCCGATATCCCCATTGCGTTTAACCTTGAGATTTCAAAATTCAAGGACTACGGCAATAACGATCAATCCGGCCTGGAGCAGCCGGCAGGAGATGTTGTCTTTGAGGTTGTCAGTAACAGCTCTCAGCAGGTTGTTGGCACACTGACTACAAACATCTATGGCTTTGCCTCCACCAAAGACCAGCCCGAAGCATGGTTTGGCACAGGCAAGCGACCAGCCGGTGTCCACGGAGCCGTCCCATACGACCGCGCCGGCTACACGGTTCGTGAGGTTCCGGAAACCGTCCCCGAGGGTTTTAAACGTGCGGGGGAATGGACCGTCGAGGCTAATCAGATTTCCGACGGCACCGAGCTTCAATATATCGTGGACAACCACGCTCTGTCGACGCATCTCCAGATTGTAAAACGCGATGCCCAAACAGGCGCTTCTGTTCCACTAGCCGGATTCACCTTCCAACTACTCGACAGCAATCACAAACCTGTCTCACAAACTTGCTGGTATCCAGCACATAACGTAATGGACACCTTTACGACTGACACGACCGGGACCGTCACACTGCCCGAATCGCTCGTGCCGGGCACCTATTATGTACGCGAAACCTCGGCCAAAGAGCCCTATCTTGTCGGCGAAGAGATCGAGGTAAACATACCCGCCGATATAAACCTAACGCCCGTTGCAATCGCCTCGTATTATGACCACGCCGCGATCGGAAACATCAGGATCGTTAAAACCGATGCCGTAGACGGCAGCAGCCTCGCGGGCGCCATCTTTGAGATCCGTGCTTCGGGTGATATCGTGCGCCCCGACGGTAGCATCGCCGCGCTCGACGGTGAGACTGTCGCTACCGTCACGACGGATGAAACTGGAGAAGCACGCGCGGACGACCTCCCGCTGGGATCTGGCACCGCGCACTACGAGGTTGTCGAGACTCAAGCGCCGGCAGGCTTCTTACTCGATCGGACATCCCATATTGTCGACCTTACTTATGCCGACCAGAAAACACCCGTTGTAGAAGCACGGCTTAACGTATCCGACGATTACACCAAGGTTGATATCTCCAAGGTCGATGCAAGCGGAGAGCAGGAAGTGAAAGGCGCACAACTCACCTTATATGGTCCCGATAAAACCGAAATAGACTCCTGGACCTCATCCGACAAGCCGCACCGCGTCGAACATCTTGCACCCGGCACCTACTCGTTGCGCGAAACGATGTCTCCGCGGACCTATGACCTTGCCGAGGAGATAACGTTTGAAATAAAGGATACGGGAGAAGTCCAATCCGTCGCGATGAAGGATGCGCCCATCGAGATCAAAGGACAGGTCGACAAGCGTCAGGAACTTGTCCAACCTATCGGGAAGGATCTGTTGGCTAACGGCGATGGAAAAAACCGCGCCGCGATGCAAACCAATACGGATGGGCTTTTCTCCTATACCATCGATGCTCGAAACGATTCCGCTACTTGGGTTGATGAGTTTACGATTACCGATGATCTTGAGTGCGCCAAAGACGGCACGACGAGATTCGTCTCAATCGAAACCCCCGTCGCCATCGGCGACCTCAACGGTCTGTGCAACGTGTGGTATCGCACGACGCCGTTGGACTCGACAGACGTCGATGAGCCGGCAAACGCGACGCTTGACGATGGGCACGAAAATCCTTGGCTTGAGTCCGACGAAGTAAAAGAGAGTCTGGGTGAGGATTGCCGCCTCGTCGATTACGACGGCTGGCACCTCTGGAAGGCGGATGTCTCGACCACGGAACCCACCACACTCGAGGCGAAAGAACTCGACCTTGCATCCAATACCGTCGTAACGGGCATTCGCATTGAATACGGTGCGGTAGCCGCCGACTTTACGACTCGAAGCGATACGGATTCTTGGACCCGCGATGATCTCAAAGATGAGCACGACGACCTTGACGATGCCAATGCAATCCTTGGCGCAGACGCTCGAGGCGCAGTCGTGCACATGCAGGCAACGTCGGCATATACGCCCCAAACTGCACTCACCAACAGCGCACGCGTCGATCTTTGCCGCAACGGCGGCGGCGATAAACTTGAGTCACATGACGAGGACCGTGTCATTCAACGCTGTACCCTACCGCAGGACCTACCGGCAACAGGATCAGTTCCCATCGCCGCTTGCATCACCGCGCTCCTGACCTCGGGTGCCGCAGCCCTATGGTTCGCTCGCCTTAGGTCGATCCCAAAGAAGCGCTAGCGCGATGAAAAAGCGGGCGAGCCAGTCCCCCGGCTCGCCCGCTTTCAATCATTTAAATCGCCGTATCTACTCTGCAGACGAAGATCCACCATCAACGATTGCCTGCTCGGACTCAGGAATCCCATCGGCACCCGTGCTCTGTTCTTGCTCCACCTCTTCGCTGATTGCGGAGGCGGGGGTCGAGCCCTTCGCGCCCACGATGTAGGCAGCCCCAAATCCTAACGCAATGGCGATCAAGGTCAAAATCACGTAGACAGGCCAATGGCGCTTAATATACGAAAACACGTTGACTCCTTAGAGCTCCGTCTACGAACGGCGGATAACCTCGGTCACGACCTCGGATACCGTGGCAATATTCGTCGGATTGACATTGTGGGGCAGGTCGTCCTCGGTACGAGCGCAAGCCAGACGCGTGCCGTCCACGCCGGCGATGGTGAGGGCTCGGCGGCTCGCCTCGAGCGCGGCATAGGCATCGGTCTTGGCATAGGGCATCTCGAGCGCGCCACAATCGACATGGAACGACTTGCACACCTTGCTGACCAGATTCATGATGCGGCGATCGCCCTTGAGCAGCTGCTGTTCGCCCTCAACCGTCACCACCGAAAGCCTACCGGCGCCGACGGATTCAAGATTGATGAAGAAGACGCCGCGGAGCTTATCGCGATGCGAAGCCAAGAAGGCCTTCATACCGGCGCCATCACAATCCGAGGCGCCCGTTGCCACAAACCAGATATCGTGACCGAGCAGCTCATCATCGCCCATAGAGGCGACAGCCGAGAGCATATCTTCGGAAGAAGCGCCGTCGGAAGACGTAGCGCCGCCCTTCCAGCCATCGTTATCGTCCTCGAAATTATCCCACGAACCGATGCCGCGACCGGACTTCTTGGCATCGTAATCGTCTTCGACGCCCAGCCAATCACTCATGCTGTCCTGTTCGTTTTTCTTTTTACGACCGAACAGGCCGCCCAGGCCACGCTTGCGAGGCTTGGGTGCCGCCGGGGCGGGAGCCGAAATGGTCTCGATCGGCTGAGCGCCCGACGCAACGGGCATAGGAGGCGCAACGGGTGCCGATGTGGGCTCGGGACCCTGAGCGGTAGCAAAGGGGTCGTTGACCTGTGCAGAGGGGTCGGGAAGGTCGAACAGCGACGTACGAGACGCAACGTTTGCCTGCTTCATCGACGGCAGCGACGGATCGGGGATCGAAGCCAGCGGAGACGAGGAAGGCGCGGGCGACGGAGCCGACGCCGGATCGGGAACATTCATCTGCGGACGCGGTGATGCCTGGGAGGAAATCTGGGCCATAAGGGAATCGACCGTTTCGTCCTGGGTGGGAGCAACATCGGCAACCGTGGCACCGGAACCACTCGGGGTCGGCATGGTGAAAATCTGCGTGGAGTAAGGCCTCGACTCATCTGTCTCGGGAGCCTCGGAAACCGCAGGCACTTCCTCCTGCTCGACCTCGGCCGAATCATCTTGCTCGGCTGCCGCGTATTGCTCTTCGTCAGGGTTGGCCTCGACGGCCTCGTCCTCGGCGGCATCTTGGATTTCGGCAGCATCAATAGGCTCGTCATCGTCCACCGCGTCGCCCTGCTCATCGGAAACAGGAAGGGGCTCGGCAATCGCGGTGCCTTGCTTTTCAAACGTTATCGTGGAATCGAACTGCGCGGCATCAAACGACATGGTGCTATCGACGTGCTGCTGAGCCTCGAAAGACGTCGTCGCCTCAACAACATCCGTGGACGCCGGTTGCTGGGACTCAAAGGACGTTGTAGCTTCGGCAGCGTCGACGGGCACGGACTGCATAGCCTCGTTCTGCTCGAACTCTTGCGCCGCGCGCTCGCGTGCCGCCTCGGCTGCCTGCTGCTGAGCGATAGCCTCCTGCTCGGCAGCCTCGCGTGCGGCAGCGCGCTTCTCCTCGAAATCGTCGACAAATTTCTTGCCCTTTGCAAGCGCACCCTTAAAGAAGTTGGAAGCACTGGCGCCAATCGAAGAGAACGCGGATGCAATATCGGCATGGGGCGTTGCCGCGGGAATCTCGGCCGAGAAATCAGTATCGCTCTCGTAAGACACGCGCCTCGGCTGTTCAACGTAATCGTCGTCAGACTCGTCCGTAACGTCTTGCGCCGGCGCGGCGGGAGCCAAAATGTCCAGTCCTGCCGCGGGATCGATCGCGGACACCGCCTCGGGCTCGGCAACGGCAGCGGTAACCGCGGCAGACTCATCATCCATGGCGACAACGGGCGCAGGTGCAGTCACGACGGGGGCAGGCTCGGGCTCAAACGTCGGCTCCTCGCCTTCCTCGTAATCGAGCGTGCAGGACTCGGGAAGCATTCCGAGCGCACGGATGGCATCCGAACCAAAGCGGATGTTGCCGGCGGCATTGCGATAGAGCTTGGGCTCGGGCTCGGCCGCGACAGGCTCCTCCGCCGGCTCGGCAGCGGGAACCTCGTCATTGAACTCTTCGGCCTGGACAGCCTGATTCTGATCCTCGGGCACGATGGCGCCAATCAGCGTCTCGTCGGCAGACGCACCCTCAAAACCCTCGATCTGCTCGTCGAAAGCCTCGCCCTGTTCGGGCTCGGTCTGAGCGTCGGGAGCAATCGGCTGACCGAACTCGTCCTCGGCGTAGGTAGGCTCTTCATACTCGATGGTGTTGCCGTAGTCGTTTTGCTGTTGGGCCGCGGCATACTCCGCTGCTGCGCGCGCCATCTCCTCGGCACGACGTTTCTGCTCCCCAAAATAGGTATCGAACGGAACATCGTCGGGAAACTCGTTTTCGCCCTGGAAGGGAGCAACGTTGTCCATAACGCCGAGCATAGCGGCGACAGAAGACTTGTTGCACACCGCGCCGGACGTATAGGGAAGAATGTGGCGGTTAGAGATGATGTTTGCCGCGTTGGCGAGCGCAACGAGGGAAGCGAGGATCGCGACAATCCACAGCAGAACCTTGAGCGCGCCGGGGAGCGGCAGGATACGCAAGATGGCAACGGCAGCAGGGGCAACCGTGGCAACGGGCAATAGCTTGGCGATGAGCGCACGATAAGAAGCATAGGGCTCGCGGGCGAGCAGCTCAGCACGGGGAGAGTCGTAGTGTGCGACAACGACCACCGGGCGGTTGCGCGGAGACGCGAGCGGGCCCGAGGCCTTGTGGTAGGCGATGACATTTTGGCTCACGCCCGTCTTGCCCAGGCGCGAAACCACGGGGTGGCCCGTGCGTTCGAGCACGTAAAGAACGGCGCCGGCAATGGCCAGCAAGGTGCCGACCAAGCCGATGCCGCCGCCGATGCCCATCAGTAGGGCGCCGGCAAACGCAAGAATACCGGTAACGGCAAATGCCAACCTACTGGGCGCCGGGGCATTGAACTCCTGAACCTCGGGATCAAAGCCGTGGTTGCGGAAGATCTGAGCGATATCCTCGGCAGCCAAGCGCTCTTCTTCGCTGCATGCCGGCGTAATGCCGGTGTTCTGCAGCAGGTGGTTAATATAGTTCTGGGTGTTCGCCATGTGCGCTCCACATCCATAATCCGACAAATAGGCCCAATGCATGCACATTAGAACCGTATATAGTCGAAAGTATACCCCGAGCGAGCGCAAACGACCGAATTCGGGCCATCTTAACGCCCCGAGCGGACAAGGATATAGCCTAATCTCCATATCGGACTAAAATCATGGCAGCAAACCACCTTCTCATGCGAGGACTCTATGACGGCAAGCGACGCGACCGCGACAATTAAAAAGGGGAATTCGGAGCCCAGTTTCGATAAAACGGCTCAGCGCATCCTCAATCTTTTCTTTGTGCTCAACAGCTCCCCCGAACCGCTGACGACCGAGCAGATCGTCTTGGATTCTGACCTGGGATATGGCTCGGGCAACATCGACTCGGATAAGCGCAAGTTTCGGCGCGATCGTGACAAACTGCTCGAGCGTGGCATCTTAATCAAGGAGGTTCGCCCCGCCGGTGCGCAGGAGACCGAGGAAAGCTCGTGGACAATCGACCGCGAGCACACGTTTGCAGCAGGCGGCCTCATCACCGCAGACGACGCCGACATCCTACTCAACGCCATCGACCAGACGCTAGCGGCCGGCTCTTCCACCTTTGCCGCGCCGCTTTCCGATATTCGCTCCAAAATTGCCTACCTCACCGGTAGGACGGCGGTGGACGAAGTACCGATCCGCCGCTCTCCCACCGTCGATGCGGTTTGGAGCGCCTTTGCCGAGCGATGCGCGCTGCGATTTTTATATCAGAACGGACGCGGCGAGCAGAAAGAGCGTACCGTCTGCGTCTACGGCATGTTCGAGCGCGAGGGCGTGGCGTACTTCTGCGGCCTCGACAATACCACCGACGACATCAGGACATTCCGCTGCGACCGTATCGTTCGCGCTTGGCGTCCTTCGAAGGCCTACACCATCCCTGCGGACTTCAACCTCAACGACTACCTGTTCTTTGAATTCGATTTTGCCGACCGACCGCCCGTTGCAGCTACGTTCTCGTTCGCCCCTCAGACGCAGATCGATATGATCAACGGTCTCACGCGCGGGCGAGGTAAGCTCGCGCACACCGATGCGGGATGGATCTGGACCGTTGACGTGCGCGACCTTGAAGCCGCCGCTTCATTTTGCATGGCCCACGCCATGGACGGCATGAGACCCATGGCCCCCAAATCGCTCAAACAGGCGTGGAACCACCTCATCGAAAGGACGGTGCACGAGCATGCCCGTGCGTAAACTCACCAGCGAGCAGAGGCTCTCGCGCGCCATCGACCTCATGGAGGCCCTCTACGCCGCCGGCGAGAACGGCATGACTCGAAACGAGATTTGCAGTCGCTTTGACATCACGGGGGCGTCGCTCGACGAGATTCTCGAGATCGTCTCGACGCTCGCGGACCGAGAATCGGGTGCGCGTATCATCTGCGAATGCCACGGCGAGCGTGTGGTCCTCACCGGTGACGCCGGACGTGTGCTACCGTTGCGCTTGAGTGCCGCCGAGGGCGCCGTGCTCAACCACGAACTTGAATCGTTGGGGATCGAGCCGCAGACGGCAGCTCGGATTCGACACGCTCTTCTACCCGAAGAGCTCGGCTATAACCAGCGCGTCTTTGACACCGTCAACCACGGGTCGCACTGGCAGCAGCTGAGCTGCGCCATTCAGGACGGCGTTCGCTGCCTCATCTCGTATCGTTCGATGGACGATGCACGGCCACGCGAGCGTCTGGTCGACCCCTTGCGCATTACGGCAAACGGCGACCAAACATACCTGATTGCCTGGGACATCGCAGTCGATGAGCAGCGCACCTATCGCATGGATAAAATCGAGGGACTCACCTTGACGGAAGACTCCGTCGTGCCTCACGCACCGGACGTTGCATCCCTCCACGATTCCCTTGCCCGGACGCAGCGTAGCGCAAAGCTCTTGATGCCATTCGATATGGCGGAGCATCTGGACTGGGCCGGCATCACCCTCATCGAGCGCAGCGGGGCAGACATGGCAACGGTAACCGTGCATTACGGCTCCGAGCGTTGGCTACTGAGCCAGATAATCGCAGCGGGCGGAGCCATCCGCATCTTGGATGACCCCACCCTGTCAAAGCGTCTGTGCGATATGGCAAAAACCCTCGTCTGTCCGCTTTAGCGCCGCCGCTCGTGGCGTGCGCGCCACAGTTGCAGATAGTGACCGATCTGCGCCGATTCGATGCGCTGGTAGGAGCTCGTGGGCAGCGACGTTAAGAACTTCTTTCCGTAGCCCTTCGTCACCAGGCGCGGGTCGGCCAGAATCAGCACGCCGCAGTCGGTCGACGAGCGGATAAGGCGGCCGGCCGCCTGCTTGACCTCGAGCACTGCCTCGGGCAGCGAGTAGCGCGCCCAAGCGCGGTCTTCGCGCAGGTTGCGCTCGCACGAGAGCGGGTCCGTGGGGCTCGAGAACGGCAGCTTGGGAATGATGACGCAGCGCAGCGTCTCGCCGCTGGCGTCAAACCCCTCCCAGAAGGCCTTAAGCGCAAAAAGCGACGAGGTTGGCTCGTTGATAAACCGGTCGCGTAGGCGACGAGGAGATGAGTTGCGCTGCTGGCAGTTGAGCTCCAGACCCGCACGGGCCATCTTGGGCTCAACGCGGGCGTACAGGTCTTCCATGTCGCGCCGATTGGTGAACAACGTGAGCACCGATCCGCCCATGGCAAGATGGGCGTCGACCAGCACGCGCTCGAGCGCCGTAAGATAGCTCTCACGATCGCGCGGATCGGGGATATCGCCCGCAACGACTACAGCCATGTTCGAATCGAAGTCGTAGCTCGAGTCCAAGTGCAGTGATGAGGATGTTGAAGCACCGATGCGATCGAGGCCGACCGCGTGGTTAAAGTGTTCAAAGCTTTTGGACACCGTCATGGTCGCCGAGGCAAAGATAGCCGTGTGAACCTCGGGCAGCCACTCGGTTGCCAAGGCCTCGCCAATGTCGATGCGCTCTGCGGTCATAGACTCTCCGCCGGCACGCAGCCTGTGATTGACCTGCAGCGAATACACGTAGTGTTCATCGGTACCATCAATGATGAGTTTGAGGTTCTCGGCCAGCTCGTGCAGGCGGCGCGAGATATCACCCAGGTCGACAACAACCTCGGGCTTGTCGGCGGCGACGGCTTGCACCAGCGCGTCGACGCTCTTGTCAGCTTGTTCCAATGCGTCGATGCCAGTGTAGGCCGACGGTAAGAAATCATGCCAGTCGTCAGATTCGCGCAGCTCGGGGCCAATCCATAGATTGGCATTGTCATAGCCCCCACGGGCACGGCGACCGAGCTCGCGAACGCCATCGAACACGCCGGCGATCGCCATGCTCGCGCGCGCAACCGTCGACGTCGCCTTGGCAGTAAGGCCCAGATAGAGCGTAGAACCCTCGGAGGTTGCCAAATCACGGGAAACCTGGCTTAGCGCGCCGGTGCTCGAGCCACCCAGACGCTCAAACAGAACGCGTGATTCGTCCGCCGACACCACACGCGCCCACTGACGGCGCGCCTCGCGCTCGATGGAATGGGCCTCGTCGATTACCCAATGACGAATCGGAGGCAAAATCCTGCCCTCGGCCGCGACGTTGCGGAACAGCAGGGAATGGTTGGTGACCACCACATCGGCATGCGCCGCACGACGGCGAGCGCCGTGGACCAAACATTTATCAGGGAAAAACGGGCAGAGGCGACGAGCACACTCGCGCGAGGCCGTCGTAAAGTCGGGACGGTTGACGCTGCGCCACCGAATGCCGAGCGAGTCGAGGTCGCCATCGGCTGATTGGCAGACGTACGCCATAATGACCGCGACCGCCGTGAGCGTGTCCGCCGGATCGCGCTTGGTGGTAATCTCGACCTGGCCGCGGCTCATGCGCTCAAGCTTGCGCAGGCACGGATAGTGGTCATACCCCTTGAGAGCGCAAAATGACAGACCACCGTCCAGTTGCTCGGCAAGTTTTGGCAGCTCATGGTACATGAGCTGGTCGGTAAGATTGTTCGATTTGGTCGCAATACCAACCGTGATGTTGTTACGGCGTGCTGCCTCGGCAAAAGGCACCAGATAGGCCATCGATTTGCCGACGCCTGTGCCTGCCTCAATTACTCGATGAGTGCCCGTGACCAGCGCATCGCGGACCTCGAGCGCCATCGCGATCTGCTCATCACGCGGCTCGTAGGTGGGATACATGCGATTGACCAGGCCACCTGGCGCATAGTCTGCCTCAATCTCCTCACGACTCGGCATCTTGAGAACCGGCAGTTCATCGGCGTCCACCCGATCGTCGGCGCGATCGGCCTTGAGAACGTCAGCACGAGCGGCGCTGAGAGAGAAGATAGAACCAGGGTTCTGCCCCGCCAAGAAAGAGAAGATAGGACGATAGGACCAAGGCACGTCCGGATGCATGTCGGCTAGGCGCGCCATGAGGCCCTGGGGCAAGTCGGTGAGCGCCACGAGCAACACGCGCCATACGCCACACAGGGCGTCGACGTCGGCATTGGCACGGTGTGATACCGAGTCGCAGCCAAACAGATCGGCCATAAAAGACAGCTTGTGCGAGGCCAGGCGCGGAAGCGCGATGCGAGACAGCGCCAGCGAATCGATCCAAATATCGCTCACGTTGACGCCGCCTTTGACCGACTCGATAAACGAGCGGTCGAACGTGGCGTTGTGTGCGATCACCGGGCAGCCACCGACAAAATCGGCGAGAGCGGCGACGGCCTCAACCGCCGACGGGGCATCTGCCACATCGGCATTTGTAATGCTCGTGAGCTCGGTAATCTCGGCGGGAATCAGCTGCTTGGGATGCACGAAGGTATCGAAGCGGTCGATGATCTCGCGGCCCGAAAGACGGGCCGCCGAGATCTCGATCAGCTCGTTGTCCTGCACCGAAAGACCTGTGGTCTCGGTATCGAGGACAATCACATCTTCCTCGATAAGGCCGAAGGACTGCGTTTTGGCGCGTTCGGCAAGCGTGGCATAGGAGTCGATGACAAACTGCGGCGTTCCTGACGAAACCGCGTCCTCGATTAGCATGCAATGCCCGCTCGACGAAGGCCCATACGGATCAGGCTGTCACAGACCTGCGGGAACGTCATGTCGTCGGTGTGGCGGATCTCATCCGGATACAGCGACGTATCGGTCATGCCGGGAATGGTATTGGTCTCGAGGATAACGGGGCCGTCCTCACTCACAATAAAGTCGCTGCGCGAGATACCCAGGCAACCGAGGGCCTTGTGAGCGGCGCAGGCAAGCTCCTGAGCGCGAGCGTAATTCTCAGGCGAAATCTGCGCCGGAATGCGATGGATGTCCGTAGGGTCGACATATTTCACGTCCAGATCGTAGAACTCGCAGTCCTCGGGCTTACGAATCTCGACAATCGGCAGGGCGCGCACGTCATCTTCGCCGTATACGCCGACGGTGATCTCGGTACCCTCGATGCACTTCTCGACCAGCACTTTGTCGCCGTACTCAAACGCCTTGGCGATTGCCGCGGGCAGCTCGGAGGGCTCATGGACCAGGGAAATGCCATAGCTGGAACCGTTGACGGCCGGCTTCACAAAGCAGCGCTCGCCACAAACCTCGACGATATGATCGATATCGACTTCATCGCCCACCTCGAGCGCAAGGCCGGGGGCAATGGGAATGCCCGCCTTGGCGTATAGGAGCTTAGAGACCTCCTTGTCGGCACCGCAGGCGCTGGCGAGTACGCCCGAGGCCGTGTAGGGGATACCCAGGGTCTCCATGGCACCCTGCATGGCGCCATCCTCACCGCCGGCGCCGTGCATGGCGATAAATGCCACATCGAATCCGCCGGTCGCCATGGTTACCATAAAGTCATCAGCGGCCGTGTCAAGCAGCTCCACCGAGGTGTAGCCGGCTTCCTTCAGTGCCACCATAACGTTCTTTCCCGAATCGAGCGAGATCTCGCGCTCGGCGGAATGACCGCCCGCCAAGACCGCTACGTGCATGTTCTCTAGGCTTTCACCCGGCATGGGCAGACTCCTCCTCTATAATTTCTGCAGCTGATACCATATTGTAGCGATACCCTCTACGTTTCCCCAAAATCGAAAGGCTTCCATGAATCCCAGGACTAAATCTCAAGACATTCGCGACTTGAGCCAAAACGATATTCGCGAGCTCGTGGCCGAGCTTGGCCAGCCCGCCTTCCGCGCGAAGCAGCTCATCGAATGGGTCTTTGAGAAGAACGTTTGTTCGTTTGACGACATGACCAACCTTCCCAAAGCCTTCCGCGAGCAGCTGAAGGAGGCTTTTGCCTTTGAAACGCCGACTGAACTCACCAAGCAGGTTTCCAAAGATGGCTCGCGCAAGTATCTGCTCGAGTACCACGATGGCATTTCCGTCGAGACTGTCGGCATGCCCCGTCGTAACAAGCTTTCTGTCTGCGTTTCCACCCAGGCAGGCTGCGGCATGGGCTGCGCCTTTTGCGCTACCGGTCTCAACGGCCTCAAGCGCTCTCTGACCGCTCAAGAGATCGTCGACCAGGTGCTTCATGTATCCAACGACTTTGGCGAGCGTGCCACAAGCGTTGTCTTCATGGGCCAGGGTGAGCCGTTTGCCAACTACGACGAGGTTCTCAAGGCATTGCGCATCCTCAACGACCCCGATGGCATCGGTATCGGCGCTCGTCACCTCACCGTCTCTACCAGCGGCGTTATTCCCGGTATTCGTAAATTTGCCGATATCCCCGAGCAGTTCACTCTTGCCGTTTCCCTGCATTCCGCCATCCAGTCGACGCGCAATAAGCTCATGCCCGGTGTTAAGAAGTACACGCTGCTTCGCCTTCACGAAGCGCTTCAGCTCTACACCGAGAAGACTGGCCGCCGCCCGACCTATGAGTATGCCATGATCGAAGGCGTCAACGATACGAACCCCGAGATGCAGGCACTCTGCGACTTCTGCGAGGGAACGCTGTGCCACGTTAACCTGATTCAACTTAACGACATCGAGGGCAGCCCGCTCAAGCCGTCACCGATTCATAAGGTTGAGGATCTTCAGCGTCGTCTTGAGTCCCGTGGCATCGAGACCACGATTCGTAACTCCCGTGGTAACGATATTGACGCCGCTTGCGGGCAGCTGAAACAGCGCTTCAAAGTTCAGAAGAACGCATAGGGGAGTCGCACTCCAAAACGTTTCATGTGAAACGTCGAACGGCCCCGGTTGCAGGATATGCAACCGGGGCCGTTTCATTTATCGACCTCAATTTTGGATTAGTTGCCACCTATCCAATTTTTTACGACCAAAATAAGGGGTCCTTGTCTCGTGAATCAGACAAGGACCCATAAAATTATGCTGAGTAATTGTTAGGTACCTAATAACCTACATTTTCCCATTGGTTGCTAACCCAACCTTGATTAATCTTGGGATTCTTCGTTACCTGAGCAGTACGCATGGCAACATCTTCTGTCATTACATCCATTTTCTTCTTGGATGTATCAACGATATCTTGCGCGCCACGAAGCAAACGACCTCGAAGTTCATCGTCTGTCGCGATCTTATAGCCAGCAAAGGCACCAGCCGCGACAGTCGTCACCAATGCAATCGCAGTAAAAATCTTATTCCTCATCTTGGCCTCCTTGATCAAACTGAATCATTTCACCAAGAATACGAGAGAGCTCTTCCTCGTCTTTAAACTCAATCTCAATCTTATTCTTTCCACGCGAGCTCTTCACACGCACGTTGGTATTAAATACCTGACGGAGTACACGCGCAGCCTTTTTAAAAGACTGAGGCGTTGCAGGCCGCGGCGTCTTAGGTGTCTCTCCGGCAGAAAACAATGGAGCAAGATTTTCTGTCGCTCTTACGGAAAGGCCCTCCGCAACAACCTTCTCGGCAAGTCGAATTCGAGCATCCTCATAGGGAACTGCAAGAATCGCACGTGCGTGACCAGCAGTAAGTTTACCCTCAAAAATCATCTGCTGAACTACTTCGGGGAGATCGAGAAGGCGCAGCGAGTTTGTAATTGCAGAGCGTGACTTGCTTACGGCCTTCGACAATGCCTCCTGGGTCATACCGCTAGCATCGATGAGCTGGCGATATCCCTTAGCCTCTTCGACGGGATTCAGATCAGAACGCTGAAGGTTTTCGATAAGAGCAAGCGCCAGCATCTCTTCATCATTAACATCTTTAATGATGACAGGCAGCTCCTCAAGACCAGCAAGCTTTGACGCCTGGTAACGACGCTCACCAGCGATGATCTCATAGCCGTTTCCATGCTTGCGAACCAAGAGCGGCTGCAAAACGCCATGTTCTTGGATTGACTCGCTCAACTCGCGAAGTTCAGTTTCATTAAAGTGAATTCGCGGTTGATTAGGGTTGGGAACGATATCCTCAATAGGTAGTTTTGTTTCAGATGCGGCATTTGAAGCAGATGCAGCAGAACCACCGGTCTCATACTCAGCCTCTGAGACCAAAGCATTGAGTCCGCGTCCCAATCCACCACGTTTCTTTGCACTAGGCACGCTTGATCACCTCTTTTGCAAGGTTCATATACGCTTTTGCACCCTTGTTTTGAGGTGCATAGGTAATTACCGGTTCTCCAAAAGACGGAGCTTCGGAGATTTTAACCGTACGGGGAATCAGTGTCTTAAACGCCTTATCACCAAAGTACGATTGAACTTCCTCAACAACCTGATTCGACAAAGAAGTACGTGAGTCATACATGGTCATAAGCACGCCATAGGTGTCTAGGCCCTTGTTCAGACGTGATTTGACCATCTTCATTGACTCAAGCAGCTTCGTAACGCCCTCGAGTGCGTAATACTCACACTGGATTGGAATCAAAACGCTATCTGCTGCGGTCAAGGCATTGATAGTAAGCAGGCCGAGCGAAGGAGGACAGTCAATGAAAATAAAATCGAACTCGTCCTGAATCGGCTCAAGCAAATCTTTGAGGCGGGTTTCACGAGCAATTGCGCTTACGAGCTCAATTTCGGCACCTGCAAGCTGAATCGTAGCTGGAATTACGAATACCTTTTTGCAATTTGTATCAAGAACAAGCGATTCTGCCGGCACATCATTCAACAATGCATCATAGATGCAGTGATCAAGGTCTTCTTTTTCAATACCAAATCCACTGGTGCTGTTTCCCTGCGGATCAAAATCGACAATCAGTGTCTTACGACCCTGCTCACCCAGTGCTGCTGCAAGGTTTACAGCCGTCGTTGACTTACCGACGCCGCCTTTTTGATTGATGATTGCAATGATACGCGTGTCTTTTGCGCTCTTAGAACGCTTAACGTCGCGAAATCCCACGGTCCCTCCTGGTGTGTATTAAAGCTGTCAAACGGAGGATGTTTCACGTGAAACATTCCGATTCGATATCAACCGCCATGTTTCACGTGAAACACTGCAAGTTGTTAGTATCCATTATGTTTCACGTGAAACATCTAGGCAAGCGGATTCTTCTTTGCCATGCCATTTGCACGAGGCAATGAAACGGATGCTGGATGACTCTTTTTAAGAACAATGAACTCCCTGTGGCCCAAGCCCTCAGGCAAATCGATTGTGTCATTCAGAAGCAAAGTGAAGCCGCAAATCTTAGCTGCTGACATGCCGGAAGCAAGCTCCTCATCCGAAGGATTACCCTTGGTGATAACAAATAGCCCTCCATCCTTGAGGAACGGAGCTGCATACTCAACAAGAATCGGTAGAGAAGCCAGTGCGCGGGCGGTTACGACAGAGAACTGCTTCTTATGGCTTCGAGCATATTCTTCAAGACGATCATGGACCGCATGAGCATGTTTCAATCCAAGAGCATGGACAAAAGAATTGACAGCATCAACCTTCTTGCCAACAGAGTCAATATAAGTAGCTTTACGATGCGTGGTTATGGTTAAAGGAATACCGGGGAAGCCCGCACCTGTTCCCATATCGAGCAAAGCTCCCTCAGGAGCCTTATTGATATAAGGGAGCAAAACAAGAGAGTCGAGGATATGAAGAACCGCAGCATCTTCTATGTTAAGAATACGGGTGAGATTGGTTGTCTTATTTGTTTCCAGAACCAAATCCAAATGCTGAATACATTTCCTCAGCTCAACATCAGTTACGCTCAAGGAATACTCTTTGCAATAGGAAGTTAGACGACTCAACATCTCGTCAGCCTGCTGATCAGTAAGTACTAACAACGAAAGCTCCTTTCTGACAAAAATCAGTGTATCGAGAACTTTTGACAAAAAAAGGGGACGTGGAAACCACGTCCCCTTAGCATAAGCTCGAGTAGATTATCGAGCAACAATCACCACATGGCGATCGGGATCAGAACCCTCAGAATGAGTATCGACGGCGTCATTGCCACGAAGTGCAATGTGAACCAGTCGGCGCTCGTAGGCATTCATGGGCGGAAGCGAAACACTCTTATGAGTGCGGATGGCACGCTCGGCAGCAGACTGAGCCATGGAGGCAACCTTGTCCTGACGGCGGCTCTTGTATCCCTCGACGTCCACTACAACCGGATACCTAAAGCCGAGCTTGCGGCTCACCAGCAATGAGAACATAACCTGAAGGGCATCAAGGGTGCGACCATGACGGCCAATGAGAACAGCAAGGTCGGGAGCCGTTACATCCAAAATCAGCTCACCCTCGTCGCCCTCATACTCATCGATAGGAGAGTTGGCGGCATCGAAGTGCGAAAGGATGGAACGCAGGATGGAAATCGCAACATCGGCAATGGTGTCGAGCTCCTCATCGGTCAGCTCTTCACCGGCCTTGTAGCGCTGTGCAATCTCGGGATAATCGCCCGCGACCTGCGGGGCAACCTCCTCAAGCATATCCTCGATGATCTCTTCAGACATAACGTACTCCAAAGGTTAGGTACCTAAATAAGATTGATATCCCACTACTTCTTCTTGTGCGGGCGCGGCTTCTTCTCGCGACGAGTGACCTCAACCTGCAGCGGCGCGTTCTTAAGACGCTCCTCCTCATCGGCCTTCGCCTTGTCGATGACCTTCTGCGTCACAAAAATCTGCTGGATAACCTGCCAAGCAGACGAGACGTCGTAGTACAGCAGAACACCAACGGGAAGGCTCCAGCCCATCCAAAGCATCATGACCGTCATGACAACGGCCATCATACGCATGCTCTGAGCCTGCTGGCCAGTCTGGTTGCGCGACATATAGAGCTGCGGAATCAGGGTCAGGACAGCGAACAGGATCAGGCAGACCAGCGCAGGCAGCGCGACCATAAAGCCATCGGCAAAGGAGGCACTCGGCGTGGTGGTCAGGTCGGGCAGAATATTAAAGAACGAGAACGTGCCGTCGTTAAAGTAGTCCGGCAGGTTACGCAGCAGCGTAAAGAGGGCGAACAGGACAGGCATCTGAATCAACAGCGGCAGACAACCAGCCATCGGGTTGAACTTGTTCTCGCTGTAGAACTTCTGCATTTCCTCGGCCTGACGCTGGGGATCGTCGGCATAGCGCTCCTGGATCTCGAGCATCTTGGGCTGCAGCACCTGCATACGTGCCGTCGACTTAGTCGACTTGAGCATAAGCGGCGTCAGCAGCAGACGGATGATGACCACCAGGATGATGATGGACAGGCCCCAGTCGACCGCAAAGGTCTGGATGAGCTTGAGCAGCTCGAAAAGGATGTTAACGATCCAATCCCACATGTAAGTTTTCCTCCGATAGCGAGTGCCCGCTAGGGCACAGGGTCATAACCGCCGACGTGCAGGGGATTGCAGCGAGCGATGCGCCTCACGGCAAGCCAGCAGCCTCTCAAAACACCGTACTTCTCAATCGCCTGGACGGCGTATTGCGAGCACGTTGGGTAATAAATGCAGGCGTCAGGCAATAAGGGCGAAATAACCTGTTGATATATGCGAATAGGAGCGATGGCAACACGTCGCAAAACGTGATTGCTCATCGCTCCTCCCCGGCAACGCCGGCGCGTTTCATAAGCGAACGCAATGCATTGTCCATCTCCTGCGGCGAGGAAACCCTCGTCTTGGGAGTTGCGAACAAGATGATGTCATAACCCGCAACGGGAAATCCACAGCTGCGGGCGGCCTCGCGCATCACACGCTTAGAACGGTTGCGCACGACAGCACAACCGAGCCGTTTAGCACCAACGAAGGCGACCCTTCCGGAGTCGCCTTCGCCAACCGATTCACATATGGTCATTCGAATCAGAGGGTGATTGAAACGACGCCCCTGACTGAACACATGCTCGAAATCTTGCCGAGACTTAATAGTCTTCATGCGAGATGTGTGTATCGCTGCTAGACAGTGAGACGCTTGCGGCCCTTGGCGCGACGACGGGCGAGCACGGCACGACCACCCTTAGTGGCCATACGGGCACGGAAGCCATGGGTCTTGGCACGCTTACGCTTATTAGGCTGATACGTACGCTTCATCTTAAGTTCCTCCTGCTGCATTTCGAGTGTCCGCGGGGGCGCGGACGCAGATATAGACACGTGAGCTTGAAGATTGTAGGGAAATCAATGTTCAAATGTCAAGAAATCAAAGGTAAAAGGTTGCGCAGTTCACACGGTTCCCCCATAAGCCGAGCTCGATTTAGCGGTGCATGGCAACTTTTCACGATATTTCATCGAGTTTTCAACAGGTCATGTTGGCAATGTTGAGAACTTTTCGTCCGTTTTCCAAAGTTTTCAACAGGTTTTGAAAAGTTGTCGAAAGATGAGAAACATTGCACGGTGAGCTACTATTTGTTCGAAACCTTTTGAAAGATTGCGAGCGGCATGTCTGACGACTTTTACACCATGGTCGATTCCGGAGACCCGGCACCCGACAACGAGCACATCACCGGCGTGCGCGAAGAGCGTAAGGAAGGCGAGCAGACGACCACGCAGGCGCCGAAAGCCATGTACGCCGCGCGCATCGCCGTCTATGACGACATGCTGTCGACACCGCGTGTGATCGTCATTGATCCGCAAGATGTCCGCACGTATTTGGAAGAGACGACCAACACCGTCTACCAGTGCATGAAAGAGCAAGGTGGCCATATCTCGCTCATGGTCATCCGCGAGATTGTCGAAAACTTTATCCACGCGCACTTTGCCGAGCCCATCATCTCGATTCTGGACGGCGGAGACACCATCCGCTTTGCCGATCAGGGGCCCGGCATCGACGACAAGGAGCGCGCTTTCGACTTTGGCGTTACCAGCGCAAACAGCAAGATGAAGCGCTACATCCGTGGAACCGGAGCAGGGTTTCCCATGGTGCAGGAGTATTTGGAAAACGCCGGCGGGGCCGTGTCCATCGAGGACAACATGGGCAACGGCACCGTGGTTACGGTAAGCCTGGACCCTAAGCGCGTGCAGGAAATCGAACGCGCCGGCGGACGCGGTGCTGCCGTGCGGCCCGAGACGGAGCAGCCCACATATCCCCTGCCGGGAGCTTTTGCGCAGCAGCCCATGGCAACGCAGCAGATGCAGCCCCGCGTGGGACAGATGCAGCAGCCCGGAATGCTTCGTACACAAGAGCCCCAGGCGGCATCGGTGTCGATGCCGCCAAACGTGCCAGAGGCCATGCCGCTGGCGGATCAGGATGCAGCAGCGATGCAGCAGGCGACGGGGGCGCCGGGTGGCCAGCAAATGGGCTATCAGCCGTACCAACAGGGATATCCATATCAGCAGATGCCGCCACTGGGGTATGGCCAGCAGTTCCCGCAGCAGTACCAGCAGGGATATCAGCAGCCGTACCAGCAGATGCCGCAGCAGCAGTACAACCCCTGGGCCCAGCAGATGCCTCCGCAGCCTTACCAACAGTGGCCTCAAAGTTTTCAACAGCAAATGCCGCCGATGCAGAGTTCTCAACAACCAGCAGTTCAAATGATGTATCCTAATGCAGCAAATCAGTATGCGCAGCCACAACCGGACGTGTTCGTAAGCGATCGCGGCAACGCCGCGCTGGGCTATCTGGCGCAAAATCAAGCGTGCGGTGCTACCGATCTGGCGAGGGCGTTTGGAAACTCGGCCCCCACTTGGTCACGCACGCTCAATGACTTGGCGCAGGCCGGCTTGGTCATCAAGCATGGCCAGAAATACCATCTGACCGAACTCGGCGCCGCTCGCGTGCGAGCTCAGAGCTAAAGAACGGGAGAGACAGTGGACGAGGAAGCAAGCATCATCCTGGGGGATGCCATCGCCTTTTGCCAGCGCGACGGCCAAGATGCACGCCTCATCAACATGCTGGGGCAATCGCGCGCCATAAGCCTGACCGAAGATACGCTCACGATCGAGGCCCCCTCGCGCTTTGCCATCGCGCAGCTCAAAAAGCATCAGCCGACTATTGAGGCCTATCTGGAAGAAATCGCCTTTGCACCGATTGCGCTCGACATCGTGGCACCGCAAGGCGCAACGGCCGAATCTGCTGCCGCGACGGCGCCCGCCACGGCTCCCGCTGCTTCCCCGGCGGCGCCGGCCTCCGCAGGCGACGCGCCGACAATCGAGCACCAGCACAGCGATGTTTCCCGTGAAACCATGGCACCGTTGCCGACCGCGGCGGCGACGTCAACGAACGCACCCGTCACGCACATGCCTATCGCTCACGACGCAGCGGCGGGCGCGGATTCGGGAATTGCAATCAAGAACACGCTCTCGGCCGATGATTTTCGTCGCATGATGAACCAGATGAAGGGCGGAGCGCCGACTAAGTCCACGCAAGCCGCGACCCCCGCTTCACCCATGCCAGCACCGACCGTACTGGCCGAGCAGAATACGGATGGAGCCCCGCTCGCCGCGAACTCAAAATTTACCTTTGAGAACTTTGTTTACGGCCCCGAGAACAGCCATGCCTATCGCTCGGCACTCAAGTTTGCCGCCCTCGCGGACGAGCGCGGCACGTGCACATCACTGTTCATCTACGGCAAATCGGGCCTGGGCAAGACGCACCTGCTGCTTGCCATCAAAAACGAGCTCGCCGAGAAGTCGCCCGAGATCAAGGTCAAGTATGCCAACTCCCAGGCATATCTGGACGACCTGATGACCGAGTTCGACCGCCAAAAGAAGAGCAACGCCCCCATCATGCAGGCATACCACGGCGTGGACGTGCTCATCATCGATGACATCCAAAACATCATCGGCAAGCGCGCGAGCGTGGACTACTTTTTCCAGCTCATGGACGAGTTCATCCGCAACAACAAGAAGGTCGTCATCGCGGCAGACCGCGCCCCCAAGGACCTGAGTATGGACGAGCGTCTGACCAGCCGCTTCAACGCCGGCATGCTCTGCCTGGTCGCAGAGCCCAGCTACGAGATGAAATATAAGATCTTGCAGCGCTATTACGAGAACACCATCGTCGCCGCTCCCGAGGCAGGCGACGACTCGCTGCTGGCGGCCTATGGGGGCGACAGCGGGCACCTGACCGACGAGCACTTTAAGCACATGGCAGAGGTGTCGGGCACCAACATCCGCGAACTCGAGAGCTTCTGCGAGCGCTGCGCCGGCGAGGCGGGCGACCGCGAGCGCGAGGGCGGGGAGCTCACCTTTGACGATATCGACGCCATCGCCAGCCAGTACTTCGACACATCGGCCAAAAAGATCAACGTCCAGACGGTTCAGTCCGTCATCGAAGATCAGTACGGCGTGACGCACGAGGAGCTCATCGGCCCGCGTCGCAACGCCAATATCGCCAAAGCACGCCATATTGCCATCTATCTGGCCATCGAGATGTGCGAGATGACGACCACGGCGGTGGGCGCCGAATTTGGCAACCGCAACCACTCGACCGTCAGTACGAGCTACAAAAAGGTCCAGAAGATGATCCAGGAAGACCGCACCGTCACCGAAGACCTCAAGTCGCTGCGCGATAAAATTACACTGCGCTCGTAGGGAAATAGAGACACCTGTTGAAAACTTGTCGAAACCACGGGCATAAGGTGTCTAAAACCCAACCCGCGGTGATGAAAAGTTTTGCGCAGGTTTTGAACGTGGAAAACCACCCCTGTTGCACGCAGGTTGCTGTCGATTCTCTTTCTGGGTCTGACCTGCGTCTTTGGGAGTAATCAACAGTTTCGTCAGTGCTATTACTATTATTAAGATATTTATATCTATAGAAAGGTATTAAAAGATGAAGTTCACCGTCAGCCAGAGCTCGCTTACACAAGCCATCGGCGTCGTTATGAAGGGTGTCGCTTCGGCATCCACCCTCCCCATCCTGTCGGGCGTGCTCGTTAAGGCCCAAGACGGCATCTTGGAATTCCAGACCTCTAACTACACCATCTCGATCCGTCATCGCATCGCGGCGCATGTCGAAGAAGAGGGCGAGATGGTTATTCCCTGTAAGATGCTCTCCAATATCACCAAGACCCTCCCCGATGCCCCGGTCACCTTTGAGCTGTCCGAGCGCCAGGTGCTGATTGGTTGCGAGAAGAGCTCTTTCCGCCTGAACACGCTCGATGCCAATGACTTCCCCGAGTTTCCGGCCTATGCCATCGAGAGTGCCGTGGAGCTGCCGACCGATGTCTTGTCCGAAATGGTCGGCCGCGTGTGGCGCGTCACCTCGACCGACAAGGCTCGCCCCATCCTGGGCGGCGTGCACATGAAGGTCGAGAACAACACCGTACGCCTGGTGGCGACCGATTCCTTCCGCTTGGCCGTGTGCGATACGCAGGTCGAGACCTCGACCCTCGAGGGCTCCTTTGAGCTCAACGTTCCGGCTGACGCCTTTAACGACGCGCTGAACATCATGGCCAGCCAGGCGACCATCATGATCGGGGCTACCGACACCCAGGTCGTCTTCGAGGCCGGCAACACCACCTACGTGTCGCGTCGCATCGAGGGCGTGTACCCCAACTACAAGCAGCTCATCCCCGATTCGTGCGTGACGAGCGTCAAGATCGACGTCGCCGCCTTTAACGCCGCCCTCAAGCGCGTGGCCGTTATCGCGAGCGCCAACCCCGCCGTCAAGTTCGAGATCGATGTCGAGAACGGTCAGATGGGCCTGTCCTCCATTTCCAATGACCAGGACCTTGCGCAGGAGACGATCGATGTCGAGGCCGAGGGCGAGTCGGGCACCATCGCCTTCAACTACCACTACATCTTCGGCTGCCTCAATGCCCTGTCCAAGGAGAAGGAGATCACGCTGGAGCTCAAGAGCTACTCGCAGGCGGGCATCTTTAAGTCCTACGATAAGATCAACTACCTGTACCTGGTCATGCCGGTCCGCATCTAGCGCTGCGCTATGACCATGTTCGCCCGCGATCTTTCCGTCGCGCACTACCGCAGCTTCGATAGCTATCGCCTTGCCCTGGACGAGGGCGTGACGATACTTGCGGGACCCAACGCGGCGGGAAAGACCAATCTCATAGAGGCGCTGCAGCTGCTGACGAGCGGCGCCTCGTTTAGGCATCCGACCGCAGCCGAGCTCGTCCATGACGGCGTGGGCTCGTGCAAGGTAGAGCTGAGGCTCGAGGGCGACGGCCGCGTGCTTGATATGGGATTGAGCGCGGAGGACGGTAAACGCTCGTTTAGTCGCAACGGCAAGAGATGCTCTGCCGCCGGTGTGCGCGGGGTTCTGCCGAGCGTGCTGTTTTGCCCCGACCATCTGGACATGGTTAAGCGAGGCGCCAGTGTGCGCCGCGCCGCCCTCGATGACTTTGGCATGCAACTGAGCGCACGCTATGCCGATCTTGCGAGCACCTATGGGCGCTGCGTGACCCAGCGTAACGCCTTGCTCAAGGAGGCCTGGTGCTGCCGCGAGATGCTCGGCGCGTGGAACGATTCGATTGCCCGCGCGGGCTCGGCCCTGCTCGTGCACCGGCTGGCCCTGCTCGACCGGCTGGCGGGCCATGTGCGCACTGCCTACGGGCAAGTGGCGTCAGGTGAGACCGCCAACGTGACCTATGCGTCCACGCTGGGGGATTTGCCCCAGGTCGAGGATCGCGAAGAGCTGAAGGGTTGGGCGTACGAGCGCATGCTGGCCGCCCTTGACGAGCATGCCGACGAGGAAATTCGCCGCGGCGTGACGTTGGTGGGACCGCATCGCGACGAGATCGAGTTCACCGTGGCTGGTCGCTCCGCCCGTTCATTTGCCAGCCAAGGACAGCAGCGCACGCTGGTGCTGTCCTGGAAGGTGGCCGAGGTTGCCGTGGCTCGCGATGTCCTGGGCACCGCCCCACTGCTGCTTCTGGACGACGTGATGAGCGAGCTCGACGGCGAGCGTCGCGGCGCTTTCCTGCGGCTGATCGGCGATGATATCCAGACGGTCATAACCACGACCAACCTGGGGTACTTTACCGATGACCTGCTTGATCGAGCCAAGGTGGTGAGCATGGGTGAGGCGTGCTAATTACGAGCGCGAGAGCGAAACGGTCGCCTTCAGCGGGTTTTTGAACGCAGAACGTCAGCGCATCCTGGCGGCTGCGACCCCTGAGCGCCGTGCGCAGATGGAGGCCGCCGAGGAGTCGCGCACGGTCTATCGCGCATGGAACGCGGTGTGCTCGGGCACGCGCGAGGGACGGCATGTGACGGGACTGCGCTACCTGCCCGAGTCCAATGAGCTGCTGGTATATCTCGACTCGCCCTCGTGGACGCAGGAAATGACGCTGTTGCGCGAGATCATCCGCGCGCGCATGGAGCGTGCCGGTGCGCATGTGGACGGCCTGGTGTTCAAAACCACCGCGCCCGGTCACACGCCGCCCGCCGCCAAGGAACGCCTGCGCCCGGCGCCGACCGAGCGACCGCCGGCCCCGCACGCCGACCTAAGCGAGGCCGAGCGTACCGAGATCGAGCGCCAAGTGGCGCCCATCGAAGACCAAAAACTGCGCGAGGCCCTCGAGAATGCCATGAGAGCCAGTGCCGAGTGGGCCAAGGGCGTGCAAAGCAAAAAAGAGCCTTAAATCGCATCTGGTGGCCTTGTAGAGCCAAATACCCTCGTTCCCGAGGGTTTTTTTACGATAAACTAGTAAGGCTGTACACATTTTCTTGACTGAAGGAGGACGTGTGGCAAACGAAAACGATTACGATGGCGGCGAGATTAAGATTCTCGAAGGTCTTGAGGCCGTTCGTAAGCGCCCGGGCATGTATATCGGCTCGACGAGCGCCAGCGGTCTGCATCACCTGGTGTGGGAGATCGTTGACAACTCCGTCGACGAGGCCATGGCCGGTTTCTGCACCGAGATCCAGGTGACGGTCCACGCCGACAACTCCATCACGGTCGTCGACAACGGGCGCGGCATCCCCGTCGACGAGCACCCTGTTAAAAAGATCCCGACGCTCGAGGTCGTCATGACGATCCTGCACGCCGGCGGTAAGTTCGATAACTCGGCCTATAAGGTCTCGGGCGGTCTGCACGGCGTGGGCATCTCCGTCGTCAACGCACTGTCCAAGCGCGTGGTCGTTCAGGTTCGTCGCGATGGCAACACCTACGAGATGGAGTTCTCGCGCGGCAAGACCGTCAAGAAGATGGAGGTCGTGGGCACCTCGGATTCGACGGGCACCACCGTCACCTTCTGGCCCGACGACGAGATCTTCGAGACCTGCATCTACGATTTCGATACGCTGCACAACCGTCTGCAGGAGACGGCGTTCCTCAATAAGAACCTCAAGATCGTGCTGACCGACGAGCGCGAGGCGACTCCCCACGTGGAGGAGTTTTGCTACGAGGGCGGCATCATCGACTTCGTCAAGTTCCTCAACGAGGGCAAGGACGTCCCTGAGGCCTTTAAGGAGCCCATCTACATCGAGGGCAAATCGGACCCGGACGCGCCTGTGGCCAAGATGGGCGAGGTCGAGGTTTCCCTGCAGTGGAATAGCGGCTACGGCGAGAACGTCATGTCGTTTGCCAACGACATCTACACTCCCGAGGGCGGCATGCACCTTGAGGGCTTCCGCACCGCGCTCACCCGCGTGATCAACGACTACGCGCGCAAACAGAACCTGCTCAAGGAAAAAGACGCCAACCTGACCGGCGACGATGTGCGCGAGGGCCTTTCGGCCGTTATCTCGGTCAAGCTGCCCGATCCGCAGTTTGAGGGCCAGACCAAGGCCAAGCTCGGTAGCTCCTATATGCGCGCGCTCACGCTCAAGATCGTGACCGACGGCCTCGCCGATTACCTCGAGGAGCATCCCAAGCCCGCCCGCGAGATCGTCAAGAAGGCGCAACAGGCCTGCAAGGCGCGCAACGCCGCCCGCAAGGCGCGCGAGGCGACCCGCCGCAAGAGCCTGCTCGAGACGGCATCCCTGCCCGGTAAGCTCGCTGACTGCTCGGTGCGCGATGCCGAGCTGACCGAGCTCTTCATCGTAGAGGGCGACTCGGCAGGCGGTTCGGCCAAGGACGGCCGTCGCCGAGACATCCAGGCGATTCTGCCCCTGCGCGGCAAGATTCTGAACGTCGAACGCGTTGGTGACCATCGCGCGTTCTCGAGTGACACCATCCAGTCGCTGATTACCGCGATCGGCTGCGGCGTCACGACGAGTGCCGGCGACGGCGGCGACTTCGATATCACCAAGGCGCGCTACCACAAGATCATCATCATGACCGATGCAGACGTCGACGGTGCGCATATCCGCATCCTGCTGCTGACGTTCTTCTACAAGTACATGCGTCCGCTGATCGATGCCGGCTACGTCTATGTTGCCTGCCCGCCCATCTTTGGCATTAAGGTGCGCAACAAGATCCACTACGTGTATCCCAACGGCCGCCAGCCCGAAGACGAGATCCTGCGCGACACCATCCAGAGTTTGGGTCTGAACCCCGACGATAACGACGAAGACGGCAAGGCCAAGGATGGCAAGATCACCAAGAAGCGCAAGGGCTATACCGTCCAGCGCTACAAGGGTCTGGGCGAGATGGACCCCAAGCAGCTCGCCTCGACGACGATGGATCCCAAGACCCGCATCCTGCAGCGCGTGTCGATCGAGGATGCCGTGGTGGCAGACCGCGCCGTGCGCGAGCTGATGGGTTCCGAGGTCGGCTATCGCCGTGAGTACATCGAGAAGCACGCACATGATGCACGCTTCTTAGACGCCTAACCTGTTCGGCTTTCCCAGCCACCGCACCTTCGCCCTCAATCGTCGGTCGCGTACCCAAGTACGCTTCCCGCCTCTTTCGAGCGAATCTGCGGCACCTGGAAAAGCCGTCTCCGTGGCAGGGAACTAATGGACCACGCAAACCATGAGGAGGTAACGTGGCAGACGATATCAACAATAACGAGGGTATGGACGAGGCCGGCGATGCTGGTATGCCCGACGATCTGAAGCGCCTGCTTGCCCGTGCCGAGCAGGGCGAGGACGGCGATCCGGACGCCTATAACCCCGATGCCGATGATGATGAGGAAGAAGACGACGACGCCGAGCTCGAGGAGAGCTTTGGCGAAGTCGACCGTGGCGCCTCGGCCGGCGAGGATATCAACGGCGGCCAGCTCCAGATTTCGGAGTTCGGTCGCGAGATGAAGCAATCGTTCATCGAGTATTCGATGTCGGTTATCACAGCGCGCGCCCTGCCGGACGTGCGCGACGGCTTAAAGCCGGTGCACCGCCGCATTCTGTACGCGATGAACGAGAGCGGCATCTACCCCAACCGCCCACACAAGAAGTCGGCCTGGACGGTCGGCGAAGTTATCGGTAAGTACCACCCGCATGGCGACTCCGCGGTCTATGAGGCCATGGTCCGCCTGGCGCAGTGGTTCTCCATGCGCACGCCGCTTATCGACGGTCACGGCAACTTCGGCAACATCGACGGCGACGGCGCGGCAGCCATGCGTTACACCGAGAGCCGCCTGGCCAAGCCCGCCATGGAACTGCTGCGTGACCTGCAGAAGGATACTGTCGACTGGCAGCCCAACTACGACGAATCGCTCGCCGAGCCCGTGGCACTGCCTGCGCGCTTCCCCAACCTGCTGGTCAACGGTAGCCAGGGCATCGCCGTCGGCATGGCCACCAACATCGCCCCGCACAACCTCACCGAGGCGATCGAGGCCACCTGCTACCTGATCGACAACCCCGACGCCACCGTCGACGAGCTCATGCAGATCATGCCCGGTCCGGACTTCCCCACCGGCGCCATCATCATGGGCAGCGCCGGCATTAAGCAGAGCTACGAGACCGGCCGCGGCTCCATTACCGTGCGCGCCAAGGCTCACGTGGAGTCCACCAAGACCGGCCGCAGCCGCCTGGTCTTTACCGAGATTCCCTACATGGTCAACAAGGGTACCCTGCAGGAGAAGATCGCCCAGCTCGTCAACGACAAGCGCATCGAGGGCATCTCGGATATGCGCGATGAGTCAAACCAGAAGGGCATCCGTCTGGTCATCGAGCTCAAGAAGGGCGTCATCCCGCAGGTCGTGCTCAACAACCTGTACAAATACACCTCGCTGCAGACGACCTTCGGCGCCAACAACCTGGCGCTTGTCAACGGCGTTCCCAAATGCCTGAGCCTGCGCGAGATGCTGCAGCACTATATCGACCACCAGGTCGACGTCGTCACCCGCCGCACCCGCTTTGACCTCAAGAAGGCCCAGGCGCGTGCCCATATCCTCGAGGGCTACCTGATGGCTCTCGACCATATCGACGAGGTCATCAGCATCATCCGCTCCTCGCAGACCGACTCCGAGGCCAGCAGCCGCCTGATCGAGCGCTTTGGCTTTACGCCCGAGCAGACCACGGCCATCCTCGAGATGAAGCTGCGCCGCCTGACCGGCCTGGAGCGCGACAAGATTCAGGAAGAGCTGGACGGTCTGCGCCGCGCCATCGCCTACTACGAGGACCTGCTGGCGCACGAGGAGAAGATCCTGGGCGTCATTAAGGAAGAGATGCGCGAGATCTCCAAGAAGTTTGGCGATAAGCGCCGCACCGAGATCAGCCAGGTCGAGAAGGACCTGGACGTCGAGGACCTCATCGCCGACGAGGACATGGTCGTGACCATCACCCACACCGGCTATGTCAAGCGCATCCCGGTGGCCGCCTACCGCGCCCAGAAACGCGGCGGCAAGGGCGTGTCGGGCGTCAACCTCAAAGAGGACGATGTCATCGACGAGATGTTCATCGCGTCCACGCACGAGTACGTGCTGTTCTTCTCGAGCAAGGGCAAGGTCTATCGACTGAAGGTGCACGAGCTGCCGGTGGGTACGCGCCAGGCGCGCGGTACCGCGATCGTCAACCTGCTGCCCTTCGAGGAGGGCGAGAAGATCGCGAGCGTCATCAGCTGCCGCGAGTTCCCCGCCGACGAGTATCTGATGTTTGCCACCAAGAGCGGCATGGTCAAGAAGACCGTGATGAGCGCGTATGACCGCAGCCGTCGCGACGGCCTGATCGCTATCAACCTGCGTGACGACGACGCGCTGCTGAACGTCCGCCGCGTGCGCGAGGGCGACAAGATTATCCTGGCCACCACCGCGGGCAAGGCGATCATGTTCTCCGAGGAGCAGGTGCGCGCCACCGGCCGCGACACCAGCGGCGTTCGCGGTATCGGTATGAAGGACGGCGTGAGCGTTCTGGGCATGGAAGTCACTAACGGCAACGGCGATCTATTCGTCATCACCGAGCGCGGCTACGGCAAGCGCACGCCGGTCGCGGACTACCCGGAGCAGAATCGCGGCGGCCAGGGCGTCTACACCATCCAAATGACCGAGCGTAAGGGCAACCTCGCGGCCATGAAGACGGTGGGCCCGCAGCACGAGCTGTTCATCGTGACGGAGGGCGCGACGGTCATTCGCGTCAAGACCGATGAGATTAGCCAGACTGGCCGCGCTACCCAGGGCGTCAAGATGATGACCGTCGACGACAACGACCGCATCTGCGCTGTCGCCCGCATGACAGCCGCCAAAGAGAAGCCCGAAGGCGAAGGTGCAGAGGACGGCTCTGCCCCCGAAGAAACCCCTGTCGATCTAGGCGACGGCAACGACATGCCAGAAGATCTCCTAGACGAGTAAGAGGAACTAGCTGGTAGGAAATATCAGACCCCATATATCGGCGGTCGGCGCACTGCGCGCCGACCGCTTTTTTGACAATCTTGAACCTCGCGTCGGCCCCGGCTGCCCGGCGGCATGCGAAGTCGATCGCGAGTTCCGCACGAGCCGGAGAGCACTTAATGTGCTCTCCGTGCGAGCAGGACTGTCCGAGCAGGCGACTTCGCATGCCGCCGGGCAGCCGGGGCCGACACCCCTCAAAGATTTTCAAAAAAGTTGTTGACGCGCGCGTAACGACTCGTCTAATATATCCCTTGCGCGATGGACCTGTAGCTCAGTTGGTTAGAGCGTCCGGCTGATAACCGGGAGGTCACAAGTTCGAATCTTGTCAGGTCCACCACTTTCTTTCGCAATAAACACCCCAGCGAGAGCCGAGTCGCCGCTGGGGTGTTTATTACTGTCTCCGTGGGGGTTTAGCTCAGCTGGGAGAGCGCGGGCTTTGCAAGCCTGAGGTCAGGGGTTCGATCCCCCTAACCTCCACCATGATGGACCTGTAGCTCAGTTGGTTAGAGCGTCCGGCTGATAACCGGGAGGTCACAAGTTCGAATCTTGTCAGGTCCA
>NZ_JBDGAW010000021.1:0-3652 GCF_040910265.1 Collinsella aerofaciens | reverse complement strand
CCATCAAAAACGTGAAGAGCCTCGGGGCATTTGCCTCGAGGCTTTTTTCTTATCCAACAAAAGTGGTCAAAAAAGCCCCGTCCCAAATTAACTACTTTGATTTTGTGTGCTGTGCGAAAGTTTGGGTAGTATAGCTATTCAATGCGGCGGGCTGCCGCGTGTTAACCGCTACGTACCGGAGGTGTTCCATGGTTCGTGTCGACATAGAGACCATCGTCATGGCCGCCGGTCCCGTGCCATCGCTTATCGTACTTCGTGAGCGCAGCAGCAAATCGGACTCGCCCGCGCCGCTGCGTTCCCTTTCCATTCAGACTGGTTCGTTTGAAGCTGCCGCCATCAGCCGCGGCATCGATAGCGGTCGCGCCGAGCGCCCGATTACCCATGACCTGCTGCTCGATACCGTTGACGCCCTGGGCGCCAAGCTCGAGCGCATCGAGATCGTTCGCGCCGAGCCGCCGGTGTTCTACGCGACGATAGTCGTACTGGCCGATGGCGAGGAGCGCAAGATCGACGCTCGTCCCAGTGATGCCATTGCCCTTGCCGTGCGCAGCAATGCTCCCATGTTCGTGGAGGACGACATCATGAATCGCCTGGGCACTGTTTCTACCCACGCCGAGGAAGTCGACGACGAGCAGGAGTTCGAGAAGTTCGACGAGTTCGTCCATACGCTCTCCCCCGATGACTTCTAAATGCGGGGCGGCAGAGTTGCGGAGTGTTCGCTGATGACCGGCGGTATGTCGGCTGAGGCGGCGGCCATTGCGCGCGAGGCCCAGATGCGCTCGGAGGCATCCGAGGCGGCTCGCATTGCCTATGTGACGCAGGCTCGCACGCTTCGCGAACGCCGCGGCTCGTTTATCAAGATGGTTGTTATCTCCGCCCTTGTCGCGGCAATCTGTTCGCGCCTTCGTGGTACAGTTGGTGCGCTTGGGTTTTCGATCTCTACGGGCCTGGTAATCTGGGGTGTGGTCGATGCGGTAATGCTGACCAACCAGATTAAGGTGCTCGACAAGCGCGCGGCAGACATGATGCGCGCCCGCGACGCTGCCGCCAAGATCGCTGCCGAGGCGCAAGAACTGTAACGACGCCAGACTCGATGGGAAGGTCTAAAGATGGCACAGGATATGCAGGACGCCGGTAACGTCTCCGCCGAGCTCGACGCCATGGTGTGCGATCTGATTGGCGCCTTCTTGGACGACCTGGCCGCGGGCGAGAACCCGGGCGTGGTCGTGGCGATTGAGGACGCTGCCTCCAACCGCTATCTGGCGGCGCTCGACGAGGATGGCGAAGAGGCATGCCTCGAGGCTGCCACCAACTTTATCTCCGAGCATAAGATGGGTCTTAAGGACGAAGGGCTTGGCCGTATCGCTCGTTATGCCATAGGCTACACCGGCTGCGTTGAAATTGACGGCGGCTATCACGATGCCCTGCTCGTGAGCTTCTTCGAAACCACGCTCGAGAGTGGCTTTTCGGCATATGTGCTGTATGAGGGTATGGGTGCCGGCGATGGTTTTATGTGGAGCGACCCTGAACCTGCAGGTGAGGAAACCCCTCTTATCTAAAATCGCTAAAATAAACGAGTTTTCGGTAAAAGGCTCAATATTCCCGCTGAGCGTTGCATCGCTGGGCGGGCCGCATACGCGTGCCGTTTGTATATGGATAGAAGATAGGGGAACTACATGCGCGTAGACAATCTGAGGAACATCGCCATCATCGCTCACGTCGACCACGGCAAGACGACGATGGTCGACAAGCTCCTGCGTGCCACGGACGCCTTCCGTGCCAACCAGCAGGTCGAGGACCGCGTCCTGGATTCTAACGACCAGGAGCGCGAGCGCGGCATTACGATTCTCGCCAAGAACATCTCTATCGAGTACAAGGACGTCAAGATCAACGTCATCGACACCCCGGGCCACGCCGACTTTGGCGGCGAGGTCGAGCGCGTGCTGCGTATGGCCGACGGCGCCCTGCTGCTGGTCGACGCCTTTGAGGGCCCCATGCCCCAGACCCGCTTCGTGCTGCGTCACGCTATCGACACCGGCCTCAAGATCATGATCGTCATCAACAAGATCGACCGTCCGGGTGCCAACCCCGAGAAGGCCTACAACGACTGCCTCGACCTTATGGCTGACCTGGGCGCTACCGATGACCAGCTTGAGTTCGCCATGGAGCACGTTGTCTACGCCAGCGCCATGAACGGTTTTGCCCGCCTCGATCCCGAGGACGGCAACATGGACATGTATCCGCTGCTCGACATGATCATCGACGACATGCCCGCGCCTGAGGTTGACGAGAACGCCCCGCTGGCCATGCAGTGCGTGACCATCGACCACTCCAACTTTGTCGGCCGCATCGGCATCGGTCGCGTGTACTCCGGTACCATCCACCAGGGCGACCAGATCCTTGTTGTGAAGAACGACGGCTCCAGCGCCACCGCTACCGTCAAGCAGCTCTTCACCTTTGACTACCTGGGCCGCACCGAGTGCCAGGAAGTCGGCGCCGGCGATATCGCCGCCGTCGTGGGTATCGACCGCACCGATATCGGCGATGTCTACACCGACCCCGAGAATCCCGTCGAGCTCGAGTCTATCGAGATCGACCCGCCGACCCTGTCCATCGTCTTCGAGGCTTCGACCTCCCCACTCGTCGGCCGCGACGGCGACATCGTGGGCGCCCGTCAGCTCAAGGAGCGCCTGTTCAACGAGGCCGAGAACAACGTGACCATGAAGATCGAGGAGCTCGAGGACAAGAGCGGCGTCGAGGTCTCGGGCCGCGGCATCCTGCACCTGTCCGTCCTGATGGAGTCCATGCGCCGCGAGGGCTTTGAGTTCCAGGTCGGCCGTCCCCGCGTTCTGTTTAAGAAGGACGAGAACGGCAACAAGATGGAGCCCGTCGAGCAGGCCGTCGTCGAGTGCCCGGACGAGTACTCGGGCAAGGTCGTCGAGGTCTTCGGTACCTCGGGCGGCATCATGACGAGTATGGACACCTCGGGCATCGTGACCCACCTCGAGTTCAAGATCCCGACGCGCGGCATCATGGGTCTTAAGAACCGCATCATGAACGTTACCCACGGCGAGGGCGTGTTCTACCACACCTTCCTGGAGTACGGCCCCTACGCCGGCGAGATCGGCAACCGTCAGAACGGCGCCATGATCTCCATGACCACCGAGAAGGCCGTTGCTTACGCTCTGGGCACGCTGCAGGAGCGCGGCCAGCTGTTTGTTGAGCCGGGCACCGAGTGCTATGAGGGCATGATCGTGGGCGAGCGCAGCAAGGCTGGCGACATGGTCGTCAACATCGCCCGTACCAAGAACCTGGGCAACCAGCGTTCCTCGACCTCCGATATCTCCGTGCAGCTGGTGCCGCCCCGCACCTTCTCGCTGGAGGAGGCGCTGGAGTACATCGCCGACGACGAGCTGGTCGAGATCACTCCCAAGAACATTCGCCTGCGCAAGCGTCTGCTCAACGCCACCGACCGTAAGAAGGCTGCCGTTCGCGCCGGCCAGGTCAACAAATAAGCGCTGGGGTTTATAACCGCCAATAAGAAAGGGCGTCGACCGTAATGGTCGGCGCCCTTTTTCAAGACTTTAGTCTGCTGGCCGCGCAGCGGCCAGCTTTAAACCACCCGCTACGCGGGTGGAGACAAACGGCTTTA
>NZ_JBDGAW010000020.1:0-46864 GCF_040910265.1 Collinsella aerofaciens | reverse complement strand
GCGCCTTTAGACGCGAGCCCGGGGCCCGTGGGTTATACCCTAAGAGCAAACCACCCTTTTTAAGGGTGGTTCTGATTGCACCGCAGGGGAGCGTTTTATTGCGCGTTGGGCGGGCTTGCAAACCGTTCGGACGCTAAAACGAACCGACCGCGCCTTCGTGCTGCCGAGGGTGTTCATAAGTGGATAGTATGTGCTTACTATCACAACGTGCGCCGTGTCTGGGAAGCGCGGTGCCGCTCATTGGGAGGAACATCATGAAAAAGAAGCTGCTGCTTGCGCCCCTCATGGCCGTTTTGGTCGCATGTGTGGTCGTGCTTTCCGGCTGCGGAGGCCCCTCGATCGAAGAGCTCATCACCGAGGACCTTACGACTCAGTTCGATGAGGTCAAAAACGGTGGCGACGATTTCCTCTCTGGTCTGGAAGAGGCTTCGGGCGACGAGTTCGAGCAGCTGGGCATCGATCCCAAGGAGTATGCCAAGACCTATCTCGAGGGCTTTGATTACGAGATCGGCGACGTGACGGTCGACGAGGACAAGGGCGTTGCAACCGCCGAGGTCTCCATCACCTGCAAGTCCATGAACAAGATCGTCGAGGACTTCTCCACCCAGTATCAGGAGAAGGTCGCCGCACTTGACACTGTTCCTTCCGATGATGAGCTGTACAAGATGGCCGGCCAGGTGATGGTCGATGTGACCAAGGCCACCGAGCCCAGGAAGACCACGGTTATCTTCAAGTACACCTGCAACGATGACGGCGAGTGGTCTGCTGACGACTCCGTCAACTCCGAGATGATGGATGCGATGCTGAGCTAGTTCGTTACGGCGTTTTACCAAACGCCGTAACTGCTCGACGCTGCGCGCCGCCCAAGCCGACAATTTGTCATGAAAAAGGCGAGGCATGACCAAAAGGTCTATGCCTCGCCTTTTTCATGCCAACTTGTTCGGCTTGGGCGGCGCTCGCTGTCCGTCCTCTACCTGCGGTGTTGTCATTGTTGGAAGGTGGCAGATGGGGACGTTCCTTTTCTGCCGGCAGTTGGGGACACTCCTTGGGGTAGCTAAAAGAGTCCCGTCCCGAATTAGCTACCCCGTGCCCATCTAAGTTGCGGTGAAATAGGGACTGTTTGGGGGCAGTAGGCCGGCAATCAGTCCCTATTTCACCGCAACTTATTGGTGGGCGGCTCGCTAGTCGCCCAAGATCAGCGAAGTGAGTTCGTCTTGGGTGTCCACTACGTAGTCGGCGTCGGCGGCTTCGAGCTCTGCTCGGCCGCGGAAGCCCCAGGTGACGCCGGCGCTCTTAAGGCCGGCATTGTGGCCGGTCAGAACATCGACATTCGAATCGCCAACGTAGAGCGTGGTCGCCGGGTCGGCGCCCAGCTCCTCCATTACATGCAGCGTGACGGGAGCCTCGGGCTTGGGTGGAAACGCGTCGACACGACCCTGCACCAGCGCAAAACGATCGGGGCCAAAGTACTTTTCGATAAGCGGAGCCGCCGAAATATGGTCCTTGTTGGTGAGCACGGCAAGCTCAACGCCCGCGGCGCGCAGGCGGTCGAGCATCTCGACCGTGCCGGCATAGGGCGCGGTGTGGTCCTCCTTGTGCTCGCCGTAATAAGCCCTAAACTCGGCAAGCGTCTGCTCAAACATGCGGCCGTCGCCCGCGTATTCGGCGGGCATAAAACGCTCGACCAGCTTGAGCATGCCGTTTCCCACCTTGTAGCGGTACTCGTCCACGGCAAACGTGGGCCAGCCGTGCAGCTCGCAGGTATGGTTGCCGGCTGCCGCCAGGTCCTCGAGCGTATTGAGGATGGTGCCGTCCAGATCAAAGATCACATGGGAATAGGCTGCTGCCATGGGTGCTCCTGCCGTTTGAGTTGTAAAGCGCACCCCATGATACTGGGCTTGCGCGTCGGGCGTGCCTGGAATCTGAACATCTTTAACGGCATCGGGGCGCATCGCGCCGGCGCAAGTCTTGCCGCTAGCAGATCCTGGGCAGCTGCTCTCCCACGAGCATGTCGAGGATGCGGGTCGATCCCCAGCCGGTGCGCACGCGAACGGCGGGTCGAGCGCCTTCGGCAAGCGGCATCACGCGACCGATGATGGCGGCGTTCTCGCCGTAGCGGGCGGCGCGCATGGCTGCTAGCGCGGCATCGGCCTGCTCGGCTGGCACCACGGCGACCATCTTGCCCTCGTTGGCAACCTGCAGCACGTCGTAGCCGAGCATCTCGCAGGCGGCCTGTACATCGGGGCGCACGGGTACGGCGTCCTCGTCAATCTCCATGGCAACGCCGCTGGCCTGGGCAAACTCGTTGAGCGTGGATGCCAGGCCACCGCGCGTGGGGTCGCGGAAGCAGCGCGTGTCGGGGGCGGCGGTCAGCACGTCGGCAATCAGGTGGTTGAGCGGCGCGGCGTCGCTCTCGATGCTGCTCGAGAACGCCAGACCTTCGCGCTGGCTCATGATGGCGATACCGTGGTCGCCCAGCGTGCCCGATACCAGGATGACGTCGCCGGGCTGGCAGCTGGCGCCGCTGAGCGTCACGCCCGCGGGAACCTCGCCCACGCCGGCGGTGTTGATGTAGACGCCGTCGGCCCCGCCGCGCTCGACTACCTTGGTGTCGCCGGTGATGATTTTGACGCCCGCCTCGCGCGCCGTCTCGGCCATGGTCTGCACAATCTGGCGCAGCTTATCCATGGGATAGCCTTCTTCGAGGATAAAGCCGCACGACAGATAGCGAACGTTGGCACCCGAGGTCGCGACGTCGTTGACGGTTCCGCACACGGCGAGCCTGCCGATATTGCCGCCGGGGAAGAACTGCGGCGTCACCACAAAGCTGTCGGTCGACATGGCAATGCGCCCGCTCGCGGGCAGGGCGGCGACACCGGCATCGTTGCCTTCGAGCAGCTCGGGCGACCCAAAGGCATCCAGAAAGACCTCGTCGATAATGCGCTTCATCATCTGGCCGCCGGAGCCGTGGCCCAGCAGGACAGTGCTATCGGTGACGCTATGGGACATATCGAAAACTCCAATCGTGGTGCGTCTGGTGCGTGGGGGCGTTCGGGCTAGATTTGGTATCTAAAGTACGCAGCGCAGCTGCCTTCAGAGCTCACCATGCACGGGCCAACAGGATGCTCGGGCGTGCAGGCGTGGCCGAACAACGGACAGTCGCTTGGCGCTATGGCCCCGCGCAGCACGTCGCCGCAACGGCATCCGCGCGGCTCAACCGTCGGTTCGATCGGCACGTCATAGCGAGTGCCGGCGTCAAAGCGCGAGAACTCGGGGCGGATGGAAAGGCCCGAGGCGGCAATCGGTCCCAGCCCGCGCCACGTGGTATCGCACGGCTCAAACACCTGCTCGACCAGCTGGCGCGCCACGGGGTTGCCGTCCACGTTGACGCCGCGACGGTAGGCGTTGTCGATCGCGGGCTGCCCCTCAACAACCATCTGCACCAGCATGCAGATGCCCTGCAGAATATCGACCGGCTCAAATCCGGTAACCACGCCCGGGGTGCTGAATTCGTCGACCAAAAAACCAAAGGGCGCCAGGCCTGCGATGGTGGCGACATGGCCCGGCAGGATAAAGCCGTCGATGGTCGTCTCGGGGTCGTTGGCAATCGCGCGCAGCGCCGGCGGCGTGGTCTTGTGGGCGCAATAGACCGAGAAGTTCTGGAGCCCGCGCGCATCTGCCTCCAGGATGGCGGCGGCAATAGTGGGCGTCGTGGTCTCAAAGCCCACGCCCATAAAGATGACCGGGCGGTCGGGGTTGTGCTCGGCAATATCGAGCGCGTCGAGTGGCGAGTAGACGATGCGGATGTCGCGTCCGGCTGCCTTTTGCGCGGCAAGCGAGGTAGACGATCCGGGCACGCGCATCATGTCACCAAAGGTAGTGATGATGGCGCCGTCCATCTTGGCGAGTGCGATTGCGTGGTCGATGTCGCGGTTCGCGGTAACGCAGACGGGGCAGCCCGGGCCGCTCAACAGTTTGAGCCCCGCCGGCATAATGGAACGAAAGCCATAGCGGCCAATGCTCACGGTATGCGTGCCGCAGACTTCCATAAGGTTGATGCTACGGTCGCCGACAAGCTCATGAATGCGGTCGATGAGCTCGCGAGCGAGCCGTGGGTCGCGGAATGCCGAAAAGTCGATACCGGAGTGAACCGGTTGCGCCGCCGCCACTAGTATGCCTCGGCCGGGTTGGTGGCGAGCTGGTCCTCTTCGACCAGCTCGGTCATGGTATTGACGAGCTCGAGCGTCTCTTTCGCTTCCTGCTCGTCGACAATCTGGATGCCAAAGCCGGCGTGTACGAGAATATAGTCGCCTACCTGCGCCGTCGGCACAAGTCGCAGCGACACGGGGCGCTCGATGCCCATCATGTCGACGGTCGCCTTTAGGTCGTCGTCGCGTTTGACCACTTTACCGGGAACGGCAAGGCACATAATGTTCCCCTTTTATACGCTTTGCGCTGGATGGGCGCTTAATAATCCATCAGTTGATGGTAGCGCTCGCGGGGGTTGCGGGCAAACGCGTTACACCTGTGAGACGGCGGCGTATGGGCTGGCCAGACAGCCTACTGCGGTATGACCTGCGCAAGCCGAGCGCGGGCGACCGCCGCCTGGCCGTAGGAAATACAGCCATCGTTGACGGGCACGGTGTGGGGAACCAAGACGGCAAGACCGGCGTCTTTGAGCTCGCACGCGAGGAGCCGAAGCAAAAGTCGGTTCATGAACACGCCGCCCGAGAGTGCGACGGTGTCGATGCCCTCGCGGGCGCAAATCTCGCTTGCGATACGTGCCGATGCGCGTGCAATGGCGATATGGAAGCCGAGCGCGAGCTTGTCGGCCGGCGTGCCGGCCTCAATTCCCTCCAAAAGCGCCTCAAAAAGCGGCTGAGGATCCAAAATCGGGGAGCCGTCAGCAGGCGTTGATGCACCAGCCTGGCTATCGGTGGAGGAGGCGTTTTCTCCGTCAAGTGCGCGCCAGGCGGCGGCCTCGAGTTCGATGGCGGGTTCTCCCTCGTAGGTTGCCTGTCCGCAAATGCCCAAAATCGCGGCTGCGGCGTCAAACAGGCGGCCCATACTGCTCGTGCGTGGGCTGTTGATGCTCCGCTCGATCATCGTGGTCGTCACGCTACGCGTTTGCTCGTCAATGCTATCCAAAAGCGGGGTGGCACCCGGATGTTCGAGCAGGCCGAGTTCGCTCAGCAGGGAAAAGGCGTTGCGTCGGGCATCGCGCACGGATGCAGCCCCGCCGGGAAGTGCCCAGGTACGCAGGTGTGCGGCGCGCTCAAAATCGGCAAGGCCGGCGACAAGAAATTCGCCGCCCCAAATGGTCCCGTCGGTGCCGGCGCCCGTGCCATCGAAGGCGATACCCAGAACGCGCGTATTGGGCACAAGCCGCCCTGCGGCGATGGCCTCGGCCATCACGCTCGCGATGTGCGCATGATGGTGCTGGACTTCGATAAGTGGCAGGCCCTGTTCCCGCGCCTGCTCGCGCGCCCATTGGCTCGATAGGTAGCTGGGGTGCAAGTCGCAGGCCAGCGCGGCAGGCGTCAGGTCAAAAAGGTCTTCCAGGCGCGTGCGCGCGGCGTTCCACGCATCGAAAGTCGCGCCGTTTTCGACATCGCCGATATGCTGCGACACAAAACAGGTCGATGCGGCGTTCGTGTCCTCACGCGTGAGTGCGATCGTGGCCTTTTGCTGCGGGCCGCAGGCGAGCACACAAGGCGCGGCGCCGGCGAGTGCCGGCAACGGCAACGGCTGCGGGGCGTACCCGCGAGCACGGCGTACGGGCATAACGGCACCGTCGACCACGCGTACTACGGAGTCGTCGTAGCGCGAGAGGATCGCGCGGTCATTGCCGAGCAGCGCATCGGCGATACCGGCGGCAACGAGGTGCTTCCAAGCAAGATCGTCGTCGGTCTCGATAGGCTCTTCGCTCAAGTTTCCGCTGGTCATGATAAGTGCGTGCATGCCATGGGTTTCTGCCGCGGCAAGCAACAGATGCTGAAGCGGGGTATAGGGGAGCATGACGCCGAGTTCGGGCAGATCGCGCGCAACGGACGGTGCGAGTTCGAGAGCATCGGAGAAATCTCCCTCGCCAGCACCACGCCGGCGCAGCAGCACGATGGGGCGGATGCTGCCGGCCAGCAGGTCGCGCTCGGCATCATCGACATGGCACAGGCACTCAGCGTCGGCAAGGCTGCGCACCATAACGGCAAGCGGCTTGTTGCTGCGGCGCTTGCGACGGCGCAATTCGGTCACCGCCTGTTCGTTGGCGGCGTTGCAGGCCAGATGGAATCCGCCCAGGCCCTTGATGGCAACAATGCCGCCGGCTGCAAGTAATTCAACACAGCGCTCAATAATGGCATCGCTGGCCTCGCGCGTGTCGCCGACAGCCGGCGTCGCCCCCGAGTTTCCGAGCTCCACGCCGCGCGCCGCCTCGCGCCACGTAATATGCGGCCCGCAGTCAAAGCAGGCATCGGGCTGCGCATGAAAGCGCCGGTCAAGTGGGTTGGCATACTCCGTGGCGCACGCGGGGCACATGGGAAAGCAGTCCATGGACGTGGCCGCTCGGTCATAGGGCAGCGAGCGGATGATGGTAAAGCGCGGTCCGCAGTTGGTGCAGTTGATAAAGGGGTAGTGAAAGCGTCGGTCGTCGGGGTCGAACAGCTCGCGCAGGCAGTCATCGCAGGTGGCGATGTCGGGCGAGATGAGCGTCGTATGCGCGGTCTGGTCCTGCGACGCCACGATGCGAAAGCCCTGTTCATCGGCGGTATCCCAAGCGCCAGGCTCCAAATCCGCAACGTCAATACGCTCCACGCGAGCCGCCGCGGGCGCGTGCTCCGACAGCGCGGCGACAAAGCTGTCGAGCGCTGCACCCGAAGCATGCGCCTCGACATGCACGCCGTCGCCCGCGTTGAGCACCCAGCCGCAAATGCTGTACGCCATGGCCTCGCGATACACAAACGGCCGCATGCCAACGCCCTGCACAATGCCCGTCACATGAATATGCACATGCCGCATGCGACCCTCCTCATCAAAACCGACCAAAAAAGGACAGGTTTATTTTGGTAGGTAAAACTTCTAAACCTGCCAAAACAAACCTGTCCCTTTTTGGCAGGTGCGCTACAGTCCTAGACTTTGCCCGGTGGCGGCGCAGGTGAGCTCGCCGTGCTTAACGCCGCGAAGGCCCAGCAGGCGGTCGGCCAGCTCGTAAACGCGCTCGCCGCGACCCTTGAGCGCCAGAATCTCCAAGCAGTTGTGGTGATCCAGATGCACATGCATGGTCGAGACGATCTCGTCGGTGTAGTCGTGCTGTACCTCGTCCAGGCGGCGCGTCAAGTCGCCGGTGTGGTGGTCGTAAATCATGGTGAGCGATCCGATGACCTGCTCGTCGGGCGTGCGCATCTGCTCCTTGGCGATCGAGGCGCGAATCAGGTCGCGCACGGCCTCGGAGCGGTTGGCCACGTCACCGCGGCGCGCGATCTGCTCGTCAAAGTGACGAAGCAGGTCATCGGGCGCGGTGACCGAAAAGCGGACCAGCTCGGAGCTGGAGCCACTGCATCGACAGCTCGCCTCGGCACCCGCGCCGTGAACATGTGCGTGCTCGCAGCCGTGCGCGTGCTCGTGCTCGGCCACGCTACACCAGCTTTACGGAGCCGACGGAGTTGTGGTCGGCCTCGATGGCGTCCTCGTAGCCCTCGAGCGCGGCATGCGCCTCGTGCAGCGCGGCCATGGCAGCCTCGAGCTTGGCGCCGATGCGCTCCATGTCAAAATTCTCGGTCGCATGCAGCAGCTGATGGCTCCACTCGTGGGCGAGCTCGATGGTGTCGTCGACCTGCTTGACGCTCATGGCAAGCTGGCTCATGTTCATTCCAACGTCATGCATGGGAATCTCCTTTTGTACGGGGCAATCCAGTGGTTCAGATTCTACTACGGAGGGCTCCCATGACCGGCGTTGTATGCCAGTTGTCCTACGGTGCCAGTGAGGCTAGCGGCGCGACTATGACGCCGTCTTCCCGTCGATAAGCAGTTGCGGTTCCAGTTAGGACGAGTAAGAAGGACGCTTCGCCTTGGTGGGTGGAATCGATTTTCGATGCAAGCTTCTTGAGGTTGGCGGCCGCGACGTCTATGGGCTTTGAGCCCAGTTTGACCTCGACCAGAGCATACCTTCCGTCATTCAGCACAAGTACGGCATCGGCTTCAAGATCTGTCTTGTCTCGATAGTGGTATACCTTGCCATCGAGTTGATCCATATATGTGCGCAGGTCGCGAATGCACATGGATTCAAACAGGAGGCCAAAGGTCTCGAAGTCTTCGAGAAGCTTTTGAGGAGTCGCTCCCAGGGCGGCAGCGGCAAGGGACGGGTCGCAGAAATGACGCGTTGGACTCGTTCGTACAGCGGTTTTTGAGCGAAGCCGCGGCGCCCATGCTTCGAGATCTTCAAAAACACAAGCGCGGGTCAAGGCGTCGACGTATTCAGAGACGGTGTCTCTTGAGGGCGGCTCCCCTTGCATATCGGCCGCAATGGTCGATAACGATGCTTCGGATGAAACGTTGCGTGCATAGCTACGAACAATTTGAGCCATCCAGGTTTTATTGCGGCGCACCCCATCGATCTCGTCAATGTCGGCGTCGAGCAGCTCTTCAATGTAGTTGCTTGCCATTTCAAGCGCTGCATCCTGGTTACCTTCGGTTACGGATTCCGGCCATCCTCCCCTGCAGAGGACATGGGCGATGCGCTCGATATCAAAATCGACGAGGTCGGCCACGTCCATGTGACCATCGAAAAGGGATGTAAGCGAGACCGACCCAGTGGATTCCTGCGATTCGAACAGCGACATGGGGCGCATGTTCATGCGCGCGATCCGTCCAACACCAGAATGAGCTGGCATCTCACTTTTCCGTGGCGTGGCGGAGCCGGTTAGGATAAATTGCCCTCGTCCGTGTTCCTGGTCGACGGCAAAACGGACAGCATCCCATAGTTGTGGAGCCATTTGCCATTCGTCGATTAGACGGGGTTTGTCCCCTCTAAGCAGAATTGATGGCTTAGAGTTTGCAAGCTGCATATAGCTGTGTCCATTGTCAGGGTCCTGCATATAGATGCAGCTCGCTGCAGCTTGTTCAGCAGTCGCTGTTTTCCCGCACCATTTGGGACCCTTAATCTGAACGGCTCCCGACGATTTGAGCTTTCGAGCAAGTATTTGATCCGCGATACGGGGTAAATAGCGCGTGCTTGACAACGTCATTTGAACCTCCCTCTTCCACGCCTATTTTACCTCTAAAGTCCGCAAGTTGGACCGTTTTGATTCCGCAAGTTGGACCGTTTGAAATCCGCAAGTTGGACGTTTTTGAGTCCGCAGGTTGGACATATGCAGAGATTCGAATGGTTGAGCTCCAGCATTAAGAAGCGCGCGTTCGGACGCCTTGACGCCGCCTTCTAGACCGCCGCATAAGAAAACGGGTGCGAGTCCGTCTGACCCGCACCCGTTCACTGGGGGCTGTTTGTGTCTACCATACTATCCATGGTCGCGCACCCTGCACCCGGCGCTCCGGCGAGCGGTGCAAAACCGCTCATGGACGGCAGATACGTAACAAGCGTATTACAGATGCTTCTCCAGCAGCGCCTGAAGCCTCGCCTTGGGCAGTGCGCCGACCGAGCGGTCAACCTCTTCGCCGTTCTTAAAGACGATCAGCGTGGGGATGCTCATGACGCCAAACTTCATGGCCAGGTCCTGGTTGTCATCGACGTTGCACTTGGCCACGGCCAGCTTGCCGGCCAGCTCGTCGGCGACCTCGTCCACGATGGGCGAGAGTGAACGACACGGCCCACACCACGGAGCCCAAAAATCAACCAGCACGGGCAGGCTGTCGTTAACGATGGAATCGAAGTTCTCGGGGGTAATCTGCTTAATGTCAGCCATGGTGACCTCCATAATGCGACGCGGCTCGGCCGCGTAAAACTCAGTACGACCGTGCTTATACCCAGCGGCCCGCAAAGCAACCACTCGCGGGCGGCTCTTTTATATAATGGTGGGCACGCAAACGATTGGAGAGCGCATGTCCACGTCACAAAGCCAGAAAAAAGAAGCCATCGCCCAGGCCACCGAGCAGGAGCTCGCGTCGCTTGCGGCGCGTGGCGTGCGCATCGCGGGCAATGCGTGCTCGCCGATCGTGCTGGTCAAAGGCGATTTGGATGAGGCCGAGCGCTCGGGCGGCGAGCTTGCCGCCGGCCCGGATGGCGCCGCGCTGCGCAAGGCGCTCGGGGCCATCGGTTATGCGCCTGAGGATTTCTGCGCGCTGGCAAGCGTTGCCGGCGCGGGCAATGGGACGGTCGCGGTGGGCGAGGCCCTGCCGTGCGACCTGTTCCGCGAGGCGCTGGAGGCCCTGGACCCCGAGGCAGTGCTGCTGCTGGACAACAGCGCGGCCGATGTCATGCGCGAAACCTACGCCGACATGCTCGTGGCGATCGACGACTTTGACACCGCCATGCTCAAGCCCGGCCTGGTCGCCCACGTGCAGGGACGTCGCGTACTCGCGCTCGACGGCTTTGAGGCGGCACTCACCGACAAGGTGGCCAAGCAGCGCATGTGGGCCTACATTAAGCAGCTGACCCCGGCGGCCGCGCCGCTGTAGCGGGCTTGCGCCGGCAAGGCGGCCCGGGCGGTTGAGTCGCGCCACGAGTCCAGTGTCGCGCCCCTACATCACAGCGCGCAGCTCAAACCGGTCGCCGTTAATGCGGAACTGGCAGTTGCCGCTCATGCGCTCCACGGCAAGCTTAATGCTCTTGGTGCCAAAACCGTGGCCGGCGTGTTGGGTCACGGGCATGCCGTCGACCATGCGCGGCGCGCGTCCAAACGTGTTGGAAACCAAAAGCAGCAGCTGGCCGTCCTCAAGCCGCAGGTCAAGGTCGACAAAGCGTTTGCCTTCGGGGGCGGCGCTTGCAGCGATGATGGCGTTTTCCAGGGCGTTCGAAAGCACACTGAACAGGTCGGCATCGCCCACGTGAACGGTTTCGGGCACGGCGGCACGCAGGTCGGCGGTGATGCCGTGCTTGTTGATATCCGAACTAAATGACGAAAGCACGATGTTGACGGTCTCGTTGGCGCAGTAACGGCGCACGGCGGTGCGGTCGTTGGCCTCGCAGAGCTCATCGATGCGATCGAGCGCCTCGTCGATGTGCCCTTCCTCAACAAGAATGGCCAGACCGCGCAAAAAGTGCCGCATGTCGTGGCGAAGGATCGACAGCTCGCGTCCAGATTGGCGCCAGGCCTCGAGCTCTTTGATGGCGGAGTTGTCGCGCGTCTCGAGCATCCAGCGCTCACGCTCGGCGACTTCCTTTGCCTCGTATTCGCGCAGGTAGACGGCGAGAAACATAATGTAGAAGGCGCAAAGGGCAAAGGCCAAAAACTCAACGGTCACCACCGAGCCCGAGTGGAACAGCGTGGTGTAGACGTTGGTGGCGTAGTCAAAGATGTAGTAGACGAGCGGCAGAATTAAAAGAATGCCGAGCTCTGTGGGGCTTTTAATCGCCAGGCGCGGGCCGATGTCGCGGGCCCAATGCAGCAGGATGGCAAAGACGGCGAGCGTGGTCGCGATGCGCGCCAGATAGTACGCGATCTGTGAATCGGTCGCGGCAAATGCGGCGATACCCATCCAGTTGCTAAACTGGCAGCTCAGATAGGCGCTGGTGAGGCCCAGTGCCGCAAGCAGCGGGCTCAGGCGGTAGCGCGCGCATAGATAGATGATGAGCGGCAGGTGAACGACGAGCGGATACGCCTGACGGGCAAACAGTTCTCCGCCAATGACATTGGCGATCGAGAAGGCGGCACCGGTAGCGGCGCCGACCCCCAGCAATTCGAGCGCATGGCGCCGGTTGATCTCGACACCGCATAGCGCCGCCGAGGCAAAAACGCCAAAGAGCAGCGTCGTGGCGTGGTGAATCGCCCAAAGAACTATTTCGACCGCTGCGGGCATCAGTGTCTCCCGCCCTCAAAGCGCACCGCAAAGTAGGCATCTTGGAATCCTTGCTTGCTGCTGCGCGAAAGCGGAATGCTCGCGCCCGAGCGCATGACGATCTCCGTCCGATCGAAATGATCGATGTTGCGCAGGTTGACCTGGTAGCTGCGATGACATTTAAAGAAGACCGCGTTTTGCGCCAGGCGGTCCTCGACGCTGCGGAACGACTCGAACGCCTCGATGTCGCGTCCGTCGCGCAGGTGGAAGACCACGTGCTTGTTGCGCGCCTCGGCATACTCGATATCGGACAGGCGCAGGGCGTGGTAGCCAAAGGATGTCTTGATGACGAGCTCGTCGGTCGCCGACGGGCGCATGCTCGAAAGCTCGTCGAGTAGCTTTGCCAGACGTTCGTAGGCCACGGGCTTGAGCAGGTAGTCGAAGGCGCGGACTTCGTAGGACTCCAGCGCAAACTCGGGCGACGAGGTGAGGAACACCAGGCGCACGGCGGTATCGGACTGGCGCAGCTCGCGCGCGGTGTCCATGCCGTTGACGAGCGGCATGATCATATCGAGCAGGATGATGTCGGCGCGCGATGCGGCATGGCGGGCCAGCAGATCCTCGCCGCGCGTGACGAGCGCAACGTCGACCGCCGTGCCCGTCTCGCTCGACCAGCGGTCGATCATCCGGTGCAGTCTATCTAGAAAAGCGACGTCATCGTCGCAGGCAATAATCTTGAGCATTCTGAGCCCCCTTAGTAGTTCGATTTTGCCACATTGGGTGCGTACCGCTCGCGGAGGCGTATCCCATTTGCGCCCCACGGCGTGCAACTCGCGCCGAGCGGTATTGCGGTGGCGAAAGATGCCTCCTGCGCTATCGAGAGCTCGGCTATCCTCAGCTTTCCAGTCCGAAAATGGACCTGCTGCATGATTGAATCTTTATTTCAACTTTACACCTAGGTTTACAGCTGTCTTGTCAGCTGTAAACCTAGGTGTCATACTAAAGCCCCAAGATTCGCCAAAAGAGAGGGGCCTTGATGGCACAGAGCGCGAACATGGATGCATCGGAGCTTGCACGCGATATTGCGGCCGGCCTGGCATCGGCAACGACGGCAACGGAGCGCGCGGCACTGGTGCCCGCAGAGCTCGTCGAGGCCATTCAGCAACTAAAAACCCAACGTGACGCGGTGATCCTGGCTCACTATTACGTGGCGCCCGAGGTCCAGGCCGTTGCCGATTACGTCGGCGACAGCTTCTACCTGGCAAAGCTCGCCAAGAGCCTGCCGCAGCAGACCATCGTGTTGTGCGGTGTGGAGTTTATGGGCGAGAGCGCCAAGCTGCTCAATCCCACCAAGACCGTGCTGCTGCCCGAGCCGGGTGCGGACTGCCCCATGGCGCACATGGTCAAACGCGAGACAGTCGACGCGGCCCGCGCCGAGTACGGCGACGACCTGGCCGTGGTCTGCTACGTCAACTCGACGGTCGAGATTAAGAGCTGGAGTGACGTGTGCGTCACCAGCTCCAACGCCGTCAAGATCGTGTCCGAGCTGCCGCAGCAGCACATTCTGTTTATTCCCGACCAGAACCTGGGCCGTTTTGTGGCCGAGCAAGTGCCGCAAAAGCACGTCATCCTCAACAACGGCTACTGCCCGCGCCACCACATCATCACCGTCGAGCAGATCGTCGACGCGACGGAGGCCCATCCCGATGCGCTCGTGCTGGCGCATCCTGAGTGCAAGGCCGACGTCCTGGCCGAGGCCGACTACATCGGCTCCACTGCCGGCATCATCAAGTATGCCGAGGAGTCCGACGCGAGCGAGTTCATTATCGTGACGGTCCGCGGCGTGCTCTACGAGCTCGAGCGCCGCTGCCAGGGCACCGGCAAGAAGTTCTACTTCCCTGCGGTGCAGCCCACCTGCGTCAACATGGATCTCATCACGCTCGAAAAACTCGTGCACTGCCTGGAGACCGGCGAGGGCGAGGTGCAAATCGGCGTGTCGGACGAGGCCGCCGACCAGGCCAAACTCACGCTCGACCGCATGCTCGAGTACGCAGCGCGCTAGAACAATGTGACAAAGGGACAGCCCCTTTGTCACATTCAAGGGAGAGGATTCCTGTGGAAACCAAGCAATACCCCGATATGGAATGCGACGTCGTCATTGCTGGCTGCGGCGTGGCGGGCCTGTACGCGGCTCTCAATCTGCCGACGAGCACGCGCGTGGTCATGCTCTCCAAGGGCGCCGTCGACGAGTGCGATTCCATGCTCGCGCAGGGCGGTATCTGCGTGCTGCCCGAGGGCTCGGACTACGACGCCTTCTTTGAGGACACCATGCACGCCGGTCATTACGAAAACCGCCGCGAGAGCGTCGACATCATGATCCGCTCGAGCCGGTCGGTCATCAACGACCTGCTGGCCATGGGCGTGGACTTTGAGCGCAAGGCCGATGGCAGCCTCGACTTTACCCGCGAGGGCGCGCACAGCCGCCCGCGTATCGCCTTCCATGCCGATATTACGGGCAAGGAGATCACGACCAAGCTGCTTCAGGCCGTCCGCAAGCTGGACAACGTGCAGATTCTTGAGCACGTGGCGATGACCGATATCCTGACCGACGAGCGCGACGGCGCCACGGTATGCACCGGCATCGTTGCCGTGCCCGTGGACGAGGACGACTCGGTCCGCCCCGCCGATGAGCTCGCAAATGCCGCCGAGGGCGTGCATGCCGGTAAGCCGTTTGAGATTCACGCCCGCCATACGCTGTGGGCGACGGGTGGCATCGGTGGCGTGTACGACCACTCGACCAACTACCCACAGCTCACGGGCGACGCCTGCTACATCGCCCAGGAGCACGGCATTACGATGGAGCACCTGGACTACGTGCAGATCCATCCCACGGGTTTGTTCTCGCCGCAGCCGGGCCGCACCTTCCTGATCAGCGAGAGCTGCCGCGGCGAAGGCGCGATCCTGCTCAATGCCGCCGGCGAGCGCTTTACCGACGAGCTGCAGCCACGCGACGTGGTCGCCGCCGCCATCCGCGAGCAGATGAAGCAGGACGGCACCGAGCATGAGTGGCTGAGCTTTGCCCCCGTCGAGCGCGACGTGGTGACCGGGCACTTTGCCAACATCCGCGCACGCTGCCTGGAGGACGGCCGCGACATCTTGGACGAGCCCATCCCCGTTACGCCCACGCAGCACTACTTTATGGGTGGCGTGTGGGTTGACAAGGACGGCCGCACCTCGATGCCCGAGCTCTACGCCGCCGGCGAGACGGCTTGCAACGGCGTGCACGGCAAGAACCGCCTGGCTTCCAACAGCCTGCTCGAGTCCCTCGTCTGGGGCCGCCGCGCCGCGTGGCACATGCGTACCGGCGAGTCGCTGGCCGTGGAGCAGGCCGGCGAGCCCGCCCTCGACGGACGTCACCGCGCCCTGAGCGCCGATACCCTTGCAATCGATGATTTGGCCCGTGCCGCCGGCACGCAGGCCGTGGAGGAGTAGACCATGAATCCCATTACCATGAAGCTCGTCGTCGATGATCTGATTCTGCAGGCCCTGCGCGAGGACATCACCTTTGAGGACGTGAGCACGGCGAGCGTGTGCCCCACGGCGCGCCCCGCTACCGTTGAGCTCATCGCCAAGGCCGACGGCATCATCGCCGGCCTGGACGTATTCGCCCGCACCTTTGAGCTGCTGGATCCGCAGAGCTCCGTGCTGTTCGATGTCGCGGATGGCGACGAAGTGCATGCCGGCGACCATGTGGGCCAAGTGCGCGGCGACGCGCGCGTGCTGCTTTCGGGCGAGCGCGTTGCGCTCAACTACCTGCAGCGCATGAGCGGCATCGCCACCTATACGCACCAGATGGCCGCGGCGCTCGAGGGCACCAAGACCGTGCTCGTCGACACGCGCAAGACCACGCCGGGCATGCGTGTCTTCGAGAAGGCCGCAGTCGAGATCGGTGGCGGCAGCAATCACCGCTATAACCTGTCGACGGCTGTCATGCTCAAGGACAACCACATCGACGCCGCCGGTGGCGTGGCGCGCGCGATCGAGATGGCGCGTGCCCATGCGTCCTTTACCACGACGGTCGAGATCGAGTGCGAGAACCTGGATATGGTGCGCGAGGCCGTTGAGGCCGGTGCCGACATCATCATGCTCGACAACATGACGCACGACGATATGGCTGCCGCGATTGAGCTTATCGCCGGTCGCGCCAAGACCGAGTGCTCGGGCAACGTGGACGCCAACAATATCCGCGCGCTCGCCGACCTGGGCGTTGACTTTATCAGCTCGGGGGCGTTGACGCACTCTGCGCCGATTCTCGACCTCTCGCTCAAGCACCTGCGTCTGCTGGACGGTAAATAATGGATGCCCGCGAGCGTCGCCGTTCCATCATGGCCGTGCTCGAGGGAGCCAAAGATCCCGTCTCGGGCAGTGCGCTTGCCCGCGAGGTGGGTGTGAGCCGTCAGGTCGTCGTGCAGGACATCGCCCTGCTGCGTGCCGACGGGCACGATATCGTCGCCACCAATCGCGGCTATGTACTGCAGGAGGCGGCGAGCAGCCCGGCTGTGCCCACGCGTCTGGTCAAGGTGCGCCACAACGTGGAGCAGGCGGGCGATGAGCTCACGAGTATCGTCGACGCGGGCGGTGCCGTGCTTAACGTGATCGTCAACCACCGCGTGTACGGCAAGATCACGGCCGATCTGGATATCCGCAACCGCCGCGATATCGAGCGCTACCTGCACGACATCGCCAGCGGCAAGAGCTTTCCGCTGCTGACGGTAACCAGCGGCTATCACTTTCACCGCATTGCGGCAGAAGACGAGCAAACCCTCGACGAGATCGAGGCCATACTCAAGGAGAAGGGCTACCTTGCCGATTTAATGCCCTACGAGGATGATTTGTCCTAGCACACATGCAAAAGGAGGCCTCCGCGGCGATGCGGAGGCCTCCTTTTTGTGCACGGTGTACTTGTGAGTGTGCAAGTGGGGGAGTTGTTACTCCTCGACGATCTCGGTGATCGCACCGGCGGGGCAAGCGTCCTGGCAAGCGCCACAGGCGACGCAGGAATCCTCGTCAGCGACGGTAGCGACGTCCTGGAGCTCCAGAACGCCAGCGGGGCAGGAGTCGACGCAAACGCCACAAGCGATGCACTCGTCGGCATCAATTACGGGATGAGCCATGGTAGTTTCCTCTCTGTTGACCGACGCTACAGGCGATGCGCGTCGGTTTGATTCGGGCAAAAACATACCACGGGAGCGACCGTTTGCAATACCCTCTGACCGGCATCTTCATACCGTTCGCCGAGTATGCCGCGGCTTACTAAAAAACATGCAGGTGAGGCCGCTGAGCTGCGCAAATGTTAGCTATAGGTGACTTGAAATATAGGGCGATTGAGCGTGCTTGCGGAAAGGGCATCCCGTAATCCACGTCCAAAACGGGACACAGTTTCAGGCTCGCACCTCAGTCAACTCTACATAGATTTCAATAGATCTACCGAGAACTCAAACAGTGTATCTACCTGCGCATTTGAGAACCTAAACTCTCAGAGATAAGAAATCTTATATGAATTGACTTAGATTTTGTATATTCCGGCCCATAAGGGGATACACTACATCCTGAAAGACAAGCCGAAGCGCCGCGCGACAGACCATCGAGGCGGCGCGAACGCAAAAGAGAGAGGGAATTTCTAATGAGTAAGATTCTTGGTATCGACCTTGGTACTACTAACTCCGCTATGGCCGTCCTCGAGGGCGGTTCTCCGACCATTATCGTGAACGCCGAGGGCGACCGCACCACCCCGTCCGTTGTTGGCTTCCGTGCTGACGGCGACCGCGTCGTGGGTAAGGCCGCTAAGAACCAGGCTGTCACCAACCCCAAGAACACCGTGTTCTCCATCAAGCGCTTCATGGGCCGCAAGTACTCCGAGTGCACCTCCGAGATCAAGACCGTGCCGTACGAGGTCAAGGAGGGCCAGGGTGGCCGTGCCGTCGTCGATATCGAGGGCAAGGATTACACCGCCGAGCAGGTGAGCGCCATGACGCTCGCCAAGATGAAGGCCGACGCCGAGAAGTATCTGGGCGAGACCGTTACCGACGCCGTCATCACCGTCCCGGCCTACTTCAACGACGCCCAGCGTCAGGCCACCAAGGACGCCGGTAAGATCGCTGGCCTCAACGTCAAGCGTATCGTCAACGAGCCGACCGCTGCTGCTCTTGCCTATGGCCTGGACAAGCAGGGCACCGACCAGCGCATCCTGGTCTTCGACCTGGGCGGCGGCACCTTCGACGTCTCCATCCTCGACCTCGCCGACGGCGTGTTTGAGGTTCTGTCCACCTCGGGCGACAACCACCTGGGCGGCGACGACTGGGATCAGCGCGTCATCGACTGGATGGCCGATAAGTTCCAGCAGGAGAACGGCGTTGATCTGCGTCAGGACCCCATGGCCCTGCAGCGTCTGAAGGAGGCCGCCGAGAACGCTAAGAAGGAGCTCTCCGCGGCGCAGCAGTCCACCATTAACCTGCCGTTCATTACCATGAACCAGTCCGGCCCGCTGCACCTCAACTACACGCTGACCCGTGCCGAGTTCGAGAAGATCACCCGCGACCTGCTCGAGCGCTGCAAGCAGCCTGTCACCAACGCCCTGCGCGACGCTAAGCTCAAGCTCTCCGATCTGACCGAGGTCATCCTCGTCGGCGGTTCCACCCGTATGCCCGCTGTCCAGGATCTGGTCAAGACCATGACCGGCAAGCAGCCCAACATGTCCGTGAACCCCGACGAGGTCGTTGCCGACGGCGCTGCCGTCCAGGGCGGCGTGCTCACCGGTGACGTCGAGGGCATCCTGCTGCTCGACGTAACCCCGCTGTCGCTGGGCGTTGAGACCATGGGCGGCATCATGACCAAGATGATCGACCGCAACACCACGATCCCGACCTCCAAGACCGAGGTCTACTCCACCGCAGCCGACAACCAGACCAGCGTCGAGATCAACGTGCTCCAGGGCGAGCGCGAGCTTGCCCGCGACAACAAGTCGCTCGGTAAGTTCCAGCTGACCGGTATCCCGGCTGCCCGCCGCGGCGTGCCGCAGATCGAAGTCACCTTCGACATCGACGCCAACGGCATCGTCAAGGTCTCCGCTAAGGACAAGGGCACCGGCAAGGAGCAGCAGATCACCATTTCCGGTTCCACCGCTCTGTCCGACGACGAAGTCGATCGTATGGTCAAGGACGCCGAGGCTCATGCCGAGGAGGACAAGAAGCAGAAGGAAGAGGTCGAGGTCCGCAACCAGACCGACAGCCTGTGCTACTCCACCGAGCAGACCCTCAACGAGCTGGGCGACAAGGTTTCCGCCGACGTGAAGTCCAAGGCCGAGGCCGCTATCGCCGATGCCAAGAAGGCGCTCGAGGGCTCTGACGTCGAGGCCATCAAGGCCGCTGGCGAGTCCCTGCAGTCCGTGGCCTACGAGCTGGCTCAGGTTGTCTACGCCGACGCTCAGCAGCAGACCGACGGCGCCGCCGGTGCCCAGCCTGCCGACGATGACGTCGTCGACGCCGACTACGAGGTTGTGGACGACGAGGACAAGTAATCATGTCCGCCCGTAAAGCTCGCACGGAGGCGGCTGCCGCTGGCGCCGCCCCCGTTGACTCTGAGGAGAAGGACGTGAAGATTCCCGTAGAGGCCGTCGACGATACCGAGGCCAACGAGGCCGAGGCCGCCGAGGCTGCCGAGAACCAGGTAGAGGATTCCAACAAGGAGGCGACGATGACCGAGGACGAGATGGTGGAAGCTGCTATCCGCGCCGGTGAGGAAGCCGCCGACAACGACTTTAAGCTCAAGTTTGAGCAGGCCCAAAAGGAGCTCGCCGACGTGCGCAGCGAGCTCGATGCTGCGGCAGAGGCTCAGAAGGCCGCCGAGGACAAGGCAAAGGACGCCACCGAGCGCACCGCCCGTCTACAGGCCGACTGGGAGAACTTCCGTCGCCGCACCGCCAACGAGCGCATCGCCGAGCGCGAGCGCGCGACCGAGAAGCTCGTCACTGCGCTGCTGCCGGTGGTTGACGATATCGAGCGTGCAATCGACCATGCCCGTAGCCAGGAGCTTTCCGACGATTTTAAGCAGTTCGTCGATGGCGTTGACGCTGTGCATGCCAAGCTGCTCGATGTGTTTGCGCACGAGGGCGTTGAGCCCATCGACCCCAAGGGTGAGGCGTTCGATCCGCTCGAGCACCAGGCCGTGGGGCGTGTCGAGGACGCATCGCAGTACGACGAGACCGTCAACGACGTGTACCAGAAGGGCTACCGCATGGCGGACCGCATCCTGCGCTCCGCGATGGTGACGGTGACCTACGGTGGCGAGAAGCGCCCCGCACCGGAGCCCGAAGCGGCGCCCGAGGATGCCGCGGCCGATACGGCCGAGAGCACCGAGGAGTAATTGAGAAGGGCCCCGGGGCAACACCCGGGGCCCTTTCTGGCCTAGTGCCATATGAAAGCATGAGCCGTCGTCCGCAGGGACGGCGGACGTAACAGGAGAGGAGCTACGATGGCTGCAGGCAAAACCTTCTATGACATCCTGGGCGTATCCAAGAGCGCCTCCGACAAAGAGATCAAGAGCGCGTTCCGTAAGCTCGCGCAAAAATATCACCCCGATGCCGGCGGCGACGAGGCCAAGTTTAAGGAGATCAGCGAGGCCTACGAGACGCTTTCGGACGAGAAGAAGCGCAAAGAGTACGACCAGATGCTCATGTTTGGCGGTATGCCGGGCGCGGGCGGCGCGTATGGCGGCGGCTACGGTGCCGGTGCTGGCGCGAGCGGCTGGGGCGATATCTTCGACAGCATCTTTAGCGGCAACGGTGCCTGGGGCAGCGATTGGGGCTCGGGCTTTGCCGGGGCCGCGGGCGCTGCCGGTGCGGGCGCGGGCCGCAATCGCGCGCGCAAGGGCGGCGACCTGTCGCTGACTGTCGACGTAACGGCCGAGGACGCGTTCCGCGGCGTGACGCACAAGGTCACCTACCGCATTCCCTCGACGGGCGAGCAGCAGACCATCACGGTCTCGGTGCCTGCGGGTGCGGTCGACGGCGGCAAGCTGCGTTACAAGCGCCGTGGCGAGTACGGCGTTGCCGGAGGCGAGCGCGGCGACCTGGTCGTGACCACGCATGTGGAGGAGCATCCGCTGTTTAAGCGCAAGGGTGCCGATGTGACCATGGAGGTGCCGATCTCAGTCTACGAGGCGGCGCTCGGCTGCACGGTGGATGTGCCCACGCCCGGCGGCGCGACGGTTCGTCTGAAGGTGCCCGCTGGCACCCAGACGGGCAAGAAGTTCCGCTTTAAGGAGATGGGTGCGCCCGACGTTAAGCATCGCGGCCGCACGGGTGCGCTGCTCGTCGAGATCAAGGTGCAGGTTCCCACGAACCTGTCCGACGATGAGCGCGATGCCATGACCAAGCTGCGCGAGGCCGACACGCGCGACTATCGCGAGAAGGTCAATCGTTACAAGGCGACGTACTAGGGCGGTCGCGGCGCACGCCCGCGCCCGCGGGCTTATGATGGACGATAACGAGACGGAAAGGGGTCAGGTAGCATGGCCGAGGACAATAGGAACAAACCGCTGTACATGATCAGCGTGGCGGCCGAGCTGACCGGCATGCACCCGCAGACTCTGCGCGTCTATGAGTCCAAGGGCCTGGTGAATCCTCAGCGCTCGGGTGGTAACACACGCCTGTATTCGCGTGCCGATATCGAGCGTCTGGAACTCATCAACCAACTGACCGACGAGGGCATCAACCTCGCCGGCGTGGTGCGCATCCTCGATATGAAGGAGCGTGCTGAGGAGCGCGAGCGCGAGAACGAGAAGCTCCGCGCCCGCGTACGCCAGCTCGAGGAAGAGCTGCACGAGTACAAGATGCAGAAGAAGATCACCGCCCTGGCCCCGCGCGACGGCTCGGTCAACCCCGAGCAGGTCATGCGCAAGCTTTTGGGTGCCGGCGGGGATCTCTAGGTTCCGCCGTTCTAACGAACGGCGGACCGGTCGACGCTGCGCGCCGCCCAGAGCGACAATTTGTCATTCAAAAGGCAAGGCATGACCAGAAGGTCTATGCCTTGCCTTTTTCATGCCAACTTGTTCGCTCTGGACGTCGCTCGCTGTCCGTCCTCTACCTGCGGCGTTGCCTTGCTCGCTCTGGCGGGCTTTCGCTGTCCGCGCCAAAATATCGGCGTTGCCATGGCCCGGATGCGGCACTTGGGAACGTTCCTCACTTTGGAAATACGGCCCGCTCGCTGTCCGTCCTCTGCCTGCGGCGTCGCCTTGCTCCGGATGCGGTAGTCATTGGGGACGTTCTTAAATGACTAGTCGAAAGGGACGCTCTTGCACCAAATCTGCCTGCCCACATCGGGCTCGCCCTGTACTTTACTGAGATAAAGTGAACGTGTAGATTCGTAACCCACTCGCAACCGTTCTATGGCACGATATTGAACGAATGTATGCTATGCGCCCGAGCCTTTCGGGCAGAGTGGGAGACAGTATGGTCAAGCTGTACGAGGACGGCATCTACCTGCGCGGCGGCAGCGAGGTTGTGCCTGCGGCTGAGGCTGCCGAGCGCGGTATTACGCAGACGCCCGAGGATGCCAAGCGCGGCACCATCGCGTATTCGATCCTCCAGGCACACAACACGTCCGGCGACCCCGAGGCGCTCAAGATTCGTTTCGATGCCATGGCGAGCCACGATATCACCTTTGTCGGCATCATCCAGACGGCGCGCGCTTCGGGCATGGAGCAGTTCCCGCTGCCCTACGTGCTCACTAACTGCCACAACTCGCTGTGCGCCGTGGGCGGCACCATCAACGAGGACGACCACGTTTTTGGCCTCTCGGCTGCCAAGAAGTACGGCGGCATCTTCGTCCCGCCGCACATCGCCGTCATCCACTCCTTTATGCGTGAGAACTTCGCCGGTTGCGGCAAGATGATCCTGGGCTCCGACTCGCACACCCGCTATGGCGCCCTGGGCACCATGGCCGTGGGCGAGGGCGGCGGCGAGCTGGCAAAGCAGCTGCTGCGCGACACCTACGATGTCGCCTATCCCGGCGTCGTCGCCATCTACCTCACGGGCGCCCCGCGTCCTGGCGTCGGCCCGCACGACGTGGCGCTCGCCATCATTCGCGCTGTCTTTGCCAAGGGCTACGTCAAGAATAAGGTCATGGAGTTCGTGGGCCCCGGCATCGCGAGCATGACGACCGACTACCGCAACGGCGTCGATGTCATGACCACCGAGACCACCTGTCTGTCGAGCATCTGGGCCACCGACGAGGACACGCACGCGTTTTTGACCATGCACGGCCGCGACGACTACCGCGAGCTCAAGCCCGCCGATGTTGCCTACTACGACGGCTGCGTCGAGGTCGATCTGTCGAGTATCAAGCCCATGATCGCGCTGCCATTCCATCCTTCCAACGGCTTTGAGATCGACGAGCTCAACGAGAACCTCGAGGACATCCTGCACGAGGTAGAGCTCGAGGCTGCCAAGATCGGCGAGGGCAAGACGCACTTTAGCCTGCTCGACAAGATCGTCGACGGCAAGTTGCACGTGCAGCAGGGCGTTATCGCCGGCTGCTCGGGCGGCAACTACGACTCCGTGGTCCAGGCTGCCCGCGTGCTCAAGGGCGCCAACACCGGCTGCGGCGAGTTCTCGCTGTCGGTCTATCCCACGAGCCAGCCCGTGGCACTCGAGCTTACACGCCGCGGCTACATCTACGACCTCATGGAGGCCGGCGCGATCGTGCGCACGGCATTCTGCGGCCCGTGCTTCGGCGCCGGCGACACGCCCGCCAACAACGGCCTTTCGATCCGCCACACCACGCGCAACTTCCCCAACCGCGAGGGTTCCAAGCCGGGCAATGGCCAGCTGAGCGCCGTGGCCCTGATGGACGCCCGCTCCATTGCGGCGACGGCTGCCAACGGCGGTGTCCTGACGCCGGCGACCGATCTGCCCGAGGAGACTTGGGACGAGGCCTGCGAGTACACCTTTGACGACGCGCCGTACAAAAAGCGCGTGTACTGGGGCTTTGGCAAGGCGGAGCCTGCCGACGAGCTGGTCGAAGGCCCCAACATCAAGCCGTGGCCCGCGATGGAGCCCCTCGGCGACGACATCCTGCTCAAGGTGTGCTCCAAGATCATGGACCCGGTCACCACGACCGACGAGCTCATTCCTTCGGGCGAGACGAGCTCCTTCCGCTCCAACCCGCTGGGCCTGGCCGAGTTTACGCTGAGCCGCCGCGACCCGGCCTACGTGGGCCGTTCCAAGGAGGTCGACGTCGTGGAGAAGCGCCGCGTTGCCGGTGAAGCCGCGGGCGACCTGGCGGCGCTCGATGCCGAGCTTGCAAGCGTGTTTGAGGCACTGGCCGGCGCCGGTGTCGCGGCCGATGCCAAGGCGACCGAGTACGGCTCCATGCTCTACGCCAAGAAGCCCGGTGACGGTTCTGCCCGCGAGCAGGCCGCGAGCTGCCAGCGCGTAATTGGCGGCCTGGCCAACATCGTCCACGAGTACGCCACCAAGCGCTATCGCTCCAACGTGATGAACTGGGGCATGGTGCCCTTCCAGATGGAGGCCGAGCCTAACTTTGAGGTGGGCGACTACGTCTTTGTACCGGGCATCCGCGCCGCGCTCGATGGCGACCTCAAGAACATCGCTGCCTACGTGGTCCGTGCCGACGGCGCGGTTGAGCAGATTGAGCTCTACATCGCCGATATGACGGCCGAGGAGCGCGCCATCGTCAAGGCCGGCTGCCTGATCAACTACAACAAGTTCAAGGCCGCTGCCGAGTAACGCACATAATTGTCCGCCCGGGGCTTACCCTTTCCCGCCCGCTCACGCGCTTCGCGAGGGTCGCGTTCGGGAAAGGGTAAGCCCCGGGCTACATTTCTGCGTTCTCGTTGGGCCTTGAGGGACGCTAAAATCGAGGTTGCAACTCTCCTCTATGGGGGAGTGTGCCTTTGTTCATATGCTATCTAGAATTGACAGTATGAAGTTGGCGCTTTAAAGTGAGCTCAAAACACTCTCGTTTGTGGAGTTGAAGATGAAGCGTTGCACTTCTGTTTTGTTGCTGTTGGTGGCTTGCGTCGTCGCTGCTGCGGGCGTGGTCCTATTTGGCTCGCTTATCTTCTATGGGCCGAGTGGGGTTGAGCAGACGGTCGAGATGGCGTCCCTTGTTGCATCGATGCCCGGGCAAATGATTTCGGACGTTACAAAGCCCGATGAGATAACGCTCGATATCGAGGAAACGCCGGGCATTCTAAGCATAAGCAACTACCCCATGATTGAACTTGGCTCGTCTCGCTATACCAAGGACGAGAAGTTGTCCCGACAGGCACTGGACTTGCTAAACGGGCGTTCGTTCAAACGCTGGGACGGTTGGGATGCCTATGAGCGCCGACGTGGTTTTGTGAACGGTGGCTACTATACAACGCTGAAGTTGTATTCATCTGATGGCAAACTGATGCGCACCGTTAACTACAATCCGGAATACGCAAAAGCCGGAGGTGGGGACGGCGTCTATATTCAAGATGGCGGCGTGACCTACATTCTTGAAGGCGACCAGCAGCAGGTGATCGATTTTTTGGATCGTTGCGTGATGGACGCGTACGACCAGACCTGCCTGCCCGACCCGCAGACTGCACGCGATAGTGGGTCTGCCCGTACATGGCTGTTCGAAGACGAGATGCCCTGGACTGCCGAATCGGGAAGCACGAGTTCGGCGAAGGAGTAGAGACCGCGACCACCACAAAGGGGCCCTTTGTGGTGGTTCTCGGCCTGTCTCGATCTGCAACATCTGGGCCGCTAAAAGTGGGCTTGGTGTTACAGATTGAGATTTTCGATTCGGGCGTCTTCTGTTTATCTCGATCTGTAACAGGTAGACCCTTATTTGCCGAGTAGTTGTTACAGATTTAGATAAACGGGAGCTGCTGAACATTTCATCTCGATCTGTAACATCTGAGGTCAAAAACGGCCGCTAGATGTTACAGATTGAGATGGTAAGGGGAAGAGGCCGTAGCGGGTGAGCGCGCCTGCCCCCTATCTTTCAATCACTCAGAAAATCTTATATATAGAGACTTAGATTTGTGTATAAGATCGTACAAAGCTGGCAACAATACTTCTCGAACAACGTGAAGCCGCCCCGTAGGGCGGCCGCCCCAAGAGAGGTGATTCCATGAGAATCGATAAGCTAGCAATGACGTCGCGCGAGGCGCTGCAGACCGCCATGAGCACGGCTGCTGACGCGCAGGCCGGCGCGGTGGAGCCGATTCACCTGCTGTCCGCCCTGCTCGGTGCCGGCGAGCGCAATATCTCCGTGATCATCGAGCGCATCGGCGCTGACCCGGCCCAGCTCGCACGCTCCACACAAGATGCCATCGACCACGCGCCCAAGGTTTCGGGCGAGGGCCAGCAGATGGGTCTTTCCAATGAGCTCGTCCGCGTCATCGAGAAGGCCGAGAAGAAGGCCACCAAGATGGGCGACAGCTTTGTGGTGACCGAGCATCTGCTGATGGCGCTTGCCGAGGACAAGGGCGAGGCGGGCCGCGTGCTGCGCGACGCCGGCGTGACCAAGGAGCGCATCGAGCAGGTCTACGAGGAGCTGCGTGGCGATGACCGCGTGACATCTGCCGAGGACAAGACCCAGTTTGAGGCGCTGGAGCAGTACGGCCGCAACATCTGCGACCTTGCCCGCGCCGGCAAGCTCGACCCGGTCATCGGCCGTACCGATGAGATTCGCCGTACCATCCAGGTCCTGTCCCGCCGCACCAAGAACAACCCCGTGCTCATTGGCGAGCCGGGCGTCGGCAAGACGGCCATCGTCGAGGGCATCGCCCAGCGTATCGTGGCCGGCGACGTGCCGAGCACGCTGCGCGACCGTGACCTCATCGAGCTCGACATGAGCGCGCTGGTCGCCGGCGCCAAGTACCGCGGCGAGTTCGAGGACCGCTTGAAGGCCGTGCTCAAGGAGGTGCAGAAGTCCGAGGGCAAGGTCATCCTGTTCATCGATGAGCTCCATACCATCGTGGGCGCGGGTGCCACCGAGGGCTCTATGGACGCCGGCAACATCCTCAAGCCGGCGCTTGCCCGTGGCGACCTGCATGCGATCGGTGCGACCACACTCGACGAATACCGCAAGTACATCGAGAAGGACGCGGCGCTCGCGCGTCGTTTCCAGACCGTAATGGTCAGCGAGCCTACCGTCGAGGACACCATCTCGATCCTGCGTGGCCTCAAGGAGAAGTACGAGATCTTCCACGGCGTGCATATCACCGATAGCGCGCTCGTGGCAGCTGCCGACCTCTCCGATCGCTACATTGCCGACCGTTTCCTGCCCGATAAGGCCATCGACCTGGTCGATGAGGCGGCAAGCCGCCTGCGCATGGAGCTCGACAGCATGCCGGTCGAGATCGACGCCACCACGCGCCAGCTCACCCAGCTGCAGATCGAGGAACAGGCGCTCATGAAGGAGACCGATGACGCCTCCAAGGAGCGTCTGGAAGCCCTGCGCCAGGAGATCGCCGAGGTCCAGGAAAAGCTCAACGTGCAAAAGGCTGGCTGGCTCAACCAAAAGAACGCCATCGACCACGTGCAGGAGCTTAAGGGCCAGCTTGACGAGGCCAAGAGCGAAGAGGAGCGCGCGACGCGCAACGGCGACCTGGCCCGTGCGTCCGAGCTGCGCTTCTCCGTGATTCCGGGCCTGCAGCAGCAGATTCAGGAGTCCGAGGCTGCGCTCGAGGCGCAAAAGGAGCAGAATGGCGAAGGCCTGAACGAACAGGTGACCTCCGATGAGATCGCCGAGGTCGTGAGCGCCTGGACCGGTGTGCCCGTCTCCAAGATGATGCAGGGCGAACTCGACAAGCTCAAGGGCCTGGAGGGCGAGCTGCATAAGCGCGTCATCGGTCAGGACGAGGCCGTCTCCGCCGTCGCCGCGGCTGTGCGTCGCAGCCGTGCGGGCCTCTCCGATCCGGACAAGCCCATCGGCAGCTTCTTCTTCCTGGGCCCCACTGGCGTGGGCAAGACCGAGCTCGCCAAGGCGCTTGCCGAGTGCTTGTTCGACGACGAGCGCGCGCTCGTGCGTATCGACATGTCCGAGTACATGGAGAAGTTCAGCGTCCAGCGTCTGATCGGTGCGCCCCCGGGATACGTGGGCTACGACGAGGGTGGCCAGCTCACCGAGGCCGTGCGCCGTCGTCCCTACTCCGTAATCTTGCTCGACGAGATGGAGAAGGCTCATCCGGATGTCTTCAACGTGCTGCTGCAGGTGCTCGACGACGGCCGTCTGACCGATGGCCAGGGTCGCCAGGTGTCCTTCAAGAACACGATTATCATCATGACGAGCAACGTGGGCTCCAAGGCCATCGCCGATCTGTCCGGTAAGGACGAGGAGGAGATGCGCCATCAGGTCGACGCCGCCATGGCTCAGACCTTCCGCCCCGAGTTCCTCAACCGTATCGACGATATCGTGGTGTTCCATCCGCTTGGCATGGCGCAGATCGAGAAGATCGTCGACATCCAGCTTGCCGACGTTCGCGCACGCCTGGCCAAGGAGCGCATGACGCTTGCCATCACCCCGGCGGCCAAGCAGATGCTCGCCGTGGGCGGCCTGGACCCCGTGTTCGGTGCCCGTCCGCTCAAGCGCCTGGTCCAGCGCGAGGTCGTGGACGCCATCGCCGCCGCCATCATCGACGGCACGGTGCGCGGGGGCGATCAGGTGACGGTCGATGCCGACAAGGACGGCGGCTTTACCGTCGTGTGCGACAACACGCCGGCGGCCACCTACGAGGTCCCCGACGCCGAGTAGATTTATGGGACATGCCTTAAAATCTGCCAGCCGTCTCTAAACGCCAAGGGCGGCGGATCCAATTGGGTCCGCCGCCCTTTTTCGTGCGACAATCGATGGTGTTGAACGTGAGTACATGGCAAGGAGCTATGCAGATGAAAGACGAGATCAAGACAAGCGCGCCGGCGACCGATGCCGCACCCGCCGCACCCAAGCCTGCGCCTAAGCCGGTGCCCAAGCCGCGCGACCCCTACATCCGTGCCGAGAACGAGGACGACGACGGCTACGATCCCTACAGCGATCGCCGCCCCGAGCGCGAGCCGATGTTCGAAGCCGATCCGTGGCGCTGAGTGTCACCCAAAAGGCCACCACTAAGTTGCGGTGAAATAGGGACTGTTTGCGGTTTGACCAGCAAAAACAGTCCCTATTTCACCGCAACTGCGTTAGGGATTTTTCTACAGGGGGAGGGTAGTCAAAAAAGCCCCGTCCCAAATTGACTGCTCGGGGAGTCGCATTCGAGCTCGGTTGTCCTCTTGGCCACTCGACATCCTTCGGAGCAATAACGGTGATAAAACTTGCTTAAGTGTTAATCAAGCCACACACAATCTTGCTCTCTAATTAATCAAGAATCGCTATAATTTTGATTAGCTAGAGAGCAAGATTGGAGAATCATGGCATTCAACGACTTGATCGCCCAGAAAATAAAGGACTTTGAACAGCAGGGGGTTCCGCAGGTCTTTGAGCGAGACCTTGATCTAGGAAACCCACAGGAGCCAAAGCGCGACAACATCGTAAATGTGATTGTGGGGGCCCGCCGTTGTGGAAAGACGTATCGCCTGTATCAGGAGATGCGGCGGCTTCAGAGCCGGGGCGTCGAGCTTGACCGGATGCTTTACTTCAATTTTGAGGATGAGCGCTTGCGCCCGTATGAGCCATCGCTGCTGGCGGACGTGCTCGACACGTTCTATGCGCTGTATCCTGTTGCTCGAACCGAGGGCGCTTACATTTTCTTTGACGAGATCCAGGAAATTCCCGAATGGGGTGCGTTTCTGCGGCGTGTAGTCGATACGGAGAAAGCGACCGTCTATGTGACGGGATCTTCTTCCAAGATGCTGTCCTCAGAGCTTAAGAGCGAGTTCAGGGGTCGTTCTCTTATACGGGAGCTTTTTCCGTTGAGTTTTTCGGAATACGTTCGATATAAGACGGGGAACGTTTTCGAGCCAGATGCGACCTTTTCCCCAAGCGATGCAGCGCTGCTTCGACATCATCTGATCGGATATCTTGAACGAGGGGGATTCATCGCGACGCTTGAGCAGACGCCCGCAGACGCGATTCAGCTGCTACAGGAATATGCTTCGCGAACGGTCGCTATGGACGTCGTTGAACGTTACGACGTCAAGAACCCTCGCCTGGCATCTCTGTTCCTGACGCGGTGTATGGCATCTTCGGGACGAGAGCTGTCGGTGAACAAAGTGTACAACGAGTTCAAGAGCAGGCAGATACCCGTCAGTCGTAATTCGCTCAGCGACTTACTTGAGTATTATGAGGATGCCTACCTGCTGTTCTCCGTGCCGGAGTTCACGCGTTCACTGGCAAATAACATGCGGTCTGCGTCTAAGGTCTACGCTGTCGATCCTGCGATGTTTGGAGCATTCTCTCCCGCATCGGCATTGGACCAGGGCCAGAGGCTCGAGACCGCAGTGTTCAACGCGCTAAGAAGAAGGACTCCCGCGGTGAGGGTCGGATCGGTCTGCCGCTTGCTGATCAAAGAGAAGAGCAAAAACCATGAGGTGGACTTTGTGGCTGGGGACGCACTTCTCATGCGGGCTTATAGCCTGATTCAGGTGAGTGTGGATATGGCAAGTGAGAAAACGCGCGAGCGCGAAATTGCCGCGCTTGATGCCTCGATGGCCCAGTTCGATCTTGGCGAGTCGGCAATCGTTACCATGGATGAGCAGGCCGATATTCCATGCGAGCACGGTGTGGTACACGTTGTTCCCGCATGGAAGTGGCTCCTTGCCTAACCATCTACGGATCTGTGGGGCCAGGACCTCCTGGCCCCTTCATCACGGTTGGGGAGCACCATGATGCGCCCGGCTAGTCCTGGGCCTTGATGCTTGGCATCAGAATCTGGGCGAGGTAGTCGGTCTCGAGTTTGGTCGCGGCGTCGGCTTTGCCGTCTTTGCCGACCAGTACGTTCTTGATCTGGCTATAGGTGTAGCGGTTGCCGGTCGTAAGCTCGACAAGCTCAATGGCCGTGTCCATGGGGTAGGTTGACACGGGGTTCTGCGTGCGTCCGTTGATGGTCTGGGGCACCACGTACGGATAGACGGGGCCGCTGGCGTAGACGGTATAACCGTTGCCTAGATTGGCCGCGCCCAAAACCGTATCGCCTGCATCGGGCGTAAAGCTCTCGCCCTCGCGCACCGTGACGAGCGTCACAATCGGCGTATCGCTGTCGCCGGCAAGATAGATGCATAGCGTGCTGCCATTTTGCCAAGTCTCGACCTTGCCGTACCACTCGACGGGGATATCGAGCTGGTAGAGGTCGGTTGCCTTGTGACGGGCGTCGGCATCATGGGCCGCCTGTGCCTTTTGCGCGCTCACGGCATTGACGGCGGCGTCGCGCCGCGCGGTTGCCGCCTGCTGGAGCACCTTGGCGGTGGCGGCAGAGCTCGCGCCGCCTTCCTCGGCATACTCGGCCGCGGCATCGATCTGGTCGTCAGTTACCGTGTCGGCCGAAGGCACCTTGAGCTTAAAGGTGGCCTGGGCACTCAAATCCTGCCCATCGCTCTTAACGGTGACCTGCGCCTTGGTGGTCGGGACAGTGTAGATGGTGCCGTCGGCCGCGATGGGGGATCCAGCAATGGAGAGCGTGTAGTCACCGGGTAGCAGTTTGATGCCACGGCCGTGCTCGTCAACATAGAGTGTTTCGCTCACGGAAGAACCGTCGGAATCCTGCCCGCTCACCTGCACGGGAATCTTGGAGCCGGCGGAACAGTCGAGCCCCGCGGCGTGTACGCCAATCTGCACCGACATCATCGTGTGGGCATTGGCGGCGGTGATGGCAGCCTGCTCTTGCCGGTATCCGTTCCAGGCTGCGTAGCCTGCGCCGCCGGCGACGAGCGCGACGGCCACAGCGCCGGCAACCATCAGGTTGCGGCGCTTGGGCGACATCTTGCGATGACGAACCTCGGCTTCGTGTGCCGAAGGAACGGACGGTAGTGGAATATTGCCCATGGCGATGGTCTCGTCCACGGCAGGCGCGGAGCCCAGGCCGGGAAGCTCGCGGGTCAGCGAATCTTCGGCCGGAAAGCTGTCGAGCAAGATGGTTTCATCGCTCGTGTCGGATTCGGGCTGGTCGTCGGCCTCGCTATCGTCCTCTTCGGCTTCGGCTTCGGCTTCGTCAGGAGCGTCTTTGGCGTCGCTGTTTTCGTCCTCGGTGCCTTCGTGTGCTTCGTCCTGCGCGTCGACGGCCGAATCGCTAAACGAGAGCTCGTCTAGTGTGATCTGGTCTAGGCTCTCCAGGGCCTCGGCGCACGCTTCTGCATCTTGGGCCGCATCCTCTTGGCTCATCGTCTCATCTTTCATATATCCCCCAAGCTCAATATCGGGACAACACTGTACCCAAAAATGAAGCCATATAAAGCGCATGCGAAATATAAGATCCGATTTAACCCGAGCGCATCGTTAAGTCGCATCCTCGCGGCAACAAAAAGTCCCCGGAACGCGAACGAATCACATTCCGGGGGCTCTGCAATGCGTTGAGTTGCGCGGAGCCGGCTATGCGGCTTTGTACCCAAGCGATGTTTGCGTCAGGCGCGTTACTCAGCGTGCGCGTAATCAACCTTGGCGCGGCGGGCGGTGGCCTTCTCCCAATCGCTGGTGCCCTCAAAGACATCCTGCTTGTAGGGATTGCGGCCGAGCTTCTTGGCGCGGTAGGCGATGTAGATGATCGCGGCGACGTTGGCGATCAGTGCGGCGATCGAGACCGCGGTGGCGGCGCCAGCGTCGAGCGTGGAGTGGGTCACAAAGATGGACTCCTCCTGGAAGTACGGGAACACCTGGGCAAACATGCACCAAATGGCCAGCGTAAAGGCGCGGTTCTGGATCCAGCCGCCCTTGTTCCAGATAAAGGCCGCCACGGTGGGGGCCAGCAGCAGCGCAAAGCCGCAGAACCAGGAGTGGGTGGGCAGGCAGTTGTAGGTGTAGCAGAAGTTCCAGATATCGTAGGCGATGATGTAGACCCAGGTCATGTCGGGCCACAGCATGTCGGTCTTGTCCTCGGAGGCGTAGACGCTCCACCAGCCGGTCATGCAGAAGATGTTGATGATACCGGCGATGCCGTTGAACACGTTGTTCCAGCCGGCGAGCTGCGTGGCGCCCTCGGAGGTGACCCAGGTGGACTCGCCCAGGACAAAGAAGTGATAGGCGCTCTCAAAGTCGGACACGACGGCGATCATGATGTTGATGGCAACGATCACGAACGGCCATGCGCGGAACCAGTGCGCCTTGCCGATCTTGCCCCACTGGTACTTAATGGCGATGAAGCCCCAGCAGCCGGCCAGTGCCGCGTATACCTTGGCGTAGTGGAACCAGCTGTTTTGGTACACGTGGGTGGGGTTGGTGAGCGCCCACTCGGCGCCCTGCGAAACGCCGACGGCGATGGCGACGCAGTAGATGGTCATGGCAAGCGGAGCCACGCCAAAGATGATGGCCGCGCCGAGCTTGGTGCGGCGGCCGACCTCGTTGAGCACGATCAGGCCGATAAAGACCATGGCCCAGCCGGCCCAGTGGATAAGGGTATCGCTACCCCAAACATCGAACAGCATGCTGCTCTCCTTTCACAAGCCCGCGGCCCCTCTTCCGATCGCGGGCAGTTTGGCCAAATGTCGTCAGTTCCCGGGCCTGCGCTCGGGATACTTGGCGGTGTAACCCTCGATGTGGAGTGTCGAGGCGATGATTTCCTTGACCGTCTCGTCGGGCACATCGGGGTGCGTGCGGATATACATCAACAACCCCATGATGAGGGTGTAGAACGTCTCGTAGACATGGTCGATGCGTAGCTCATGATGGGCGACAAAATCCACCACGGTGGTGTCGCAGATATACTGCGCCACGCGCTGGACCACGTTGTGCAAAAAGCCGCCGTAGAGCGCGCCGCTGCTCGAGGTAAGCGTGCTCGGCAGCTCGTGGCCGCTGGCGACCAGGCGCTTAAAGAGCGGGGCGACGGTGTCGAGCGCGCCCTCGATATCGCCGACGGTGCGGCCGGCGTTCCACTGCTCGAGCTCGGAGATAAAGCCGTCGATCGCCTCGTCCATGACGGCGGTGACGGCGGCGTCCATGTCGGCAAAGTAGTGGTAGAACAGCGAGCGCGTACAGCCGGCTCGTTTGGTTACGGCCGAAACCGACAGGTGCGACACGCCTAGCTCGGAGCTTACGGCACGCACGGCCGCCAGGATCTCACGACGGCGCTCGTCGCCCGTCAGGCGCTTGGCGGCGCCGTCGGGCACCGAGGCATCAGTCCCGGGGACGGCATCGACCACAGTGGTATCTGCGTAAGCGTCGCTCATGTTTTTGCCGCCTTTCATCCGTTTCTGCTCGACCGTTCGCCTAACAGTCTTGAATATTGTTGACGGTTCGTCAATACTGTTTTTGACACAATGTCAACAATGGTGGGTGAACGGCATGGGGGCATGCCAGGCCTGCAAAAAAAGAGGGGCGCTGCGGCCTTGTCGTGCTGCGGCAAGAGAAGGGACAACCATGATTCTCAACGGACCGGGAATTAGCTACACCGAGCCCGATATCGGTTCGGAGTTCGTGCCGCCGCTGCCGGAGCATCCGCGCGAGGCAATCGTCAAGCTGTGCGAGCACTGCACCAACCGTCTGCTGCATCGCGACGAGCTGCTGGGCTACGAGTACTGGTCGTTTGCCGAGGCCGCAACCGACGAGCAGGCCGAAGTGCTCTGCAAGATGAAGATGCGCCGTCCCTACACGCTGCCCGAGATGGTCAAGCTCACCGGCATGCCCGAGGCCGATATCGAGAAGATGCTCGACGACATGAGCTACACGGGTCTGCTCGAGTACAACTGGGAAAATCCCGAGCGCGCCAAGCAGTGGGTGCTGCCCATGCTGGTGCCGGGTTCCGCCGAGTTCCTCAACATGCGCGTGAGTCAGCTCGAGGAGCATCCGGTCTATGCCAAGTTTTTTGAGCAGGCATCCAAGGGCCCGCTGTCCAAGGCCACGCCGATGGTGCCGCCCGGTGGTGCCGGCATCGGCATGCATGTCATTCCGGTCGAGAAGGCCATCGATGCCGCGAGCACGTCGGTGCCGATCGAGCATATCGAGCATTGGCTCGACAAATACGAGGGTAAGTATGCCGCCAGCACCTGCAGCTGCCGCGCGAGCCGTCGTGTGATGGGCGAGGGCTGCGCCGACGACCCCGCCGACTGGTGCATTGCCGTGGGCGATATGGCCGACTATGTGGTCGAGACCGACCGCGGCCACTATGTGACGCGCGAGGAGGTCTACGACATCTTGCGCCAGGCCGAGGACAACGGCTTTGTGCACCAGATCACCAACATCGACGGCGAGAACAAGATCTTCGCCATCTGTAACTGCAACGTCAACGTGTGCTACGCCCTGCGCACCTCGCAGCTGTTCAACACGCCCAACCTGTCGCGCTCGGCCTATGTCGCCAAGGTCGAGAAGGACAAGTGCGTGGCCTGCGGCCGCTGCGTTGAGGTGTGTCCGGCCGGCGCCGCCAAGCTGGGCCAGAAGCTCTGCAGCAAAAAGGCGGGCGGACAGGTGCCCGAGTATCCGCGCCAGGAGCTGCCCGATGCCACCAAGTGGGACCACACCAAGTGGTCGCCTAACTACCGCAACGACAACCGCATCGAGACGCACGAGTCCGGCACCGCGCCCTGCAAGACGGCTTGCCCCGCGCATGTCGCCGTTCAGGGCTATCTGAAGCTCGCGGCGCAGGGCCGCTATGACGAGGCCCTGGCGCTCATTAAACGCGAGAACCCGCTGCCCGCTATCTGCGGCCGTGTGTGCAACCGCCGCTGTGAGGATGCCTGCACCCGCGGTCGTGTGGACGCCGCCGTGGCTATCGACGAAGTCAAGAAGTTTATCGCCCAGCGCGATCTGGACGCTGCGACCCGCTACGTCCCGCCCGTGGTGACGCCGACGCGCGCTGGCGGCTTCGACCAGAAGATTGCCATCATCGGTGCCGGCCCGGCCGGTCTGTCCTGCGCTTTCTATCTTGCCGAGAAGGGCTACAAGCCCGTCGTGTTCGAGAAAAACGAGCGCCCGGGTGGCATGCTCACCTACGGCATTCCCAGCTTTAAGCTGCAGAAGGATGTTATCGAGGCCGAGGTCGAGATCATTCGCCTGATGGGTGCCGAGTTTCGCTATGGCGTGGAAGTCGGCCGCGACGTGACGCTCGACGAGCTGCGCACGCAGGGTTTTAAGGCCTTCTACGTGGCTATTGGCTGCCAGGGCGGCCGCCTTGCCGACATTCCGGGCGAGGACGCCGAGGGTGTGACCGTGGCCGTCGACTTTTTGCGCGAGGTCAACAGCGGCAAGATTGACGCGCTGCCCGGCCGCACCATCGTGGTGGGCGGCGGCAACGTGGCCATCGACGTTGCCCGCAACGCCTGCCGTCTGGGTTCCGAGCACGTTGAGATGTTCTGCCTGGAGAGCGAGGCACAGATGCCCGCCAGCGAGGAAGAGCGTCGCGAGGCCATCGAGGACGGCGCGCACATCAGCTGCGGTTGGGGTCCCAAGGAGGTCCACCTGGACGAGGCCGGTCGTGTGTGCGGTATCACCTTCAAGCGCTGCACGCGTGTCTTTGACGACGAAGGCCGTTTTGCGCCCGAGTACGACGAGAACGACCTGCGCCGTGTCGACGCCGACCGTGTCGTCATGTCGATCGGTCAGTCCATCGTGTGGGGCGACCTGCTGGCCGGTTCCAAGGTTGAGCTTGGCCGCGGTCAGGGCGCTCTCGCCGATCCCCAGACCTATCAGACCGCCGAGCCCGACATCTTTGTGGGTGGCGACGTCTACACCGGTCCGAGCTTTGCGATCGACGCCATCGCCGCCGGCCACGAGGCCGCCGTGTCCATCCATCGCTTTGTGCAGCCGGGCTCCACGCTCACCATCGGCCGCAACCAGCGCCGCTACACCGCGCTTGACCGCGACGATGTTGTGATCGAGGGCTACGACAACGCGAGCCGCGAGGTCGCGCGCGTGGATCGCGAGCGCGAGAAGGCTGCGCCCTTCAGTGAGTATGTCGAGACCTTTACCGAGGAGCAGGTGCGCACCGAGACCGCCCGCTGCCTGGGCTGCGGCGCCTCGATCGTCGATCCCAACAAGTGCATCGGCTGCGGCCTGTGCACCACCAAGTGCGCCTTCGACGCCATCCACCTCGATCGCGATCGCCCCGAGTGCTCCACCATGGTCAAATACGAGCAAAAGCTCCCCAGCCTGGGCAAGTACGCGCTGAAGCGCGCCATCAAGATCAAATTTGGACGAAAGTAGTGGGTGCCCGCCTTGCATGAATTAGGAATCGTCTACCACATCATTCGCGATGTTGAGAACGTGGCGCGCGCCAATGGCGTGCGTCGCGTTTCGAGCGTGACGTTGCTGCTGGGCGAGGTCTCGGGCGTCGTTCCCGACTTGCTGCTCGACGCTTGGCGCTGGGCGGCAGATAAAAAGCCCATCACGCAGGGCGCGGAGCTTATTGTGGAGCCTGTCGAGGCCGTGACGCATTGCGAGGCGTGCGGCCGGGACTACGCGACAGTCGAGCACGGCAAGATCTGCCCCCATTGCGGCAGCGGCGAGACATACCTGCTGCAGGGCCAGGAGGTCATGATCAAGCAGATTGAGACCCCCGACGAGGACCCGGCAGACGCTGTTCCCGACGGCCCTTCCGACGCCCCCGATGCCGTCGACGCCGCCAACCCCCTCCACATCGTCTAGCCCCTAGTCGTTGGGGACGCTCTTACATGACCAGTCAATCAAGGACGTTCCCAACGACTAGTCGTTTAAGAACGTCCCCAATGACTACTTGCGCTAGTGCATAAGTCACGCTAATAGTCAAGTTATGTCTGTTTAAACAAAATAGCGGCAGTACAAGCGCATTCGCGCTTGCCAAAATCGATATTAATGAACAGCCTGTTTGTATCTGTAAAATGCATGGTTTGATGTGCGACGCCTTGGCGTGTAATGAGTCAAAAAGCAGTAAAGTAATCAACTTGTAACAAACCTTGACGTTTAAACAAATAATCCAACCTTTTGCAGTTTTAGCTATAATTCCACAAAGCAAACAGGTATACTCCTTTCATGTCGTGTAGGAATTACGTAGACAAAAAGGAGGTTATGTGATGGTAAGTATTGTTCTTGCTAGCCACGGGGACTTGGCTGCTGGAATCAAGCAGACGGGCTCGATGGTCTTTGGCGATCAGCCGTCTGTAGCCGTGGTCTCGCTCGAGCCGAGCATGGGCCCCGACGACTTCCGTGCCAAGGTCGAGGAAGCAATCGCTTCCTTCGAGGACCAGGAGCAGGTGCTCTTCCTCGTTGATCTGTGGGGCGGCACGCCGTTCAACCAGATCAGCGGGCTCATCGAGGGCCACGATTCCTGGGCTATCGTCACCGGTGTCAACCTGCCTATGCTCATCGAGGCATATTCGCAGCGCTTTGACGCAAAGAACACTGCACATGCGATCGCAAAACATCTCGTGACTGAGGCTAAGGCTGGCGTGCGCGTTAAGCCCGAGTCTCTGGAGCCCGAGGAGAAGAAGCCGGCTGCGGCCGCCGCTGCTCCTGCAGGCGCCATCCCTCCGGGAACGGTCATCGGCGATGGGCACATCAAGATCGCCCACGTCCGTATCGACACCCGTCTGCTTCATGGTCAGGTGGCCACCACGTGGACCAAGCAGATCAACCCCAACCGCATCATCGTGGTTTCCGACGGCGTTGCTCACGACGAGCTCCGCAAGACCATGATCGAGCAGGCTGCCCCTCCGGGAGTCCATGCCAACGTCGTGCCCATCAAGAAGATGGCCGAGGTCGTCAAGGACACGCGCTTTGGTGACACCAAGGCCATGCTGCTCTTCGAGAACCCGCAGGATCTGCTCAAGGCCATCGAGGCCGGCGTCGACATCAAGGAAGTCAACATCGGTTCCATGGCTCACTCCAAGGGCAAGGTCGTCGTCACCAACGCCGTCGCTATGGGCGATGACGACGTCAAGACTCTCGAGGCCCTCAAGGCCAAGGGCGTCAAGTTCGAGGTCCGCAAGGTTCCTTCGGATTCCTCCGAGGATCTCGACGCCATGTTGAAGAAAGCTAAGGCCGAACTGGCCGCTCAAGCATAGTAAAGGAGGGTCCGATACATGTCTGCAATCACTATTCTGCTTGTTGCGATTGTCGCGTTGCTTGCCGGTATGGAAGGCATTCTGGATGAGTTCCAGTTCCATCAGCCGCTCGTGGCATGCACGCTTATCGGTCTCGTAACCGGTCACCTTCAGGAGGGCATCCTCCTGGGCGGTTCGCTCCAGATGATGGCCCTTGGCTGGGCTAACGTTGGCGCCGCTGTCGCGCCTGACGCCGCTCTGGCCTCGGTCGCTTCTTCGATCATCATGGTGCTCGCCCTCAACGGTGGCGCCACCGATTCGGCAAAGGCCGTTACCGCCGCCATCGCCGTCGCCGTCCCGCTGTCGGTCGCTGGTCTGTTCCTGACCATGATCTGCCGTACCCTGGCTACCGCTATCGCTCACGCCATGGACGGTTGCGCCGAGAAGGGCGACTTCTCCGGCATCGAGCGCTGGCAGTACGCTGCTATCCTCATGCAGGGCCTTCGTATCGCCATCCCGGCAGTACTTCTGTGCATCATCCCGGCCGAGGCTGTTACCAACGCGCTTAACGCTATGCCCGACTGGCTGTCCGGCGGTATGGCTGTCGGCGGCGGCATGGTCGCTTCCGTCGGTTACGCCATGGTCATCAACATGATGGCCACCAAGGAGACCTGGCCGTTCTTCATCCTCGGCTTTGTCCTTGCTGCCATCCCTCAGCTCACGCTGATCGCCCTTGGCCTCATCGGCATCTCCCTTGCCCTCATCTACCTTGGCCTTAAGGATCTGGCCAAGCAGGGTGGCGGCATGGGCGGCGGCTCCGGTGACCCGCTCGGCGACATTCTGAACGATTACGAGTAGGAGGGGAGTGATACATATGGCAGAGAACAAGATTCAGCTCACCAAGGCTGACCGCAAGAAGGTTTGCTTCCGTCATCAGTTCCTTCAGGGCTCGTGGAACTACGAGCGTATGCAGAACGGCGGCTGGTGCTTCGCAATGATCCCTGCGATCAAGAAGCTCTACACCAGCAAGGATGACCAGATTGCCGCTCTTAAGCGCCACCTGGAGTTCTATAACACCCACCCTTATGTTTCCGCCCCCGTCATTGGCGTCACCCTCGCTCTCGAGGAGGAGCGCGCCAACGGTGCCCCGATTGACGACGTCGCCATTCAGGGCGTCAAGGTCGGTATGATGGGCCCGCTCGCCGGTGTCGGCGACCCCGCCTTCTGGTTCACCCTTCGCCCGATTCTGGGTGCTCTGGGCGCTTCCCTGGCCCTGTCCGGCAGCATCGCCGGTCCGCTGCTGTTCTTCTTTGCGTGGAACATCATCCGTTACGCCTTCCTGTGGTACACGCAGGAGTTTGGCTACAAGGTCGGCTCCTCCATCGCCAAGGACCTCTCCGGCGGTCTGATGGGCAAGGTCACCGAGGGTGCTTCCATCTTGGGTATGTTCATCATCGGCGCCCTGGTCGAGCGCTGGGTGTCCATCTCCTTCACCCCGGTCGTCTCCAAGGTCACGCAGTCTGCTGGCGCCTTTATCGACTGGGCTAACCTGCCCTCCGGTTCTGAGGGTGTCAAGGAAGCACTGACGATGTATAACTCCATCGGTGCTAACGCCCTTGATCAGGTGAAGGTCACCACGCTTCAGGCCAACCTCGATCAGCTCATCCCCGGCCTTGCCGCCGTGTGCCTGACCCTGCTGGTCTGCAAGCTCCTCAAGAAGAAGGTCAGCCCGATCGTCATCATCCTGGCTCTCTTCGCCATCGGCATCATCGGTCGCGTCTGCGGCTTCATGTAAGCACGTTTCGGCTTAAGACCGAGAATTGCTAGGCAAGGGCTTTTGAGCCATTGAAACGGACCGCACCCGGTGGGTACACTGGATGCGGTCCGATTGTTTTATTTGGAGGGCGAGGCGCGCATGGCGCAATCTCAGAACAGCACGGTCGATCTGGCAACGCCGGCAACCTGCCTGATGGGGCTTACCAGCCACGGCAACGTGATGGTGGGCAATAAGGCGTTCGAGTATTACAACGAGCGCAATCCCGAGGATTATATTCAAATCCCGTGGGATGAGGTCGACTATATTGCCGCCGAGGTTTTACGCGGCACCAAGAAGATCACGCGTTTTGCCATCTTCACCAAGGACAACGGTCACTTTACGTTTTCGACGCGCGACGACAAAGAGACGCTTCGCGCGGTGCGCAAGTACGTTGACGAGGACAAGCTCGTGCGTTCGCCCGACTTTATCGATGTAACCGCCAAGGGTGCCAAGAGCATTCCCTCCGTTATCAAAAACCTCTTCCACAAAGGCAACTAGCCCCTCATAAGTTGCGGTGGAATAGTTCTTAAATGCGGCTTTAGATGCTTTAGGCAGGAACTATTCCACCGCAACTTTGAAGTCTGGTCATGGGGTGTATGGCGATGCAGTAAATCTGCTACACTAGTACAACATGCCTCCGTAGCTCAGGGGATAGAGCACCGCTCTCCTAAAGCGGGTGTCGACGGTTCGAATCCGCCCGGGGGCACCAGGGAATATGACGGCGTCGCGAGAGCGGCGCCGTTTCTGGTTTGTGGGGGCCGCCGGCGGATTCGGGCCGTCGACACCCGCGTCACCAATTTCCCCGCGGGGAGTTTTCGAGTCCGCCCGGGGGGCACCAGAGATTTGCCGATTCCGGTACCGCAACGACGATACGCCTTGCTAGTTTTTGAAAGCTCGTCGTCGGTGCCCTAACGCACTGCCGTTTAGTGCCGATTCTGCCATGCCCGCACTCTTCGCGAGGGTGAGGAGCGTGAATTGATCGGAGAGGGTCAACCACTCTGATAAAATCATCCTCGCTGTCGGCAGTCCTCGTGCCGGGCAGAGCCCTCCATCCGATGGGAGGTGATGCCCATGACCGATTTCACCGAGCTCGTGAAGCTCCTGACCGCTATGGTCTCGCTCCTCACGGCCCTTGTCGGCCTTTCCAAGGCACTCAAGCAGGGTTCGAAGCCCAAAAAGAAAGGCCACCGTCGCTAAGACGATGACCCAACTTCATTAAGCAACGGCTCTGCCCAGCTCTCTACAACTTGGGCTGCCGTCGGCACCATTTTACCCTCCTGACGAGGAATTCGTCCATATTTCAAAAATCAAATTGTGCCTGCGTTGTCATCCTGCTATCGAAGCCTTGATTCTCATTTTCATTGCAACAGCCTCAGGACTCAGCGCAACGCGTTGCGCTCGGTGTCCCTATTTTCATGAAAGGCCCAGCAGTAGGACGCAAGCAAAGTGGGTCTTTTATCTGCAGTTATATGGTGTTCAATGATGCTTGGTGAATAGTAGGGGGTAGCATTAAATCATATCTCCTAAAGCGGGTGCCGACGGTTCGAATCCGCCCGGGGGCATCAGAGATTGATCGAGCCCGGTACCGCTATGGTGCCGGGCTCTTCTGGTTTAAAGTCACGTTCATCCATGGGCGGCAATCCCGCGTCAAAAGAAAAGCGCCCGCTTGCTGGGGGAGCAAGCGGGCGCTTCTGAGCGAATGTGTTTGCGGTCTAAGCCGCTCGAAGCAACAAGCGATCGACGTTAGTTGCTAGACTCGGAGTCGTCGCCGGAACCGGAGATGGAAACCGTCAGCGTAATCGTGCTGTCGGTGGACTGCTTGCCGGTGGGGGAGACGCCCGTAACGGTGGCATTCTCGTTGCCGCTCACAGGGTTGCCGTTCTGGTCGCAGAACGCGATGTTGTAGAAGCCGGCATTGTTGAGCGCGGTGACGGCGGCAGAGATGCTCTTACCGTACAGATTGCCCGGAACGCTCGCCTTGCCGGACTTCTTGGCAATGACGACGGTAATCGTGGCGCCGGGCTTCTGCTTGCCGCTGGGGTTCCAGCTAATCACCGTGCCCTCGGTAACCGAGTCGTTCTCCTGATAACTCACGTTAACGCCAAAGCCGGCCATGTCGAGCGCATTGCGCGCCTGGGACTCGGTCATGTCAGTCAGATCGGGAACAGAGGTGGTATCCGGGCCGCTCGAGACCTTGTACGAGATGGTCGTGCCCTTCTCGACTTCTTTGCCGGCATCGGTGCCCTGCTCAAAGACCTGGCCTTCCTCGGCTTCGTTGGCTTCCTCGGAAGCGCTGCCCTTAAGGCCAACGCTTGCCAGCGCTGCCTCGGCCTGGTCCTTGGTCAGGCCAACGAGCTGCGGAACCTCAACCTTCTCGGAGGGCTTGGGGCCCTTGGAGACCACCAGGTTCACGCGCGTGCCCTTGGGCTTCTTGGCGTTGCCGTTGGGGGTCTGCTCGGCAACCTTGCCCTCGTCGACGTCGTCGTTGTAGCTCTGGTCGACGGTGCCGACCTCCAGGCCGGCTTCCTTGATCAGCTCGACGGCAGTCTGCTGGTCCTTGCCCAGCACATCGGGCACGGTGACCTGCTCGCCGCCAAAGAGTCCTGTGGCAAAGGCCACCACGATGCCGATGACGGCAACGGCTGCCACCACGGCGGCGATGATCTTGTTCTTGTTGGATTTGGGCTTTTCGACCTCGTAGGAGCCGGTGGAGCCCGAAACCGAGCTACGGGCGGTATTCTGGCCGCTCACGCCCGAGACGGGACGCACCATGGCGCGCGTCTGATCGGAAAGCTCGCGAGTCTTGGTGGCGCCCAGCTCACCGGGGGCACCGATGATGCGCGTGGGCTCCGAGACGTTGACGGCACGGCCCGACAGGTAGCTGTTGAGCACCTGACGAAGCTCGTCGGCGGTCTGGAAGCGGTTTGCCGGGTCCTTCTCCATGCACTTGAGGATGATGCGCTCAAGGTCGGCGTCGACACCGGAGTTGATCTGGCTCGGCGGAATAGGCAGCTCGTTGACCTGCTTGAGTGCGACCGAGATAGCGTCGTCACCGTCAAAGGGGACGCGGCCGGTGGCGCACTCGTACATCACGACGCCCAGCGAGTAGATATCCGAGGTGGGGCCGAGGTCCTGACCACGGGTCTGCTCGGGGCTGACGTAGTGGGCGGTTCCCAGCACGTTGTTGTCTTGCGTGAGGTGGCTGTTCTTGGCGCGTGCGATGCCAAAGTCCATGACCTTGATATTGCCGTCGGGCAGCACCATGATGTTTTGCGGCTTGATGTCGCGGTGGATGATCTCGTGCTTGTGTGCGACCGAAAGCGCAGAGCTGATCTGCGAGCCGATCTGCGCGACCTTTTTGGGGTCGAGGGCTCCATGGCTCTTGATGCCGCTCTTAAGGTCGGTACCGCGCAGGTACTCCATGACGATGTAATAGGTGTCGCCGTCCTTGCCCCAGTCGTAGACGCCCACGATATAGGGGGAGGACAGGCCGGCAGCTGCCTGGGCCTCCTGCTTAAAGCGGGCGGCGAAGGTGGCGTCGCCGGCATACTGCGGCAGCATGATCTTGACGGCAACCGTGCGGTCGAGGACCTGATCCTGTGCACGGAAGACGGTCGCCATACCGCCCGTTCCCACCTTATCCTTGAGGAGGTATCTTCCCCCGAGGACCCTCTGTTCCATTCCTGCTCCTAACATAACTATTCGCTCAACGATGTGTGTAGTACCAAATGTATGGCCGCTGGGGCCGTGTGGCGCGTTGCCGCTAGCTCATCGGCCGCGGCGCGTCCCAAGTATCCGCTTTGATCACGGGCATCACGCTCCCTGTGCGGCGAGCGCCGCGGTCAGGACGATGCCGGCAATCTTGGCCGCCTCGACGTCGTGTTTGTCGTAATCCTCCAGGGCCACCGAGATGGCAACCGTGGGTGAATCGTAAGGTGCAAAGCCAACAAACATAGAGTTGACGTTGGTGCCGCCGGTCTCGGCCGAACCGGTCTTGCCGGCAACCTTGACGCCCGGAATCTGGGCATCGGTGCCGGTACCGGACTGGACGACGGCGAGCATGGCCTGCTTGACCTGGTCGGCCGTGGCAGAGCTGACAGCCTGACCCAGCGAGCGGGACTGCGTGGTCTTAACCACGGTTCCGTCCGGGGCGAGTATCTGGGACACAAAGAACGGGTCCATGACCACGCCGCTGTTGGCGATAGCGGCAGCGATCACGCAATTCTGCATAACGGTGGTTTGCGGGCCAGGCGTGTGGTCCATACCGACGGGCTGGCCGGCGCCTGCCCAAGCGGTCTCCCACTCGGTCATAAGCGACGGGTCGGCCATGATGGAAGCCGCGGTGGTCAGATCCTGACCGAGCTTCTGACCGTAGCCAAAGGCGTTGGCAAACTGGACGAGCGAGCTGGCACCGACCTCGTTTGCCACCTGGCCAAAGACGACGTTGGACGACACGGCGAAGGCCTGCTGCAGGCTGATGGTGCCGTAGCTCTCGTTGGCAGAGTTGGTGACCGGCGCGTTGCCAATATCCATGGAGCCGGGCGCCTGGTACGTGCTGGTAAGGCTGGCGGTGCCGGTTTCGAGCGCCGCGGAGAGTGTGACGACCTTAAAGGTCGAGCCCGGGGTGTACAGCGCGTCCATGGCACGGTCGTACATAGAGCCGTCCTCGCCGCCGCCCGACTGGAGCAGCGCATCGATGTTGGTGTTGTCGTAGGTGGGCGAGCTCGCGCACGCAAGGACCGCACCGGTGCGCGGATCCATGACCACCACAGCGCCCTTAAAGCCCTTGAGCGCCTGCTCGGCAGCCGTCTGGATACGCGAGTCGATGGTGAGCTTGGCGGTATTGCCCGGCTGGGTCTGCCCCGCGAGCGACGCGATGGCGTTGTTCCAGCTGGAGTAATCCTTGGAGCCGGTGAGCGTATCGTTCATGACGCTCTCGATGCCGGCGGTGCCGTATTGCTGGCTCACGTAGCCCACCACGTGCGCGGCCATGTTGCCGTTGGGGTAGGAACGGGCGTAGGTGCCGTCCTCCTGCTGCAGCGACTCGGCTAGTGTCACACCGTCGGACGTGATGATGGAGCCACGCTGGATGTACTTGGAGCGGGCGATGGTGTGGTTGTTGGTCGGCATGTCCTGGTAATCCTTTGCCTTGATGACCTGGACATAGGTGAGGTTGCCGATAAGGATGGCGAACAGCGCCGTAAAGGCAAACACGGCACGAGTCAGACGGTTGGCAAGTGCAACGCGGCCGAGCACGCCGGACTCAGGCGTGTCGAGCAGACGACGACGCATGCGAGAACCCGCGGAGTGGTTGCCGTGGCTGTAGGAAGGTGTGCTGGCAAAACGCGTACCGGTCGGGGCAGCGGCGGATGCGACCTGGTCATCGGTGATGGCGGCCATGGTGCCGGTGCCGGTGAGCTCGGCTTCGCGTCCGGTTGCCTCGTCGCCGGCGCGCAGCAGCAGCGCGACGATGATAAAACTCGCCAGCAGCGAAGAGCCGCCCTGGCTCATAAAGGGCAGGGTGACGCCGGTCAGCGGGATTAGGCGGGTTACGCCGCCAACGATTAAGAATGCCTGGAAGCTGATGGCCGCCGTAAGGCCGGTCGCGCTAAAGGCGGCAAGGTCGGACTTGGCGCGGGCGGCCGTGGTGAGGCCACGCACGGCAAAAAGCATAAACAGGATGAGCACGGCGCCGCCGCCCAAAAGCCCCATTTCCTCGCCGATAGCCGAGAAGATAAAGTCGGACTCGACGACGGGGATGTTGTTTGCCATGCCGTTGCCAATGCCGACGCCAACCAGGCCGCCGTCAGCCAGCGAGTAGAGCGACTGTACGATCTGGTAGCCCTGGCCCTGGGCGTCCTTAAACGGATCGGCCCAGATCTGGAAACGCACCTGCACGTGCGACAGGAACTTGTAGGCGCCCACGGCTCCAACGGCCAGCAGCGCAAGGCCGA
>NZ_JBDGAW010000019.1:0-49235 GCF_040910265.1 Collinsella aerofaciens | reverse complement strand
TGGTGCGGCGTATAGGATTCGAACCTATGACGTTCTGATTCGTAGTCAGACCCTCTATCCAGCTGAGGTAACGCCGCAACGCACGGATTATTATGCACGCGAGCCCCCGATGGGTCAAGCGACAATTAGAAAAAATTTTACGGAGTGATAATTAAGTTGTTCGTGCCTCGACCGAGGTTCGAATCCATGCGGTGTTGCCATAAAAGAAAAGCCCCCGTTGCCGGAGGCTTTCAATTTCAATTGGTGCGGCGTATAGGATTCCGCGCATCCGCTTCGCGGATCCGCACCGGCTTCGCCCGCCTGCCGGCGGACTCGCCCGCGGGCTAAAAACGCTCCGCGTTTTCTTGACGCCCGCGCCTCGACCGAGGTTCGAATCCATGCGGCGTCCGCCTAAAAGAAAAGCCCCCGTTGCCGGAGGCTTTCAATTTCAATTGGTGCGGCGTATAGGATTCGAACCTATGACGTTCTGATTCGTAGTCAGACCCTCTATCCAGCTGAGGTAACGCCGCAGCGCAAGACATATAAAACCACTTTAGCTTATTGGAGTCAAGCACAATTTCAAACTTTTTTGTGGAACGCAGTCTTGTCATGCTGCTCCGCATATACCGCCATTCCCCGTACGATCGATTGGCTTTTCGATCACGTCAAACTTAGCATCAAGTTCCCTCAGGAGCGATCTCACCCGCTGGGCACAATCATAATCGGCAAACGAGATGCTCAACATGCGAGCAACCTGATTAGATGTCTGGACCCCATAGAAATGCTCTAGGGCCACAAGCCCCTCGTGCGCCACAAACGTCTCAACCACATGAGGCGACTCCTCGTAGCACCATTGCGTCAACGGCCCCTCGCTCGTCTGTCGAACCACCAGGCCACCCATGCCAGACGGCTCACACGTCACAAGCAGGTACTCCCCGCCCTCGTCGCTCTCAAACAAAACCACCCGATCATCAAACAGCTCCATCGCGTCCCCTTTCTCTCGCTCTTATTTAGCAAAAGCATAGCAGGTAGATGGCTGTATACAGAACAGTTGTTCGTGTGTTTTCTATTGAGCTGTCCGCACGGCATGGTATGGACCTGCGCACGAAATAGGGCGCCCCCGAAGGAGCGCCCTTGCATATCGCCTATGCAGCCAAGTTACGCGACCGGCTCGATCTTCTCGAGGCCGCCCATGTAGGGACGCAGGACCTCGGGGATCGTGATGGTGCCGTCGGCGTTCTGGTAGTTCTCCAGAATGGCAGCCATGGTACGGCCAGCCGGCAGGCCGGAACCGTTAAGGGTGTGCAGGTAGCGCGAACCCTTGAAGTTCTCGGGGTCGCGATACTTGATGTTGGCGCGGCGGGCCTGGAAGTCACCGCAGTTGGAGCAGGAGCTGATCTCCTTGTAGGCGTTGTAGCTCGGCAGCCAGACCTCGATGTCGTAGGTCTGACGGGCAGAGAAGCCCAAGTCGCCGGTGCACAGGCTAATCACGCGATACGGAAGGCCCAGCTGCTGCAGCAGGTACTCGGCCTCGGCGGTCATGCTCTCGAGCTCCTCGTCGGACTCCTCCGGCTTAGCGAACTTGACCATCTCGACCTTGTCGAACTCGTGCTGACGGATGATGCCACGGGTATCGCGACCGGCGGAACCGGCCTCCTCGCGGAAGCAGGGGGTGAAGGCGGTGTAGCGGCGCGGCAGGGTGTCGGCGTCGAGGACCTCACCGGCGTGCAGGTTGGTGAGCACGACCTCGGCGGTAGGGATCAGGAAGTTGTCGCCCGAGACGTGATAGGCGTCGTCCTCGAACTTGGGCAGCTGGCCCGTGCCGAACATGGTCTGACGCTTGACGACGATGGGCGGCCACCACTCCTTAAAACCACGGCTGGTGTGCGTATCGAGGAAGAAGTTGATGAGGGCGCGCTCAAGACGGGCGCCGGCGCCACCGAGAACGGTGAAGCGGCTGCCGGAGAGCTTGTTGCCACGCTCGAAGTCGAGGATGTCCAGATCGGTGCCCAGATCCCAGTGTGGCTTAAAGTCGAAGTCGAACTCGCGCGGGGTACCCCAACGACGGCGCTCGATGTTCTCGTCCTCGTCCTTGCCGTACGGCGTGGCCTCGCAAGGAATGTTGGGCAGGTGAGCCATGAAGTCGTACTGCTCCTGCTCGAGAGCAGTGCGGCGCTCGGCCAGACCGTCAATCTTCTCGTTGACGGCGCGCACGGCCTCCTTGGCGGCCTCGGCCTCGTCCTTCTTGCCCTCCTTCATCAGGGCGCCGATCTTCTTGGACTCGGCGTTGCGCGTGGCCTGGAGCTCCTCGACCTCGGTGATGACGGCACGGCGCTCATCGTCGAGCTCAAAAAACTTCTCGCGGTCCCAAGACGTCTGGCGATTGGCCATAGCGGCGTCGATGGCATCGGGGTTCTCGCGAACAAACTTGATATCAAGCATTAGATCCTCCGGCGATATACATTCCATTTAGGTTGCAACCTTGTACATGTATGGGCAAGTATATACTTATGAGCGTTTACGACCCAACTCAACTACGCAAGAAGGCACCCAATGGACGCAGTTTTTTCCTTTTTGTTTGGCACCCGCACCGGTTTTGCCATCCTTTTCGCCGGCGGCATCCTGCTGTTTGCGATTATTGCCTTTGTAATGGAGAAGCGCACCCATAAGATGTATGTCGACCGCGGCCCCAAGTCCGAGGACGAAGAAGACGGCTTCTGGGACTAACCTGCCAAAAAGGGACAGGTTTATTTTGGTCGGTTTTATCTGGGCAAACGCAAGTGCCCCGCAACTGGAATTGAGCCAGTTGCGGGGCACTTTTCGCTAAAAGGACAAAACCGCAGGAAAAACCTGCCAAAATAAACTGTCCCTTTTTTGGTCGGTTTTACTGGAGGGTTGCGTCGATTGCCTTGACCAGGGCGCTGCGCATGCCGGCGTCCTCGAGTGCAACGACGCCCTTGATGGTGGCACCGCCGGGCGAGCATACGGCATCCTTCATCGCCGCAGGATGCTGGCCAGTTGCAAGCTGCAGCTTTGCCGTACCCAGCACCATCTGGCTCACAATGCGATAAGCATCCGCACGCGGGATACCGTGCTTGACCGCCGCATCGCCCAGGGCCTCGATTGCCATGGCGACAAACGCCGGAGCGCAACCACCCACCGTGCCGCCCACAAACAGCAGGCTTGTGTCGAGCTCGACGACAGCGCCAAGCTTACCGAGCAGGTCGAGCACCACAGCACGCTGCTCGTCGTTAAGCGTCGAAGCCTTCTCGCAGGCGATGACGCCCTCGCCCACCGAAACCGGCGTGTTGGGCACCGTCGAGATATGCGCGACGCCCGGCAGGACCTGCTCCCACTTGGCACTGTCCCAGGTCCAGGCAACCGACAGAACGACCTTTTTGGCAAGAGCATCCTTGAGCGGGGCGAATACCTTCTCGATCATGTACGGTTTGACCGCAGCGACCACGATATCGGATGCGGCGACAACCTCGGCGGCATCGTGGCAGGCGACCATGCCGCGCACCTCGCAACGCTCGACCAAAGCATCGTAGCGGCCTGCGCAGGCGCACATGTCGCCCGCGGCCACGCCGGCGGCAATCCAGCCATCGGCCATAGCACTCGCCATATTGCCAAAACCGACAAATCCGATCTTCATATCACACAGTCCTCTCAGATGCGTTCCTCAAAAACGAAAGTCATTGTCCCACGCTATTGTTTCGTATTGCCGACCTACTTGTGATACGGCTCGCCACGGCTAATCTTGCAGGCGCGGTAGATCTGCTCCAGCAGCACCACGCGCGCCAGGTTGTGCGGCAAGGTAATGCGCCCAAAGCTGAGCATCTCGTCGGCGCGGGCGCGCACCTCATCACTCACGCCGTCCGAACCGCCGATTACAAAAGCAATGTCGCTACTACCTCGCAGCATAAGATCGTCGAGCCTCGCCGAGAGCTCCTCACTCGAACGCTCCTTGCCCTCAATGGCCAGCAAGATCACATGCGCTCGAGACGGCAAGGCAGCAAGAATCGCCGCCCCCTCCTTGTCACGCGCAGCATCCACACCGCCCGCCTTAGCCGGGTCGATATCGGCCACCTCGCGGATATCCACCTTGGCATAGGCACCCAGACGCTTGGTGTACTCAGCGCACGCGTCCTTCCAAAAGCGCTCCTTGAGCTTACCAACACAAACGACGGTGTATTTCACGCGCGCCTACTCCTTCGAATCGTTTTGAACTTTGCCGGCAGCCAGCATCTGCTCGAACATAGAGGCCGACTGCGAGAAGTCGCTCGGCAACACGACCGTCGAGTTTTTGCCCGTACGTGCGAACTCCGTCATCATCTCGGTCCACTGCGTAAACATGAACAGCTGGTTGGCCTCATCGTTGCCAACGCCTGTCTCCTGGATAATCTCGAGCGAATCCTTGATGCCCAACGCGATAGCTTTGCGCTGGTTGGCGATGCCTTCGCCTGCCTTTTCCATCGCCTCAGCCTCGGCGGTCGCCTCGGTGACGCGCTTGATGCGGTCTGCCTCGGCGAGCTCCTGTGCCGCAGCGCGCTTGCGCTGGGCGGCGTTGATGTCGTTCATGGAGTTCTCAACCTCGGTCGGCAGTGCGATTTTGGTGATGAGCGTCGACACGAGGGTGAAGCCGTAGGCGGCCATCTGCTCGGAAACGGTAGCGTTGACATCCTTGGCGATGTCATCCTTCTTGGCAAAGACCTCATCGAGTGTGTAGACAGGAATCGAAGAGCGCAGGGCGTCGGTGATGAAGTCGCGCATCTGGTCGACGGGCTCCTGCAGCATATAGTAGCTCTTGTAGATGCCCGAATCTGCCGGGCCGGCGCCCATGTCATAGCTCACGTGGTACTGAGCGGAGACCTCAAGGCCAATGGTCACGTTGTCCTGGGTCTTAACGTCGATGCCAAATCCGTTTTTCATGGTGCGCAGACTCACCGTGGCGGCCTTGCGGTCAATCACGGGCACCTTCACGTGGAAGCCCGCGTTGACGATACGATTGAACTTACCCAAGCGCTCGATGATCACAGCGTGCTGCTGCTCAACGACGTAGCAGGCGTTGGGGAGCAGCAACAACAGGATGATGATGGGAATCAAAAGGCTGGTAAGGGCGGCGATGATACCGGAAAACAGCATGGTCTCTCCTCTGATAGGCACACGTTGGCATTAGGATACCCGTCCAAGGAGATCGTGCATAACAAAAAAGCTCCCATTGCTGGGAGCTCTTTCAATCCATGGTGCTGGCGAAAGGACGTCCGCGTATCCGCTTCGCGGATCCGCACCGGCATCGGCCGCCTGCCGGCGTCCTCGCCAGCTCGCTAAAAACGCTCCGCGTTTTCTTTACGCTCGCTCCTTCACAGGTTCAAGTCCCTGCGACGGGCCCATAACAAAAAAGCTCCCATTGCTGGGAGCTCTTTCAATCAATGGTGCGGGCGAAAGGACTTGAACCTTCATGGGGTTGCCCCCATACGGACCTGAACCGTACGCGTCTGCCAATTCCGCCACGCCCGCGTGCAGGAATTAGAATAACGGAGCGCCACCGCGAACGCAAGAACTATTTTTGAAAAAGTTTGCAGGCATTTTCCCAAGCGGCTCGCGCGATTGCCTCGGCATCCTCGCCGGTGCGATCGACACGGTCGTTGACCAGCGCGTTTGCCGTAATGGAGATCATTGCTGGCTCGCATTCAAGACCGCGAATGGGCTCCGGCGCCATATACGGGCAATCCGTCTCGAACAAAATGCGGTCGAGCGGGGTCGCCGCAAATGCCTCGCGCACGTCGTCGTTGCGCTTAAAGGTGGCCGCACCACCATAGGCGATATAGCAGCCCAGCTCCACAAAGCGCTCCATCGTGGCGCGGTCCTCGCCAAAGCAGTGCAGCACGCAACCGGCCTGAGGCACACCCACCTCGCGCAGCACGTTGTACGCATCCATATGCGAGGTGCGCTCCCCATCCGAGTCCTCGTGCCGCAGGTGCAGCTCCACCGGCACATTGCGGCGCACGGCAACTTCGAGCTGACGCGCCATGCAATCAATCTGCACACTGTGGGGCGCCGGCGCGATGTCGTCGTCGTAATCCATGTGGTAGTCCAGACCGATCTCGCCGATACCGGCGCACAAAGGGTCATCGAGCGCAGCAACAACCTGCGCGTGAATGTCATCGGTATAATCCGGCGCGCCATAGGGGTGAACGCCAGCGAGATACTTGATCTGCGGAATATCCCGCATCGGCAGAATTTCGCGCACGAGCCAGTCGCTATAGTCCGTCACGCTGCGCTTGTCGGCGATGGGGTCGAGCATCGTCACCAACAGGTCGACGCCCGCGGCTTTGGCGCGCACGAGCGTCTCGGGCACTTCTTTCCCCCAAAACGAAAGCAGATGCGCATGCGTGTCAGCAAGCGGTGCCAAGGGCACGGGACAAGCAACCGTCTTCTTTTTCTTGGTAAACGTCACGCGTTCGGCATTAGGCATCATGGATGAGCTCCTGAGCCAGGCGGATAAAGTCGGCAACATCAAGCGTTTCTGCGCGCGTGGTGGGTGCGATACCGCAAGCCTCAAAGGCGGCGTCGAGCACGTCCTTGGCAAAGCCGTTGGCGCTCATGGAATTGCGGATGGTCTTGCGGCGCTGAGCAAATGCAGCATCAATCACGCGGGCCACAAACTCGCGATCGAGTCCTTCGGGCGCCACGCCGTCAACACGGTCGATACGCACGACGGCCGAGTCCACGTGCGGTGCCGGCATAAAGCAACGTGGCGGCACCTCAAAGCGACCCGTAACCTGCGCATACAGGCCGAGCTTTGCCGTGTAGCCGCCATAGGTCTTGTTACCCGGCACCGCGGCAATGCGATCGGCAACCTCCTTTTGAACCATGACCACGGCACGCTTGAGCGCGGGCATCGTCTGGAAGAACTGCAGGATGATCGTCGCCGCCACGTTATAGGGCAGGTTCGCGACAAATACCGTCGGCTCACCGCCTGCAGCCTGCTCAATCTGCCCCGTCGTCACCTTGAGCGCGTCGCCCATGATAAAGCGGAAGTTGGCATAGTCGGCGGCATGGGCATCGAGCACCGGTTCGAGTTCGGGATCGGCCTCGATCGACGTGACGCACGCCGCCTCCTGCAGCAGCGCGAGCGTGAGCGTACCAACGCCCGGGCCAACCTCGAGCACGCGCTCATCGCCCGTGAGCTCGGAAAGCTCGCAAATGCGCTCAATTACATGGTTGTCGATCAGGAAGTTCTGGCCCAGGCGATGCTTGGTCGCAAGGCCAAACTCCTCCAGCAGCTCCCTTGTTGCCGTGGGGTTTGCCAAAGGCGAAGTTGTCATAGTTGCCTCCTTAGCATGATGGCGGCGTCTTGAAACAAAAGGGCATGGACCGTTGCGGCCATGCCCTTACATCTAAACAGCAAATTGCCGATATGGCGCGCGGCGTCTTAGCCCAGACGCGGGAACAGCGGCTCACCCTTCTCGACGGGCTGACCACCGGCAAGCAGGCCCCAAGCGCAAATGCCCTTGAGGTCGTCGCTCGCGGCCTCGTCCTCGCAGGACAGGCGGCGCAGGGCTTCGGCAGAGGTCTGAGGCATGAGCGGCATCAGCAGGTGAGCGGCAATGCGGATGGCCTCGAGCAGGTTGTAGATCACAAATGCCAGCTCGTCAGCCTTAGCCTCATCCTTGGCAAGCGCCCAAGGCTCGGAGTCCTCGATGTAGTGGTTGGCGGCGTGGATGAGCTCCATAACCTCGTCCTTGGCTCCGCCGTAATCGAGCACGTCCATCTTGGCCATGTAGCGGTCGACCAGGCCATCGGCGATCTTTGCCAGCGGGTTGTCGAACGCATCGAACGATGCGGGCTTGGCGGGCGCGCAACCGTCAAAGTACTTGCCGCTCATGTTGAGCGAACGCGAGATAAGGTTGCCCCAGCTGTTGGCCAGGTCGGCGTTGTAGACCTGCTCCATGCGATCGAAGCTGATAGCGCCGTCGGTACCGGGAACGACGTCGGTCATAAAGTAGTAGCGATAGCCCTCGACGCCCAGCATGTCGATAACGTCCTGCGGAGCGATGGCGTTACCGCGGCTCTTGGACATCTTCTCGGCCTTGCCGGTCTCGGCATTGCGCACGGTCAGGAAGCCGTGGGCAAAGACGTGCTCGGGCAGGGCCTCGCCGATGGCCATGAGCATGGCGGGCCAAATGACGCAGTGGAAGCGGATGATGTCCTTACCCACGATGTGGAACTGCGCGGGCCAGCGATAGGCCAGCTCGGCACGCGCCTCGTCGGTGTCGACACCGTAGCCGACGGCCGTCATATAGTTGAGCAGCGCGTCAAACCATACATAGGTCACATGGCCCTCGTCAAACGGAACCTGGATGCCCCAGTCAAAGCTCGTGCGACTCACGGAAAGGTCGTTGAGGCCGCCCTCGACAAAGCTGCGAACCTCGTTCATGCGGAACGCAGGCTCGACAAAGTCGGGGTGCTCGTCATAGAGCTTGAGAAGCTTGTCCTGGAAGGCGGAAAGCTTAAAGAAGTAGGACTCCTCCTGGACGCGCTCAAGCGGACGGTGGCAGTCGGGGCATAGATGCTGGCCGACGCTGCCGTACTCCTCGTCGCCCTTCTGGACCTGCGTATCAGTGAAGTAGGTCTCGTCAGGCACGCAATACCAACCGTCGTAGCTGCCCTTATACAGGTAACCGGACTCCTTCATGCGCTCCCACAGGTACTGCACGGCATGATGCTGGCGCGGCTCGGTGGTGCGGATGAAGTCGTCGTTGGAAATCTCGAGCTTGCTCCAAAGCTCCTTGAAGTGCGGGGCCTGGCTATCGGTCCACTCCTGCGGCGTCATGCCATGCTTGGCTGCGGCCTCGGCGACCTTCTCGCCGTGCTCGTCCATGCCGGTCAGGAACTTGACGTTATAGCCGGCGGAACGGCGATAGCGAGCCTGAACGTCGGCGATGATGGTGGAATAAGCCGTGCCCAGGTGCGGATCGGCGTTGACGTAGTAGATGGGCGTCGTGATAAAGAACGAAGGCTTGCTTTGATCCATGGGGTTTGTCCTCCAGAAAAACGTTGCATACAGAGGATGATTCTAGCGCAAGGGCTGGATATCCTCCATCTATTGCATATCGAGCACCATGGCATAGACATCGCGCTTGCGGCGCGAATACTTCTGAGACAGGCGCTTAGCCACCGCAGACGCGGGCTCCCCCTCCTCGAGCGCGGCGCGGATATCCTCGCGCAGGGCCTCGTCGGGATCCGCTGCCGTGGCGCCGACCGGCACGATACCGGCCTCCTCATCCTCGCTCGGTGGCGCGATGACCAGCGCAATCTCGCCCTTTACCTCGCCGCGAGCACGCAGCTCCTCGGCAAGCTGGTCAGCGGGCCCGCGCAAGACCTCCTCGTGCAGCTTGGTGAGTTCGCGGCAGACGGCAACCTCACGCTGGGGAAAGACCTCCGCCACGGCCTCGAGCGTCGCCACGATGCGATGTGGAGACTCGTAGAAGATGAGTGCGCCGGGCACCACGGCAAGGCGCTGCAAACGGCGCACACGGTCGCCGTGCTTTCGGCCCAAAAAGCCCTCGAAGAAAAAATGCTCGCAGGGAATGCCGGACGAAACAAGCGCCGTGACGCAAGCAGAGGGCCCGGGAATAACTTCGACGGGTACATCGGCCTCACGCGCCGCCTCGACCAGCGCCTGGCCGGGATCGGACACGCTCGGCATGCCGGCGTCCGAGGCAAAGGCGAGGGTCTCCCCCGCCAGCAGACGGTCGACCAGGCCGGCAGCGCGGCTAGCGATCACATTCTCGTCGCAACGGACAAGCGGCTTGGAAATGCCCAGGTGCATCAGCAGCTTTGACGTCACACGCGTGTCTTCGCAGCAAATGGCATCGGCGGCGGCAAAGGCCTCGCCAACGCGCGGGGACAGGTCGCCTAGGTTGCCGATGGGCGTGCCGACCACATAGAGTTTGCCCGTATGGGCGCTGTTTTGCGTCATATCAACCTATTCAATCATGCCGCGCTCGAGCGTACCGAGCGCCGCGCGGGCGTCCCATGCTGCAATGCGCTTCTCGGTCTTCCACGTTTGGAAGAACCAACCGGCAGCCGGCGCAAACGAAGCCAGCTGGTTGGCGATAAACACGCGCTCGTAGGCATTGCGGCCCTCGGGCGTAACCGACGAGTTGGCAAAGATCGCCGCGCCCGACCATTCGCCCACCAGCACGGGGAACCCAGTCGAAATCGCTTCTTTAAGCTCGCGCTTGTTACGCGAAATCGCCGTCGTCAGCCCGCGAGGGCTCGTGATGTCGAGCGCATACTCGTCGCGGTAATGGTACAGGTGAAGGTCCATGTAGACGTTCTTGTACTTGGCGCCGCGCATAAAATGCTTCCACTCGCTGGGATGCCCCGACGACGAGAAGACGACGATTTTATCCTCGGGCATATACGAACGGACGAGCTCGTAGGCATCGCGATAGAAATTGCGCAGGTAGTGAGCAGGAATGCCATCCGTCATGGTGAAGAGGCTCTTGCGAACGCTCATCTGCGGCGTGTCCAGCAGCTCAATGCCCAGCAGGCTCTCGGCCTCGCCATAGCGATCGGCCAAGCGCTCGAGCACGTCGAGTGCGACATGACGGCCGTTGGTGGACGAATGCCACTCGGCGACAGCCTCCGGCGTGGTGGGCGAATCGTTGGAATCGCCCTGGCCACCGGGCACGGTTGCCAGATCGAGCAGCACGCGGATATCGTACTTGGCAGCCCACTCAATCGCGCGGTCGATGTAATCGACAACCGATATGTAGGAGGCATCGGACTCCTGTGAGCCAAAGGCATACCAGGGCACCGGCAGACGCACGGCATTGAGACCGATCTGCGCCATGCGGCGAAAATCGTCCTCGCTCACAAACGTCTCGTAATGACGACGCATGCGCTCGTTGTAAGCGGCGGTACCCATGGCCTCCTGCAGCTCGGCTGCGTTGGATGCGCCGGTCGCCGCGTACAGCGACGGGGTCACCCAAGGCTCGGGAATAAACCAGCCAGAGAGATTAACGCCGAGTATCCTCTCCATCACTGCCCCCTTCGGATCATGCAGGTCGAACCCGCATCGTATTGCATAGGATAAGTATCGTTCTGAGTATACCCGCGTGTGCGGACAGGCGACCGAACGGTCTGTAAAGTGACGCGAAAGTGGGAGGAATGTCTGGGGCGGGCGGGCTCGGAATGGTGCGACGAGGTGTGTACGCGCGCCGGAGGCAGGCACCGGAAAGCGCGTCCCGTTCTATCGCTCAATAATGGGGCGCATTTTCCGTTAGCAGGCCCAACCGGAAAGCGCGACCCGCAATTTCGCGTCATTCCGGGTCGCGCTTTCCCAGACAGGCCCGAAGCGGAAAGTGTGTCCCGTTCTGAACCCTTATTCTGGGACGCAGTTTCCGCAGAACCCTACATAAAAGAAAAGGACCCCTTTGCAGAGGTCCTAGTCAATTCAAGGTGGCGGGGAAGGGAATCGCGTCCGCGCGCTGCGCGGACGGACCGCTGCGGCGCTTACGCGCCTTGCGAGCTGCGCTGGCAAACGCTTACGCGTTTACTCAGCTCCGCGCCCTCACGGGGTTCGATTCCATGTGGGGCTGCATAAAAGAAAAGGACCCCTTTGCAGAGGTCCTAGTCAATTCAAGGTGGCGGGGAAGGGAATCGAACCCCTGACACGAGGATTTTCAGTCCTCTGCTCTACCAACTGAGCTACCCAGCCATTTGAGGTGTGCCTTGTTTCAAGGCTTGATTAGTATAACCAAGGACGCGTTCCGGTCAACCGAGAATTTTAAAAAAGTTTTTGAGCACAGCCTCGGTTCTATAAATCGGCACGTCAGAGACATCAGCCGGCAGCAAGAAGTTTTTCGCTCAGAGCCGCACGGGCAAACTCACTTGGCGTCATCCCCTCGGCAGCCGCCCGTCGACGAATGGCCTCCTTCATTCCCAGAGGAATCTTGACCGACAACGTTGCCGTCCCCTCACCTGAGAGCGGGGGCCGTCCATGCACGATCCCACCAACGGTATGTTCGCCATCCGGAAACTCTCCGCGCTCGTACGACTCGCACCACGCGTCAATCATTTCATCCGTTACAACCTGACCTTTAGCGGCCGTATACGTCTTGCCCATCATCGACCCCTTTGCCGAGCCCGTTCAATCTCCTGCCAAAATTTCTTCTGGACTGGAGACAAGGCATGAATGATAAGCCACCCACGGACAAGCTCGACCGCGACAAGCTCCACGCTTCGTCCGTCTGGGAGCCATCCAATCGCAAGCCATCTCGGCGGCTCGTCCTTCGACTCGCGACGAATGCACTCAGTAACCGCAAGCCAAGCGCTAAGCACCTGCTTTTCCGTCAGGTGCTTTTTAGCGTTGGGATGGATCTCAACATCCATGCATCTTCTCCTCCATCTTACCCAATTTCGTATGACGAAAGTCCGCTGTCGCCAATTCTTAAGCCGGCACGCGTTGGAGAGCAGGGGTCGAAACAATGATTGAAGGACGCTCTAGTACGGCCCAGGCGCCGGGGCAGGAGCACATACGCCAGGGACGTACGTTTTCGTAGCATACGAGGACATAGCCACGTGCATCGATAAAGGCGATGTCGATGGGATAGGCCATAAAACACGTGTGGACCGAAGAGCAGCGTGGAAACGCCATGACGAGCGGCAGGCCGTTGGCGGCAACCGGACGCCGTCCCAGCATGCCGCGCAGGCGCACGACAAACGGCTCCGCCACCGCAAACTCGGCCGGCGTCCAACCCAGCCTATTGAGTGCCCGCGCGTAGGCGATGTAGGACGAGACCGCGGTCACATGACCACCCCCGGGCGCCATGGATCGACCGTCACCGCGCGCTCGTGCGACAACGTTGTCGGCGCCCCCAGCGGAACGCCAGCGATGCTGAGAGAAGTCGGCCACGGCTCATAGTGCATGGTGCAGGTGTAGGTCCTAAACGTACCGGGTAGGGAGAGCAGGCCACCATCCGATGCCTCCGCGCCTTGCTCGCTCGACACTTCGATCTGCAAGTCATAGCCCTCCATGGCATTCAGAATTTGAGTCTGAACCGTCGCCGAGGCATCGGCAGAGCTTTCGTCGCCCTCCCCCTCCGACGCCACGGCGTGCGCCAACACGATGTCGGGCACCACGCGGTCGAAGCGCGCGACAGCGCTGGCAAAGATCATGACGTTGTACACGATGAGTGCCAGCACCAGCAAAACGGGCGTAACCACTGCCATCTCGACCGTCGCCTGGGCGCGCTCCTCGCACAGGCGCGTGCGGATGCCCATTACGACCCACCGCCCAGGGCACCCGCCAGTGTGGTGACATCGACGGTAAGTGGGATGGAACCGCCGCCGGGCAGCGGAATCTCCGCAAGCGTGAACGTCGTGCCGCTGATGGTGCGCTCGACTTGATATTCCAACGCCTCGCAAAGCGCCTTGGGATCGGTCACGCCCAACGGAATACTTCGCAGTTTGTCTTGCGCTTGAGAGAGACCGGCAATGTCAGACCCCGGGCTCTTAATGACGTTGGCGGAATCGGTCAGCACCGGCTTTCGCAGGCGCAAGTCGCACGGTTCCAAACCCAGCGCCGCCACGGACGCCGAAACGGTATCGCCGAGCCACGATGCAATGGAGCCCAACGCGCCGCTGCCCCCTCCTAGGCCTTTAATCATCTCGTCCATAAGTTCGTCGGCCGAACCTTGGATGTCTCCGTATCCCACAAGCAGCCGTCCCCAGACATCCATGACGCCATCGAGTACGCCGGCAACGCCACCCGAGCGTTCCTTCAATGTCGAGAAAAATCGCGAAAGCACGTTGTTTTGCGCCGTCGCCTCATCGGGCGCCAGCACCGCGGCAGAGATGGCACCGCGATCGCCAAGCCTGACTGCCGTGTTAAACGAAGAGTTGAGCTCATCGGGGCTCGAGATGGCACCCGAAACCGCAAAGGCAACCACGCCGTTGCGACCGGGCGGAGCAATACGCGGACGCTCGCCCGAAAGCACTTTAATGGCCTGGTCAAACGCATTGCCCGCACGGTCGGCCTCATCCTCGGTCTGACGCATGAGCTCAAGCTCTTTGTTCCGACATTTGACGTATTCCTCCAAGGCCTTTTTGAACTCGTCGAAGTGATATTCGAAGCCGTTTTCGATAGAGGTTGAAGGCGCCGCAACAGCACCAAGCGACAAAACGCCAAAATGGCATTTGCTGCATTTATCCTGTCCATCGTAATCGGCAACCGAAGCAAATCCGCTCGGCGTCCCTTTCTTATAGTTAGGGCAGGTCGTCCCGTAATGCAGATACGCCTTGTCATCGTTCACGCTCGTCGGCCACACCGCATCGGTATAGAGTTCCGTCGCCCGAACCTCATCAGAGTTGCGCGGCAGCAGCGGAATATAGGAGGAAACCCTGTCTCCGTTCTCGGTTATATGTGCCCGATCGACCTCCGCGCTCGCATAGGTATAAAACGCCTTACGCGCCGCAGACTCTGCCTTCATCTCGACACTCGAGCCGTGGGGCTTCTCATTTGTCAGACGCCAATGGTAGTAGTCCTTCGCGCGATCAAGGGCAACTTGGGGCTCCCACGTAACGCTCGATGAGTAATGCGGATTTTGAACACCGGAGAGATCCGTTAGGCTTTTCGCACGCTCCCACATGCAAGAACAGCTGCCGACCGAGCCCTTGTCAGACCCACCACAATCCGCCAGCCAAGCACGCTCTTTAGCCTTCGCCGTGTCCTCAGAAGCCTTCCGCAGCTCCTCGGCCGCACACTCTAAATCATCTGATGTGTCTTTAATGGTATCGGTCGAGATCTCTGATCCTTTGAGCGTAGCGAAGTCAGACTCGGATGTCCTGGGCACGGCAAGCGCCGTACCGGTATAGGTCACACTATCGGTATCCTGCGCCGACACCGCCTGCGTGGCACGCGCGGCGATCAGATACGGCAGAGCCGTCTCGATTTTCTGTAAGCCTTCCGATGCGCTTTTGGCAAACTTGTTGCGCGTTTTAATGATCTCAATCCCGGTGTCGACCATATTGCCGGCAACCGGCTCGGCACCCGGGATGAGGATGGCGACCAGGCCCGTCCCGATCGTGGCAAACCCCGCCAGCCCCAGACTCAAGATGCTCGCATCAACCACCGTGGCAGCCGTGTGATAGGACGACACTACGTTGGCACCCGCCAGCGCGCCGCTATCAGCCGCCACCTGGGTATCCCCGGCACGCGACATGCTCCATATCGCCGCGGTCGACGAAAACAACAATGTGAGCACCACTAGGATGACCACGGCAGAAGAAAGCGTGGTATAGGCGCCGTCTTCGATAAACAGATCGACACCGGCTCGACCCATAAAGCCGCCTCGCTTGCGATGGCAGCTCGGACGGTGCGTCAAAACGCGTCTAGACCAGAAACACTTAATCCCATGCAGCAATCCACGAATCATAATCTCCCTCCAGCCATTCGGGACGCGATTGATACGAGACATCGACCTTGAGCTCAACGTAGCCGCCCTCGGCGGTACCACCCATAGCCTGCGCAAACGCACCGATCACAGGCAACGGCTTGACCTCGCCGGAAACGGACACGGACGAGACGCCACCCGCACCGGCCCGGCCAAGCTCGATATCCCACGACAACGGCCCGCCGGCATGAAAGATCGAAACGTTGGGCACTGCGGCAAGTCGGCGGCGGGTGAACTCCTTAAGATCGTCGTCCTCCGCCGTCGTTGTGGTCATGAGCCGCGCGGTCTCGGCGGCGGCAGACTCCATGACCGCGCGCGTATAGAGCAGGCACACCGGTTGCAGCGCGAGAAGGATGAGTGTCAGAAACGTCGGCAGCAAAAAAGCGGCCTCGACCGTAGACTGCGCCCGGTCCTCGCGCGCGGCATCAATACAACGCGATGTCCTTAGCGGCCGCAGCGGCGTCGATAACCGACGTCGAGGCAACGCCATGGGATGCCGCCCGCTCAACCAGCGCCGCCAAGCGCCCATCGGTGCCGGCACGCCAAAGTCCCGCGATCGCCAGCACGATCGATAACAGCGCCACCGTGACGATGGCGTATTCGACCGTCGCCTGGGCAGATTCCTCACGCAGGACATCATGCATTTCACGATCCCTCCTTTGAGTCCGTTGCCTGCGGGCTCAGGCGCACGGCGCGCAGACGACACGAAGCATCGCCAGCATCCGCGGCAATTGTCACCATATCGACCCAGCCGCGTCCGTCGCGCACGATGGCGCCCCACACGTTTCCCTTGATGTCGAGATAGCCGCTCAGAGCAAGTTGCGCCGTGGGTACCTCGCGATAGGCACGCAGCATATCCGCCGCCGCTTCGGTCATCGGTCGGTCCTCGGACCATGCAAGCCGGACCGCAATCGCGTTGCCCTCAGGCGAATCCGTCGCAGTGCCAGACCGCTTGCCGAGCGTCCGCAGAAAGGTTTGCGCCGTGACAGCGACATCCGAATCGTCCGCATCTCGCATCTCATCTTTTTGAGACGCCACCGCCGAATCTGAGCCCAAATCGGAGGCGGTCCCAGGACGCTGCTGCCGCGCGGCGTTAAGCCCCCAAAGCACCGCCGCTATCGCCACGGTCAGGCAAGCAAACACCAGCAGCACCCCGATGGGGCGCTCGCCCTCTACAGGCTGTTGATGCCCTCGCTGATAGCGTTCCATAGATCTTGGACCTTGCCCTTAAATGCGACGATGGCGATAATCGCGATCACCACGAGCACGCCGACCAAGATGGCATACTCGGTGGTACCCTGTGCACTCTCCTCCTGCAATAGTTCCTTGGCGCGCTGACGAACATGTGCCGCCCGGCAAAACGCCCAGCCCTGGACCTTGCCAGCAGCGTCAGTCATCGTGTTCATGTATTCCTCCCTACATCATCCCGCCTGCTCCCAGCAGCGGGCCCAATATGGACAGAAGCAACGCCGGCAAGATGAGCGTGCCGGTGGGAATCAGCAGCTTGACGGGCGCACGCTCGATCTCGCGCTCGACCGCGGCGCGATGAGCCGCACGGATCTCGCGACTTTGAGCGGCCAGTGTCTCGGCAAGTGGGGCACCCAGGACGAGCGCCTGCCCCACCGTGATGGCAAAGGTCTCGAGCGCTCGCACGTCCAGGTCGCGCGCGGCGGCCAACAACTCGTCCTCACGCGTGCCCACGCCCACCTGCCACGCCATGCAGGCGCGCTCAAGGCGAAGAGCCAGCACTGACCGGCGGTTGGCGCAGAAAATCTCAAGCGCCGCATCAAACGAAAGACCGGCCGAAAGACCTAAGCGCACAACATCGATCATCTCGGACACTTCGCCGAGCGACACTCGCGCCGGGCCGCCCGCTCCGAGCGCGCCTTTCAATCGTGTTGCCAGGGTATCGACCATCGAGCGAGCCGCGGCAACGACCAGCACCGCCTCGCGCTTACACGCCTCGGCAAGCTTTCGTGCATCCGCCCGGTCCAAACCCGTCGCAACGAACACGCTGAGCGCACACAAACAAGCCGCAGCACCGACCAGGGCACTCATAACTCCACCCGCATAATGCGCCGAATAACCACCAGGGCAACGGCGTTGAGGGCAAGCCCCAGCACTACGGCACCAGCGCCCGCCGGCGTTGCAAGACCACGGCGGAAGTCGGCCGAAAGCAGGGCAAGCACTGCGCACATGCCCGCCGGCATCGCCGCGACCATATGCGCCGACATGCGCGCCTGCGACGTCTTGACATCTAGGCGGCGCTTGAGCTCAATGCGCTCCCCCACCATGCTCGATGCCTCGGACAATAAATCGGCAAGCGGAGCGCCGGTGTGCTGCGACACCTTGAGCGCCAGCGTCACGAGCGAAAGACCAGGGGCATCAATGCGAACAAGCAGGTCATCTAGCGCATCCGTCGCCGAGATACCGCAATCAATCGCCGCCGCTACCCGCAAAAACTCGGTATGCACTGGTTCCTGTGCATGGGCGCCCACAAACCGCATGCCCTGGGCAAGAGAGTGCCCCGAGGCAAGCGACATGGAAAGCGCCGTAAAGGCCTCGGGCATGGCCTCTTCCACATCGTGTTGCTCACGACGGTGGTCGAAGGTGTCGCGTGCGGCGCCCACGCCAAGCGGCGCCACCAGCCCCAGAACAAAGCCGATGGGCGACAACGACACCATGGTTAGGGCAATGCAGCAGACACCGCTCGACAGCAACAGAAACGCTAGGCGCGCCGCATCATCCTCAATAACTAAGCCAAGACGATGCACTGGAACCAACGATGCCCACGAGCGGGCGATCCTTTTAAGCGGATCGTTTTCCACCAGCTCGCGCGGCAGTTTCTCCGCCGTCGATTCGAGCGTCTGGCGCGCCAGCTGCGCCGGGGGCACCCGCGGCACACGAGGTTCCGCCCCGCACGCCGCCGCAACCGAAAGCCCAGCCAAACCCCCTACGACGAGGGGCATAACGACCTCCATTCGTCCACCTCCTCTTGTGTGAGCGTTCCCGACCGCAAGCCCTCTGCAATAAACGGCGGCTCGCGGTCGAGCGTCCAGGTGCGCTCGGCGGCATCGAAGGTCACATAGCGCTCGAGCTCCACGCCACCCGATGCGCTGCGCCGCACCCCCGAATACGAGGACACAAAACGCCTGCCATCCGCATGGCGCTCGGACATCACGATGCCGTCGAGCGCCATGGCAATCTGCTCCTCGATAAGCTCACTTGGCAGGTCGATGCCGTAGCGCGCAAGCAACGTCAGGCGCACCACGGTCTCCTGCTCGGTGCCTGCATGAAGTGTGGTGAGCGATCCGTCGTGACCCGTGTTCATGGCCTGCAGCATGTCGCAGCACTCGGCACCGCGTACCTCACCCACGACGATGCGGTCGGGGCGCATGCGCAGGGCATTGGTCACCAGGTCGCGGATTGTCACCGCGCCCTCGCCCTCGATCGATGCCTCGCGCGCCTCCAGGCGCACCACATGCGGATGGTGCGCAAACTTGAGCTCAGCGGAATCCTCGATTGTCACGATGCGCTCGCCGGTGGAAATCTCGCACGACAGCGCGTTGAGCAGCGTGGTCTTGCCCGAGCCCGTACCTCCTGCAACCGCCAAATCCTGCCGCAACGACACCGCACACGAAAGCAGCTGCGCATACCAAAGCGGCAGCGATCCCAGAGCCACGAGCTCATCCAACGAGCATATGCGGTCCGAAAACTTGCGGATAGTGAGGATTGGTCCATCGATCGCCACGGGCGGAATCACTGCGTTGACGCGATAGCCCGTCTTGAGGCGGGCATTGACGATGGGACTGCGCTCATCGATGCGCCTGCCCAGCGGCGAGATGACGCGATCGATGAGCACGCGAATCTGTTCATCGTCCTCAAATGCATGCTCAATGGGGTATAAAACACCGCCGCGCTCAAAGAAAGCCGAGCGGCAGCCATTGATCATGATTTCGGTGACGCTATCGTCCTCGATAAGCGGCTGCAGCGGCCCCAAGCCAACCACGTCATCCAAGATTTCGTCAATGATGGTCTCACGCTCGGGCGTCGCCAGGTCGGTCGGCTCCTCCACGTTGAGCGCCGCCTCCACCGCCGGTCGCAATTCTGAGCGTGCAAGCGCCGGATCGATATAGGCACTGATGCGTGCCACCTCGTCGTAGCCCATGCGGTCCATCACGGCGCGCTTGGTGCGACGCTTGACCGCACGGCGCCGTCCCGCATCGACGTGAGCTACCGTTGCCGCCGCGCCGGCAGCCTTAATCCTCGTTTGCAAACTCATCGGTGATCACCCTCGCGCGACCAAGGAAGACGAATACGCGGACGCTCGGTACGCGTTGCGCGGTCGGTGACCATGTCGCTCCAGGGGCCGACAGCGCAGCCCAACTCCACGAGCATCTCACGCGTGGCCTCGCGCACGCTAGTCGCAAAAGCGCTGGTCTGCCCCACTGCCTCGTCAGCGCGCCCAAACGCCATGAGCGCGGCGAGATCCTGCCCGCCATCGGCGATACGAATCTTGGAGCTTAACGCACAGGCAATCTCAAAGCGCATGGCGACGTCCTCGTCTGCCCCGCGCGCACCGAACCGGTTGAACACGGCGCTCATGCGCGTGCGCGGCACACCTACTCGACCTGCCAGTTCAATGACGCGCGATGCCGATGCCGCGGACGACACCGCCGCATCGCCAACGACCAGGCAACGGTCGCTCGCCGCCACCGCAGCCGCCACGGCGTCGCCCCAAAAGACCGAGGTATCGATAAAGACCACGTCGGATTCGCGACGCAGAACATCAAGCAGTAGCTCCACCGGACGTGCCATGAGCTCGGCTTGCTCGGGCGCCGCGACGGGACCCCAGAGCGTAACGCCCGGCGCCACGCGCATCGAAGCGGCTACGATATCCGGCTCGGTGAGCGTGCCCGCCGCCGACGGCTCGATAAGTGCCGCCATATCGCGCGGAGCATCGACGCCTAACAAGTCGTAAAGGTTTCCAAACATCAGGTCCAGGTCGAGCACGGCGGCACGCAAGCCCAACAGCGACGATGCGTGTGCCATGGTGGCAGCGATCGTCGACTTGCCGCAACCGCCCGAACCCGAAATAGCGCAGATGACTGGAGCTCGATGCGGCGAAGCGGCAGCGTCTGCCGGCGGCATCGGAGGCGGCGGGGCGGGCGTCGGTGACAGCGTCCCTGTCTCCCCCGCCGCAACCACGTGCTGCGTCCAAGCCGGCATGGCTGCTTGTTCGGTCTGCGAGGCAGGCTCGTTCTGCGCAATCTGCTCATGCTGCATCAGCGACAACTCGCCGCACCCGGCAAGGCCCTCAACTTCGTCGAGTTCATCCGCCAGATTCACGCCGTGCACGTATCCCATATCTACTGCCGGGGAGTCGCCAGCATGCTGCGCCGGCCCTCCAGCGTCATCGTATACAAGGGGGTTCCGGGGGCGCCGACCATGCTCGGCTTCCGCTTTTCCATAATCATCAACACGCGGGCCTCTTGTAGCGCGAGGCGCCCCGGGTTCCCTATCAACAAAAGCATCGGGCTCAATCGTCATGCGCCGATCGGAATCAACCGCTCCCTCGCCCGCGCGCCCGTTGCCGCATATACTGTGTGCAGCGATGACCTCGGTCGCCCCCGCGCGAAACAGCACCTCGATATCCGACGGATCGAGCGCTTCTATCAACACGACCACGCGACTCACGCGGCCTTCGGCCGTCAGGCGCGCAACAGTCTTGCGCACATCTTCGGTATCAAACAGAGACGCCGCGATGATGGCAGCCCCGCGGCGCGACGGAAACGCCCGCGCCATGGAAACCAGCCCGTCCAGGTCACCCACGCGAAGCACCTGTGCACCCGCATCACGGCCCTCGACTTCCCGCTGCAACAGCCCGTAATCGCCGCACGCGCAGCACGCAAGCCAGATCGCCTTCATCACTCGTCGCCTCCGCTCTTTTTGCCGCGCGCCGTGGCGGGAATCGTCAAGCTGACCGTTCCCTTGCCCGAGGCTCCCAGCAGTTCCTTGACGTCTTCGGGGTCAGCCGCCAGCGTCACCCATTCGATCTTGCCCTCGCGCGTGGCACCGGAATCCTCACTGGTATCGATCACGTACGCGCCGCACAGCCGATCGGTCACGCCGTCTTTTTGCACATACACATCCACGTAGCTGCCCACGCCCGTAGCACCGCCGACCGAGTGCTCGGCATCGACCGCCACCGAAACGGCGACCTTGCCCTTAGGCACCTCGAGCTTGCGGCTCTCGACCTTGGTGTAGACATTGCAGATCACGGCGTTTTTGGGAATACGCGAAGTCGTCACGTCGCCGCGCACCTGGCGCAGCTCGGTCGCCGCGTCACGCGGCAGCAGACTCGTCAGCCACCCCTGGGTTATGACATTGGTCTCATCGAGGGTCTCGCCCACATCGATATCGCGCGCCGCGACGCATACCTCGACGCGATCGCCACCGTACTTGGCCAAGGTCTCAGCCTGGACCTGTTCGGCTTGTGAGCGGATCGATGAGCCGTAAACCATGCAGAGCAGAGCAGCGAGCACGCCCGCGACCAGACTGATGGCGATGCGCTTGCTCTTGTTCACGGCCGCTCCTCTCATGGCAGTGCCGGGCGAATGCCCGTACCACCATTGTCTGGGCGGTCAGAGTGCAAAGCGGCGCAATCGCAATCTTGGTTTTCGATGTCAAACCAATCGCTGACCAAAAGCTGACCAGCCCGTCAAGCTCGTGGCAAGGTTTTGGTCAGCACGTCAGCAAACTGCATGTTTCGAGGCTTTTCCGCGGCAAAAAGCCGTCTCCCGAACAGTTGGAAAACGGCTGTCATAGGAAAAATCAATTACAGATGGACATCGGGATCGAGCATTTGAGCACTCACGCGCATGGATGACGCCAGGTTTTGGAACGTTTCCAAACGCAGGCTATCGATCTGCCCGGCGTCCTCGGCCTCGCGAACGGCGCAACCCGGCTCATGGGTATGCGTGCAATCGCCAAACCGGCACGCGCGCGATGCCTCGACAATCTCGGGGAAAGCGCGCGCCAGACCCCGCTCGTGACCCACGAGCGGCAGGCTGCGCAGGCCCGGGGCATCGGCGATCACGCCGGCGTCGCCCGGCAGTGCCACCATCACGCGCGCGACGGTAGTGTGACGGCCCTGATCGTCGCGTTCGCGCACACCGCCGGTCGCCAACGTATCGTGGCCCAGCAGCGCATTGAGCAGCGTCGACTTGCCGGCACCCGACTCGCCCAGAATCATGGCGCAGCTCCCGGCGGGCACGCAGGCACGGATCTCGTCCAGGCCGCGGCCCTCGGCAGAGGACGTCACGATCACGCGCACGTCCGGACCCACCAGGCGGCGCACGCGGTCCAGATCGCGCTCGAGTTCCTCGGCATCGCAGCGGTCAGCTTTGGTGAGTACCACCACCGGTTCGGCATCGCAGTCGAGCGCCAACACCAGCGAGCGCGCCACACGGTCGAGCAGCACCTCGCCGGCACCGAGCGCCTGCACGATTAGCACGCTATCCACGTTGGAGCAGAGCACCTGACGCTCCCCGCGGGCACGGCCGCGCCAACGCTCAAAGCTCGTACGGCGCGGCAGCACGCACTCAATCACGCCCATATCGTGCCCGGGAGCGCGGCGCACCGCCACACGATCGCCCACGGCAGGCAGCAGGACCTCGTCCTCGCCGCGTGACTTGGCAAACCCCACAGCATGCTCGGCACGAAACGTGTCATCGGCAGTCGCCACCAGTGGAAACCCGCGATCCAAGCGCACCACGGCGCCAAGCTGCATCTGCTCGGGCTCCTCGACATGCGCGCAGAAATCATCAAAGGCAGCCTGCTGGGCTTCATCGACCGGCAGGTCATCAAACGCCGGAACGTCCCGCAGCGCGTCAAGCCCCGGTACACTCGCCAGCAACTCCTCAGCAGATGCGGGAGCCTCGGTCGCGAGCTTCCGACGACGATCACGCTTAGCCCGCGCCCCCGTCGTCTTTTTCTTCGCTTTTGCCTTAGCCTTGCCCACAAGCGCCTCCCAGCACCCAACCACACAACTGAGCAGGTATTTTAGATCAAAAAGAGCTGGCCGGGCAAAGCCCGACCAGCTCACAAACTTTCCCTCAGCTTATGGTCCCGAGAGGTTATCCGAAGGCCCGCCCGCCGGGAGGGGTTTCTTCTGAGCGATTCCGCAGCGCGAAGCGCGAGGACCAGCGAAGAAGAAATCCCGCAGGCGGTCGGGCCGGTGGGAAGGATGGCCTTTCGACTTACTCCTTCTCGACCGCGCGCATGATCGCCTTGTAGATCTCCATCAGCGGGATGATCAGGAAGGCCAGGCCCAGGGCAGCGACAACGCCCTTGAGCTCAAGCGTCACGGGGCCAAAGAACATCTCGGCAAGCGTCGGCTGCACGGTCACGATCACCGTCAGCACCAGTGCCAGCGCGGCGGAAGCCCACAGCCACTTGTTCTGCTTCTTCATGGTGAACAGCGACGCACGACGGCTGCGCATATTGAAGCAGTGGAAAATCTCGACCATGTTGAGCGTGATGAACGCCATCATCACGCCTTCCTCGTCGGCATTGCCGGCGATCATATCGGCGATGTGGATGTAGCCCATGTCAAAGTACACGCCCACAAAGAAGCTCGCCAGCACCAGCGCGGTGATGATTAGGCCCTGGACCACGCAGTCCAGACCCATATGTCCGGCAAAGACACCGTCCTTGGCGTTGCGCGGCTTGCGCTTCATGATGTCGCCCTCGGCATCCTCCATGCCCAGCGCAAGCGCGGGGAAGCAGTCGGTGACCAGGTTCACCCACAGCAGCTGCACCGGCTGGAAGATGGTAAAGCCGATGAGCGTGGCGATAAACACCGAGAACACCTCGGCAAGGTTGGCCGAAAGCAGGAACTGGATGACCTTGCGGATGTTGTCGTAGATGCGACGACCCTCTTCGCAGGCGCCGATGATGGTAGCGAAGTTGTCATCGGCAAGTACCATGTCGGCGACGTTCTTGGTGACGTCGGTACCGGTGATGCCCATACCAACGCCAATGTCGGCGCGCTTGATGGACGGGGCGTCGTTGACGCCATCGCCCGTCATGGCCACGATCTGGTCGCGCGACTTCCAAGCCTCGACGATGCGTGTCTTGTGCTCGGGCTGGACGCGGGCGTACACGCCGTAGTCCTCGATGTGCGCGTCGAGTTCCTCGTCGCTCATGCGATCGAGGTCGGCACCGGTGATGGCCTGGCTGCGATCGGCGACGATGCCCAGCTGCTTGGCGATGGCCACGGCGGTGTCGATGTGGTCGCCCGTGATCATGACGGTGCGGATACCGGCGTCGTGCGCCTCGTGGATAGCGTCGGCCACCTCGGGACGGACCGGGTCGATCATGCCGGACAGGCCACAGAAGACCAGGTCATGCTCGAGCGCAGCGGGGCTGCAGTCGTCGGGAACCTCGGTGTAGGTGCGGCTTGCCAGCGCCAGTACGCGCAGGGCCTCGTCGGCCATGGCCTTGTTGGCCGCCACGAGCTCGGCGCGGCGCTCCTCGGTCAGGGGGACGACCTTATCGCCCTCGTAGATATGGGTGCACAGGCCGATCACCACGTCGGGCGCACCCTTGGTGTACTGCTCGTACTCGCCATCCAGGGTCTCGACGACCACGGACATCATCTTGCGGCCCGAGTCAAACGGGGCCTCGCCCACGCGCGGATGCTCGGCAGTCAGGCCAGTGAGGCCCGCCTTGCCGGCGTCGTTGACGAGCGCGCACTCAGTCGGCTCGCCCACGGCCTCGCCCAGCTCCTCGTCCCACTGAGCATCGGAGCACAGCGCCATGCCGGCCAGGAACTTCTCCTTGGGCGCAGCGAGCTCGTGCTTGACGACGGTCATCTTGTTTTGGGTAAGGGTACCGGTCTTGTCGGAGCAGATGGTCTGCGTGCAGCCGAGAGTCTCGACGGCAGAGAGCTTGCGGATGATTGCCTGGCGCTTAGCCATCTTGGTCACGCCAAGCGATAGCACGATGGTCACGACGGCGACCAGGCCCTCGGGGATGGCAGCGACGGCGAGCGAGACGGCGACCATAAAGGTATCGAGCAGGGCGGTCGGGTCGGTAAGAACGTTGCCCACGCCGTGGCGGATGATATCAACGCCAAAGATGACGACGCAGATGACGATAACCATAATGGTAAGGATGCGGCTGAGCTCGGCGAGCTTCACTTGCAACGGCGTGAGCTCTTCCTTGGCCTCGGCCAGGGCGCCGGCGATCTTGCCCATCTCGGTGTTCATGCCGGTGCCGACCACGACGGCGCGACCACGGCCGTACACGACGGTGGAGCCCATATAGCACATGTTCTTACGGTCGCCGAGCGGCACGTCATCGGTGCCCGCAGCGAGCTCGATCACGTTGGCGTGCTTCTCTACGGGCACGGACTCGCCGGTGAGCGCGGCCTCTTCGATCTTCATCGTGGCGCTCTCGAGCACGCGGCAGTCGGCCGGGACGGAGTCGCCCGCCTCGAGCATGATCACGTCGCCGGGCACGAGCTCGGCGCTCGGCAGGTGCACGAGCTTGCCGTCGCGCAGCACCTTGGACTGCGCCGCACTCATCTCCTGCAGGGCCTCGAGGGCCTCCTCGCTCTTGGCTTCCTGGACCACGCCCAGCACCGAGTTGACGATAACGACGAACATGATGATGGCAACATCGGCAAAGTCGGGCTCGCCCTTGACCATGCCCGTGAGCGCACTGATGACGGCGGCAACGATCAGCATGATGACCATGGGGTCGGCCATCTGCTCAAAGAAACGCTTCCACAGCGGTGTCTTCTCGGCTTCCTCGAGCTTGTTAGGGCCTGTCTTGGCGAGGCGCGAAGACGCCTCGTCGTTGCTCAGGCCGAGGTTCTCATCGACACCTTGGTCGCTGAGCACCTCCGCCGCGGCGGACAGGTATTCCTTTTGCATATAGAGTCCCCTCCTGGGATTCGGGCCACTCAGCAGATTGATGCCCGATCATAATTCCCAGGAGAAGGGCAAGGGCTCATCAAGGCTGCCGTGCTGAGCGGCAGTTGATAGTGGAGCTATGGTACCCCAAAGCGACGCGTCTAGCCAAAACAATCGGTTTGGAAATATGGTCCGCACGCAACGGTGCAGACCGTGTGATGCTCAACATTGGTAAAACGTTTTTTCTTCGGCACATCGCCAAACTGACATATCTCCCAGATAGCAGCGGTTGGAGTGGTTGGTAAAGATTTTTCATATACCGTTTTTCCCGCAAAAAATGAACTTCCATTTCGGCATACGGTCGATTTTTTGGGGTATTCGGTCGGCATTTCGTTATAATCATCTCGGTTTTATTTCTTATGGTTTATCTATCAGCGCAAGACGATGTCAGATGGAGGTCTGAATGTACAAGCGCACTAAGATTGTATGCACCATGGGTCCCGCCTGCGATAGCGACGAGACCATCCGCGAGATGATCAAGGCGGGCATGAACGTCGCCCGTTTTAACTTCTCGCACGGCTCCTACGACGAGCACCACGGTCGCATCGAGCGCGTCCGCCGTATTTCCAAGGAGCTCGGTCTGCCTGTCGGCATCCTGCTCGACACCAAGGGCCCCGAGGTCCGCACCGGCCTTCTGGTCGACGGCAAGAAGGTTGCCGTCAAGACCGGCGATAAGATCGTCGTCACCGCTCAGCCCACGTCCGAGGATTTCCACGGCACCGCTGAGCACATCTCCCTCGACTACCTGGCTCTGCCTTCCGAGGTCGAGAAGGGCTCCCTCATCCTGATCGATGACGGCCTGGTTGCCCTCGAGGTCGAGTCCGTCAGCGGCCAGGACATGACCTGCGTCGTTAAGAACGACGGCCTGATCGGCGAGCGCAAGGGCGTCAACATGCCCAACGTCAACATCTCGCTGCCCGCCATCACCGAGCGCGATCGTCAGGACATCCTCTTTGGCCTGACCGAGAACATCGACTACATCGCCGCTTCCTTCATCCGTGACGGCGAGTCCGTCCGCGGCATCCGCAAGCTTTGCCGCGAGAACGGTGGCGAGCACGTGACGATCTTCCCGAAGATCGAGTGCGCCCTGGGCGTCGAGAACTTCGACGAGATCCTCGAGGCTTCCGACGGCATCATGGTCGCCCGTGGCGACCTGGGTATCGAGATCAAGCCCGAGCTCGTTCCGCACATCCAGAAGGAGATCATCGCCAAGTGCAACGCGGCCTACAAGCCCGTTATCACCGCTACGCAGATGCTCGACTCCATGCAGCAGAACCCGCGCCCGACGCGCGCCGAGGTTGCCGACGTTGCTAACGCCATCTACGACGGCACCGACGCCGTTATGCTCTCTGGCGAGTCCGCTGCCGGTAAGTACCCGGTCGAGGCCGTTAAGATGCAGGCCAGCATTGCTCTCGAGACCGAGAAGTACCTCCCGGCCCACGCTCCGCTCGAGGTTCCGGCCGACGCTCACGGCACCCGCGTCGTCAACAACGTTGTGGGTATGTCCGCTGTGAACATGGCCACCACCGTTGGCGCCAAGTGCATCACCGTGCCGACGACCACCGGTCGTACCGCACGCCTGATCTCGCACTTCCGTCCCAACATGCCGATCTGCGCGTTCTCCCGCCACGAGTGGGCCGTCCAGCAGATGATCATGTACTGGGGCGTTATCCCGCACCAGGCCGAGATTACCCAGGGCACCGTCAACGGCACGATCGTCAAGGCGATCGAGACCGCTAAGGAGCTCGGCTACGTCGAGGCCGGCGATCTGACCGTCGCTACCGCCGGCGATCCCCGCATGAGTGTTCAGCTCGAGGACAAGGTCTCCTCGACCAACGTCGCTTACGTCGCTCAGGTGCGCTAAATCGCACTTGCAAGCACGCTTGCATTGCAAAAGGGCCCGGAAGGCTTTGCCTTCCGGGCCCTTTTTAGACCTTCTTCGTATGCCGCATCATCGATTTGTGTTCAGTCGCAAGCCTCTCCGATGCCGAGCGCACCACCGAAGACGCCCTGCGACGGGAGCCGTTGGTCAATTGGAATGAACTGTTCACCGTTAAGCCGGCCGGCTAGCAGCTAGCGATCAGGGGGACTGCGGGAACGTCAGAAGCAGCAACGCGAGCCGCAAATCCCGCCTCGGTCAGCTCGATGACCTCGGTAAACGTTGCATCGAAAAACTCCTCGGTTAGCAGGCGATACGGCGGATGATCGGGCTCGCCGGGGTTTTCGCGTACAATCTCGTGCATGACGCCGATAGTCTTGAGCACATATTCTTTATGGATGGGATACTGCCCAAAACGCGTCGCAGCGGTATAGAGGCGATCGGTCGCACGCGGAATGGAAACGATGCCCAGCGTCTTGCCAAACCAGTCAAAATCGCCCTGCTTTTTAATGCGGAATTCCTCGCACGGCTTGCCGCCGTGTGCTTCCAGATACTGGTTCACACGCGTGTTCCATACCGTGTCGGCCACCAGATGCGACCAGACGCCCAGCGTTAAATCGAGCAGCGACTGCGCCACATCTTCGGACGCAAGCGAGAACTCACAGGCGCCGGGACCGACAACCGGCTCGGCATCCCTGTAGCGCTGAGGATAGTGCACGCGGTTCAGTCGCTCGCGCTCCTCGACAATCGAGGTAGCCTCAGCAGGTTCGCCCGCGGGTGCGCCTTTAAGCAGCGGCGCCACATAGGTATCCCAGAACTCGTGCTCGCGCGGCTTAGGGATAGGCTCGGGCTTTGCAAAGTGCGTAATGCGATACGGAATGGGATCGGCGATGCCAGGGACCATATAGCCCACGAAGATATCCGGAACCACGCAGCCAAACAAAAAGGCATTGCGGTCGCGCACGCTATCGGCAAGCACGCTAGCACGTGCCAGCAAGCGCTCCGTTTGAGCGATATGAATGTTCCAACTTGGCATAGCCACCCCCATAAAACCTGGTTAACTATACCATCACGGCAGAGTCGCACAGGCGGCCATACATACCCTACGCAGCAACTATTCCGCAGCACCGCTTTCGGTTCCATACGACGGCACGGGCGCCTCGACCACATGGTGATATCGATCGATATAGATGGCACGGGCCTCCAGGCGGCGCACCAAATCTTGATGGTGCGTACTCATCAAAACCGTCTTACCGGCAGCAACGTAGGCCAGCAAAAAGTTGACTACGATGTCGCACGAGTCCTCATCGAGCCCGTTGGTGGGCTCATCGAGCACTAGGATATCGGGGTTCATCGACACCACCGCAGCCAGCGCAACGCGCTTCTTTTGCCCGCCCGAAAGCTGATAGGGCGAGGCATCGACCAGATCGGCAACCTGGAACAGCTCCATGGCATCGCGGACGCGGCGCTCGAGCTCGTCTGTCGGCAGCCCCATCTGCGCGGGGCCAAAAGCAACTTCCTCGCCCACCGTAGCGCAGAACAGCTGGGCGTCGGCATTCTGGAACACAAAGCCCACGCGCTGATGAAAACGCTGAGCGGCTGCGGAATCCTTGAGATATGCCGCATCGATCACGTGCCCGTCAAACAGGTACGCACCCGCGTCCGCTAGTTCAAGACCGTTGATAAGGCGCATAATCGTCGTCTTACCGCAGCCGTTGGGACCGAGTAGGGCAACGAGTTCACCACGATCGACCTGCAGCGACACACCATCGACAACCGTATGCCCCGCATAGGAGAACAGCACGTCGCGAAACTCGATGAGCGGCACGCTCTTGGCGCCAGTAGCACCGCTCGCGCCCATCACGCCATTCGTATCGTTTGCCAAAACGTCGCCCTTCCCTATCCACATCGACGGCTCGGCCGCCCGCGCTACAGCACCGCGCACAACACGGCGAGCAGCACCACGACGACCGCATAGACCGCATCGCGCCAGCCAAAGCCGCTCCGCGCGGGAGTCGGATACGCACCGGCAAAGCCACGGCAAAGCATAGCCTCGTCCATCGCGCGGCTGCATTCCATCGCCTTGATAAAGGTCATGCCCATGATACCCGCGATCGAATCGGTACGCGAAAAACCCGCAGGCGCACGACCCACACTGCGCAGCATGACCGATTCGGTCAGATCGTGCGCCGTGCGTCCCAGCACCTCGATGTGCTTGAGCGCCATATCAAACGTAAAGATGACCTCGTCGGGCAGCTGTAGCGTCTTGAGCGCCGCCGACATGCGGCTCCAGGTGAGCGTCCACGAAACGCCCAGCACGAACGACACGTTAATGAACGTCTTGAGCGCGATCTTGAGCATGGCGCCCGCGGCAGAAGCGCCCAGCAGCAGGGCAGGCAGTGCCAGAACCACCGCAAGCCCTGTGGCGCCGAGCGCCGGTACAAAGGTCGCACGCAGCCCGCGTACGGGGCGCACGGCAACGAGCACCAGCGCGATGGCCGCCATCAACATGAGGTACAGCGGGCTCTGCGTCAGACACACGCACAGGACGCAAACGAACATCCCCACCAGGCGCACCGGAGCCGAAACGCAAGAAAGGGCGCGGTCGACCATCGACCCGCCCTCGTGCGCGCCTCCACCCAGGCGAACCCGCTCAAGCAGGCTCGCCAGGTGCAGGACATTCTTTTGCATCACACGATGCCGAGCCCCCGCGGGCTCGTAACGCTCCTCGGCCGCAAGCCAACTAGACAGCTCGGCTATTGCCATGAGCACCGCTTTCCTTGACCGTCAGCGAGACCAGGCGGAATGTGATGGTGAGCACCGCCACGCCAATCACGCCCGAAAGAATATACATCGCAGCCTGGCCGGCAAAGCCAAGGCCCTGCTCCTCGGAATAGGCCTGCAGATAATCGCCCGTGGGCAGGGCGTCGGCAAAGGTCGGGGTGTCGAGGCCGACCGAAGCCTGCAGGCTGTCGTCGCCAGCCTCCTGAACGGCGGTCGCGGCGCCCTCGGCGTCCCACTCACCCCAGGCGTCACCGGTGGCGAGCAAGCCGAGCGGCGTAGCCACGACAAGCACGGCGACCAGAATGAGCGTGGGAATCAGGGAAGTCTTCTTGGCGGTACCATCGGCGGCAAGCTGGCCATCGACGGCCTCGGGCCCGACGATAACGCTCGGCGCCGTCTTCTTAATGAAACCGTAGATGGCGGCCGTCGCCACGCCCTCGACCACGCCAGCAACCAACATATGCGGAATCATCATGGCCGGAATGGCAACGGACAGCGGGAAGGGGCAGTACAGTGGAGCGCCCGAAGCGTTGGTGAAGAGCATCGGCTGAATACCGAACTCGATCGCCGCGCACAGGGCCGCCAGACACAGGCCGACCCAACCGCTCACGATGGCAGAAACCGAGGTGCCCCAGCTCTTGTCGTGCAGACGGCTGTTGAGCGCACGGAACACGATAGCAGCGGTAAACGGCAGCACAAAGGCCATGTTAAAGCAGTTTGCGCCAAAGGACAGAACGCCGCCGTCGCCAAACAGCAGCGCCTGCAGCGCCAGCGCGACCGAAACCGCGATGGCAGCGGCCTCGGGACCCAGCAGCAGTGCGATGAGCGCGCCACCAACGGCGTGACCAGTGGTGCCACCGGGGAGCGGCACGTTGAACATCATGAGCAAGAAGGAAAATGCGGCGCAGATGCCCAGGAACGCCATATGCTCGCGATCGAGCGTGGCGCGTACCTTTTTGATGCAATGGACCCAAACGGGCACCATCGCCACCGCCATGACGGCATCGGTCTGCGGGGACAGATAGTTATCGGGAATATGCATGAGCCCTCTCAATCAGAACGTTGCGTGTTACGTTTCCAACAATCCGTAACACCGACTCAGCATACTAACAAAAAGGCGCACCGCCCACAACGCAGCACGTCCTTGCAATACGTACGTTATTAACCCAGGTCCACGCACCGCCCAATAAAGGGCCCATGCACTCCCAACTTTCCGGTCACCCGGAAGAAGGTGCGGTCCGCTCGCAACAAGGTTAACGCAGGAACCCGCCCCCGAGAGGGGTTTTCTAAGGCAACATCCCGCAGCCGCGAAGCGGCGAGGACGTTGCCGTGAAAACCCCGCAGGGGGCGGGTTCCGAACAGCAAAGATTACGAGCGGACCTCGCCGTTTACGCCCTTGCACACCTTGGTGACGATCTTCTGGTGCGCCTTCTCGACCTCTTCGCTGGTAAGCGTGTGGTCGTCCGAGCGATACGTGAGCGCGAAGGCCATGGACTTCTTGCCCTTGCCGATGCGGACCGGATCGCGGTAGACATCGAACAGGCGCACGCCCTCGAGCAGCTTGCCGCCGGCGCTGGTGATGCGACGCTCAAGGTCCTCGCAAGTCACGGCGTTGTCGACCACAATGGCAAGATCGTGCTCAACAGCCGGGTACTGCGAGAACTCGCGATAGTTCTCTTGGTTGCGGGCGCCCTTGATCAGCTTGTCCAGGTCAAGCTCAAAGGCAACGACAACCTCGTCGATGCCGCAGGCCTCGCGCGCCTCGGGGTGGATCTCGCCGACCCAACCCAGCACGGTGCCGCCGGACAGAACCTCGGCCGCACGACCCGGCTGCAAAAAGGCATAGCCCTCGCCCTCGACGGGACGGAAGCGAACCTTCTCGATGCGCAGCTGGGCGAGCAGCTCCTCGACGATACCCTTGCCAAAGAAGAAACGCAGTTTACGGTACTTCATGTTCCAAGACTGCTCGCTCCACTGGCCCGAAAGCACGCCCGCGACGGACTTGGTCTCCTTGGGCAGGCTGGCGTTTTCGCGGCCATGGAACAGGCTGCCGACCTCGTACAGGTGCACGTTGGGCGTACCGTGCGCCTCGTTGTAGGCCACGGATTGCAGCAGGCCCGGCAGCAGCGAGCGGCGCATCTCGGTCTGCTCGGCCACCAGCGGGTTCATGAGCACCACGGGGCAGCCGCGACCCTCGGCGGGCATGCCGATCTTCTCCAGGTCGCCCGGGGCGGCAAAGCCAAAGGTCGTGGTCTCGTTGAGGCCGCAGGCGCGCAGGATCTCGCCGACCTTGCGGGTAAGCTTCTGCTCGCGCGTCAGGCCGCCGATGTGGTTCTTGGCAGCCGGAATGGTCGCCGTGACGCGACCCATGCCCCACAGGCGCAGGACCTCCTCGATCAGGTCGATCTCACGCGGCAGGTCGGGACGGAAGCTCGGCGGCGTGACGATAAAGTCCTCGCCGTCGCGCTCGACGGTGCAGCCCAGGCGGGTGAGCGAGCGCTCGATAAAGTCGGGCTCGATGTCGGCACCGCAGATGGCGTGCACACGGGCCAGGCGCAGCTTAATGCTGTCGATGGTCTTGGGCGCGGGGAAAACGTCGACATAGCCGGGAGCAACCTCGCCGCCGGCGATCTCTTCGATGAGCGCGCAGGTAACGTTGGCGACATCCACGCAGCCGGTCTCGTCAACCTGGCGCTCAAAGCGAATGGAGGCGTCGGAGATCAGCGACAGGTCACGGCTGGTGTGCGAGGTGCGGCCGGCGTTGAAGCAGGCGCTCTCGACCATCACGTCGACGGTATCGTCCTCAATCTCGGAATCCATGCCACCCATAACGCCGGCCAGCGCCACGGGACGCTCGCCGTCGGTGATAAGGCCCATGCCGGCGTCGAGCACGCGCTCCTCGCCATCGAGGGTCGTGAACTTCTCGTCCTGCTGGGCGGCACGAACCACCACGCGACGGTGGCCATCGCGCTCGGCAAAGGTAGACAGGTCAAAGGCGTGCAGCGGCTGACCGGTGAGCATCATCACATAGTTGGTGATGTCGACGATGTTGTTGTGCGGACGCACGCCCAGGGCGTTAAGGCGCTTGACCATCCAGTCGGGCGACGGGCCGACCTTCACGTTGCGCACGATGCGGGCGACATAGCGGTCGCACAGGCCCTCGTCGGCAATCTCGACGGAAAGCTCGTCGTCGGTCGCGCGGCCAGTCTCCGCCTTGATGGCGGGCAGCTCAACGTGGAAATCGCGATCGAAAATGGCGCCGGTCTCGCGGGCCATGCCGATCATGGACAGGCAGTCGGGGCGGTTGGGCGTGATCTCGCAGTCGAGCACAGTATCACTCGAGCCCACATACTCGGCAAACGGCATGCCGCAGGGCGTATCCTCGGGCAGGATCATAATGCCAGAGTGGTCGCCGCCCAGGCCGAGCTCGCGTGCGGAGCAGTTCATGCCCATAGACACGACGCCGCGAAGCTTGCTCTTCTTGATCTTGACGTCGCCGGGCAGAACTGCGCCGATCATGGCCGTGACGATGTGGTCGCCGGCCTCGAAGTTCTGCGCGCCGCAGACGATCTGCAGCGGAGCGGGATTGCCGTCGGCGTCGAGGTTCTTGTCACCCACGTCGACCGAGCACACATACATATGGTCGCTATCGGGGTGCGGGGTCTTGGCGAGCACCTTGGCGGTCACCACGTGGTCGAAGGATTCTCCCACGGTGTCAATCGCCTCGACCTCAGTGCCGGTACGGATATATTCGTCCGAAAGGGTCTTGGGATCCTCCGGAATATCGATCATGGTCTTGAGCCAGTCGTAAGAAACACGCATCTAGCTCTCCTTTCATACTGAAAGCCTGCGAAGAGATGCAGGTGGAAACTTCAACTTTGTGAACATTCCTTACAAAGCGAGGGTTGTCCAAGTGCGGCAGATCGGCCCGAAAGAGGAGCGCCGCGTACTTTGGTACGCAAGCGACGAATGAGCGCCGAGGTGCCGTGCTTGGGCAAGCCGCAGCCTAGAACTGATTCAGGAAACGCATATCGCCTGTCATGAGCGTTCTGAGGTCGGGCAGGTCGTAGCGCAGGGCCGCGACGCGCTCGGCGCCAATGCCAAAGGCGAAGCCGGTGTACTTCTCGGGGTCGATGCCGCAGTTGATCAGGACGTTGGGGTCGACCATGCCGCAGCCCAAGATCTCGATCCAGCCGCTGTGCTTGCAGAAGTTGCAGCCCTTGCCGCCGCACACGTGGCAGCTCACGTCCACCTCGCAGCTGGGCTCGGTGAAGGGGAAGAAGTGCGGGCGGTAACGCGTCTTGCGATCCTCGCCAAACATGCACTTAACAAAGTAGTCGAGCGTGCCCTTCAGGTCGCCAAAGGTGATGCCCTCGTCGACGACCAGGCCCTCGATCTGGTTGAACTGCGGCAGGTGGCAGGCATCGGCCGTGTCGGGACGGTAGACGGTGCCCGGGCAGATCATGTAGATGGGCGGCTTCTGCGACTCCATAGTGTGGATCTGCACGCCCGAAGTCTGGGTGCGCAGCAGCACGTCGGACTCGCCGTGGGCGTGAGCCTCGGGGTGCGCGACGCTGCCGGGGTTGTTGTCGACCACGTAGAAGGTATCGCGGGCCGAGCGGCTCGGGTGATCCATGGGAGCGTTGAGCGCGGTGAAGTTGTAGTAGGAGGTGTCGACCATGGGGCCGGACTCGACGGTGTAGCCGATGCCGCAGAAGATGTCCTCGGCCTCCTCGATGATTTGCTTGATCAGGTGCTGGTGGCCGATCTGCGGACGGATGCCCGGCAGCGTGATGTCGACGGCGTCGTGCTCCAGTGCGCGCTTGAGGGCGGCGGCCTTCATCTCGGTGTTGCGCTCGTCGAGCATGCCCTCAATCAGCTGGCGCATCTCGTTGGCTCGCTTGCCCATCACGGGACGATCCTCGGGGGCGAGCTTGCCCATCATGCGCATCAGGCCGGTGATGCGGCCCTTGCGGCCGAGCAGCTCAACGCGCGCAGCCTCGAGCTTGGCTGCGTCGTCGGCGCCTGCGACGAGCTCCTTGGCCTCTTCCTCGAGTTTGACCAGATCATCAATCAGACTCATGTCTTCCCTTTCGTCTCTCGCGCTCTCCGTTTGCCGAGGCGGCTGCCACCGTCTGGCGTTGTGAAAACGCGGCCCGGTTCGGTAATAAAAAAACCGCCCTCGGGCATGTGCATTGCCCAAGGACGGTTGAATTCCGCGGTACCACCTTGTTTGACCCGGCGGATGTCTGGCCCGCCGCGCCCACTCTGTGCCCCTTGTCGCGAGGCTCACGGCTTCCCTACTGGGGCTTCGCCACCGCTGGCCGCGTGCCCGTTGAGGTCGCTGCTCGGGAGTGAACGCTTGGCCCTTGTCACCGCAGGAAGGCTCGCAGCCCATGACCTTCCCTCTCTTGCCGGCGACGCGGCGGGCAAAACCCTCTCCGTCAACGCATTGGGCTATAGGATAACACATTCTGCGTGTGCATCGCCGCGTTCCGTTTTGTTCGCACTGGGTACAAGGCAGGTAGCTGTGCAAACTGGCCGCACGCCCACCCGTGGCGCTCGACCTGCGAGATCAAGGATATAGGTATGGGAAAGAAACTCGATAAGAAGGCCAAGGCGGGCAAGAGCATCAAGAAGCTCCGCAAGCTCGAGGGCAAGCTGTGGACTCGCGAGTACCTGCTCAAGATTGCCGAGTTTGACGGCGCGACCATTGCTCCCGCCAACGGCGCCGCGGCCCGCGCCGATGCTATGGGCACCCTTGCTGGCGAGCATCACAAGCTGCTGACCAGCAAAAAGTCTGTCGAACTTGTGCGCTCGCTGGCACGAGAGACCGTCGCGGGCGGCAAGATCGACGACCCGCAGCTGCTCGACGAGATCCGTGTGCTCGGCCGCGACCAGCGCGAGGCAAGCGTCATCCCCACCGAGGAGGCCGAGGCCTGGACCAGGCTCACCTGCGAGGCCGATGCCGTGTGGCACAAGGCCAAGACGGCCAATGACTGGGCGAGCTTTGAGCCCTATGTGGATAGAATCGTCGCCCAACTTAAGCATCAGGCCGAGCTCATGGACCCCAAGCGCGACCCATACGACGTTTGGCTCGACCAGTACGAGCGCGGCCTTTCCGCCAAGAGCTTCGATGCGTTTTGCGATGAGGTCAAGGCCACGGTCGTGCCGCTCGTGCACGCCATCGGCGAGCGCGGCCAGCAGCCGGCTGCCGACTTTTTGCACGCCCACGTGCCCGAGGCTGCCCAGCGCGCCATGAGCTTCGACTTGATGAAGCTTGTCGGCCTGGACCTGGACGACACCACGCTTGCCTTTACCGAGCATCCGTTTAGCGAGGGCTTTGCCGTGGGTGATGCGCGCATCGCGACGCACATCTACGAGGACGACTGCATCTCCAACGTCTACAGCATCATCCACGAGGCGGGGCACACCATGTACGAGCTGGGCGTCAATCCCGCCTATGCGCGCACGTGCTTGGAGGGCGGCACCTCCATGGGCATCCACGAGAGCCAGAGCCGCTTTTTCGAGAACACCGTGGGTCGCAGCCGCGCCTTTATGGGCCCGCTGCTCGAGGTGCTGCGTCGTCACGCGCCCGAGGTCTACGGCGACGTCGACGAAGACACGCTCTACCGCGCCGTGAACATCGCGCAGCCGTCGTTGATCCGCACCGAGGCCGACGAGCTCACCTATCCGCTGCATATTATGGTGCGCTACCAGATCGAGCGCATGCTGTTTGCCGGCGAGGCTGCGGCCAAGGACATCCCCGCGCTTTGGAACCGCTTTATGGACGAGTACCTGGGCATTCCCGTTCCCGACGACACGCACGGCTGCCTGCAGGATACGCATTGGAGCGGCGGTTCGTTTGGCTACTTCCCCACGTATGCGCTGGGTAGCGCCTACGATGCCATGTTTGTGCCGGCCATGTGCCGCGACGGCGTCAACCTTACCGGTGCCTGCGCGAGCGGCGACTTGGCACCCGTCCGCGCGTGGCTGGGCGAGCACATTTGGCAGTGGGGCCGCGCCAAGGACGCGCCGGAACTCATCAAGGGTGCCTGCGGCATGGCGTTCGACGCCCGCTACTACTGCAGCTACCTGCAGGACAAGTTCACCACGCTCTACGAGCTGTAGGACACAACCGACACGCCAACGCCAACCATGTTGACGCCAATGTTTTGGCAACGTCAGCGAAAACGGCCCTAAGCGAGCAAGGTGACGTGAAATGAAAGGGCGCTGACCTTCCTGGTCGCGCCCTTGAAATTGAACGTCAGATTGCCGCTTAGGGTCGTTTGCAGCGTCGAGCCGTTACGCGGTTTGGTAAAACCGCGTAACTACAAGGCCTCCAAGGCACCCGCGATGCGCTTCATGGCGGCTTCGGCGGCTGCTTGGTCGGGGGCTTCGGCCAGAACGCGGATGACCGACTCGGTTCCGCTCTTGCGCACGAGCACGCGGCCCTCGCCTGCCAGCGATGCCTCGGCCTCGGCGATGGCGTTCTGCACGCCCATGCTATCCAGCGCGGCGTCCTTGTCCGCCACGCGCACGGCCACCTGCGCCTGCGGCAGCAGCTTGCACGGCGCCGTGAGCTGCGAGAGCGTCTCGCGCTCGGCACGAATCACTTCCATCACGCGCAGCGACGTCATGATGCCGTCGCCCGTGCGCTCGATATCGCCAAAAATCGTGTGGCCCGTCTGCTCGCCGCCCAGGCTGTAGCCGCCCTCGCGCATCTTGGCATACACATGACGGTCGCCCACGCCGCTGGTCACGGCACTCAGACCGGCAAGCTCCAGCGACTTGATCAGGCCAAAGTTGCTGGCGATCGTCGGCACCACGGTACCGCCCGAAAGGCGACCGTGCTTGTTTAGGTACACACCGCACACATACAGGATCTGGTCGCCGTCGACCACGCGGCCGCGCTCGTCCACGGCCAGGCAGCGGTCGGCATCGCCGTCATAGGCAAAGCCCACGTCTAGGCCCTGCTCCACCACGTGGCGCTGCAGGCGTTCCATGTGCGTCGATCCACAGTCGACGTTAATGTTGAAGCCATCGGGCGCAGCGTTAATTACGCGCACGTCGGCGCCGAGCGCGTCGAACACAGGCTTGGCCACCGAGGACGCCGAGCCGTTGGCGCAGTCGATGCCGATCTTGACGCCCTGCAGCGAAAAGTTCGCGCTCGCGATGAGCGAGGCAATATAGCGGTTGCGCCCCTGCATATAGTCCACCGTGGCACCGATCTGGTTGCCCGTGGCCAGCGGCACCTCGCCCTTGCCATCGATATAGTCCTCGATGAGCTCCAGCACGTCCTCGTCCATCTTGAAGCCGTCGCTGTTAACGAGCTTGATGCCGTTATCGCAAAACGGGTTGTGGCTCGCGCTGATCATGATGCCGCAATCGAAGCAGCCCTCCACGGTCTGATGCGCCACACCCGGCGTTGGGATCACGTGCAGCATATATGCGTCCGCACCGCTCGCGACCAGGCCACTCACCAGCGCCGCCTCGAACATATAGCTGGATCGACGCGTGTCCTTACCTACGATGACGCGTGCCTTGCGCTCGCGGTTGACGCCGTAATACCAGCCCACAAAACGACCGATCTTATAGGCGTGCTCTACCGTCAGCCCAACGTTGGCCTCGCCGCGAAAGCCGTCGGTGCCAAAGTACTTCATGCGCTCTCCTTATAAAAATGGGGCGAACAGATTATCCGTCCGCCCCAAAATGGTACTCGATTATCTGGTCTACCAGAAAAACCCTACGCCGAAGCGCTGTCGCGAGCCGCCTGGCACGTGGGGGTCTGGCGCAGCGTAAGCGGCTTGTCTCCCGCCTCGGCCGACGTGGTCAGCGTATAGGTGATCGTCGTCGTCTCGCCCGCATGCAGGTCGACGGTTCCCGAATAGAAGGGAATGCCATGCCACGTGGCGGCGCCAAGCCCAAACTGGGTGCCCTCGACGGTAAGGTCCGAGATGTTGCCGCCCGTCGGGGCGAACAGCGAGACATTCAGGCGCTCGTCGTCACGCGCGGCATCGGGCGCGCTCGCTGCAACGTAGTCGGGCAGCTTGCCGGCCTCTTCCTGCGTCATGATGTTCGTCAGGGTAACGGTGATGCGATAGGAGCACGTACCGTCGCCATTCTTGATGCCCTGGCCAATCTGCGTATCGGCGTTGAGGTACCAATCGAGCTTGGAGAAGCTCAGGTTGTTAAAGTAGACACCGGCAACGGGATCCTCGCTCGGGTCGTCCGGATCGGGCAGCGAGGCGTCGATGTTCATTTCCTTGATAGCGTTCTGCTCGTCGTCGTTTTTCATCCACGCGATCAGGCGGCCCTCTTCGGCGCCGCGCTCAACGGCGCTGACGAGCTTCGTAACATCGACATCGCCGATGCCGCCGAGAATCTTGTCGAAGGCAGCGCTGGCAACAGACGCAAAGATGCCGTCCGACTCCTCGACCGGATAGTTCCAGTACACATCGTGCATGAGGACCTTGGCCGCATTGGTGCCGTCGACAACCGTGCCATCGGGCAGCGAGACATTGCCGACAAGGCCCAGCAGATACTGCAGGAACACGGGGTCGATACCGATGATGCCATCGACATCCTGGCCATACTCGGACTTCCACAGAGAGGCGACACGCTGCGAGTTGCGGGGCCAGTCAGGCGAATACGTGTTACCCGAGTTGTACAGGTTACTGTGATCGCCAAACAGCGCCTCGTCCTCTTCGTCGACGCTCTCGACAGCCTCGTCCTTGCTACGTGCGATGCATGCGACAAAGTCGTTGATTGACATCTGGCCGTCGGTAACCGAGATCAGACCCTGCGAGCCGCCAAAGCCGCCGCAGGCACGAATCTCAACATTGTTCATGGCATACACCAGATAGTTGCGGGTCTGGCCATTGGCACCGAGCATCTGGGGGAGAACGGGGGCGACCTTCTCCGCCGCGTCAACCGCGCCGCTGAGAGTGGCAAAGCCGTCCTTTGCCTTATCGACCAGCTCGGTCACCTGGGAAATATGCGTATCGCCAATGCCTTGGATCTTCTCGTTGGCGCTCTTGAACACCTTCGAGCTGCTGGAAAGCGAATCGGCAACGGCCTGCAGCGCAGACACGTTAATCATGCCGTCCTGGAACAGCTTGCCGGGCGTGGCCTGCGAAAGGTTGTCGGCCATGGGAACCAGCGCATTGCTCGAGACATCGGACAGGGCGTCGATCATGGTGCGGGCCGCGTTGATGTCACTGCCATACACCGGAACAAACGAAGCCGCCGTCCACAGCGGGCTCGAAGTCTCCGCCTTCATGCTATCGCAGAGCTCATCGATCTTCTTCGCATCGTCGGGCAGCGTCGAAAAATCGCCCGACGTGACCTTGTCCTCAAGGCCGCCGACAATCTCGACAGCCTCCTTCGCTTCGCTCTTTACGGTCTTTGCCGAGTTAAGCAGCATAAAGCCACTTGCGCCAAGCGCAACGAGAAGTACCGCGACTACGGCGGCAACAACCGCGCCAACATGGCGCTTCTTGCGCTCACCCTTGCGATGACGATGACGGACCAGACCGTCCGAGGTTGAACTCGACGAAGCGTCGTTGCCGTAGTTCAGGCCAAAATCGTAATAATCTTCCTTGGAACCGGAGCCCTTAAACTCGGCACCGTTATCTTCCAAACGGGCGAACGTGCCGGTCTCAGAGGCACCCGTATAGATCGTACCAAGGTTACCCGTAAGCCCCGCGCCACCGGCAGAGGGAGTATTGTTGGCGGTATTGTCGGCATTAATGTTGCCGGCGGCATTCGCGGCGTTGGCAGTGCCTGCGTTGTTCGCAGGTGTCGAAGGAGCCCCGCTCGGCTGCGGCGTGGGGGTCGCACCGCCCGCAAAGACATTCCCTCTTGCTCGACCGGTCTTTTTGGCCTTCTGAGACTGCTCATACAGAGCGGTAAACATCGCCGTCTCGCCCGGGGACGTGCGCTTACCGGCACTGTTCTGACCAGCTCCGCTCGGCATGCCAGCTTTTCCAGTCCCGTTCGAACGCGGCGGAACCGCAGGACGGCCGCTGTCGCTGCCCTTAAAGTGATTACCAGCCATAAAGAAATCCTCGCAATTGAGTCGCAATGAAAAAGTCCATAACGTTACTAGTTTATGGCATATTGGGCATCGACAGCTAAACTCCAGACACGGACATCAATTGGCGGAAATGTGGCGCAACACCTTATCTGTCTTGGCGGCGGCGCTAGCTACACCGTAAGGAACATCATCACGATGATCATGGCAAAGCCGATAAGGTCGGTCGGCAAAAATACCGTGCCCAGCATAACGGCGCTGGTGATGGTCGCCGAAACCGGCTCCACGGTTCCGATGAGGCTTGCACGAACCGAGCCGATGTCCTTAACGCCCTGCATATAGAGCATGTAGGCAAAAAACGAACCGATGACCACGAACACCGCGAGTGCCTCGACGCCGGCAGCGTCGAGCGCAGGCATATGCGCCCAGGGCCGTACGAAGATGCACGAGACCACACCCGCCGTGAGCATAGCCGAGCCCGTGACGATGGGGCTGCCGTATTCGGGCAGAATCTTAGCGGGAATCACCGCCATGCAGGTGGCGCTGAGCGCGCACATGAGGCCCGCAATCAAGCCGAGCGGCGAGATGTTCAGGCTGGTGGGATCACCACCGGTAGCGATTAAAAAGGTGCCACCGAGGGCCAAGCCGATGCCGACCGCCTCGCGCACGCGCGGCATGCGGCGATCGACCACGCAGGTGTAGCCCATGATGATGACCAGCTGCAGGCATTGAAGCACCGTCGCCGTTCCGGCGTTGGTCAGGCGCACGGCCGAAAGGTAGCAAAACTGGTTAAAGAGCAGGCCAAAGGCGGTAAAGAACAGCAGCTGTTTGCGATCGGCGGGCGTGGTCCAGAGCTTGACGAGGCGTTCGCGGTCGCGCGTGACAACCACAGCCATAAAGAGCAGGCCGGCGAGAATCTGGCGAACGCTCATAAGCCACAGGGTATCAACGTGATAGGTATCGAACAGAAAGCTCGCGCTGGTGCCCGAAAAGCCCCAAAACGAACCGCCCACCAGCGTGGCCAGAACGCCCGTGATCATCTTACGCGTCGAAGCACTGTTCAGGCGGTCGCGCCAGGCGCGGCGGGTGTTGCGGCTCAGCTCGTCGGTTCCCTCCGGCACGACAAAATCGGACGCCGCCGTCATCGGCACCGAAGCCTTCGCGTTGGCGTGCTGCACCGAGCGCTCCTGTTTCATTCCACTCCCCCGAAACAATCTGGAAACAACTCGGCTTACCTTACCACGGTAAGGATGCAAGCTAACAGCTTGGCCGTTTATCGGTAAGACAAATCCGTCAATGACGTTCGTCCACGACTCCATGACGTATCGACTAGCGCATTATGCATCAAGCGGTCCACGGCTACGAGCTCTTAAAAAAGACAAGATCGACGCGGAGCCCTACTCCACAAGCTAACGATTTTTAAAAATGCTCTTGCCACCAGGTCCTGGCTCCGCTATATTATTCCCTGCGCATTCGCGCACCCTTGATCGGGCGTTTAGCTCAGGGGGAGAGCGCTTCCCTGACACGGAAGAGGTCAGAAGTTCAAATCTTCTAACGCCCACCAAATGTTCGCAGCTCAGAGGCTATGTCTCTGGGCTGTTTTGTTTTATGTCGCCAAATCCGCTGGCAGCTCCAACCGTCATCGCAACGTAACATCAATTCGCCTGACGAATGGCAGCCAAACAAATTCAATACCCCAATATCAACAATAACTTTGATATCCATCGCGAATATAAATTCGCTTGATGTACACGAGCAACAGATGGCGCTCCTTTTTGAGTTTTGGCAACTGGCCGTGGCTATCTTGCCATCGCACACCCCCAAATGCTCATTCGCCGATGTCTAAACCGCAATCCGTCAAGCTTTTGGCAAGGTTGCCGCCGACCGACCAAAAGCTGGCCATTTACTTGCCAATTTGCCCGACGCCACAACCAGCCAGCCCGCACAGCGACTTCTCGGCCAAACGCTACGACGTCCACGCCCTGCGGTATCCTTGAGCCACTTGCACCTGCAGCACCAAGGAGCCGCCATGCGCACCGAGCTCGATGTCCCCTTTTCGCACAAAGAAGAAGCCAAGGCGCTGGGCGCCAAATGGGACCGGACCAAGAAGATCTGGTATGTACCCAGCGGCGTCAACCCCGAGCCCTTTGCCGAGTGGCTGCCCGGTGTTGACCGATCAGACCCCTCTGCGCCGTATATATATCTGGTGCTGGGCAAGCGCGAGTGCTGGAAGTGCCACAAAGAGACCTCGGTCGCAGCCTTCGGCATTCCCTATCGAGCCGATAACGGCGAGGGCATCGCCATCGCGCACGAGCCCAACGAAGCCGGGCACATTGCCATCGACACGGCCAATGCCAACGCACTTGCCATCGTGCCCGCTCTTGGCTGCGTGCCGGGCGAGATCCGCGACTACCTTCATAAGCGCTGCGGCTACAAGCCCGTAGGCGCGCGAGCCTCCAAAGCCCCGTCGCTCGGCAACACGTGCACCAGTTGCGACGCGCTACAAGGCAGCCGCTATCTGTTCGAAGAACCCACGTCCCCGTTTGTCCTCACTGCCATCAACAAGCTACCGGCGCTGGAGTTCGTGCGCGTCGAAGTTGCCGGCGTCTTTGGCATCCCGGCCACGCGCACCGACTTTGACCAGGCGCTCTTTACCTGGGCACGCGACCATCACGCCGAGTTCCACAAGCAGCTCGGCGAGGGGGTTTATTTGTAGGGGCGGAGATGCCTTCACAGCCAGCTCCTCCGCATCACCTATCCCTCGCCACCGTCGTCATACACGATATCGAGGTTGCAAACGGGACACTTCTCCGGATACACCGGCATATGAACGCCCGTGCGTTTTCTCGCATCTTTGCTGAGCCAATCGTGCGCATCGATAAATCGAATGTCGAGACACGGAATTTGCAAGCCACAGCAAGGGCAGGCGACAGCAAACGAACCGTAATCAACTTCCACACCCGGGAACTTGCTTTTGTCGATGAGGGCGCGCGGCAGTTTTCCGTACTTCCCCATCACGACATCGCCTCGCCAGCCCACGCTCGCTCCCTTCCCGTTATTCAAACCAGGAAGAGCATGCACCAGCAAGTGCGCGTGAGATTGCATTGCCACGCGATCCGATCAAACGACACGATCGTCAAAGAATGCCAAATCCTAATACACTAATACGGCAGAAGCCCCACCTTTATCACGCTTCTTTTCCGAGCGATCGAACTCGATGCGATGGGCCTCAAGAAACACCGTATTGGGTCGCCACTGATGCTCATTCGGCTGCCTTAGCGTCGCACCCGCAAAGGAAACGTAGTCGATCTTATCCAGCAGGTACGATTCACACAGCCGATATTCACCGCAAATAGGCTCAAGCGAAATCAGATGAGCATCGAATAGAGAATGCAAGTCGCGCCGAAGCAGAATGCCATTGCTGGCGACTTGAGATTTTGGGCCCGAATAGTTTTCGATATGCGCGGCCTCCAAAACTTCGCTGACGCCACAACCCGACACTGCGCAACGACCGTCATAAGCGGCAACGAGCTGCTTGCGGAACCATTGCTGTCCCAGACGCTCGCGCCTTAACGCGTAGTGAACCTTTTCGTCGTCGGTCGCACCCTGTCCGGCAAACTCAATGTCGGCTGGCGCGTGCTTCAGATAGCTCATGTCCGGCGCAAAACGAGGGTCTGGACCACCCTTGTGAACAGGCCCGTGCAGCACAAACCAACCGTTTTCGGGCTCGAAGCGCTCAACAAACGCGAGGCCGAGCACCTTATAGCCCACCTCGGTTGCAAATATGACTCCGACTGGAACGCCGCAATCCATGCAGTTGAGCATTTTACGGTTGTAATTCTGGTCTCGAAAACCAACAGTACCCGGCGCTTGAACCGAGTACTTAATGATCCACGTACCATCGTCCAAATAGAGTGGAGGCACATCGGTATAGAAGCTCTTTTAGAGTTATGAACCGAGAGAACGAAGGTCTTATTAGGGTCTTGCTTCACCTTATCCTGGCCCGGCCAGAAAATCCCCGAATCCCGCGTTACAGGGAAGAGCTCCGAGCCAATTCTCAAACGATACTAATGCTGGAGGCTGTCTTTCTTGGTGCGGTGCGGAAGGTTGGCCCAAACGCCGCCGCGCTGCTCCTCGCTCAGAAACCACTCCCACGCCTCAACGTACTCGGAAGGCACGAGGCTGCAAGCGCGGTCATAGCTAGGTCCATCCATCAACGGAACAGCAAGGTCAATGTCGTTCATCGCCAGCACCTACAACCATACGAACGCGAGTCATGCTCCTCAATAATATGGCCGGGAGTCAATTATTGCGAGATCACATTCCGCGATCGGCACATCGTTGATGCTCTCGGTTTGCCGTTGGCGCGCTTGTACCCCGCTACCCCACTCCCCTGTATACTGATGTAGCACGTGTTTCATCCGGGCTTGTTGGGCCCGATCGTTCATGGGAGGGTCTTGTGGCTGCTTCGAATCCGCCTAAGGGGAGCGTTTCCTCCTCATCCATCAAACCGGTTACGCGCAAGGCCGTGCGGTGCCAGCGCGAGGTTGCCTGGCTTGTCACGCAGGCCGCAGGCAGGCTCGTGGCGACCACGGAAGACGTCAATGCACCCACGCCGAGCTTTGTGTTGGCAGCGGCACTCGAGCGCGTGCGCCAGTTAGAACTTGCCGCACAGGAAGCCGGCAGCGCCCTTGACCACCAGGGCACCATGGCACCCGACCTGTCCACGTTTTGCCGCATGGCCAAGCTGCCTACCGCACCCAACGCGCTTTCGGACGCAGGCTACATGTTTACGCTTTCGGGCGCGGACCTTATCCGCGACATCTATGCATACTGCAGCGAGCTTACCGAACGCCACGTCTTTGACGCTGCCGAGATCAAGCCGGGATACGCCATCAAACTGGTTCTTAGGCTGTTCTTGATGGACGGGCTCGGAACCATGCCAGCGTAAGCCGAGTCTTTAGCATCGCCGTCGACTGGGCAACAACCGCCTTACCTTAGCGGGCGTCAATCGAGAGTCGATTATTGGGTCACCTCGTCCGCTAGCACATCTGCTCTGCGCGCTCCGACAGTCGATACTTACGGTTGCGGCTCGTCGCCGGCGCCGTGGGCTCAAGCTCGCCCTGAGCGATAAGCATGTTGACGCGCGACCTAACCTGGGAAATGGTGAGCCCCGTGCGCTCTGCCAGCTCGCGCGTCCCCAGTTCGCCATAACGCTTGAGCGCCGTCACGATTAAGTCCCCGCCGTGATCGACCGGCTCGATCTTTGAACGGTAAAGTACGACTTTGAACCGATCGAATCCCGGGCAGAACAGGGGCTCGGCCAAACCACGTGCGCGCATGGCATCGATCATCATCGGAATGCCCGAGCCATTGCCCTCAGCTGGCAAACCTGCACCATCCGGCAGCGGGACAATCGACATCAATTTCACGAGCGTCGCGTTGCGGCATCGGGAGCTACCGTCAAACAAGTTCTCGCGAGTCTTTCCTCCGTATAGGCCACCCGGGTTCGTCACCTCGACACGATCATCGAAAACGTCAACGGCAATCGACTGCCCGCAGAATCGGTCCCCGTATTCCCTGTGAATCACCGCGTTGGCGATTGCCTCGCGCAGGACCTCCTCGGGGATCTCCAGCGAGTCAGCGCGCGAGACGCCCTGGACGGTCGAGGTTCGCCGCAAATTCTTGGCGACAGCCGCGACGGCATCCGAGATCATCTCGCCCAACGTTCCCTCGCAGATTGTGCGGTCCATGAACCTCAGCGATCCCGTCGCGCCTTTCTGGGTCCCGACATGAACGGCCACATCAATAAAGACCTTGGGATAGAACTGCTGCGGGTAGGTGCCCACAGCCAAGAGTCCGGCCTTAGTAACGTTACCTTGGGAATCAAAGATATTTAGGCGCTCCAGCTTCGTTTTCTCGTCCGACGCGCCGCGCATTGCCCGGGGCGTCAATGAGAAAGCGCGCTCTATCGTGCGGTCGACCAATGGTTCGTCGAGGTCATCTGTGCCTGCACCCGGCACCGCGTCGCGATCGCTCGGGCTCGTCCGTTCGTATGACGCCAACGCGAGCACCTCGGTCGATGAAAGCGGCACGTCTTTGTCGTCGATGCGCTTGTAGCTGCCGCCCTGGGCACCGCGCTCTATTACATAGCAGGGCTTGCTCGACGGATCGAGCTCCTCAATCGTGATAACGAGAACAATGGTGCCCTGGAGCTCCACCCGCTCGATCGTGTATTTGGGCGGATTGGCCAGCTTTCCTCGGCCGCCCGCATCGCCCATGCCTGCGACAAATTGGTTGAGCACCTTCTCGGTCTCGAAGTTCTCAACCGGGACAAAACCTGCGCGCTCACTCACTCCGAGCACGATGATTCCGCCGGCAGTATTTGCGAACGCGCTCACCGTTTCCCACACGTCGCGAGAAAGCGTCGTGGCGCTCTCCTTTACTTCGACGTTAAGATCATCCGAGCCCATGTGCCTTAAGGACTCGAGCAGATTGGTCAGCTCGTTTTCGTTCATCTGCATGCCCTTTCGTCTCGACTCGGCGGCGAGTGTCCCAATGGGCTTCTCTCGTCTCTCAGTTATCTCTCGTAATTATCTCTCGTCTTTCTCTTTATCTCTCGTCTCGGAGATGAGTGAGAGATGAGAGATAAACTATCTACTATTTGCTTCATTAAAACATGTTTTGGCTGGTAGAACAATCAGTGTTTGAAGATTCGATTCGTTATTTATCTCTTAGCAGCACTGTTATCTCTCGTGATTATCTCTCGTCTACCTCTTTATCTCTCAGCTTAGAGACGAGTGAGAGACGAGAGATGCATGGGTGACGCACGAGCGTGGATTTTCTGACGGCTGGAAAATGAGAGTGGATATTTGGACGGTTTTTGGGCGTTTTGAGGCTGATTCCGTCCGAAAATCCACTCTCATTCAATTTGCGTCCGGAAATCCACGCTCGGGCGTCCGGATTTCCACGCTCGTGCGATCCGGACGGCCAGGATGCAGGTCGCGCGCGCAGACGTGGTGTAAGAGCGTCCTGAGGTCCGTCGCTGCAAGTCCCGATGTTACTCCTTCTTGAGACCGCGCTTCTCGACTATCTCGTCCACTATC
>NZ_JBDGAW010000018.1:0-50843 GCF_040910265.1 Collinsella aerofaciens | reverse complement strand
GCCCCGACGGAGGGGAGGCGCCGCGCGCTCGGGCGGCGCGCCAGGGAGATAGTGGACGAGATAGTCGAGAAGCGCGGTCTCAAGAAGGAGTAACATCGGGACTTGCAGCGACGGACCTCAGGACACTCTTACACCACGTCTGCGCGCGCGACCAACCGAAGCATGGAACAGCCCCCGTTTTGGCTTTAATTTCGCTAAAACGGGGGCTGTTTTTGGCGTTATTGTCTCTGTGGGGCGTTCGGAACGGCGGAAACTGCAGAATACTCGCGATTTTGCACGTCGCTACAGGGGGTACCCTTGCTTTGGCGGTTTACTTGCCCTGCACCATGGTGAGCGAGATCTTCTTGCGGTCGCGATCGACCTTTTCCACCCACACCTTGACCGTGTCACCGACGCGCACGACGTCGCTGGGGTGCTTGACAAAGCGGTTGGCCAGCTTAGAGATATGTACGAGGCCGTCCTGGTGCACTCCCACGTCGACGAAGGCGCCAAAGTCGACAACGTTGCGCACCGTGCCCTTGAGTTCCATGCCGGGTTCCAGGTCGTCGATGGAAAGCGCCGAGCGGCTAAAGACCACCTCGGGTGCATCGTCGCGCGGGTCGCGACCGGGCTTCTTGAGTTCGTTGACAATGTCGATGAGCGTGAGAGTGCCGCAGTCCAGGTCGCTTGCCAGCGCCGAGATACTGCCCAGGCGGCGCTCGATGTCGGGCACGCCGCCGCGGCTGAGCTCGCTTGCCGCAACGCCGGCGCGCTCCAGGACGGCCGTGGCTACCTCGTAGCTCTCGGGGTGGACGCTTGTCGCGTCAAGCGGGTTCTTGCCGCCGCTGATGCGCAGGAAACCCGCGGCGTTGAGGTATGCCTTGGGTCCCAGCTTGGGGACCTTCTTAAGCTGGCGGCGATCGGTAAAGGCGCCGTTTTCCTCGCGGTAGGCCACGATGTTTTTGGCCACGCTCGGCGTAATACCCGATACGTATCCCAACAGGCTCGCGCTCGCGGTGTTGACGTCGACGCCCACGCGGTTGACGACGTCTTCCACCACGTGGCCCAGGGTGCGCGAGAGTTCGGCCTGGTCAAGGTCGTGCTGGTATTGGCCAACGCCGATGGACTGGGGCGGAATCTTGACGAGCTCTGCCAGTGGGTCTTGCAGGCGGCGGCCCAGGCTCATGGCGCCGCGCACGGTGACATCCAGGTCGGGATACTCCTGGCTCGCGAGCTCGGAAGCGGAGTACACCGACGCGCCTGCCTCGTTGACGATCGTGTAGCGAAGGCTGGGCGCCTGCTCGGCAATGAACTCCGAGACAACTTCCTCGGTCTCGCGGCTGGCGGTGCCGTTTCCGATGACGATGGTGTTGACGCCGTCCTTTTTGACGAGGCGGGCGAGCTCGCGCTTGGTGCCGGCGACGTCGTGGCGCGGTTTGGTGGGGTAGACCACGCCGTGGTCAAGCAGCTTGCCGGTCTCGTCCATGACGGCGACCTTGCAGCCGGTGCGGTAGCCCGGGTCGAGCGCGAGCACGCGGGCGCCGCGGACGGGGCGTGCCGAGAGCAGACCCTCAAGGTTCTTGGCAAAGACGTTGATGGCCTCGGTCTGAGCGCGGACGGTGAGCTTGGCGCGTGCCTCGCGCTCCAGCGAGGGAGCCATCAGTCGTTTGTAGCCATCGGCGATGGCGGCGTCAAAGACGGGCGCGAAGACGCCCTGGCGGCGGGGCCAGCGACTGCCGAGGCGCGCCGTGGCGGCGGCGCCGTCGACGTTCACGCGTACGCGGAGCTTGCCCTCGCGCTCGCCGCGGTCGATGGCCAGCACGCGGTGGTTGGGGATGCGGCGCAGCGGCTCGTCAAAGTTGTAGTAGGGCTCGTAGGGAGTCTTCTCGGCGGGGTCGGTGGCCTCGACGACGATGTCGGCGGTGTTTTGCGTAAAGGCGCGCAGGTCGGCGACGTTCTCGGGGTCCTCGGCCACCGTCTCGGCCACGATGTCGGCCGCACCTGCAAGCGCCTTTTCGGGTGTGTCGAAGCCCGCCTCCTCGTTGACGTAGGCTGCGGCGGCATCGAGTGCGCTGCCCTTGGCGGATGCCTGCATGATGATCATGTTGGCGAGCGGCTCCAGGCCGGCCTCGCGAGCCTTCTGAGCGCGGGTCATGCGCTTTTTGCGGTAGGGCTTGTAGAGGTCCTCGACGCGCTGGAGCTGCGTGGCCTCGCGAATCTGCTGCTCGAGCTCGGGCGTGAGCTTGCCCTGGGCGTCGATGAGCAGGATGACATCGTCTTTGCGCTGCTCAAGATTACGCAGGTAGGACAGGCGCTCGTCGAGCGCACGCAGGGCGACGTCGTCCATGCCGCCCGTGGCCTCCTTGCGGTAGCGCGAGATGAAGGGGATGGTGTTGCCCTCGTCGATGAGCTTGACGGCCGCTTCGACATTGGCGGCCTTAAGGTTGAGCTCGCGGGCAAGCTGGGCGATAAGATCCATGGGACTCCTTGCGTTTGAGGTGCGTTTGCAGCACAGGGCTACCAAGGATACCATCCGCGACTACCCTGCAGCAAAAAGCCCCGCGGGCAGGAGGCTGCTCGCGGGGCGAAGAAGAGGGGCTTATTTGTGACGGGCCAAGGGGTTCGGCATAGGGGTTTGCCGCAGCCCGCTCGGGCTTTACAGCTCGACGAGGTTGCCGGTCTCGGCGGCCTCCTTGATGGCGTTGAGAAGCGTGAGCGTCTTGACGTTATCGGCGGGGGTCACGACGGGCTCGACCTCGCGGCGGACAACCTTCACAAAGTGCTTGAGCTGCATCTTGTGCGGCAGCGCTGGGTCAACGGCCGGGATCTCCATCTGCAGCGGCTTGTGCCAGTTGGAGGCGCCATCGTAGGAGAACTGGTGCAGGCGGGGCAGCGACAGGGCGCCCTTGGTGCCGCCGATAAAGTAGGCGTCGGCGTCGAAGGGGCGGTACTGCGGATCCTCGCGAGCGGTGGCCTCCCAGTTCCAGGGGCTGGCGGTGGCGTCGGAGATGGTCATGCTCGCAAGCGCGCCATCGGCAAAACGGACGTTGACCACGGCGGAGTCCTCGGTCTCAAAACCGCGGGCGGCGCTGGACTGCATGCCCTGGACGGCAACGGGCTCGCCCAGCAGGTAACGGAGCAGGTCGACGTCGTGCACCAGGTTGACCAGGATCGGGCCGGCACCCTTCTTGCGGCGCCACTCGACATCGAAGTACTCGTCGTTCTTATAGATCATGTAGTGGAAGCTCGATACGGTGAGCTTGCCCAGCTCGCCGGACTCGATGATCTCCTTGGCCTTGTTGACAAAGGGGTTGTGGCGACGGTGCTGACCAACGAGCACGGGCACGCCGGCGGTCTCGGCCTCGGCGGCGAAGGCCTGGGCATCCTCGAGGTCGTTGGAGATGGGCTTTTCGACCAGCGGCACGATGTTGCGCTTGACGGCCTCGCGGGCAACGCCCAGATGCAGGTCGTTGGGGGTGGCGATAATGACGGCCTCGGGCTTGACCTCGTCCATCATCTGGGCGGGATCGGTGTAAAACGGCACGCCGGCGGCCTCGGCCGTGGCGCGGGCGCCCTCAAAGGCGTCGGCGATGGCGACGAGCTCGGCCTCGGGCTCCTCGGTGACAAAGCGGATGTGGTTGCGGCCCATGGCGCCGGCGCCGATAACGGCAATGCGGACGGGGTTGAGCTCAGACATTTCGACTCCTTAATACTGGTGGCGATGGAATGTGACAAAGGGACAGTCCCTTTGTCACATTGGCAATTACTAAGCGGACTTCTTCTTGCTGTCGGAGACCATCATGTAGACGGTGAGCACGACGGCGATGGCGGCGATTACGATGGCGCCGTAGAAGGACTGCTGGTAGGCGGCGCTGCCGGCCTCGGCGTGATACAGCACAGCGGTGATGGGCTGGCTGATCCAGGTGGAAGCGGCGTAGCCCAAAAACATGATGCCGTAGTTGACGCCGATGTTGCTGGTACCAAAGGCGCCACCGGTGAGCGGCGGGTAGATGACGAGCAGGGCGCCAAAGCTAAAGCCGAGCAGGGCGAGCGCCACAAAGAACATGCTCTGCGTAAAGCTCATCGACATGATGACGAGCGCGACGATGGTGACGACAAGGCTGATGAGCAGCGACTTGTAGGCACCGAGCTTGTCGATGATCTGACCAAAGGACAGGCGGCCGACCAGGTTGGCGCAGGTGTTGACGGAGACGACTACGCCGCCGAGAGCGACGGCAGCGGCGCTCGTGGGGTCGGCGAAGAGCTGGACGGCGGCGATGGAGGCAACCTTGCCGACGAGCAGGGTGCCGGCGGTGGCGGCAAAGGCGAAGGTGATGATGAGGACCCAGAAGCGCGGGGTCTTGACCATCTCGCCCGGGGTGAGGTCGCCGAAGGTACCGGCGTGCGCGCCGCCCTTGGGGGCCTCGAAGCCCTCGGGCAGCCAACCGGCCTCGGGGGCCTTCAGGAACAGGGCGGAGGCGGCGATCATCACAAAGAAGATGACGCCGAGCGCCTTAAGGGCGCCAAAGATGCCAAGGCTCGGGATGAGCAGCGAGGCGAGCACCGGGGACAGCACAGCGGGGCCGGCGGTCGAAGCGGCCAGGGTGATGCCGGAGGCGAGGCCCTTCTTGTCGATGAACCACTTCTGACCGGTGGTGAGCGCCGGGTTGTAGCCCAGGCCGTTGCCGACGGCGGCGACGAGCGAGAACCACAGGTAGAACTGCCACGGCTCGGTGACGGTGCCGGACATGAACCAGCCCACGCCGTAGCACACGGCGGCGGCGATCACAACGTTGCGGGGGCCGATCTTATCGGAGATGCGGCCGGCGAAGATGCCCGTTACGGCCATGATGGTCTGGAAGACCGGGAAGGCCCAGGTAAGGGCGCTGGACCACTCGGGGTAGACGGCGAGCAGGTTTTTGCTCACGACGGAATACAGCGCGATGGAGCTGATGAAGAACATGGTGACGCACGCGGCGGAAAGCACGACGGCGCGACCCTTGTTGGAGTTGGTGGAAGCCATTGGACTCTTTCTAATCGATGTGGGGAGGGGAGGGACTTGTCCCGCACCCCTCTCTACCGGGCGGGTTTACTGGTCGGTCGGCTTGGCGACGCCGGACTCATCGGACCAGAGCTCGACACCCTTGTTCTTAAGGTAGTTGTCGGCGTATGCGCGACGGCCGCCGGGCTTGGCGGTGAGGTCGCCCATCATGTTGGAGAAACCGCCATCGACCTTGATGGCGTCGCCGGTGGTAAAGTCCGAGCGCGTGGATGCCAGGAACATGACGGCGTTGGCGATATCGCTGACCTCGCCGATGCGGCGCGTGGCGATCAGGCGGCTGCGGCTCTTCTCGACCTCGGGGTCGGCGTAGAAGTTGGCCGACATGGGGGTCTTGACGAAGCAAGGCTCGACGCAGTTGGAGCGCACGCCATACGGGCCCCACTCGGCAGCGAGCATCTTGGACATCATGTTGACGCCGGCCTTGGTGGAGCTGTACACGCCCGAGAACGTCTCGGGGGAGTGGCTGGCGACGGTGGAGATGTGCACCAGGCGACCCTGGCCGGCCTTGATCATCTCGCGACCAAAGCGCTGCGAGGTGATGAAGTAACCGGTGAGGTTGACGTTGAGCACCTGCTCCCAGTCGCTCAGCGGCAGGTCCTCCATAGCGGCGAAGCGCAGGATGCCGGCGGTGTTGACGAGGACGTCGACGCGGCCGAAGTTGGCGATGGTGGCGTCGACGGCGGCCTGAACCTCGGCCTCGTCGGTGGCGTTCATCTTGTAGCCCTCGGCGTGGATGCCAAACTCTGCAGCGAGGTCGGCGGCAGCGGCCTTGACCTTTTCCTCGTCCAGGTCGAGCATGACGACGTTGGCGCCATTGCGGGCGAACTCGCGGCAGATCTCGGCGCCCATGCCGCCGAGTGCGCCAGTCACGGCGCAGACATCGCCCTCGAGCTTAAGCCAATTGCTCATAGGAACTTCCCTTCTTGTGCCTCCCTGTGGGTCGCTCCCATTAACCGACCCACGTGGTTTTCGCTGGTTATCGTATGCTTTGCGTTTGCGCAGGTGAATTGCATATTTGTTAGAATGGCATTAACCATAGGTTTATACTATGCATTGAGGTTTGTTCTCAATTGAGCGCGTGACCTGCGAAAACGACCCCCTGCGGTGCTGTGCGCCCGCGCGTGCGAAAACGGGAGATTGACGTGTACGATCGACGACTTGACGCTATTTCGGCCGCCGCGGAGCTGGGAAGTTTCTCGCGCGCGGCGGCAAAGCTGCGCGTGTCGACGCCGGCACTCGTCAAGCAGGTTTCGGGCTTCGAGGCCGAGTTCGGCATCACGCTGTTCGAGCGGTCGCACTCGGGCGTCAAGGTGACGCCGGCGGGCGCGCTGTTGGTGGACGACGCGCGCTCGATCATGCGCCAATCCGAGGATGCGTTGCGCCGCGCCCGGCGAGCGGCGGGCGATGGCGGTGCGGTGCGCCTGGGCGTATCGATGATGTGCCCGGGGCGCCACACGCTCGCGCTGTGGCCGCAGGTGCACGACATGGAGCCGCGCTTGCGTTTTGAGATTGTGCCGGTGGGGGACCTTTACGATGAGCGCGAGACCGTCATGCGCAGTCTGGGGCGCGAGGTGGATGTGGTGCAGTCGAGTTTTTCGACCCCGCGCTGGGGCGACGCCTGCCAAAAGCTCCGCATCGTTACCGTGCCGTTTTATATCGACGTGCCGCGCACGAGCCCGCTTGCGCGCAAGACGCGCATCACAGTTGCCGACCTGGAGGGCATGCGCCTGCGCGTGCTCCGTCACGGCAACGACGCCATGGACAGCCTGCGCATCGACCTTTTGGCCGACGGCGGCGTGGACGTGATCGACGTGGATAGCTTTGACTTTGCGCTTTTTAACGAGGCGGAGGAAAAGGGCGACGCGGTGCTCACCTGCGGCGCATGGTCGGGCGTGCACCCTGCCTTTGTGGGCGTGCCGTTCCTGTGCGGCCGCGAGGTGCCAGTCTATTTGCACTACCCGCTCGAGCCTACCCTCCAAGTCCAAAAATTCGTCAACGCCATGGCCCAACTCCTCAAGTAGCTTACACAAAACGAGGCCCTGGCCAAACGGTCAGGGCCTCACTAACTTTTATTCCGTTTTAAATGACGGGCTAATCGCGTACAGGAGGGTGCCCCGGGGACGGGCGGGGTATTTCCTCCGCGCGCAGTTTCGCAGCGAAGCGAGAATGTTTGAGCACGGAGGAATTACCCCGACGCCCCGGGGAACCCTCCGTCAGTAACCGTTCCTACTCCAGCTCAAACGCTCCCGTGTACAGCTGGTAGTAATACCCGCGCTTGGCGATCAGCTCGTCGTGGTTGCCGCGCTCGATGATGCGGCCGTGATCCAGACAGATGATCGCGTCAGAGTTGCGCACGGTGGACAGGCGGTGTGCGATGACAAACGTCGTGCGGCCTTCCATGAGTTTATCCATGCCCGCCTGCACGATGGCCTCGGTGCGGGTGTCGATGGAGCTCGTTGCCTCGTCCAGAATCATTGCCGGCGGATCGGCGACGGCAGCGCGGGCGATCGAGATCAGCTGGCGCTGGCCCTGCGACAGCTGGGCGCCGTTGCCGGTGAGCATGGTGTCATAGCCGTCGGGCAGGCGGGTGATAAAGTCGTCCGCGCCCGCGAGCTTGGCCGCCGCGATGCACTCCTCGTCGGTCGCATCCAGGTTGCCGTAGCGGATGTTATCCATCACGGTGCCGGTGAACAGGTTCACGTCCTGCAGCACGACGCCCAGGCTTCGGCGCAGGTCGGCCTTGCGGATCTTGTTGACGTTGATGCCGTCGTAGCGGATCTTGCCGTCGGCGATGTCGTAGAAGCGGTTGATGAGGTTGGTGATGGTCGTCTTACCGGCGCCGGTGGCGCCGACAAACGCGACCTTCTGGCCCGGCTTGGCGTACACGGACACGCCGTGCAGCACCTCGTGGTCGGGCGTATAGCCAAAGTCCACGTTGTCCATGACCAGGTCGCCACGCAGCGGCACGTACTCGATCTCGCCGGTCGCGCGGTGCGGATGCTTCCACGCCCACATGCCGGTGTGGTGATCGGCCTCCTCGAGCTGCCAGGTCTCGGGGTTCACCTGGGCGTTGACGAGCGTCACGTAACCCTCGTCGGCCTCGGGCTCCTCGTCGAGCAGCTCAAAGATGCGCTCGGCGCCGGCGAGGCCCATGACCACGGCGTTGATCTGCTGCGAGATCTGGCCGATCTGGCCACAGAACTGCTTGGTCATGTTGAGGAACGGCACCACGACGGCGATGGAGAGCGCCATGCCCGAGATGCTCAGGTTGGGCACGCCCAGCGCCAGGAAGATGCCGCCGGCCAGCGCGACCAGCACGTAGAGCAGGTTGCCCAGATTCATGAGGATCGGCATGAGGATGTTGGCGTACATGTTGGCCTTCTGCGAGACCTCGAAGAGCTTCTCGTTGCGCTCGTCAAAATCGGCCTCGGCGGCGGCCTCGTGGCAGAACGCCTTGACGACCTTCTGGCCGTTCATGACTTCCTCGATATGACCCTCGACCACGCCGAGCTCGGTCTGCTGCGCGATGAAGAAGCGCGCGGAGTTGGAGCCGAGCAGCTTGGTCATAAAGGTCATAAAGGCGACGCCGGCGATGATGACCAGGCACATCCACACGCTGTAGTACAGCATGATGAAGAACACCGTGACGATGACGATGATCGTCATGAGCAGGTTGGGCAGCGACTGGCTGATCATCTGGCGCAGCGTGTCGATGTCGTTGGTGTAGTGGCTCATGATGTCGCCGCGCTGGTGCGTGTCGAAGTAGCGGATTGGCAGGTCCTGCATGCGGTTGAACATCTTCTCGCGCAGCTTCTCGAGCGAGCCCTGCGTGATGACGGCCATGGCGCGGTTCCAGAACAGCGACGAGGCGACGCCCACGGCATAGATGCAGCCGAGGGTAGTCACAAGCTTCAGAATCTTGGGCTGCGCGGCCGTCCAGTCGCCCGACTGCCACGATTCGCTAATGACCTGCAGCGCGCTCTGGAGAAACGTCGCGCCGATGGAGTTGATGATGGCGCAGAGCACAACGCCGGCGACGACGAGGGGCAAAAGCACCGGGTAGAAGCCAAAGAGCATCTTGATCAGGCGCGTCATGGTGCCGCCCTTGCGGTTGCGCGCGCGCTCGGCGGTAGCGGCCTTACTCATGTGCCTCGCCTCCTTCCTGGGTCTGGGCTTGCGGTGCGGATGCCTCGGTGTCGGCTGCGGCGGTCTCGGCCGCCTCCTCGCCCTCGGCACTCATCTTGTTCTGCGAGGTAAAGGTCTCGCGGTAGATCTCGCTCGTCTTGAGCAGCTCGTCGTGGTTGCCGATGTCCTTGATGCGGCCGCCCTCCATGACGATGATACGGTCGGCGTCCTGCACGGAGCTGATGCGCTGGGCGATGATGAGCTTGGTCGTGTTAGGCAGATAGCTCGCCAGGCCCTCGCGGATCTTGGCGTCGGTCTTGGTGTCGACGGCGCTCGTGGAGTCGTCCAGGATCAAGATCTTGGGGCGACGCAGCAGGGCGCGCGCGATGCACAGGCGCTGCTTCTGGCCGCCGGAGACGTTGGAGCCGCCCTGCTCAATCCAGGCGTCGTAGCCCTTGGGGAAGCCGTCGACAAACTCGTCGGCGCAGGCCAGGTGCGCTGCCTCGCGGACTTCCTCGTCGGTGGCGTTCGGGTCGCCCCAGCGCAGGTTTTCGGCGATGGTGCCGCTAAACAGCACGTTTTTCTGCAGCACCATGGCCACCTGGTGGCGCAGCGCGTCCAGATCGTAGTCGCGAACGTCCACGCCGCCGACGCGCACAGTGCCCTCGGTGACATCGTACAGGCGGGCGATCAGATTCACGAGCGTCGACTTGGCCGAGCCGGTGCCGCCGATAATACCGATGGTCTCGCCGCTCTTAATATGCAGGTCGATATCGTCGAGCGCCTGGCGCTTGGCATGCTCGGAGTACTTAAAGCTCACGTGATCGAAGTCGATGGAGCCGTCGGCAACCTCGTGCACGGGCTCGGTCGGATTGGCGATCGTGGGCTCGGCGGCCAGCACCTCGGTAATGCGGTGCGCCGACTCATCGGCCATGGTCACCATGACAAAGATCATCGACAGCTGCATCAGGCTCATCAGAATCTGGAAGCCGTAGGTAAAGATGGAGGAGAGCTGGCCCACGTCGAACAGGGTGCCCTGGCTCGTGATGATGAGCTCGGAGCCCAGGTAGATGATGACGACGAAGGCGCCGTTGACGCAGATGTTCATCATGGGGTTGTTAAAGGCGAGCAGCTTCTCGGCGCGGGTGAAGTCCATCTGGACGTCGCGTGCGGCGGTGGCGAACTTCTCCTTCTCGTAGTCCTGGCGCACGTAGCTCTTGACCACGCGCATGCCGGTGACGTTTTCCTCGACCGACTCGTTGAGCGCGTCGTACTTGTGGAATACGCGGGCAAAGATCGGGCGCACCTTATAGATGATGAAGAACAGGCCAAAGCCCAGCAGCGGAATAATGACCAGGTAGACCATGGCGACGCTGCCGCCCATGGCGTAGGCCATGGTAAAGGCAAAGATCAGCACCAGCGGCGAGCGCACGGCGATGCGGATGAGCATCATAAAGGCCTGCTGCACGTTATTGATGTCGGTGGTGAGGCGCGTGACGAGCGAGGAGCTCGAGAACTCGTCGATGTTGGCGAAGCTGAACGTCTGGATCTTGTAGAACAGGTCGCGACGCAGATTCTTGGCAAAGCCGCAGCTGGCATGGCTGCAGGTGATGCCCGCAGCGGCGCCAAAGGCGAGCGACGTCAGCGCGATGAGCACCAGAAGACCGGCGGTGGGCAGCATCTCGGCAACGGCGGCGCCGTCCTTGATGGCGTCAATCATGTCGGCGGTGATAAACGGGATCATCATCTCGCAGATTACCTCGCCAAGCACCAGCAGCGGCGTGGCGATCGTGACCTTCTTGTAATCGCGGATGCTGCCCATAAGGGTTTTAATCATCCAGTTCCTCCCAGGTTACGCGGATTTTCTCGAGCATTTCGGCAAGCTGTTCGCGCTCGTCGTGGGTGAGCGCGCTAAAGGCCTGCTCCCTAAAGCGGATGCGTGAGACTTGGTCGATGCGGGCCTTCTCCCAGCCGATCTCGGTCAGGCGAATGGTGAGCTGACGGCGATCTTTTGGATTGCGGCTGCGCTCGATAATGCCGGCGCACTCGAGCTTGGACAAGATCTCGGAAAGCGATCCCGGCTTAAGGTCGAAGTGCATGCCGAGCTCCTGCTGCGACATTTCGCCGTTTTCCTGCTTGGCGAGCAGGCAGACGATGGGCGCCTTGCCGGACACGCCGCCGCCGTGAAAGTGCATGTAGTGGCCACAAAAGCCAAGGCCGTTGAGGATGCGCTTGGCGAGCTTGTCTTCGGCGCTGATCGCCTCGGGCACGTCTGCCGGCTGCGAAGGATCGCCGCCGGGCTCGTGCGGACGAAGGTTAAGGGGTTCATCGCACATGAATTCGTATCGCTCCTTTCTTTAGTTAGGTAGTGGGATTGTTTTGTGCCTAACTAATCTAGGAGTGTAAGAAATAATTGTCAAGGTACCAAAGTAGTTTGGTCCAGGGATTGGTGAAAGTGATCCCTTGGGGACGGAGGAAAAGGGATCATTTTCCGAAACCTTTCCGCAACAATGCGCTCTTCGCGGCCCTGGCGCCTGTTCGCAACGCCCCCTGCGCTACACTTAGTCGCACTATGGCGCTGCCGCGCCGCGCCCGACCCAAGGGGGACACTCATGAAGAACACTCAGCTGCTGCTGATCAACGATATGTGCGGCTACGGTAAGGTCGCGCTTTCCGCCATGCTGCCGGTGCTGTCGCACATGGGCTACCGTATCCACAACCTGCCGACGGCGCTTGTGTCCGATACGCTCAACTATCCCAAGTTCTACATCCACGACACTACGGAGTACGTGCGCCAGAGCCTTGCCATCTGGGAAGAGCTCGGCTTTGAGTTCGACGCCATCTCGACCGGCTTTATCGTGACCGAGGAAGAGACACGTATCATCTCGGACTTTTGCCACCGTCGCGCGCAAAAGGGCACCAAGGTGTTCATCGACCCCATCATGGGCGACAACGGCAAGCTCTATGCCGGTGTTCCCGAGTCCACGATCGGCCTCATGAGGCATCTGCTCGAGTGCGCCGACTATGCGGTGCCCAACTACACCGAGGCCTGCCTGCTCACCGACACGCCCATCGCCGAGCACATCACGCCCGATGAGGGCCGCGTCCTTGTGGACGCCATGCGCACACTGGGCGCCAAGTCGGTGGTCATTACGAGCGCTGTGGTCGACGGCACGAACGCCGTCATCGGTTACGACCACGTGGCGGGGGAGTACTTCACGATTCCCTTTGACCTGATCCCGGTTTACTTCCCGGGTACGGGCGATACGTTCTCGGCGGTGCTCGTCGGTCGCGTGATGGCCGGCTGGAGTCTGCAGCGTGCAACGGCCGATGCCATGCGCGTGGTGGCAGAGCTTATCGAGCGCAACGCCGACCAGGAGGACAAGTCCGCCGGCCTGCCCATCGAGGCCTGCCTGGATGTGATCGACCATGAGTAGCGCCGGCGAAAGCATCCCCGAGCCCGCGAGCGAGAACAAGCCGCTCGGTGCGCCGCGTGGCAAGCGCCCGCGTATTCGCATTAGCTGCGTGGACCAGCTGGGTACGTGTCGCTGCCACCATGGGCACAAGCCGGGCGACGTCTTCGACTTCGACCGCGATCGCGGCAAGATGTGCTCCATGGCCTGCCACGTGGGCTTTCCCTATATCGACATCCTGCGCTACGGCGGCACCGTGCCTGGCAACAAGCCCGGCACGGCAAAGTTCTGCTGCCCCGAGGTCGATACGTTGAACGTCTGGCTCGCCGAGATCGTCGACGAGTAATCGAGCGTGGATTTTCGCCCGCCAAGATAATGAGCGTGGATAATCTCCCGTTTAGAGCGTGGTTTTACGCTCAAAGTGGGAGAAAATCCACGCTCAATTTGTATGCGGGAGATTATCCACGCTCATTTTATGCCGATGGCGTGGCTCACGCATCCGCGCCGCCCGGGCGCCTACAGTTGCTCGAGCATGGCCGTGCAGCCGGCGAGCACATCGCGGTAGGTGGCATCGAAGTTGCCGGTGTACCAGGGATCGGCGACGTCGCCGGGGCGATCGGTCCAATCCAGCAGCCGCGAAATCTTGCCGTCGGCATCGTCGCCGAAGATGCGACGCAGGCCGCGCGCGTTCTCGGCATCCATATAGACGATGTGGTCCCAGTCACCATACTCCGCGCGACGAACCTGGCGCGCGCGGTGCGCAACGACGGGAATCCCGACCTCGCGCAGCTTGGCGACGGTGCCATGATGCGGAGGGTTGCCAATCTCCTCGGTCGAGGTCGCGGCAGAATCAATGACGAACTCCGCCTCGCGCCCAGCACGGCGCACCAGCTCGGCAAACACGGACTCAGCCATCGTCGAGCGACAGATATTCCCGTGGCAAATAAACAGTACGTGCTGCATATGATGGTTCCTTTCTGGGCGGTCGCGCGGGGGTTACAGACTGCCCTTGAGGCAGTTTGCTCCGATAAAGCCCGCTGCGTACAAGGGGAGATGGCGCAGCTCGCGTCCGTCATCGGTTTCGCTGCGGGCAAAATTGTTCTCGGACAATATGTAGGCATACGGCGACCAGGCTTTTTCCATAAACGACCCGAGCGTTCTCGCGCGCACGTTGCGTGCGGATTTTACCTCGACGGGAACGATCTCCATACGGTCGGTCTGAAGTAGAAAATCGAGCTCGCCGTTCGTTTTCCAAGACGACGGTGGCATCCAGTAATACGTCTGCAAACCATTGCCCGAAAATGCCTGCATGACCGAGTTCTCCGCCAAGGCACCTCGAAAGTCGGAAGACAGCGCAATGGCGGAATCCTCTTTGAGGTCGAGCCAGAGTCGCGGGTTGATACCGAGTTTGTAGAACATGAGGCCCGTATCGAGAAGATAGACCTTAAAGAAGCTCCCGTCTTCGTCGTCGAAGGGGACGAGGGGAGGTTCGATGCCTTCGGTCAGGTTGTTGACCGATATGATGCCGGCGCCCTCGAGCCAGTCGAGTGGCTCGATGAGCTTTGAGCGTCGGCCTCCGCGTTCGACCTCGGAGTACTTGAATTTCTTGGTTGAGGATCGTAGCAGCTGGGATGGAATGGAGCGCCAGACCTTGCGCGCTGCTACGCCGCTGATCCCGTTTTCGGGGTCGGTCATATCGGCGGTGTAGGTCTCGTCGATTTCGCGCTGCTCGACGCGCGCGTCTTCGATGGAAAGCGTCTTGCGATATGCGTTGACGGCGGCGGGCATGCCGCCCACGATTTGGTATCGATGAAACAGGTTGAGCGCGGCTTGGTGTGCGGCGTAGGTCTCGAGCGTGTCGGCGTGGGTACGAACGGCATCGGCCATCTGCTCCTCGCCGAGCGCCCAGAGAAACTCCTCGAACGACATGGGATGCATGGTCTCTTGGCGGACGCCGCTGGGAAAAGGCAGCTTGCGCTTGCGCGTGGCGACGCCGAGCTGACTGCCGGTCGCGCATATGCGCCAGCCCGAACCCGAGAAAAAGCGAAGCGAGTTGAGCGCCCGTTCACAGAGCTGAACCTCGTCAAACAGGATGAATGCGGTTTCTTTGCGAATGGGGGTGCGTTTATAGTCTGAGATTCGTGCCACGATGGTGTCAACGTCGTCGGTGGGGCAGTCGAACAGCGGGGCAATCAGCTCAAGATCGGTCTGAAAGTCGAGTTTGACAAACGCATCGCCGGCGATTCGTCTGCCGATTTCCTCGGCAGCGTACGTTTTGCCCACGCGTCGTGCGCCACGGATGAGGAGGGGGCGCGAGGCGTCCTTTGTCGCCCATGATTCGATAACGGATTCGATTGATCTGCGCATGGGGCCGCCTTTCCAATTTCGTGTACTTCAAGTACATAGTTTAGTACGATTTCGTGTACTTGAAATACACGAAATCGTGGAAAAACGTGCATTTCAAGTACACGAAATTGAATTGCTGGAGCCTGCGGGCGGATAAACACTGCTCGTATGGTGTGGTTTTCATCGGACGCCCGCCGCGCTGAGCTGTACTTGCGCCTGCCTCGATCCCACCCCTATGCCTGCATCGAAGATTGTGCTGCCCGCTTGCGCTCCCAGCGCGCCAGCTTGATCGTCACCAGCGTGAGCACCCAGGCTACGAGCGAGAACGCGGCACCAACTGCGCCCACGTAGGCAATGCCAATGCCACTCACTACCGCGCCGCCCACCGCGGTGCCAAACGAGATGCCGACGTTAAACGCCATGGGCTCCACCGAGCTCGCGAGCACCATCGATTTGGGATGGCGGCTGCGGGCCACGTCCATAAAGTGCGTGATGCACGAGACCGAGAACAGGTACATGAGCAGCGCCAGGCTGAAGACAAAACGAGCGCGAGGGGCATGGCAGCGCCCAGGGCAAACAGCCCAAACAGCGCCGCGGCCTGCAGCACAAACGTCACGAGCAGCGCTTTCATGCCAAAGCGCGCATCGATCCATCCGCCCAGGATGTTCGAGATCAGGCAGAACATGCCGTAGGCCATAAGCGTGGTGCTGGCCTCGACCGTGCCCATGCCTAGCACCTGCTCCAGATAGGGCGTCACGTAGCCGTAGAACACATAGACCGAACCCACGCCAAACAAAAAGATGAGCATGCCGGTGATAATACTCGGCTCGCGCAGCAGCCCCGCCTGTTCGCGGAAGGTGGCGGGTTCATCGGTCTGCCCGGCGCGCGGCATAAACGCCACGAGCGCGCTGCAGATCAAAACGGCAAAGGCCAGCGCGCCGTACATGGCCACGTGCCAGTCGAGCGTATCGGCCACAAACTTGCCGATCGAGGTCACAAAGACCATCGCCACGGAGAATGCGCCATACACCACCGAGATGGCAAGCGAGGTCTGCTGCGGGGACAGCAGCTCGGGGATATACGTCACGCCCACGGCGAGCAGTGCGCCCGAGACGGAGCCCAAGATGATGCGCGAGGCGAACAGCACCTGGAAGTTGGGCGCCAGCGCCATAACCAAGTTGCCCAGCACAAAGACGATGCTGTAACACACGAGCAGCTGGTAGCGGCGGAAGCGTCCCGTGCTGAGCGCAAGCGCCGGCGTCGCGATGGCGTAGACCAGTGCAAAAACGCTGATGAGCTGGCCCGCAGCGGCAAGCGATATGCCGAGTTCCGTCGCCAAGTCACTTTCGATGCCGATGACCACGAACTCGGAGCAGCCGAGCGAGAATCCCAGCAGCACGAGCAGCGCCAGGCAGAGCCTGGTGCGCGCGGGGGAGAGCGCGGCGGCGGTTGACTTACTTTTAGGCGTGGTTGCGGCGGTCAAGGTTGTCACTCCAATGTCGCATGAATAAGCGGGATTCAATCCCTGCAACTCTAACAGAATGTGTCAGGTGCCTGCCTCCTTTGTCGCAGGCTGCGCTTGCCTGTATAGTCGCAATACAGGCGAAGATGGTCTCAGGTACATTGCGGGCGACAGGAGATCCCATGGGTATGCACACGACAAAGGTTGTAGTGGGCGAGGGCAAGTTTGCGCTCGAGGCCCAGTTGACGGTGACGCCGCGAGGCATGGCGGTGTACGCCTGCTCGCCGGAGTTTGCGCACCTGGGCGCCACGGCGCAGGCCATTCCTCGCCCCGAGCCCGGCCGTACGGCGACGGTGAGCATCCTGGCCGTTCCGTGCCATCGAGACGAAATTCCGGCGCACGATATTGCGGCGGCGCTGGCCACGCGCTTTGGCGTGCCGGTAGTTGCAAGCACGGGTTTTCATGTGGAGAACGCGACCGCGGACGACTTGCGGCGCATGCTCGATACCACCAAGGAACTCATCGCCGCGCTCGAGGAGGCCGCAGCCCGCATTCTGCGCGCCGGCTGGGATGAGGGCGGCGCAGGCGCCGAGGTCGTGGCGGTCGATGCCGCGACCGGCGAGGCGCTTGGCCCCGTCGACCGCATCGAGGCCCATACCGGCGAGGGAATCCTGCATCAGGCATTTCTGACGCTTCTGGTCGAGGGCCAGGGCGAAGACGCGCGCCTGCTGCTCTGTCGTCGCAGTCCGCTCAAACGTCTGTGGGGCGGGGTGCTGGCCGATAGCTGTGCCGGCCATCCGCTCCCCGGGGAAGACGTCGCGGCCGCCACGGCATGTCGCATCAACGAAGAGCTTGGCATCATGCGCGAGCCCGATCAGCTCAAGCACCTCGGACACGTGGTGTACCGCGAGGACCACGGCGACGGCCGCTGCGAGTGCGAATGGTGCGAGGTCTACCTTGCCCATGTTGAGCCGGGCGAGCTGCATATCAACCAAGAGGAGATCTCGGAAGTGCGCCGCGTGGCCCCGTCCGAGCTTAAAGGCTACCTGCAGGGTCACCCCGAGCAGCTGGCCCCCTGGCTCCGCGAGGCCCTCAGCGACCCATCCATCCGTACGGATCTCGCTATGTGAAACAAAAGACAGTCCCTTTGCCACATCCAAACCGTCACAACATTCGATGAAAATCTCGAAATCGAGGAAAAGCGTCGAATGTTGTGACGGTTTTTGCCCAGAGGATCGCTTCTCATCCAAAAATCCCGCTTGACTGTATTGCCGCAACACAGCGCAACGTAAGGGGTGTCCGATAACGGGCGCCCCTTTTTAAGTGGCAACGTGGCTGCGAATCCGGAGCGCCCCCAACAAGAAAGGTGGGGAGATGGAAGCGGAAAAGAAGGCGTTTAAGATCACCAAGCGCGAAATTGGCTTTGTGCTGGGTATCGTTGTCTTTTTGCTGGTGAAGTTTCTTCCTTTGGCGGAGTTGAGCTCGACGGTCGAGCTTACGGTCGGCGGTCAGACCTGTCTGGCACTGACGCTCGCCACGGTGGTGTTCTGGGCATGTGGCGTGGCGCAGCCGGGCTTTGTGGGCCTGCTCTACTGCGCGCTGCTCGTTCTGTTCAAGGTGTGCGTGGACGACACGGGCGCCGCGAGCATCTCGGCGACAGTCGCCTCCACGTTTAGCTCCTGGACCAAAGCCACCATGTGGCTCGTCATTGGTGCCTACCTCATCGCCAGCGCGGTCAAGGAGTCGGGCCTGGGCGAGCGCATCGCCTATGCGTTTATGCTCAAGTTCGTGCGCGACGCCAAGTCGCTCATCATCTCGATCTTCGCGCTCACCTTTGTGCTGTCGCTGCTGATCCCGCATCCGTTCCCCCGCGCCTTCCTCATCCTCGCCGTCGTCTCGGTCATCGCCGAGTCCGCCGGCTACGGTGACGACGACAAGGGTAAGCTCGGCTTCCTCGTGTTTGCCGCTGCTGCCCCGGGCTCCATGTTCTTCCTGACGGGCGACTCCACACTCAACCCGCTCGTCGCGCAGTACAGCGTCGAGGCCGGCGGCATGAGCCCGTCCTTCGTCGACTGGTTCCTGTACATGAGCGTGCCTATGCTGGTCGCGCTGCTGTGCACCCTGTTCCTGGGCCTCTTCCTCTTTAAGCCCAGCAGGGAGCTCGTTTACGATCGCGAGCAGATCGTGGCCAAGCAGGCCGCGCTCGGCAAGCTCTCCGTCAAGGAGATCCGCACCATCGTGTGGCTTGTCATCGCCATCGCGCTGTGGCTTACCGTCTCGGGCGATTACATCGGCTGGGTGACACTTGCCATCGGTGTCGCGCTCGCCATGCCCATCATCGGCGAGGTTCTCACTCCTGCCAGCTGGAACGCTGTCGACATCAAGTCCCTCATGTTCCTGACGGCCGCCATGGCCGTGGGTTCCGTGGGCGGCGCCACCGGCATGAACGCCTGGATCGCCGACGTCGTGCTTCCCAGCTCCGTGCCCGAGAACATCTTCCTGTTCGCCCTGCTCGTCGCCGCGCTCTCCATGATCATCCACATGTTCATGGGCTCGGTCATGGCCGTGCTCGGTGTGTGCGTGCCGGCGTTCATCAGCTTCGCGGCCGGCTCCAGCGTAAGCCCGCTTGCCGTGGCGCTCATCGTCTTCACGTCCATCAACATCCACTACATCCTGCCGTTCCACAACCTGCCGATCCTTATCGGCGAGGGCAAGGACGCCGGCGGCTACACCTCCAAAGAGGCCATGCGCATGGGTATTCCCCTCACCGCGGTCGTCTTTATCGTCGTGCTGGTCGAGGCCGCCTGGTTCCACCTCTTTGGCCTGATGTAAGCAGTCGAGTGCTTGGCTGTAATTAGCCGAGTGCTTGAACTGCGAGTGCCCGAGCGCCCCATCTATGAGCGCTGCGGCCCCATTACGTTACCAAGCCCGGCGGCATCCTCGCCGCCGGGCACTCTCCCGAAAGGAGCATGCTATGTCCACTACCGATGCTTCCCAGATCCACGACCTGCGCTCCGCGCTCGACTTTTTGCGCGAGATGCCGGGCCAGCTGCTCGAGACCGACACTCAGGTCGATCCCGATGCCGAGGTCTCGGGCGTCTACCGTCACGTCGGCGCCGGCGGCACCGTTATGCGCCCGACCAAAGAGGGTCCGGCGATGGTCTTCAACAACGTCAAGGGCTTTGACGATGCCAAGGTCTGCATCGGCATGCTTGCCAGCCGCAAGCGCGTTGCCGCCCTGCTCGACCTGGATGAGGAGCACCTGGGCCTCGAGATCGGCAAGCGCTTCGAGAACCTGATCGCGCCCGAGCAGATCGCCGAGGGTGCGCACGTCGACTGTCAGGAGGTCGAGTACAAGGCGACCGACGAGGGCTTTGACCTGCGCAAGATCGTTCCCGCTCCTACCAACACGCCCGTCGACGGCGGCCCCTACATCACCATGGGCCTCGCCTACGGCACGAGCCCCGACGGCTCCCAGTCCGACGTGACCATCCACCGCTTCTCCTGCGTCGACAAGGATAAGCTTGCCATGTGGATTACCCCCGGCAGCCGTCACCTGGGCGCGTTCTTTGACGAGTACTGCCAGCGCGGCGAAGACATGCCCATCTCCATCTCCATCGGTTTGGACCCCGCCGTGTACATGTGCTGCGGCTTCGAGGCTCCCACCACGCCGCTCGGCTTCAACGAGCTGCAGATCGCCGGTGCCCTGCGCGGCCACGCCGTCGAGCTTGCCGACTGCGTCACCGTTCCGCAGAAGTGCATTGCCAATGCCGAGTACGTGCTCGAGGGCTACCTCATGCACGACGAGACCATCAACGAGGACGTCAACGGCCACGGCTACGCCATGCCCGAGTTCCCCGGTTACACCGGTGGCGCCAAGGTCTGCCCGGTGATCAAGATCACCGCCGTTACCACGCGCGTCAACCCCATTATGGAGAGCTGCATCGGTCCTTCGCACGAGCACGTGTCCATGGCCGGTATCCCCACCGAGGCTTCCATCTACAAGATGGTCGAGACTGCTATCCCGGGCCGCCTGCTCAACGTCCACGCTGCACCCTGCGGCGGCGGCAAGTTCGTTGCCATCATGCAGTTTAAGAAGTCGAGCAAAAATGACGAGGGCCGTCAGCGCAACGCCGCCATGCTCGCCTTCTCGGCATTCTCCGAGCTCAAGCATGTGATCTTGGTTGACGAGGATGTCGACATCTTTGATATGAGCGACGTGATGTGGGCCATGACCACGCGCTTCCAGGCCGACGTGGACCTCATCACCATCCCCGGTTGCCACTGCCACGTGCTCGATCCGTCCAACGACCCCGCGTTCGACCCCACGATCCGCGAGCACGGCATCGCCTGCAAGGCCATCTTCGACTGCACGGTCCCGTTCGACCTCAAGAAGAACTTCATTCGCTCGCAGTTCATGGAGATCGACACAGACAAGTGGGCCAAGGAGATTGCTTTCTAGTAAGTAGCCCTACCAAGTAGTTAAGGAGCCGTCATGCCTGAGTCTTCTGTCCGTCCCCGTCGCATTGTCGTTGGCGTGTCTGGCGCCAGCGGTGCCGCGCTGGGCCTTGAGTGCCTCAAATGCCTGCGTCAGGCCGGTGCCGAGTCGGCGCTTGTCGTCACGCGCGGGGGAGAGATCACCATCGAGCAGGAGCTCGGCATGACGCTCGACGAGTTTGCCACGCATGCCGATGTGGTCTACGACAACAAGAACATCGGCGCCGCCATCGCAAGCGGCACCTATCCGGTCGACGGCATGATCGTGGCCCCGTGCTCCATGAAGACGCTCGCCGGCATCGCGAGCGGCTACAGCGACAATCTGTTGCTGCGTGCGGCCGACGTGCAGATGAAAGAGCAGCGCCGCCTGGTGCTCATGGTGCGCGAGACGCCCTTCAGCGCCATTCATGTCGACAACATGGCGCGCCTGGCGCGCGTACCGGGCGTCATGCTCATGCCGCCCATGCTCACGTTTTACAACGGCCCCGCCACGCTCGATGACGCGGTGCATCACATCGCCGCCAAGGCGCTCGAGGCCGTCGGCGTGTCATGTGCAAACTATAAGCGCTGGTCATAGGCGTCTTTAGGGTAGGATACGAGGAGTGTTTGAGCCCGCTGCCCCTGTGGGCGGCGGGCTTTTCGCGTCAAAGGATGTGTCGGGAGGATCTATGCAGACGGGCATGTATGCGATTAGCGAGATGGCGAGCTTGTTCAATGTTTCGCGCCAAACGCTCATTTACTACGACAAGATCGGTCTGTTTAAGCCCGCCGTGGTGAACGAAAAGGGCTACCGTTTCTATTCGCCCACGCAGATCCCGCTCATGCGTCTGATCTGCATGCTGCGCGACCTAGGGCTCGAACTCGACGAGATTGACCGCCTGACCTCGACGTTCGACATTGGCGAGATGACCGATCACCTGCGCTCGCGGGTGCAAGCGCTCGATGAACAGATCGCCGGCCTCAAAGCTGAGCGCGCGAGCGTGCAGGAGCGCCTGAGCTTTTACGACGAGGCGGTTTACTGGCGCGAGCGCGAGGGCAGGCCGGAGCTCAAGCAGTTTGAGCGTCGCTACGTGGTCTTTGAGGAGTTTCCAGGCGATATCGAGCGCGGCCGCTCGATGCTTCACCCCACGCTCATGCGGGCCATCCTGCGCATGCGTGCGTTGACGGGCACGCGCCCTATGCGCGGCTGGGGTGCCATGCTGCGTCGTGAGGCGCTGCATTCCGACGACCCTATCGCCGGCGCGGGCTCCTTTGCCGTGCTGCCGCGCGGTGCCGAGGAACTGCTGCCGAGCGATCCCGCCGAGCTGGCAGAGATCGGCATCGAAGTGCTGCCCGAGGGCACATACCTGTGCATGAGCCGCTGGGGTATGCCGTACGAGCCCGAGGGCATCCGCGCCATCGTTGCCTGCATGGACGAGCACGCGCTCCAGCCCGTTGGCAACGCTTTCGACTTTTGCTACCTCGATACCACGAGCTACGACGAGTCCCACCAAGAGGACTTTTGCTGCATCCAAATCCCTGTTACCCTCCAGATGTGACAAAGGGACAGTCCCTTTGTCACATTCGTGGTGTGGCTGCTGCCCAAACCGTCACAACATTTGATGAAAATCTCGAAAACGAGGAAAAGCGTCGAATGTTGTGACGCTTTTCCTGTCTGTGCCGGCGAGCTCCCGTGCCATCTGGGGGTATAAGGCTGGCAAGTGTTTATTTGCGAGGCTTAAGGGGCGCCCCGTATGGATATCGATAACTTTGAATGGTGGTATAGCGAGGGCGAGGCTCCGGACGAGGAGTGGGACGAGCCCGCGCCGCGTGACGTGTCGAGCGACGAGGACGAGGCCGGCAACGATGCTGCTGTCGAGCCTGACGCCGCCTCCGATGCCGCCGAGCCCCTGACCTTTGAGCAGGCCTGGGCCCAAGCCGAGGCCGATGAAGCTAAGGCCGATGCCACGGCCACACTCGGTGAGCCGGCGGACATGTCCATCTCGCCGGCCAAGATCCCGCAGCCGCGCCATAACATCGACCCCGGCAGTACGGCATCCTTCAGCATTCTCGACGTGCCCTCGCAGGGTGCCCAAGCACCCGCGCCCACACGTCGCCCCGACCTGGCTCGCGAGGAGGACGCGGGCCGTCGCTCTCCGCTCGGCCCCATCCTCATCGCCTTCATGGCCGGCGTTATCGCATGCTCGGTAATTGGAAACGTCTGGAGCCATGTTGAACAACAACGAAAAGACGCCGCCAAGGTCGAGATGTCCGTCGAACAATCGCTCAGCCGCACGCGCTCGGTGCATGTATCGGTCGAGGTCAAGGACGGCGCGACGTGGGACACCGCGCGCGGCGACAGCCAGATGCTCGTCCATATCGTGGGTCGCACGCTCAAGGGGCAAGCGATCGACGAGTACCAATACGTCAATTCCGAAGGTGACGGCATCGAGCTCAAGCCCGGCGACTACGAGCTCACGGTCGATGAGCCGCCCGTCGCCACCGACGGCACGCGTTACCGTGCCTCAAAGCGCATGGTTCCGGTGAGTTTTAATTCACAGGCGCCCGATACGGTCGATAGCACGCCGCAGGGCGGGTTTGACCTTTACGCTATTGCTCAATAACTGCACCTGTCGCTCAACCCCGCCGCCAAGAGTGGGACAATAGCCCTCGACACCGTTGTTTACTATTGGAGGAAGTAGTATGTCCACCGTCACTACCATCAAGCGCGGCGGCCTCACCGCGGCCATCGATTCCATGGGTGCCCAGCTCACGAGCCTTGCCCTCAACGGCAACGAGTATCTGTGGCAGGGCGATCCCACCTTTTGGGGCAAGCATGCGCCCATCCTGTTCCCCATTGTGGGCTCGCTGCGCAACAACACGGCAACGTCTGCGGCCGGCACCTGCGAGATGCCGCGCCACGGACTCGCGCGCATCGTCGAGCACAAGCTGGTCGAGGTTTCGGAGGACGGCTCCTCGGTAACGTACGAGATCACCGATACGCCCGAGTCGCTCAAGGCCTTTCCGTTTCACTTTAAGCTCAACATGACCTATGCCCTGACCGGCGACGCCACGCTTACCCAGACCTTTGCCGTTACGAACACCGGCGACGTGGACCTGCCGTTCTCGGTGGGCGGCCACCCCGCATTTAACGTGCCCGCCCCCGGTGCCGAGGACGAGGTATTCGAGGATTACGAGCTGGCGTTTACCGAGGCCTGGACGAACGAGGCTCCCATCATCACGCCCGACGGTCTCATGACGTTCGAGGGTAGCTACAAGGCTCCCGATAACTCGGACGTGCTGCCCATCACGCACCGCAGCTTCGATAACGATGCCATCATGTTCACCGATACTCCGGGCTCCACGCTCACGCTGCGCGGCCGCAAGTCGGGCCACGGCGTCAAGATCGACTTTGAGGGCTTTAAGTACATCGGCGTGTGGTCTGCCGCCAACGACGCTCCGTTTGTGGCGCTCGAGCCCTGGACCGGCCACACCACCATGGACACCGAGGACGATGTCTTTGAGCACAAGGTCAACACCATCACGTTGGCACCGGGCGCTACCGACATCCGTTCCTTTAGCGTCACCCTGCTCTAGAGGTTCCGCCGTTCTAACGAACGACGGACCGGTCGACGCTGCGCCCTTAGGTTCCGCCGTTCTGATGAACGGCGGGTCGGTCGACGCTGCGCGCCACCCAGAGCGACAATTTGTCATTCAAAAGGCAAGGCATGACCAGAAGGTCTATGCCTTGCCTTTTTCATGCCAACTTGTTCGCTCTGGACGGCGCTCGCTGGCATTGCCAAAACATCGACGTTCCCAATGACTACCGCGTGTCTATTAATTTTTCGAGCTTGTGCTGCGCTACTGGTCGCTGGCGTATATCCTGTTAAGTCGTCAGCATACAATTCAACAGGGAAGGCAGATTATGCATTCTCCCCATCAACGCGACGCGCATACCCAGCCGGTGTGCAGCCGTCGTATCTTCTTAGGCAGTGCGCTTGCTGCGAGCGCTACCGTTGTCGCCGGCGCGCTCGCCGGCTGCCAGCGCCCGTCCACGCTCAAGGTGGTCCAGCCCACGACGGGCGGCGGTCGCGACGACCTGTCCGATTCCGTTATCGGCAAGGACAAGATCCGCATCGGCATGGAGGCGGCCTACGCCCCGTACAACTGGCAGGTTTCTGAGGCCAGCGAGTTCACGATCCCCATCGACAACGTGCAGGGCGCCTATGCCGATGGCTACGACGTGCAGATCGCCAAGATCGTCTGCAAGGCCCTCGGCGGCGAGCCCGTTGCCGTCAAGCAGAGCTTCTCGGGCCTTATCGATTCGCTCAACAACGGCCAGATCGACCTCATCATCGCCGGCATGAGCGCCACGCCCGAGCGCGAGGAGTCCGTCGGCTTTTCCGACCCGTACTTCATTGGTTACTTTGGCCTGTTCGTAAAAGAGGGCTCGCCCTACCAAAACGCCACCAAGCTCAGCGACTTTAGCGGTGCCACGGTGCTCGGTCAAAAGGACACCATGCTCGACACTGTCATTGACGAGATCCCGGGCGTTGTGCACAAAAACCCGGTCGATTCGGTCCCCACGGTGTTTTCGAATCTGCTGCAGGGCACGTGCGACGCCGTGACCTACAACACTGAGAACGAGAAGGGCTATATGGCGCAAAACCCGGGTATCGTGCCGATTCAATTTGCCGAGGGCGAGGGTTTCAAGCAGGAGGTCACGGCAAACGTCGGCTGCCGCAAGGGCTCGGACAAGCTGCTTAAACTCATCGACAAGACACTCAAGGGCATTAGCCAAGAGGAGCGCGACCAAATGTGGGACGCGTGCCTCGACCGTCAGCCGGCATAGGGAGGCAGCATGAAAACCATCAATCGCCTGGCCTCCTTTATCAAGGCAGACCACCGTTATGTATACCTGGGCACGAGCGTTATCGCGGCGCTCGGCCTGGCGTTTAGCCAGCGCAACCCCACGCCGCTGAGCTTCTTGGCGCCCACGGGCGTGTTCCAAGACTGCCTCTGGGTAATCCTTTGGGCCTGGCTCGTCGTGTCGGCGGCGGCGCTCGTCACCAAGCTCATGCATTGGAGCGACTATCGCGAAAAGTCGCCGTTTGCTTCCGAGCGCTTCCGTCGCGGCGCGCGCTTGGGCAGCTATGTCGTGGTCGCCATCGCGGCGATCTTCTTTATCGACCGTTGCGTCATGTCGTTTATCGATCTGGTGCAGGTGAGCATTGTCTCGGACTCCAACCCCAGCGACTTTTTGTCGAGCCTGGTCTACATGACCTACAAGAGCGGCGACTTCTTCATCCGTGGCATCGAGATCACCATCGCGCTTGCCACCTTCGGCACCGTCATCGCATTCTTCCTGGCGCTGCTCTTTGTGTTTTTGCGCATTCAGACGTTCGACCGCGTGGATAACGACCTGGTGCGTTTCTTTAAGAGCATCGGCCGCGGCTTTGCGACCGTCTACTCCACCATCGTGCGCGGCACGCCCATGATGGTCCAGGGCCTGCTCATCTATTACGCGGGCTTCACCGTTTTGCGCGGCATGGGCTTCGAGACTGCCCAGGCCAACCAGATTTGGAGTACCTTCACCGCCGGCCTCGTCACCATCTCGCTCAACTCCACCGCCTACATGATGGAGGTCCTGCGCGGCGGCATCGAGTCCATCGACCCCGGCCAGGCCGAGGCAGCGCGCTCGCTGGGTCTGTCGCAGTGGCAGGCTATGCGCAAGGTCGTGTTCCCTCAGGGCATTAAAAACGCGATTCCGGCGCTCACCAACGAGCTCATCATCAACATCAAGGATTCGTCGGTGCTCTCGGTCATCGGCGTGTTCGACCTCATGTACGCTACTACCACGGTCGCCGGCGTGTACTACCGCCAGATGGAGGTCTACTGCGTGGCGCTCGTGGTCTACCTGATCCTGACGCTCGTGGCGAGCCGCCTGCTCGAAGCCTTTGGCAAAAAGCTCGGCGCCGAGGCTCCTGCCACGCTGCCCAGCTCTAACTAGGCTTAAGACGAGGAGAATCATCATGGCAGATACCGCCATTACCGGCACTGCGGCAGCCGTGCAAAACCAAGAGCCGCTTATCTGCGTCGAGGGCCTGCGCAAGAGCTTTGGCTCACTCGAGGTACTCAAGGGTATCGACTTGTCCGTCAATCCCGGCGAGGTCGTCACCATTATCGGCGCCTCGGGCTCGGGCAAGTCGACCTTCCTGCGCTGCCTCAACCTGCTCGAGACCCCGGACGCGGGCCACATCTGGTTCCACGGCCAGGACCTTACGGCCGAGCGCTGCAATATCAATAAGCTGCGCGAGGACATCGGCATGGTGTTCCAGGGCTTCAACCTGTTCAACAATATGGACGTGCTCGACAACTGCACGCTCGCGCCCGTCACGCTCAAAAAGATGAGCAAGGCCGAGGCCGAGAAGGTCGCGATGGAGCATCTGGCGAGCGTGGGACTCGAAAAGTTCGCGCACGCCGCCGTGGGTCGCCTGTCCGGTGGTCAAAAGCAGCGTGTGGCCATCGCTCGTGCCCTGTGCATGAATCCGCAGATCATGCTGTTTGACGAGCCGACCTCGGCGCTCGACCCCGAGATCGTGGGCGAGGTGCTCGAGGTCATGCGCAAGCTCGCCGCCGACGGTATGACCATGGTTGTCGTCACGCACGAGATGGCCTTTGCCCGCACCGTGTCCGACCGCGTGGTCTTTATGGACAAGGGCGTGGTGCTCGAGGACGCGGCACCGGCCGAACTCTTCGGCAACCCCAAACACCAGCGCACCCGCGAGTTCCTCTCTCGCTATCTCGAGGACAAGTAACCGACCGCAAACACGTGAACGACAGGGCCGCTCCGGTGGGGCGGCCCTCGTTGTCACAATCGAAAGGATGTCATGGCCGAGGTTTGGCGCTTTTTTGCGCATGAGGACGATTTTGCCGATTTGGATGAGGCTGGTGCGTGCGAGCGCTTGGGCCGCGTCCTGTCGTTTCCGACGATTTCGAGCATGGATGCCGAGGCGGTGGACTGGCAGCCGTTTTCCGATTTGCGTGCCTATATGCAGCAGGCCTGGCCGCGCGTGTTCGCGGCGGGCGAGGTTGAGCTTATCGACCATTCGCTGTTGGTGACGCTTGCCGGCTCCGACCCCGCGCTCAATCCCGTCATGCTCATGGGCCACATGGACGTGGTCCCCGTGGTGCCGGGCACCGAGGAGGACTGGACACACGCTCCCTTTAGCGGGCACGTGGACGACACCTACATTTGGGGTCGCGGCGCCATCGACATGAAAGACCAGGTCGCGGGCATTCTCGAGGCGGTGGAGTATGCACTGGCGCACGGTTGGGAGCATAAGCGCACCCTGCTGCTGGCCTTTGGCCAGGACGAGGAGACCACACAGTACGGCGCGGGTGCCATCGGCCGCGTGCTCGAGGAGCGCGGTATTGAGCTTGAGTACCTGATCGACGAGGGCGACTACCGCATCGTTCCGGCTGCCGAATATGCTGCGGGCGAGGGCTGGCTCATGCACGCAGACCTGGCCGAGAAGGGCTATGCCGACGTTGTGCTCAAGACGAAGAGCGAAGGTGGGCACTCGTCCAATCCCTACGGCGGCACGTCTCTCGAGGTGCTCAGCCGCGCCATCGCGTCGATCTGCGATATCGAGTGGCCGACGCGCGTGACCGACCTGCTTGCCGCACAGCTTGGCGAGCTGGGGCTCTACACGGTCGACGAGATCGCCTCCAACAAGGACGCCATCGTACGCGATTGCCTCGCTAGCAAAAAGCTCTATCCGCTCGTAACGACCACCTGCGCGCCGACCCAGATCGAGGGCGGCAGCACCGGAGCCAACGTAATGCCGCAGGACATGTGGGCCAACATCAACTTCCGCATGCTCGAGGGCACGAGCGTGGCCGACGTCGTGGCGCGCTGTCGCGAGGCTGTTGCCGCGGCGGGGCTCGCCGGCCGTGTCGAAGTGGAGCTCGGCCCCGGTAGCTCCGAACCCTCGCCGTCCCCGCGCGTGGGCGGTCCGGGGTTCGAGGCCGTCCGCGCCATCGCCGCCCGCTATTTCCGTGATCCCAAGCCGACGGAGGAAAACGGATCATCCGAGCCGTTGGCAATCGTGCCCTCGACCGTGATCGGCGCCACCGACGCTGCTAACTACCAGCGCATTTGCCCTGAGTGCATTCGTTTCTCGGCTTTTGTGGTGGACGATGACGAGTGCGACCGCGGTGTCCACGGCACCAACGAGCGCATCACCCGCCGAGCCTACCTCCAGGGCATCCGCTTCCTCGTCGCCCTACTCCAGACGTTATAGCCAAAAAGCAAGCCTTTGGTGCAATGGGGTCAGGCTAGTTTGCACCAATCATTCCGTGCGGGTTATATGCAGGTTTGCCTGCGCACGCTATCATGTATGGGTTAGACCGCAACTATGTACCCCATACGCGAAGGGATGCGCATGTATCTGAAGATCGACATGTTCTAGCCGGGCTTACCCCCGCAGTGGCGCCGCGCGCCCCATCAACTCTGCCGATTTTCACCTTCACGCATATAAAGGAGTTCCGCCATGCGCGACAAGCTCGAAAAGATCATCAAGGCCTACGAGGAGCTCGAGAAGAAGCTCTCCGACCCGGCCGTCGCCTCCGACATCAAGGAGTTCACGCGCCTCAACAAGGAGTACGCGCACCAGTCCGACCTCATCGCCGCCTCGCGCGAGTACATCGGCGCGCTCGATGACATCGAGGCCGCCAAGGAGATGCTCCGCGACACCACCGATGCGGACGAGAAGGAGATGCTCCAGATGGACATCTCCGAGAACGAGGAGAAGCTTCCCCAGCTCGAGGAAGACATCAAGTACATGCTCATCCCGAGCGATCCCAACGACGACAAGAACACCATCGTCGAGATCCGCTCCGCCGCCGGTGGCGACGAGGCGGCCATCTTTGCCGGCGACCTCTACAAGATGTACCAGCGCTTCTGCGAGTCGCGCGGCTGGAAGACCACCGTGCTCGATTCCAGCCCCAGCGAGGCCGGCGGCTTTAAGTCCATCGAGTTCAAGGTCGAGGGCGATCGCGTCTACTCCGTCATGAAGTACGAGTCGGGCGTGCACCGCGTCCAGCGCGTTCCCAAGACCGAGTCCCAGGGCCGCATCCAGACCTCTACGGCCACCGTCGCCGTGCTTCCCGAGGCCGAGGAGATCGACGTCCAGATCAACCAGTCCGACCTGCGCATCGACACCTACTGCGCCTCCGGTCCTGGCGGTCAGTGCGTTAACACCACCTACTCCGCCGTGCGCATCACCCATCTGCCCACCAACACCGTGGTGCAGTCGCAGGAGCAGCGTTCCCAGATCCAGAACCGCGAGGTCTGCATGCAGATGCTGCGCGCCCGTCTGTATGAGATGGAGCTCGAGAAACAGCAGGCCGAGCTTGGTGCCGAGCGCCAGAGCCAGATCGGCCACGGTAACCGCTCTGAGAAGATCCGCACCTACAACCAGCCTCAGGACCGCGTGACCGACCACCGCATCGGTTTCAACTCCACCTATAACGGCGTCCTTCTGGGCGACCAGCTCGGCACCGTCATCGAGGCGCTCGCCGCCGCCGAGCGAGCCGAGAAGCTAGCACAGGCAGTCTAAGTTCCGCCGTTCTACCGAACGGCGGACCAGCCGACGCTGCGTGCCGTCCAGAGCGACAATTTGTCATTCAAAAGGCAAGGCATGACCAGAAGGTCTATGCCTTGCCTTTTTCATGCCAACTTGTTCGCTCTGGACGTCGCTCGCTGACATTGCCAAAACATTGGCGTTTCCTTGGTTGTCAAATGATCCGTAGGGAGTCATTGGTGACATTGCCTTGATATTTTATTCAGTCGGCTGTGATGTCATTTGAGCTGCTTACCTGCTTAAGGTAATTGACGGCATATATCTGCTATCGAAAATATTGCTCGAAAAATTGTCCAAGAAGTCGCGGGGCGATTTTTGATGGGTCGCGCGTCAAGTGATTTGGCAAGTTCTTGGTTAGATATTGGTCAGTTTTGGGGCAACCTTGCCAAAAGCTTGACGAATGCAAATCTAGACGTCGGCGAATGAACACTTTGAGCGAGCCCGGTGCAAAATTCTGGGCTGATTCTCGATAATCGCCTTCAATCGTCCCTTGCCAAGCGCTGGCCTCGCTTACAATCTGCTCCGACATTAGCGCGCCGCCCGGCGCTTAAGAGGGGAGGGCCCCATGGCAAACGAGATCTGGACCATCAAGCGTTGTCTCGAGTGGACCAAGGAGTACCTAGCCGAGCGCGGCGAGGAGCACCCCCGTCTTTCTGCCGAGTGGCTGCTGTGCGCAGCTACGGGTCTGGCGCGCATCGACTTATATATGCGCATGGACGAGACGCTCGATGCGGCCCAGCTCGAGACCATGCACGCGGCCGTCGTTCGTCGCGCCAAAGGCGAGCCGCTGCAGTACATCACCGGCAGCACGCAGTTTCGCATGATCGACGTCGCGTGCGCCCCCGGCGTGCTCATCCCGCGCCCCGAGACCGAGATGCTCGTCGAAGAAGTCCTCAATTATCTGGATACCGAGGTGCTGAGCCCCGAGGCTGCTGCCCGTCAGCGTGTTGAGCTGCCTTGGAACGATGAGGTCGAGGAGGCACGCAAGGCCGAGGCCGCGCTGGCAGACGAACGGGCGACTGCCGAGCGCCGTGCCGCTAATCTGACGGCTGCCGATGAGGCGGCGCTAGGCGGCGACGTACTGGGCAGCCGTGCCTATGCCGAGGAACTGGCCGATCGCGAGGCCGAGGAAGCCGCCGCGCAGGCAGCAGAAGCCGAAGCCGCGGAAGCCGCCGAGTCCGAGCTCGACGAATACGGCGTCGCCATCGAGGGTGCCGACCAGGAGACGGCTTTAGCTCAGGATACCGCTGCGCCTGCCCCAGCCGAGCCCTGCACTGCCCGCGTTCTCGAGGTCGGCTGCGGCACGGGCTGCATTTCGCTCTCCCTTGCCTGGGAGCGCCGCGGCCACGTTACCTGCACCGCCACCGATATCGAGTCGCGCGCCATCGATCTGGCCACCAAAAACCGCGACACCCTCGGCCTCACGGCAGATGAGGTTGCCTTTAGCCTCACCAACCTGGTGAGCTCCATTCCCCGCGAAGAGTGGGGCACCTTTGATGTGCTCGTCTCCAACCCACCTTACATCCCGACCGACGTCATGCGCTCGCTGCCGCACGAGGTCAAGGACTTTGAGCCCGACCTGGCGCTCGAGGGCGGCGCCGACGGCCTCGATATCTTCCGCCGCCTGCTCAACGCGGCGCCTTACATGCTGCGCACCGGCGGCCTGTTTGCCTGCGAGCTCTACGAGGGTACCCTCGATGCCGCGGCCGAGCTCTGTCGCCAGGCAGGCCTTTCGGACGTGCGTATCGTCCATGACCTTACCGATCGCCCCCGCATCGTCCGAGCCATCGTCACCGAGCCCAAGCAGCGCCAGTAATATTTATTAACTGGTTAACAAAAATTATAAATTAGTTTATAATTAGGACGGCTGAAAGAGGTCGGTCCATGCAACCTCTTACCTTTCGGGAAATCATTGCCCTACTCAAGCACGATGGATTCGTGAAGGTCGCGCAAGTCGGTAGTCATGCTAAGTATGTTTCTAGCGATCGTGTTGTCACCGTGAACGGCTCTGGTGGTGATCGACCAAAGAAGGGCACGTGGGCAAGTATTCGTCGCCAAGCTGGACGGTAGTTGGAGGCAAAATGAGGCAGCGATTTACCTATGACTGCGTTCTCATAAAAGAAAACGACGGTTACTGCGCCAGCTTCCCGCAGATTCCCGGCGCCTTTGCCGATGGCGATACGCGCGAAGACGCGATTGCCCATGCCACCGAGGCACTGATGGCGTTTTTGGCCGACGACCTCAACAACGGTTTGACTCCGGCGGGGTACGAACGCTCGGCCGAGGTCGTGGCCCTTTCAGTCGAAATCGACCACGAGGACGCTCGGGAAGCGGCGTGCCGAACATTTAAAGACGCAGCGCTGGACCTCAAAGTCTCCGCTCCGCGGATTACCGCGCTGGTCAAAGCCGGAAAGCTCGATGTTGAACTCGTCGACGGCCGTCGGATGATAACGATAGACAGCATCGAGCGCTACGCCGCCCAAGAACGCCACGCCGGCAGGCCAAAGAAGTTCGTCGCAGTCCAATAACCCCCTCACTTTCACCGACTACTAGAGCCGCTCACCAAACCAACATGCGCTCTGGGCAAATAGGTTGAACGTTTCGTGCGAGAATGCCCCACAGTAAACAAACTTGCACCAGAGCGTAAGGGGCTGGCATACACATGCAGACGGTCTATCGGGTATACGAGGGAACGCGCGAGCCGCATCGGCTTGCCGTCGAGCGCACGGCCGAGGTGCTCGGCCGCGGCGGCCTGGCTTTGATCCCGACCGAGACCGTCTACGGTGTCGCCGTGGCAGTCAACGCCTTCTCGGACGCCGTGCCCCAAGATACAAGCGAATTCCCATCGTGGCCGCGCGATCCGCAGGCTGCCGTCAATGGCGCCGCAGTTCCTGCGCTCGGCACCGGCTATCGCCGTATCTTCACTCTCAAGCAACGTGAACTCACGCAAACCGTCGCTTGGCTGGTCGATGGCGTCGAAGCACTCGACCGCTATGGCGTGGATATCCCTAACGAGGCCCGCGTACTCGCGCGACGATGCTGGCCGGGAGCCCTGACTATCGTGATTAAGGCAGCCCCCTGCGTGCCGACCTTTATGCGCGCCGCCGATGACACGGTGGCTCTTCGCGCGTCGGCCTCGCCTGTGGTGCAGGCGCTCATCCGCGCCTGCGGCAGTCCCCTTGCCTGCACGAGCGCCAACACGCACGGCGCGCCCTCGCCGGCAAGCTTTGCCGCCGTCGAGGGTCGCATCCTGGAGGGGGTTGATGTTGCCGTCGACGCCGGTGAGACCCCGTGTCGCGACGCCTCGACCATCGTGTCGTTTCAGCACGGCGGGCTCCAGATCCTGCGCCAAGGCGCACTTCCCGCATCAGAGATCGAACGGGTCCTGTCCGACCCGATGCAATAGAAAGGTGTAAGCGATGTCGTTGAATCTGGGCAGCCTGGGCATGGAAGATGCCTCGTTTAACTTTGGCGGTTCCTACATCATGGCGCTCGACTGCGGCACCACCTCGGTACTTGCGACCATCGTCGACGAGTACGGCTGCATCGTCGCGCAGGCACGTCGTAGCGTCAAAACCAGCTTCCCGCGTCCCGGTTGGGTAGAGCAAGACCCCATGGCGGTCCTTGCCAGCCAGATCGCCGTCATGATGGAAGTCCAGTTTAAGAGCGGTATCCACTCCGACCGCATTGCCGCCATCGGCATCTCCAACCAGCGCGAGACCACGGTGGTCTGGGACCGCGTGAGCGGTCAGCCGATCTATAACGCCATCGTATGGCAGTGCCGCCGTACCGCGCCGGCAATCGACGCGTTGGTTGAACAGGGTTACGAGGAGCTGGTGCGCTCCCGCACGGGACTCACGCTCGACCCGTATTTCTCGGCCTCCAAGGTGCAGTGGATTCTCGACAACGTTGACGGCGCACGCGAGAGCGCGGCGGCGGGCGACCTCATGTTTGGCACCATCGACACCTGGCTCATCTACAACCTCACCGGCGGCCAGGTCTTTGCCACCGACTACACCAATGCCAGCCGCACGGCACTCTTTAATATCCATACGCTCGATTGGGACGACGACCTGCTGGCACTTTTTGACGTTCCACGTTCCATGATGCCCGAGGTTCGCTGGAGCTCGGGCGACTACGGCCGCGTCGCGAGCGACATCATGACCAACATGCCACCCATCATGGGCGTGGCGGGTGACCAGCAGGCGTCGCTGTTCGGCCACTGCTGTTTCCGTCCCGGCCAGACCAAAAACACCTATGGCACGGGCTGCTTTATGCTCATGAACACCGGCGACGAGATTGTCGAATCCAAGAATGGTCTGGTCTCCACCATCGGTATCGCCGCGGACGGCAAGATCAGCTATGCACTCGAGGGCTCCATCTTTGCTGCCGGCTCCACCATGAACTGGCTTCGCAACAACATGGGCATCATCTCGAGCGTGAGCGAGTCGGCACAACTCGCCGCTTCGATTAGCGACAACGAGGGCTGCTACTTCGTTCCCGCCTTTGCGGGTTTGGGCGCTCCCTGGTGGGACCCGCATGCCCGCGGTATCGTGTGCGGTCTGACCGGCGCCTCGAGCCGTGCGACCATCGTACGTGCCGCCTGCGAATCCATGGCATATCAGAGCTACGACGTGCTGCGCGCCATGGAGCAGGACGTGGGGCTTTCGATTGAGCGCCTGTCTGTCGATGGCGGTGCCTCGCGCAACGAATTCATCATGCAATTCCAGGCCGACCTGCTGGATATCCCCGTGCTGCAATGCGAGACGGTGGAGACCACGGCAATCGGTGCCGCGTACTTGGCGGGTCTTGCCGTCGGCTATTGGGAAGACCTGGAAGAGCTGGAGCAAAATGCCCAGATCGTTAGGACCTTCCTTCCCCACATGTCCGCCGAGCGCCGCGAGCAAAACCTTGCGGGCTGGCGTGATGCAGTCAGGCGCTCGCTCAGCACCTCACAGTAGGGCTGCGATGGGCTGCTCGATACAACAAACCGCTAAACTAATGCATGGCGTGCGGCGGCAACATTGCTGCGCGCCTTGTCAGCAAGGCCGTTTTGCGGCCGCAACGAAAGGGGCAATCAACCCATGACCGTCACCTACGATGCGTCCCGCGTGACGCTTGTCGATCACCCGCTCGTCCAGCATAAGCTGTCGATCCTGCGCGACAAAAACACCGGCACCAACCAGTTCCGCCAGCTCGTGCGCGAGCTCGCGCTTTTTGACGGCTACGAGGCCATGCGCGACCTGCCTATGGAAGACGTCGAGGTCGAGACCCCCATCACTACCGCCACGTTCAAACGGCTCGCCGGCAAGAAACTCGCCATCGTGCCCATCCTGCGTGCGGGCCTTGGCATGGTCGACGGCATTCTCGACTTGGTGCCCTCCGCTCGCGTGGGCCACATCGGCATGGAGCGCGACGAGGTCACCCACGAGCCGCACGAGTACTACTGCAAGATGCCCAAGGATATCGACCAGCGCATCTGCCTGGTTGTCGACCCCATGCTCGCCACGGGCGGCTCGGCCGAGATGGCCATCAGCTACCTGCGTGAGCGCGGTGTCAAAGATATCCGCATGCTGTGCATCGTCGCTGCGCCCGAGGGCCTCAAGTCGCTGACCGAGAAGGACCCCGACGTGCATATCTATACGTGCGCCATTGACGACCATCTCAACGAGGCCGCTTACATCGTTCCCGGCCTGGGCGATGCCGGCGACCGCATCTTCGGCACGCTCTAGTCGCTGAGCCCTGTCGGCCACGGCCGCAATTACGAAGAAATGGTGCGCGCGGGCAAGCAGAAGACGCCTGCGCGCGCTTCTGTTAATGGACGTTTTGCTCTGCAGAGTTCGAAAAAACGTATTACCGTAACTGCGGCATAAAGAAGGTCTTAAGAAAACGTACAGGTGCGTATTAACCGTTTGTTTTTCGGTTGTACTTTGGCGATTGGCTCGTACAATAGTCACCAATGTTTGGCGGGAACTGTTCTGTGAAGCGTTAAAAAGGAAAGTGAGGACGCCAGTGTTTCAGATAGCCGATCTGCTCGCTATCGTTGCAGGCGCCATCGCGGGCGCAATTGCCTTCCTTCCCTTTGTCTTTACGCTCAAGCCGGTTCTTGACGATAAACAGAATGCGGACATGCTCAAGGGTATGGTGAGTCTGGCGGTCTCGGCAATCGCCCTGCTCGTCTTTACCTTGGTTGTGTTTGTGTTGTTCGGAGAGGCATTTCGCATGTTCCTCCTGGGCGAGGCGATCGGCTTCGTGGCCTTTATGGCCGCCTGCACGGTTCGCGTCGCCAAGGCGCTGCGAGATCCTCATGAGGTCGAAAGGTAAGTCGTGGAAATTTTTGAAAAGCTGCCTGATGAGATTAATCATCTGGTCAGCGAGTTCAGCTCCACCCCTGTCGTGGGCGATCTGAGCTGCGGCATCACGCAGTACTCGTTTTGGCTGATCGTCTCCACGATCGTGCTCCTGATCGTCCTGGCCGTGTTCAAGAAGAAGCAGACCCTGGTTCCCAAGGGCTTCTTCGTCAACGGTTTCGAGTACATCATCGAGTACGTCGAGAACGATATCGGCAAGGGCGTCGTGGGTGAGAACTGGAAGAAGCACTTCCCGTTCCTGTGCTCGCTTTTCCTGTTCATTCTGATCAACAACATGATCGGCCTGATCCCGGGAATGAAGCCCGGCACCGGCGCAATCGGCTCCACCGCCGCGCTCGCCATCTTCGCCTTCGTGTACTTCATCTACTACGGATGCAAGGCTCACGGCGTGATCGGCTACATCAAGAGCCTCGCCCCGCAGGGCGTGAGCTTCCCGATGAACGTGCTCGTGTGGGTCGTCGAGCTCTTCTCGACCTTCCTGCGCCTCATCACGCTCGCCGTCCGTCTGTTCTGCAACATGTTTGCAGGACACGTGGTCATGGGCTCGTTCGCCATCATGGCGAGCATGTTCATGCAGCCGCTGCTTCAGCAGGTTTCCGCGGCCCACGCCGTCGGCGCCCTGCCTTCGCTGGCCTGGCTTGCCATCCTCATCCTGATCTATGCGATCGAGCTTGTGGTCGGCGCCATCCAGGCTTACGTCTTCACGGTCCTTACCGCCGTGTATGTCTCCGAGGCAGAGGAGGTCGCGGAGGAGGAGTAGTCTTCCGTTCGCGCCGTAAAGGTAAGGCAATTCGTTAAACCGCCGGTGCCCGTACCCATGGAGCCCGGCAGTTATAAAAAGGTTATCCTGCGTGAAATAAGACACGCACGACAAAGGAGGAATCGTGGGAGTTATCGGTTACGGTCTCGGTGTTATCGGCGCTGGTCTTGCTATCGGCCTGTCTGCTCTGGGTGCTACGGGTGCTATGGCCCGTCAGCCTGAGGTCCAGGGCCGCGTGTTCACCGTCTTCATCATGGGCTCCGCCTTCGGCGAGGCTCTGGCTCTGATCGGCTTCGTTGTCGCGCTGATCGTTAAATAGCACGGAGCGTCAAGTATGAATCTTTCATCCCAGAAGAGCGCGATCGCACTCTCCGCGTCCGCGGCCGCGCTGCTCATGCCGGTTTCCGCGTTCGCCGAGGACGGCGCCGCCGGTGCGGACATCCTCATCCCTAAGATGGCGGAGTTCATCCCGGCGCTTATCGCCTTCCTGATTATCTGGATCGTGCTGGCCAAGGTCGCCCTGCCGGGCATCATGAAAACCATGGAGGAGCGCGGCAAGAAGATCGAGGAGAGCCTCGACGAGGCCGAGAAGACCAAGCAGGAGGCTATCGCCAAGCGCGCTGAGTCCGACTCGATCGTCACCGACGCCCGTCGTCAGGCTGCCGACATCGTTCTCGAGGCCCGTAAGGACGCCGAGTCCGAGCGCGCCCGTATCATCGAGGCTGCTCACAAGGAGGCCGAGGAGATCATCGCCAAGGCCCATACGACCGTCGAGGACGAGCGCAAGTCCATCTACGCCGGTGCCGCGAACTCCATCGCCGACCTGTCCGTTGCCGTCGCCACCAAGATCGTGGGCGAGGCACTCGAGAACGAGGCCGAGCAGAAGAAGCTCATCGAGCGCTACATCCAGGAAGCAGGTAGCCTGAATGCCGACTAGCCGCTATCAGGACAAAGTGCTTGAGACCTACGCGCGCTCCCTTCTGGAAGCCGCCAAGGCCGAGAACCATGTGTTCGAGGACCTCGAGATGATCGAGCGCTTGGCTTCTGCCAACCCCGAGATCATCGCCGTGCTCGACACCATGTCCAAGCGCGACCAGCTCGACCTTCTTCCCAAGGTGGCAGCTGCCTTTAAGTATGTTGCCGAGGAAGACGAGGATGTAGTGGGCGTGACCGTCACCACGGCGATCCCGCTCGACGACGAGCTGCGTCAAACCATCACTAAGAAATGCGAGCAGGACTTCAGCCGCAAAGTATTCCTTATCGAGCAGGTCGACCCGTCTATCGTGGGCGGCCTGGTGCTCGAGGCCCGCGGCGAGCGTCGTGACATTACCGTCAAGACGCAGCTGCGCATCGCGCAGGAGACCCTCGCAAACTCTGCTAATTCGTACGGAGGTGAAGCCTAATGTCCGAAACCCTCAATGCCCAGGATATCGCCAAGAAACTGCAGGAGCAGCTCACGAGCCTCTCCGCGACGGTCGATACGCATGAGGTTTCAACGGTCGACGAGGTAGGCGACGGCATCGCGCGCGTCTCCGGCCTCAAGAGCGCCATGGCAGGCGAGCTTCTGGAGTTCAAGAGCTCCGATACCGGTGAGACCGTCTTCGGCCTTGCCCAGAACCTTGACCGTGACGAGATCGGCGCCGTTCTGTTTGGTGCCGTCGACTCCATCAAGGAAGGCGACGAGTGCCGCACCACTGGCCGCATTATGGATATCCCTGTGAGCCGCGCCATGCTCGGCCGCGTCGTCAATCCGCTCGGCCAGCCCATCGACGGCCTGGGCGACATCGTCGCCACGCACCGTCGTCCCATTGAGTTCAAGGCCCCCGGCGTCATCGACCGTACCCCGGTGTGCGAGCCGGTTCAGACCGGCCTGTTGGCCATCGACTCCATGGTGCCTATTGGTCGCGGTCAGCGAGAGCTCATCATCGGCGACCGTAAGACCGGTAAGACCGCCATTGCCATCGACGCTATCCTCAACCAGCGCGGCAAGGGCATGGTCTGCATCTATGTCGCCATCGGCCAGAAGGCCTCCACGGTTGCCAACATCCGCGAGACCCTCGCTCAGCACGGTGCGCTCGACTACACCATCATCGTTTCGGCCACCGCTGCCGATTCCGCCCCTATGCAGTACATCGCGCCTATGGCCGGTGCCGCTATCGGCGAGTTCTTCATGTACAACGGCGAGGACGGCAAGCCCGCCAGCGAGACCAACCCCGGCGGTCACGTGCTCGTCATCTACGATGACCTGTCCAAGCAGGCTGTGGCCTACCGTCAGATGTCGCTGACGCTGCATCGTCCGCCCGGACGCGAGGCCTATCCTGGTGACATCTTCTACCTGCACTCTCGTCTGCTCGAGCGTGCTGTCAAGATGTCCAAGAAGAACGGTTACGGCTCCATGACAGCTCTGCCGATCATCGAGACCCAGGACGGCGACGTCTCGGCCTACATTCCGACCAACGTCATTTCCATTACCGATGGTCAGATCTACCTGCAGTCCGAGCTCTTCTTCCAGGGCCAGCGCCCGGCAGTCGACGTGGGCATTTCCGTGTCCCGCGTCGGTGGCGATGCGCAGACCAAGGCCATGAAGCAGGTCGCCGGCAACCTCCGTCTGGACCTCGCTTCCTATCAGGAGCTCGCTGGCTTTACGCAGTTTGGCTCCGACCTTGACGAGGCTACTCAGAAGCAGCTGACCCATGGTGCCCGCATGACCGAGCTCCTTAAGCAGCCGCGCTACAAGCCGTTTGAGGTTGGCGAGCAGATCGTTACGCTGTTCGCTGGCAACGAGGGCTTCCTGGATGACCTGGAGATTGCCGACGTGCTGCCTTTCCGTGCCGAGCTCATCGAGTACATGGACAATGGCTTTGGCTCGCTGCTCGACAAGGTTCGCGCCAAGAAGATCGATGATGACACCAAGGCTGAGCTCTTGCGCGTCATCGGCGACTTCAAGCAGCAGTTCATGGCCAAGCACCATTCGGATGTTTCTGGATCAGAGGAGAACTAAGCCCCATGGCCAACCTTCGCGACATTAAGAAGCGAATCTCCTCGGTTACCACGACCAAGCAGATCACGCGCACGATGGAGATGGTCTCTACGGCCAAGATCCGTCGTGCTCTCGATCGCTCCAAGCAGGCCGAGCCCTATAAGGAGGCGCTGACCGACGTCATGTTGACGGTCGCCGGCGACGCCTCCTGTTCGGGCACCGATCCCATGCTGCAGAAGCATGAGAGCGTCAAGCATGGCCTGATTGTCGTTATTGCCTCGGACCGCGGCCTTGCCGGCGGTTTCAATACGACGGTGGAGCGCACGGCCGAAAAGCTCGCCGCTTCTTGGGCGAACGACGGCATCGAGTGCGAGATCATCACGTGTGGGCGCAAACCGGCCACGTATTTCCGTGACCGCGAAAACGTCGTCATGCACTTTGAGGGCAACTCCTCTGAGCCCGATTTCAATCAGGCCCGCATGATCTCCTCTCATATCTGCGATGCGTATCGTGCCGGTGAGCTTGACCGTGTCGAGCTTGTCTACCACCACGCCAAGAACCGCGTGGATCAGGAGCTTCGCGTCGAGCATCTGTTGCCGCTCGACCCCGAGATGATCGCTATGGCCCACGGTCCGCGTAAGAACGAGACCGACGCCCCTAAGCGCATCTCGTCCACGTTCGAGTTCGTGCCCTCTCCCGAGCATGTTCTCGGCAAGCTTGTGCCGTCTTATATCCTGACGGTCATCTACCAGGCCCTGATTGATTCGGCGGCTGCCGAGCAGGGTGCACGCCGCAAGGCCATGCACTCCGCGACGGAAAACGCCACCGCGATCATCTCGACCCTTACCCGCACGTATAGTCGCGTGCGCCAGGCTTCGATCACGACCGAGATCAACGAGATCGTCGGCGGAGCCTCAGCATTGGAGGAACAGTAATGGCTAATAACACCGTAAAGCTTGCGGTCGAGGAAGCCACCAAGAAGACGACTGCCGGTGATGGTCGCATCGTGCGAATCATCGGCCCTGTCGTCGACGTCAAGTTTGACGGCGCGGTGCCCCCGATCTACAACGCGCTCACGGTCGAGGCCGAGACCCCGATCGGTCATCTGAGCACGATCCTCGAGGTCGAGAGCCAGCTTCCGGGCGGCGTCGTCCGCACGGTCGCCATGTCCTCGACCGACGGCCTGCAGCGCGGCCTCATCGCCACCGATACCGGTGAGCCCATGAAGATGCCCGTTGGCCCCAAGACGCTCGGCCGAATTTGGAACGTTATGGGCAAGCCCGTCGACGGCAAGCCCATGCCCGAGGTGGAGGAGTTCTACCCCATCCACCATGCAGCGCCCCGTTTCGACGAGCTCACCACCAAGACCGAGATCTTCGAGACCGGCATCAAGGCCGTCGACCTGCTCGAGCCCTACATCCGTGGCGGCAAGACGGGCCTGTTCGGCGGCGCCGGCGTCGGCAAGACCGTTCTGATTCAGGAGCTCATCAACAACCTCGCCCAGGAGCACGGCGGCACCTCGGTGTTCACCGGCGTCGGCGAGCGTACCCGCGAGGGCACCGACCTGTTCCTCGAGATGAGCGAGTCTGGCGTTATCGACAAGACCTGCTTGGTCTATGGTCAGATGAACGAGCCGCCCGGAGCGCGTCTGCGCATCGGTCTGGCCGGCCTTACCACCGCTGAGTACTTCCGCGATCGCGGCCAGGACGTTCTGCTGTTCATCGACAACATCTTCCGCTTCTCCCAGGCGGGTTCCGAGGTTTCCGCACTGCTGGGCCGCATGCCGTCCGCCGTTGGTTACCAGCCCACGCTGGCAACCGAGATGGGCGACCTCCAGGAGCGCATTACCTCGACCAAGACGGGCTCCATTACCTCCGTCCAGGCTGTCTACGTCCCCGCAGACGACCTGACGGACCCGGCGCCTGCAACGACGTTTACGCACCTCGACGCCACTACGGTTCTTTCGCGTAGCATTTCGTCGCTCGGTCTGTTCCCGGCTATCGACCCGCTCGCGTCTTCCTCCGACGCTCTCGATCCCTCGATCGTTGGCGAGGAGCACTACCGTGTCGCCGTCAAGGTCCAGGAGCTCCTGCAGGAGTACTCCGACCTTCAGGACATCATCGCCATCCTGGGTATGGACGAGCTGTCCGAGGAGCAGCGCCTTACGGTCAACCGTGCCCGTAAGATCCAGCAGTTCCTCTCGCAGTCCTTCCACGTCGCCGAGAAGTTCACCGGCAACCCCGGTGTCTACGTCCGCGTCGAGGATACCGTCCGCTCCTTCGCCGAGATTGTCGACGGCAAGGCCGATGACCTGCCCGAGCAGGCTTTCCGCTATGCTTCCACGATTGAGGACGTGCGCGAGCGCGCCCGCAAGATGGGGGAGAAGTAGGTTATGCGTATCCGCATCGTGTGCCCCGTGAGCTGCGCCTATGAGGGCGACGCTGCGTTTGTGTCGATTCCGTCCACGGATGGCGAGTTTGGCGTTCTGCCTGCTCACTCCAGCGAGATCTGCACGATCGACCGCGGTTACGTTCGCGTTTCCGATAAGGCCATGGGCACTGTCGACCACACGTTTGCCGTGGCCGGCGGCTATGCCCAGGTTGCGGACGATGTCGTGACCGTTCTCGCCGAGCGCGCTTGCGATTTGGCGACCGTCGATGCCGACAAGCTTAAAGCTGATATTCAAGGTTTTGAAGAGAAGCTGGGTAATTTGTCGGAGGATGATGCACGCCGCGCCTACCTCTATAATGAAATCGCATGGTGTAAGCTCAAGCTTGCCCAATAGTCAAACGATTTAGCGTTCGACCATTTGCGAACACATCATGCCCGGGATGGCCCAGCCATCCCGGGCATGCTTTTTGAAAGGGTAGACCTTGGATATTATCCGCGTTGAGGGTGGCCACGCCATCGGAGGCTCTGTGCCCGTTTCGGGCGCCAAGAACTCCGCGCTCAAACTCATGGCGGCAACGCTTCTGGCGCCGGGCAAGACGACGCTGCAGAACGTGCCCGATATTTCCGATGTCCACGTGATGGGCAAGCTGCTCAAGGGTATGGGCGCCACAATCGATGTCCTTGACGAGCACACGCTCGAGATTGATACCTCTCAGGTCGATTCTTGGGAGGCCCCCTACGAGCTCGTTGCCAAGATGCGTGCTTCCACCGCCGTGATGGGACCCCTGCTGGGTCGCTTCCATCGCGCCAAGATCGCCATGCCGGGCGGCTGCAACCTGGGTGCTCGCAAGATCGATATGCACATTCTTGGTCTTGAGGCCCTGGGCGTTGAGTTCGATACCGCCCACGGCTACATCAACGCTAATGCGCCCCAAGGTCTGCGCGGTACCACCGTCACGCTCGAGTTCGCCAGCGTCGGTGCGACCGAGAACCTCATCATGGCATCCGTGCGCGCGCAGGGCACCACGGTTATCGACAATGCCGCCCGCGAGCCCGAGATCGTCGATCTCGCCAACATGCTCAACGAGATGGGCGCCAAGATTGTCGGCGCGGGTACGCCCGTCGTGACCATCGAGGGCGTGGAAGAGCTGCATCCCGTTACCCATCGCGTGGTGGGCGACCGCATCGAGGCCGGTACCTTTATCGTTGCCGGTGCGTTGATGGCCGACGATCGCGGTGTCGATGTCACGGGCTTTTGCCCCATTCACTTGGGCATGGTGCTCAAGAAGATGGAGCTCATGGGTATCGACTGCGAGCGCGTCGAGGATGGCGTCCATGTAAACCGTGCCGAGCGTATCAAGCCGGTCGACATCCAGACGCTTCCGTTCCCCGGCTTCCCGACGGACATGCAGGCGCAGATTATGGTGCTCTCCGCCCTTGCCGACGGCAGTTCCGTTATTACCGAGAACATCTTCGAGAATCGCTTTATGTTTGCCTCTGAGCTGGTGCGCATGGGTGCCGACATTCGTATCGAGAGCCATCATGCCATGATTCATGGCGTCAAGGGCTTCTCGGGTGCACAGGTTACCTCGCCCGATCTGCGTGGCGGAGCGGCCCTCGTCGTAGCGGGCTTGATCGCCGACGGGACGACCGAGGTTTCGGCCATCCATCACATCAAGCGCGGCTACGAGCAGTTTGTCGAAAAGCTGCAGGCGCTCGGCGCGCATGTCGAGCATGCTTCCGTCCCCGATCCCGTCATCTACTAATACAGGTTGCCTATGTTTAATAAAAAGCCCCTCGCGGATACCACCGCCCGAAGACCCTCAACTGGTGCGCAGGCCAAGATCTACAGTCGCGATAACGTGGCTCGCTATTCCGAGCGCGCTCGTCAACGTCGTCGTAGCCACACGATTCGTCACGTCGCGCTCATTGTCGTGCTTGGTGTGCTGCTGAGTGCCACTACCGCTGCCGGCCTGTGGTTTGCTACCATTATGGGCAAGCTCGGCGATTCTAATGTCATTACCGATAATCTGCGTCGGGTTCTGGTTGACACCGATGAGGCAAAGGATCCGTTCTACGTGCTGCTTCTTGGCACCGACGGCCGTCCGGGCGAGGATACGTATCGTGCCGACTCGATTATCCTGGCACGCATCGACCCCACGCAAAAGCAGGCGACGCTCATTTCCGTTCCGCGCGACACCAAGGTCGAGTACAAGGGCGAGACCATGAAGATCAACGCCTGCCATACCGTTGGCGGCGCCGAGGCCATGGTCGAGGCGGTCAACGAGCTGTGCGGTGTTCAGATTTCCCACTATGCCGAGGTCAGCTTCGACGGTATGCAGGCGCTGATTGATTCGGTTGGCGGTATCGACATTAACGCAACCGATGATGTTGACGACCCCGAGCACCTGGATATTAAGATTACCGCTGGCCAGCAGCATATGGACGGTGCCACCGCCCTTACCTATGCCCGCTGCCGCTACACCTATGCCGACGGCGATTACACGCGCATGCGCCACCAGCGTCAGGTGCTTGGCGCCCTTGCCAACCAGATTCTCAATAACTTCGATGCCACGAAGATTTTTGGCCTGGTTAATTCGCTGTCCGATATGCTCGTAACCGATATGAGCGTTCAGGATATCGTGGCTACGGTCAACGCCATGCGCGGTATGGATGTCGACGGTATCTACTCGGCCAACCTGCCCTCGTACGCCGACGACAGCACCATGATCGACGGTGTGAGCTACGTCTTTGTCTACGAGGACGAGCTCAAGGAAATGATGGAGCGCGTCGATGCCGGCAAGGATCCCAAGGGTCCCAACACCATGGGTCTTTCCGACGGTTCCAGTTCTACGATCGGCGACCTGAACAACAACACGTCTGACGACTACGCAAACGGTACCGCAACTTCATCGGTCAGCTCTGACGATTCCGATGACTCAGGCGATTCGAGCGATTCGGACTACTACGAAGAGCCCACCGGCGACGGTAACGGCTACGAGGCCAACTACTAAGTTACGGCGTTTTACCAAACGCCGTAACGGCTCGACGCTGCGCGCCGCCCAAGGCGACAATTTGTCATTCAAAAGGCAGGGCATGACCAGAAGGTCAATGCCCTGCCTTTTTCATGCCAACTTGTTCGCCTTGGACGTCGCTCGCTGACGTTGGCTCAACCTGCGGTGCTGACTACTCCCCTTGCACCAAAAACCGCCCCGTTCTCGGTTTTGAGGACGGGGCGGTTTTGCTTACCTAGATTGTTCGAGTTCCCTATGCAAAGCGGGCGACGAGCTCCTGGAGCACGTCGGTCATCTTGACGAGCGAACTGACCGGGACGAACTCGTTGACGCCGTGGTAGCAATAGCCGCCGGTGGAAAGGTTGGGGCAGGGCAGACCGCGGAACGACAGCTGGGCGCCGTCGGTGCCGCCACGAATTGGCAGCACTTGGGGCTCAACGCCGCAGGCAAGGTAGGCTTCCTTGGCAACATCAATAAGCTCGGGATAGTCACGAACGATCTCGGCCATATTTCGATACTGCTGCTTAATCTCGACCGTCACGCGCTCCTCACCCAGACGCTGGTTGAGCATCGAGGCAGCGGCATCAATAAGGTCGAGTTTCTGCTGGAACTTGGCGGCGTCATGGTCGCGGACGATATAGCGCGCTGTGGCGTGATCGACGGTCGCAGATACACCCTCAAGGTGATAAAAGCCCTCGTAGCCTTCCGTATACTCCGGGCGCTGTACGTAGGGGAGCAACGCGTTGAAGTCGCAGAACAGATTGCCTGCGTTGACCATACGGCCCTTAGCGTCGCCCGGGTGGATGGACTGGCCCTCAAAGCAGACGGTCGCCTCGGCGGCGTTAAAGCATTCCCACTCCAGTTCGCCGATGGGGCCGCCGTCGACCGTGTAGGCGTACTTGCAGCCAAAGGTATCGATATCCAACAGCTCGGCTCCGTGGCCGATCTCCTCGTCAGGGCAGAAGCAAATGCCGAGTGCGGGATGGGGCAGAGAAGGGTCCTGAGCGATACGCGCGACAAGCGACATGATCTCGGCGACGCCCGCCTTGTCGTCCGCGCCCAGCAGCGTGGTGCCATCGCTGCAGACCAGGTCCTCACCCGCGAGGTCATTCAGGGCGGGAAGCTTGGCGGTACCCATGGCAACGGGCTTACCGTCAACCGTGCCGCAGACCAGGTCGCCGCCTTCGTAGTGTACGATGTGCGGCTTCACGCCGGCGCCCGGTGCAACTTCGGTGGTGTCGAGATGGGCGATCAGGCCCAGGGCGGGCTTGTCCTCAGCGCCCGCACTTGCGGGGATATGCGCGCAGACATAGGCGTGCTCGGTCACGTGGGCATCTTCCGCACCAAGCTCGCGCAGCTCTTCAGCCAGCACGTTGGCAAGGTCAAACTGAACGGCGCTCGAGGGTACCTGGTCGCAGTTTGCATCCTCGGACTGCGTGTTGATCTGGACGTAGCGCAAAAAGCGTTCGAGGACATCGGGGCTCGTGGTGGTGTTTTCCATAAAGACCGCTCCAATCTTGGTCGTCGTGTGCAACAAGAACTCTAGCACGGTATGCCACGGCATACCACGACGCTTGGATGGGGTAGAATCAGCCATTGAATGCAGAAGGGACGGAAGATCATGGATACGACAAATAGCTCGCGCGAACTACATCTGACGGTGGCGAACGAAGACTACTTGGAGTGCATGGTTCGCATTGAAAGCGAAGAGGGGGAACCAACGGCGTGCGATCGGTCGACATCGCGCAGCGCCTTGGCGTCTCCAAGGCATCGGTCAATAAAGCGGTTTCGGCGCTCAAGGCATCCGAGCTTGTCGAGCAATCGCACTACGGCAAGGTGATCCTGACCGATCGCGGCCGCGAGGTTGGCACGGCTATCTGGTACCGTCATCGCCTCATCCGCACGTTTTTGGTTCAGGAGCTCGGTGTCGAATTTGAGCGAGCCGATTCCGAGGCCTGCATGATGGAGCATGCGCTATCCGAGGACACGATGAGCCGCTGGCTCGCCTATCTCGAAAAGCAGGGAATCAGCGTCGAGGAATAGCGGGATATATATGGATACGAGTTATTACAACCGCTTTGGTGCCGAGGAACTTACGCGCCGCTTGTCGAGCGAGACCTTGTTGGCGCAGGGCCCCATGGGCAGTGTTCTGTTGAGTGAGTACGATGCCGCCGACATTCCACCGGCGTTTTGGAATCTGGCAGAGCCGCAGACCGTTTCTCGTATCCATCGCTTGTATGTCGCCGCCGGCGCGCAGGTGCTCATTACCAATACCTTTCAGGCATCGAGCTATGCCCTCAAGCACGACCAGATTGCGCCGTCCGTGGCGGAGGTCAATCGCGGGGCCGTCGACGATGCCCGCCAGGCGCACCCTCAGCTGCTGCTGGGCTCGATGGGTCCGATCGGTATTGAGTGGTTTGCCGAGGACTCTGCCGAGTTTCGTGAGATCCGAGGCATTGCGCGCGAACAGGCGCACGCCTTACTCAATGCTGGTGTTGATGGTCTGCTGATCGAGACGGTGACGTCTATCCGTAATTTGCAGCCCATGCTTGCCGGCGCTCGAGATGCCGCTGACGGCATGCCTGTCCTGGTGAGTTTTGTCGTTGATGACAAAGGCGACCTGTTGGGCGATGGCCTCAACATCGAGGCAGCCGTTTTGTACGCCGAAAAACACGGCGCAAACTCGGTTGGTGTTAATTGCTGTTCGCTTGCGGCCGCGAACGCGGCGGTGCCCAGGATGGTTGCATCGGCGACTACTCCCGTCACGGTGCGTCCCAACGTGGGCGATCCGGTCCAGACTCAGGATGGCCCCGTATGGCACGAGAACCCCGAAGCTTTCGCGCGCGCATGCATCGAATGGAGACATGCCGGTGCCGCAATGGTGGGCAGTTGCTGTGGAACCACGGCAATCACTACGGCAGCGATGGCCGAGGCGCTCGATATATAAAGGGCAAAACCGCTCCATACGGGGCGGTTTTTTTTATTGCCTGCATGTCCTCGGCAGCATTTGCCCAAATGGTGAATGCTGGTGCCGGCAGGTTGCCGAGTGTGTATCGCGGGTATACCTCATGCGTACCATGATCCAAACACTGTGAGGTGTCTGCGCGTGTGCGCGATAATTCATTTTGGAACTGACGGTTGGCGCGCTCGCGTCGATGAGGACTTCACTGCCGATAACGTTGCCCGTATCGCCGATGCCGTCGGCGAATTGTGGCAAAAGACCAATCCGGGCAAAACGGTATATATAGGGTTCGACACCCGACCCCTGGCGCGCGAGTTCGCTGAGCTTGCGGCGGGTGTGCTAGCAGCGCACGGGCTAGACGCCGTGCTCGCTTCGCGACCTGTCCCGACCCCTGCCCTTACGTGGGCGGCGGCTTATGACGGTGAGGCGTGCGGCGCGCTCATGGTGACGGGGTCCCATCATCCGCAGGGTTATCTGTGCCTCAAGATTCGCATGGGTGACGGCTCAACCGCCAACCAGGATGTCATCGAAGAGCTCGAAGAGACCATGGCTCCCGAGCCAATGGGGATCGAGGAGCAATATCGCACCGCGGATATCATTCCTGACTATATGCAGGCGGTGGCATCGTTTGTCGATGCCGAAGCCATCCGCGCCGCGCACCTGCGCGTGGTTGTCGATCCCATGGGCGGCGCAGCCCAGGGTTATCTAGCCGACTTGCTGCGCGAGCTTGGCGTTGAGGTGCACGAGATTCACGCCGGGCAGGCGTCTGACCAAGAAGATATCTGCCCCGACCCCGTTGAGCCTTGGGTGGACGCTTGCGAGCGCACGGTTATCGATGACGGAGCTTGCGCTGGTCTGGTGACCGACGGCGACGCCGACCGTATCGGTGCGGTTGACGAGCGCGGCAGATATATACATCCGCATCAGATCATGGCGCTCGTTTTGGGCGACTTGGTTCAATTTCGTAATTTGGAGGGGCGCGTCGTCGTCAATCTTTCATGCTCGACGCTCGTGCGTCGCATTGCCGAGGCGCTTGGCTGCCGCGTGACCGTCAAACCAGTCGGTTTCAAATATATAGCGGCGGAGATGAAGAAGGGCGGCGTCCTCATAGGCGGTGAAGAAGCCGGTGGTATCGGCATCGCCGCGCATATGCCCGAGCGCGATGGAATCCTCGCCTGTCTGATTCTGTGTGAGCTTATGGCTAAGACGGACGCGCCTTTGGGCGTTCTGGTCGACCAACTCGAGGACAGTTTTGGTAAGACGAGTTACGGTCGACGGGATTTGCGCCTTGAGGCCGAAGATGCCGAAACGTTGCGAACCCTGCTGCCGGGCGTAAACCCCAAGTCGATTTGTGGCAAGGTGCCGCAAAACGTTAGTCATATGGATGGCTTGCGTTTGGCATTCGAGGATGACACGTGGCTGCTGGTCCGTCCTAGCGGGACCGAACCAGTGGTGCGCGTCTACGCCGAGGGGTTCTCGGTGGAAGAACGTGATGAGTTGCTCGATGCTGGCTGTGCTTTAGCTAGGGGGACGTATCCGCTTTAACCATGAGACTGCCTTATATAAAGAGATGCTCGGCGAGCGGTAGGTAACGGCTGGCAAACGTTAGTCGGATTCAAAGATGTGTAGGAAATGTGTACGCCCAGATTCCCGCCCCCGGCGCCCCTCCGGTCTGGCAATATATCTCCTTGCCGCGCGGCCCGGTCGAACCGGATGAGCCGCGAGGGCGTGCACCTTGAGAACCGGATACTGCGAGGATGGACACACCAGATGTGTCGCATCCGGGCAGACATCGAACCATTTGAAATGGTCTAACTTGGATTTGTTTTTCGCAAGGCCGCCGAGAGGCGGCCCC